>JBHHUN010000069.1:0-1644 GCA_046753765.1 Candidatus Dojkabacteria bacterium | reverse complement strand
TTTATGGCTATATATGTAGTCACTAATAGATTATAAATAATTAAAAAATAGCTTGACATACAGGAAGATATGTTATACTTATATAGACATGCACATAGTAGAAAACAAATCTTATCCCAAAAAGAGCAAGAAAATTTATCAGTCCATTCTCCTGCGCGAGTCCTATCGAGAAAATGGCAAGGTCAAAAAGCGTACTATCGCTAACCTTTCCCATTGCAAGCCAGAAGAAATTGCTGCCATCAAACTTGCCTTAAAACATAAAGATAATCTTTCGGAGCTTGGCTCACTTAAAGAAGGAGTTACCCTTCAAGAGGGTCTCTCAGTAGGAGCGATCTGGACGGTCTATCAGATCGCCAAGAGAATAGGGATTGAAAGAGCCCTTGGAACGACAAACTTTGCCGGAAAGCTTTGTATGTGGCAAGTTATTGCACGAGTAATCGAGCAGGGTTCTCGACTTTCTGCGGTAAGACTCGCCCAAGTGCATGCAGCATGCGACGTTTTAGATATGAGACGGGGTTTTGATGAAAATGATCTTTACGAGAATCTAAGCTGGTTAGCTGATAATCAGCAAAAAATTGAGAGAGCTCTATTTTCAGTGAGGCGAAAGAAAAAGGAGCCTGAGATATTTCTTTACGACGTAACCAGTAGTTATTTGGAAGGCACGAATAATTTTTTTGGTGAGTATGGCTACAATCGAGATGGGAAGAAAGGGAAGCAACAGATTGTGATAGGATTATTGTGTGACGAGTCTGGAGAACCGGTTTCAGCTGAGGTATTTGCCGGCAATACCCAGGATACGCAGACCTTTGCCTCCCAAGTTAAAAAGGTGGCAGAACGTTTTGGCTGTGAGCGAGTTACATTTGTAGGAGATCGAGGAATGATCAAAATCCCTCAGATAAAAAACCTCCCAGAGGGATTTCATTACATTACAGCCATAACCAAACCCCAAATTGATTCACTTATAGATCAAGGGGTTATCCAGATGGGATTGTTCGATGAAGAGGTTTTTGAAGTAGAAGATGATGGTATACGCTACATCCTAAGGCGCAATCCTGTTCGGGTTGAGGAAATCAATGAGTCACGAATATCTAAGCGCAAGAGTGTTGAAAAGCTTCTTAAAAAGAAGAACATATATCTCCGTAAACATGCAAGAGCCAAGGTAGAAACTGCCATAAAGGATGTTAACAAAAAAATTGTTCAACTTAAAATTGATAAATGGTTGAAGGTTATATCTCAGGAACGAACTTTGAAATTGGAAGTAGATAATAATGTCCTGGAAGAAGCATCACGTCTTGATGGTTGCTATGTCATTAAGACAGATCTTCCGAAAGATGTAGCTGACAAACAAATCATCCATGATCGGTATAAGGACCTCGCAGAAGTTGAAAGAGCTTTCCGTACATGCAAAACTGACTTTTTGGAAGTTAGGCCAGTTTATGTACAAACCGAGAAGAACACTCGAGGGCACGTCTTTGTGGTGATGCTTGCCTACATGATTGTACGGATATTACGTGATGCCTGGAAACAATTTGATTTGACAGTTGAAGAAGGTTTGAAGCAGTTATCGACGCTTTGTTCGACAGAGGTTAAAGTCAAAAAGCAGGGATCGTGTATTCAGATTCCCCGACCGCGTGAAAAATCAAG
>JBHHUN010000068.1:0-1861 GCA_046753765.1 Candidatus Dojkabacteria bacterium | reverse complement strand
GATACCGCTGCTGCTGTAACAGTTTTCCCAATCGGTATTGCAGGTGATACCCGATCAACAGGAACAACTAGTTTCACTCCAGAATCTGGATCTGCCCTTTCTAGGAATCCAAAGACATCTCTGACAGGTGCGCTTGTCACTGGTGCTTTTGGGGCTCAGCAAGTTTTTACTCAGAACCGAGTTGCTGATCAATTTAACGAAGTACTCGCTTCTGGTAAAATGACCGTCTATCATGGTGGTGGCGAATTTTGGACTGATCAGTATGAATTAGTTCATGCAAACGGCACAACCGTTGCTACATATACACCAGGTACATGGCTATATGTTGGAGCATCTACAGAAACAACAGGAACAGCAGATGGTGAGTTTGCTTCTGTTGGTGGACGATTCACTGACTCATCTACTGGTGGTGTAAACTACCTTGTCGGAGCGACTTTGGCTGCACCTACGGCTTATCCGAGTGGAGTACCAGGAACAGATACTGCATTTAGCGCTCTACCAGAGGGTGGAAACTCCCTCTCTTGGGGAACTTTCTTGCACGTACTGCTGAAGATCTAAGTAGATCTGAAATATTTTATACTCTTGATTGATATCCTTGTTGGATTTTGAATCAAGTATATAAGGAGAAAAAGATGTTTGATAAAAACAGTTTAACTCAAGAGCAGAAAGAGGCAGTCATTGCCCAAGCTCTTCAAACGGATGAGGGTCGAGTAGCCCTGGCACAGGCCATGGTCGAACCTATCCGCAGGTCGCTCGAATATCAGGCAGTCGGTCGAAAGCTCCTCCTTGTTGATGAGCTTCCACAGGGTGCTCTGGCTCGTTACGAGCGAGACGTTGCAGCGATTGCACATGTTGTTTCACGACGTGGTGCTGTCCCTGATCAGATTCAGGAAGGTGAGGAAATTCTGGTTCCTACCTTCGAAATTGCGGCCAATCCGCAAGTAAGACTTTCTGAGATTAAGGCTCGTCGATTCTATATCGTTGACCGTGCTCAGATCAAGGCTAAAGAAGCCATCCAGAAGGAAGAGGACGCCAATATTTTCTCGGCTCTGATTGCTGCGGCAGACGCTCGTGGTGACCAGATCGTTACTAACGTTGGTACTCTTTCTCCAGCTTCTTTGAACACTGCTTTCCGAATGATCGAGCAGCACGACCTTGTTGCCACGAAGATTGTTGTTCATGCTAACCAGTATGCAGCTATTCGTGTATTCGGTAAGGACTTCTACGATGAAGCAACCACGCGTGAGATTCTCACCAGTGGTCTGTTTGGTCACTTGTGGACCGCTGACATTCATGTTTCATCTAAGATGGATTCAGATGTTGTTCTAGTTGTTGCAAGCCCTGACACTGTTGGAGCTTTCCCAATTAGACAAGACATAACTGTGCTTCCCGCTGATGATCCCAAGAAACTCCGCCTGGGGTGGGTAATTTACGAGGAAGTCGGAATTGTTGTGATTAACGATTATGCGATCAGTAAGATAGAAGTTACGACTGGAACGTAAGTCGTTACTATATAGTTACTTAGATTAGGATTTAAGGGTGTGAAACTTAAGGGTTTTGCACCCTTTTTTTATCGTTAAATAATCCTGAAATTCCAAAAAATGATATACAAATTTGGATAAAAACTTATAGGAATTTTATTAGAAAATTCTGTATATACACTTTGGACTAGACTATTTGTTGTATAATGACTATAATGAAATAGATATTACACAATGTGAGCAAGAGACAATTGAAAGATAACGTATATACAGGATTGGACAAAAAAATGAATAAAGATTTTGCTTATTTAATCGGAGCATATTTGGGTGATGGTCATATTCAATATTCTCGCACAGGAAGTAGCACTTCACATCAATTT
>JBHHUN010000067.1:0-1889 GCA_046753765.1 Candidatus Dojkabacteria bacterium | reverse complement strand
GCACAGCCGACGTACCCAAGCTGCTGTATGTGTTTAAACCAGGCCATGGTTCGGCAATATAATTCTTGATCAGAAATAATATGATCTGCATTAGCGTCGTATTCAAACCCAAGATAGGCATTTGAGCCAGGTTGGACAACCTGAGCAAACCTTCCGTATATAACCGGTTCTCCTTGCCCAATTGGTGGTACAAACCCATTGACGGTTGGAGTGTCCTCAATTTCGTCAAAGTATGGAGTTACTAACAAGTAGTCAGATCCCAATTCCCTACCCTCAGCAATGAACATGCTAATACCGCCTTTAGCATCTTCCCAGCTATTAAAAACAGCGTATTCTTCGCCGTGCTCGGCCAGTTTTGCTGACCTCCACGTATCAGTTTCGGAAACATACTTGATGTCCAGGTTCCCTTCCCCTCCGCCTGACCTGTTTGTCTGAACAAATGCTCCGCCATGCTCTTTAATTGTTTCTTCGATTCTACTTAATGCGCTCGCATCATCCTCACTGGATGTGATGTTGTATTCTCGCTGTGGAAGCATTGGGTGTCCAAGCTCCATCACTGTTTTTCTGAAGTAGCGTTTATCGTCAAGTAGGCGCATTAATCCCTGATCAACTATTACTTCTGCAGGTGTATATGCCATGGGTAACCCTCTATCTATTGCGTATTGCGCTATTGTGGGGGATTGTATGTATGGATTAAGCCTTCCAAGTCCCTCTGGACTCTGGCTATTTAACGCACGAAGCAAGTCGGATGTAAGGTGAGGCATTCTTAATTCTGTAGGTATTAAGTTTGGGGTAAACCCCAATACTTGCTGCATGTAGGCAGAGAAGTCTTTTGGTACAGCACTTGGGACTAAAACAGAGTCCTGCACAAGCGACAAATGATACATCCTCAGAAATGTCACCCCAATTATCTCAATAGCTGTGGGGTTCGTTATCCCCTTCTCTTGGTCTGGCTCGATGATATCTGCCACGTTCGAGAAATGAGTCGTTGTTTCGGTATCTCCACTCATAATGATAGCTTTGACTCATGTAACAGATGGTTGCTCGGTTTTGTTTTCTTGTTAAGATAGCTCTCTACTTCGCTTATGAATGCTGTTTGAAGTAACTCCTCCTGATCTTTCTTTATCACAATACGAATACCTTTATCTGTGAACACTTTTGGTTTGTATGGGGCCTGGATCCACCCTTTTTCGAATAGATTTGCAGAGAGATCTTCGATGTTAGAACCATGTATGAAGATTTGTGGTGTCGCAGAGTCCCCCACAATCACCTTAAATGGTGTTGACTTGAAATACTCAATCAGCTTTTTCATTGTTTGAGCATAACCTCTCGCAAACTCTGTGTAACCATTATTCCCATAATTAAGGATGTTAAGTGCCAGCGAAAATGATCCTGCCGAGCTCCGCGAAACCAAGAGCCCTTCCATTCGTCCCTCTCCACTACTCAGGTAGTCGAGTGTATCAGAGAATTTGTCTACTTCTTTACGTGTTCGAAGTAGAAGTAATCCGCACCCAGGTAACGATAAGCCAAACTTGTGCCCTGAAATATTTATGGAATTTAATGACTTCAATTTATCAAAACGATAGACTCCAGAATCGACGTCGTTTAGAAACGGCAATATGAATCCACCTATTGCAGCATCCAAATGTAAATCTAGGGAGTGTTTGAAAGCTATCTTGTCTAACTCCACTACATCATCAATGATGCCTAGTTCTGTCGAACCAAGTATCCCTACAAGCAAAACTGTATTTTTATCAATTGCCTCCTCGGTGAGTGAGAGGTCCATTTTGTACTGGTCATCTACTCCTACTGTTTTCACTTCAACTCCGAGTATCTTCGCACATCTATAGAAACTGAAATGAGCGTTCTTGGAAACTACTACGTTAGGC
>JBHHUN010000066.1:0-1942 GCA_046753765.1 Candidatus Dojkabacteria bacterium | reverse complement strand
ATTTTTCTCCGAAGGAGCTCCTGCGGAGCAACCTGACCCCGACCTTTGGTACGGGACGGGCACGACTATAGAACCAGCAACCTAACAGGAACGATACTCCCGCAGAGCGGGATAGGCTACCTGTTAGGTTTGGTTCTATCGAATTTCTTAACGTGCGGAACTACAATGCCGGAATAAAAACCATTTATGACTAATTAATGAAGTTGTCGGAGAGATTTTCGCCACCTTGAGAAAATTCAACAAATAGGTTCAAGGTATCCTGAGGAATTGAAGAAATTGCTGTCTGAGTCCCGACATACATGTCGGGACGAGTTCAATTTATTCCCGAAGGATTCCGAAGAACCGTTGAATTTTCTCACAGTGGCTGTTTCTTTTTCAGCTCTTTTCTTTGCGCCAAAGAAAAGGGCGGAATAAAGATGTTTTACTCACCTGTAAAAGGTGAGACTACCCATCTACACTCCATTACGATGGGCAGACGGAGAACAAACCGGGAGCTCTACTGAGTTTGGATCGAGTTTTTGTAAGAATATTTTACATGGGATACATGGGATTCCATCTATTTCAAGTTGATGCTCTCCCATATACAAAAGGCAAACCGATGATTCCGGATAATCCTGACGAAATGTTTTAAGTGCACGAAGATCCTTTTTGAACACAGTGGCGGATCGCTTGACTTCTATGGCAGAAAAAACTTCCGAACCATAGACAACAAAATCTACTTCACTCCCGGATTTCGTACGCCAATAATATAAATTGGCATCACCATTCCTATAATCAATCCATGCCTTGAGATGTTGTGCGATGAGACCTTCCAAGGCAGCACCCTCAATCTCCTCGGGGCGATCCAAAGGGCCGGCGGGACGCAGCGATCGAAAAACACCCGTATCAAAGTAATAAAATTTGTCATGTGAAACCGTGTGCCGTTTTGCTCTCCGTTTGAAAACCGGAACACGGAAAGCCAGCAATAAATCATAAAGAATATTCAAGTATCCTTCTACAGTTTTGCGCCCAACCTGACATTCCCGGGCAATCTGTGAAAGATTTAACTGCCCGCCATGAGAAAAGCTAATCCCCTCCATGAAACGTGCAAAAGCACCGATATTACGCACCATTGCTTCTGCCTGAACTTCTTCGTGCAGATACAGTGAAGCATAGGCTTGTTTTGTCTGCTCCGGATTAGCAGCATCCCAAATAAGAGGAACCATCCCTATTTCCAGTGCTTTCTGCAGATTAAACAACGTTCCCATCTCCGCCGCCATAAACGGATGCATGTGGGCAAGAGATAAGCGGCCGGCGAGAAGATTCCAACTATCCCTGCGCAATTTACGAGCACTTGAGCCTGTTAATATAAAACGACGTTTTTTGTCTGACTCACTTAATGCGTGAACAACATCCAGTAACGCCGGGACCTTTTGCACCTCATCGATAACAACATGTTTAATATTTGGCTGTCCCGCAACCAATTCGTGCAAACGCTCAGGACGAGCCTGATATAAGCGTTGACATTCAGGATCGAGGAGATCCACCCAGATTGCCTCCGATCTGTGCATTCGAAGCCAGGTTGATTTACCCGTACCCCGAGGGCCGAAAAGAAAAAAGCTGCCAGCAGGAAAACGAAAGAATCGATTTAGTACTTCCAATTATCCTTCCTATTTGGAGTTAACATGTCAAAATATACATATTATTAATGTAACAAGTGAATTACTTATTGAGCGTTGGTTATTGGGAATAAGTGAGAAGTGGCAAGCCCGCCTGCAATCTGTCGGGCAGGCAGTTTTCTTTTCTATACGGAAAACCAACCTTGATTTTTCACGAAAATATTTATAAGGCCGGCTTTTAAAGAACCAGCAACCTGACAGGACTTATTCGACCTGTCAGGACTTCGCTGGCTACCTGTTAGGTTTGGTTCTATCGAATTTCTTAACGTGCGGAACTACAATGC
>JBHHUN010000065.1:0-1977 GCA_046753765.1 Candidatus Dojkabacteria bacterium | reverse complement strand
TGTTCATTATCCCCTTCAGTCTCTCGACACCACTGTGCATCATATTCCTAACATGCCTGTGTCTAACTTGCAGTTGCGTGCACATGTCGTCATAAGTCGGATACTTATCATCTTCACACAGCAAGAAAAAACAATCTAAGACCTGACGTTCGTGCTCAGTAAGTCCTCGCCTTGTTTCAACGTATGCCCTTCTCCCCTGTCGACGCAACCAATCTGAGGATGTACCTGGCTTCATTAGCTTTCCGCCAATGTGTACACCTTCTTCGCTGAATACCCTTCGCACAAAAACACCTCTAAGCCTTGTCCAGTTGTAACTATATCCTGCTTTAAGCTGGGCATCATTGTCTGTGTTGACTGCCAGATATTCAGCTTCGGCTTCATCCATTAGACGACTGAATCGCACTTTGTTTATCTTTGACAATCCAAACTTGACTGCAAGTCTTTCTAATATGGATGTTCTTGTGAGATATTCGTCAGGGGGGTCATCTTTCGCGCGGATGTGCTCATTTATCCGATTCAGGGCCGCCGGAAATAGCCTCAGAAGCGATCGCATTTTGAGTTGCCCACCGCCCCACCTAACATCTGTAGGACTCAGCGATTCTAAGATTTGCTGATAGGTAGGCGGTCGGCCATACTCGTCAACCTGAGCAAACATCTGTAAGACCTCCACCTCCCTCGGACGCAGTACGTCAGCATATCTCTGAAAAAAATCGGAATCCCGGAGCATGATCATGAGTTGCTGTACAGCGGATCCTCTTTCCATGACGGTTCCATCAGCAAAAGTCGGTCTATCATTGTTTCTGATCTCATTGTAGGCATTTAGCAGTACAGCCCTGATATTATCGGCATTGGTTTCAAGCTCTCTTGCAAGTTCGTTGCAGTCCGGATAAAGATAGTATCCTGTCCCCGGGATCTCTGAAGAAAGTGAATAGAATTTATCAAGCACTTTGAGCTGAAAAGGTGTCAATAGATGAGTATAGGTTGCATGGGTTTCTTTCATTCCCACTAACTGGGAATGCACACTCCCGGAAAGCATTATTCTTTTGCTTTTATAAACCCCCTCAACCTCGAATAACCTCGTTAGAAATAGCTGGTGGAGCGCCCCCCAGTTGTAAAGACGATCTTCAAACTTTCCACGGTGTAAAATTACCAGGAGTGGTTCGGGAGGCATCTGGTCAGGACTGATTCCGTTTATGTATGCTTCTATAGTTGCATCAAGAATCTCTTGGGTGCGAACCGTACTCGATCCGACAATCCATCCTGCCTCTTTTAAGCTCTTTAGTATTCCTTTTCGAGTCTGCAAATCTAATTCTCTAAATTGTTCCGGTATGTACGTACGACGTCCTCCATCGACATGAAGCGTAACGGAGTCAATAGTTAGAGTGGGCACTTCACCCTCCACTTCACACTCCACTTCACACTCATCTCTAAGAACAACAGCTTCGTTAGAATCGTCTTCTTGAGAATTGGCTGTAGGGTATATATCTGGAAAGTGAACATATGCAATATCGGGGTTACTATCATGTTGGGGCAAACCATAGTCAATCGATAGACCTTGTTCTCTAAATTTCTGTACAATCCCAAACATAATCTCATCACAGAGCCCCACATCTACTTGAGAAACAGTGACAGTAGGAGCCTCGTAATCAAATAAGTGCAACATTCCCGCTTCTCTGGCATCTAGATGAATATAAACACTTTGTTCGGAATAACCATCTTCGGTGTTCCCCCAAACATCTAGAAACAGATATTGATCATCAACGCGGAACTGTGACAGATCCCCATTTCCCCTTAGCAGTTCGCGAGCACCTGCGCCCGTTGTCATGATGTATGAACATCCTTTCTGTAGGTAACTCCTTGTTGTCACTGGAATATCGTGATGGAGACGTTGTAGCCTTGCATTTAGCAAGTGATAGTTCACCTCAACATGTTGTACGCCTGACGGCCCAAGTTCCGCTGCCACTATGAACTCTTGAT
>JBHHUN010000064.1:0-1993 GCA_046753765.1 Candidatus Dojkabacteria bacterium | reverse complement strand
AGAAGGTGAAATCGACATCTATCCTAGACTTAATGGGACAAAGGAGTGGGACACTGCTGCAGCTCATATTATTGCTAATGAGGCAAACTGTAAGCTCATTGTTGTTACTGGAAAAGAAGAGCTAGAATACAACAAATCCACTATCAAAAATCCCCACTTTATTGCTCTTAGGAATAATCTGTTATCAAGAATCTTCTGTTCATGAGTGTATTTCTGCCAGGACGCCTGCAAAGTTCGTGCTAAATAATAAAAATTTTCATATAGTTTTCTTTCCAAAAGAAATATTGGGAGGAATCAATCATGGAATCAAAGACATTATTCGACATAATTGAGCAGATTGCAGATCCGCGAAAAAAGCGAGGAGTGAGACATCCTTTTCATGCGATACTTAAGCTCGTGATCCTGGGTTATATTTGTCGGTTGGTGTGGATAGAACATGTAGCGGTATACGCTAAAAATCATTGGGATAAGATCAAAGTTGTATTGGGTTTTACGCGCGATTATGCTCCTGATGCAACCACTATCCGTCGGGCACTGCAAGGACTCGATCGGCGGAAACTAGAAGAGGCATTTGAAGAGTGGATATGTGAACAATTAGGAGATAAAGAATTTACGGTAGCAGCAGATGGCAAAGCATTGTGCGGCGTGGCAGGACATGACGATGAGCCGGCTCAGTTAATAAATATTTTCATCCATGACCTCAAGATTGCCATTGCTCAGTTCCCGACAGAAAAGAAAAAAGGGGAACCCACCGTCTTGAGAGATGCCCTTAAGTCTTTATTTGATCGATATCCCGGACTTCGGATTTTAACGGGTGATGCTGCCTTTGCGGGTCGAGATATGTGTCAAGCTATCATCGAATTAGGACGGGATTATCTCATTCAAATAAAGGGCAATCAACCAAAAATCAAGGAGGTTCTTGAACTTCATTTCGATGAGGAAAGTCAAAAGCGCAAACCGGATGCCGGTACGGTAGAAAAAAAAAGATCTGGAGATTCGACGCGACATCTGGGTTTGCGACGGAGTTGGAGCTGAGTATGTACGAGACGAGCTTGCCTTCCCGGGAGTAAAACAAGTGGCTAAAATTAGGAAGACGGTATTGCAGAAAGGAAAGACTATTGCGACCGAGAATTGGTATGGTCTCACCTCATGTGGTCAAATTGCTCTGCCTCCTCCTGCATTTTTAGAAACGGTTCGTGGGCATTGGAGCGTGGAAAACAGCCTTCACCACGTAAAGGATCGAAGTTGGCTGGAGGACAAAATCTATAGCAAAGAAACCGAACCGGGATTGATACTTGGGGTTCTCAGAAATTTGAGCTTGAATTTGATAAGAGGTTTTGGAGCAGTGAGCAAAGAAATCAAAAGCATGCCAAAACGAGCGCTTGATTTGCTTCTGGACCCCTCGAAAGCATTAAGGCTTTTAATGAACTCTTAACTTTGCAGGCGTCCTGCCCTTCTCAGCTGATTTCGAATTACGGTTACAAAAAATTTATCAAGGTAAGTGGCAAATCAGAAATCTCTTTAAATGAAGGGAAGTTAAAAGAAGAGGAACGATGGGACGGACTTCATGGAGTGATTACTAATAGTAAAAGCTTTACACCCGAAGAGCTCCTGTTTCAATACCGAGGTCTTTGGCAAGTAGAAGAGTCATTTCGCATTACTAAACACGATCTCAAAGTCCGTCCGATATTTCATTGGACTCCGGAGCGAATTAAAGCACACCTCGCTATCTGCTTTATGGCATTTGCCTGTGTGCGTCATCTAGAATATCGAGTTAATCTTCAATATCGAAAACTCTCACCTGAAGTTATCCGTTCAGCCTTAACCAGAGTGCAAATTAGTGTATTAAAAGATCCGAGGGGTAATCGCTACGTCCTACCATCTCAAGCATCGCAAGATGCTCGTAAAATCTACCAAGTTATGGGCAAGCGTTATTCAATGCAGCCTTATCGCCTCTAACAACTTCAAAAAAAGACTATATAAAATGTAGTGC
>JBHHUN010000063.1:0-2184 GCA_046753765.1 Candidatus Dojkabacteria bacterium | reverse complement strand
GTATACTATCTCTAAAACAACCTCGATTGTCAACATTATAACATAACAATACCAATGTAATCTTAATTAGTCCTTAACTTGAGATAGAAGTTCAGAACCCAGCTACCTTGGTAACCATTTCCGGTGTTACACCTGAGATATCAATAACCGGTTCATTTATAATTCCCCTTTCAAATGCGTAGCTTGAGGGAGAAATTATAACCTCACTTGTTTCTGCTTGTTCTTCTATGACAGATAGAATTGCAATAAGCTGCAGTGCTCCAGTGAAGTATGAAGCCAACTGCCCTACCTGTGCAAGCCTTAAAGTCTCTGCCTCAGCGACTTTAATAGGCTTTCCTGTGTTTCCGCTAAACATTTTAACTGCTTCTTCCTGATCTCAAAATAAATCTGGTGGCGGTTCTTGTAGGGTAGGTAGTCTTGAGGCAAGTATGTCTAAAACTGCAAAACAATTCGTGAGTGTAGATGAAGTTGTTTATGAGCCGGAGTACGGGTACTTTCAGCCGTGAGGGGCTGCTTGGGGAGTGGCGAATGAAAGATCGGGAGACTATAGCTTCACTAGTACTTCGTATAAGGCATCAAGGGGAGTGTCGGCTTCGTGGGTGGAGATCTGATGATCTCACTTAGTGAATCAATTTCTTATCCTGAATCGTCAGGTGCTTTGTTATTCCTAACCTTGTAGAGAAGTATCGATCATGGGAGATCAAGAAGATTGATCCGTTGTACTGCCGCAGTGAATCCTCTATCACCTCCTTTGTCTGGATGTCCAAATGGTTTGCAGGCTCATCCAGGATCATTAGTTGCCTTTCTCTCTTACTGAAGATCGCAAACGAGAGTCGGGCTCTTTGCCCAGGGCTTAGATTCCCTAATCTGGTGTTGTACTGCTGCTTAGTGAACAGAAATCTTTCCAGGAATCCAAAAGAAGAGTGATAGTTGATATCGGTTTGTCTAACAACATATTCCTGCAACGTCATTTCGTCAGGAAGATGCTCCTGCCCCTGCGAGAAGTACTCCCAGGTAAGATTGTCCCCTAATCTTATTTCACCCGAAGTGGGGTGGAGTTCGCCGATGATAAGTTTGACCAACGTGCTTTTTCCCACACCATTCGGCCCCTGCAGTAGAACTCTTTCTTTCCCGAACATCTGAAAATCTGTGTTTTGAATTATCTCTTCACCTCCCTTATATCCAAAAGACAGCCCCTCCATCTTCATGATTGTCTTTTTTATATGAACAGTTCCTTTGAGATCTATATCGTCTATCCGGCTTGTTTTGTATCTGCTCACTCTTACGTTAGTTACCTCCCTCTCAAGTCGTTTTTTGGCTGATCGCACGGCTTTACCACGAGCTTTGCCGTCTCTGATTTTTCTGGCTTTTTCGATTAGTTTTTCCATCTGCATCTCTTTCTGACCCTGCCTGTGAAATGCCTGGCTTCTTTTTTCAATATCCTGTGATTTCCGTTTTATGTAGTCTTCATAGTTTCCTTCATATACTTTTAGCCTAAACTCATCAATTTCAAATACTTTTTGAATAGTATTATTGAGAAGTTGTCTATCATGCGAGATCATCAGGCAGGCACCCCTGTACTTTCTTATGAAATCTTCAAACCAGAGAATCCCCTCGATATCAAGGTGATTCGTTGGCTCATCGAGCAACAGTGTTGTGGGTTCTTGATAAAGCGTTTTTGTCATGTAAAGCTTCATCTTATTCCCTTCACTAAGTTCTGAGATTGTTTTGCCACTATCAATATCCAGACCAAATTCATCTGCCAATTTCTCAATCTTCCATCTTTCAGAATGGAAATCATTTAGATATGATTTGAGAAATTCATCGATTGTGTTCTCTAGTGGAAGATCAAGTAGCTGAGGAAGATACCCAATTACTTCATCATTGGATATCTCTACCCGTCCTCCGTCTGGTTCTTCCTGTTTGAGGATAATCTTTAGAAGGGTTGATTTGCCGGTTCCATTGATGCCGACCAGGCCGATCTTCTCCCGATTTCCTACTACAAACGAAAGGTCACTGAAAAGAAGGTTGTTATAACTCTTTTGTAATTTTGAAGCTCTTATCATTGTGACTGTATAGTACGACAATCCGATTATATCAAAATTCACTGCTGAGGTCTCATTCGGGTCAGTTGTTGGACCCGCTCGTAACCTTAAACTAGATGTGCGGGTCAAGATAGGTACT
>JBHHUN010000062.1:0-2273 GCA_046753765.1 Candidatus Dojkabacteria bacterium | reverse complement strand
ATAATATCTCCTCGTTCATAATTTGTCATAAGTACTATACTCTTCATTGTTCCAGATTTTCTCAAATGAAGTTTCAGGCATCTTTTGAGACGCTTGTGTAAGTAACTCTCTTTCTTTTTTCTGTTTCTAAGAATTTGGAGAAGTCATATATTTCAACAAGCATGTTTTTCAGGAAGTTTATCAATTTCTTTCTTTATCATCTCTTTAACAGTCACTCTGTATCCGCCTTTTTTACGTAATCATAAAAGAACATGTCTATAGTATATAGAAAATCATATCAGATTAAAAACTTTATATTCCTAACACATCTATGTTTGAATTATTCCTCTATTATGTTTATATATTGTTATGGATTTAATCATTTGCCAATAGATTAAGTTTGCCCTAATCAAGAGTTAGGCACAATCACTAATAGGTGTCCTATTCTAAATCAGACATGTTTTTATAAACCGGTTAGAATTCTCTATTTATCTTATATGATGAAGGTGCGTATTACCAATGAGCTGTTTTCGGATTTCGCTGAGTGCAAGTACAAAGCGTATATCAAACTCACGGGGAAGTGTGGACAGAAATCAGAATTTGAGGAATTTCGGAATCAACAGTTGCAACAGTACCATGCCCAGGCTCGTCAGCATTTGCTATATGCCTACCGTGGCAAACAAGTGTGTACTTCCTATCTCTCGCTATCCGATGTGCTTACCAACGGAGATAATCTCGTAACAGATGTGGTTGCTACCGAGAGCGATGTGATCGCACACTTTGATGCGTTGATCGTAGCCCCAAACCCTACTGGTGCGACCCGACCTCACTACATCCCAGTTATGTTCGTGTATAGGAATTTCAATGTTTGCTAAAAAGCTTAAATTTATCCCAGAGGAGAAGATAAGCAAAATTCACATATTAAGCCTTGCATTCTGTGGCTTGATCCTTGCCTTTCGACAGGGGACTGAGCCCCGTTTCGGTAGAATCATCCATGGCAACAATTTCAGAAATAGCAAGGTCCAATTCAACAGACTGTTAATCAAAGCCGAGCGAATTCTTCGGGAGATTCGTACTCTTACCAAGGTGGGCGAGTCTCCTCCGCTCCATCTGAATGTCCATTGTTTTGTTTGCGAATTTAGGGAGAGATGCCATACGATTGCCGTGGAAAAAGATCACCTTAGTCTACTTCGAGGAATGAAGAGGAAAGAACTCTCTAAGCTAAATAACAAAGGGACCTTCACGGTGACACAACTGTCATATACGTTTCGACCGAGAAAGAAGTCAAAGCGTACCAATCCTAAGAGCGTCAAGCATCACCATTCACTTAAAGCTCTTGCAATTCGGGAAAAAAGAATCTACGTCATCGGGAGCCCAGATCTTAACATGACTGGTACTCCGGTTTATTTGGATGTCGAAGGGATACCGGATCAAGATTTCTACTACCTAATTGGTCTGAAAGTAGGTTCAGTAGATTCCTGTTTTCAACGTTCCTTTTGGGCAGATAGCAGTGTAGACGAAGAAAAGATTTGGCGTGAATGCACACAGACTCTTGTTACAATTGATAATCCACAATTGTTCCACTATGGAAGCTATGAGACCACGTTTCTCAATCGCATGAGGACCCGCTACCCACCCAAAGCTGACGAGGTAGCAATAGTCGACAAATTAATAGAAGGGGCACAAAACGTTTTGTCTGTAATTTATGGACATATCTACTTCCCGACATACTCCAACAGTCTCAAGGATATCGCATCCTTCTTGGGCTATGCATGGTCGATGGATGATCCCTCAGGACATAAAAGTTTGCTGCTTCGGCATAGATGGGAACTCTGTCATAGTACGAGTATTAGACAGGATCTCATCACATACAATGCTGAGGATTGTGAGGCACTGGAAGTGGTGGTGAAGACTGTACTACGACTAATTCCGAAGGAAGATACATCTGCTACGCTGGAGCACCCAGACGCAGTTCATGCCGACACCCTTAAACCGGAATATTCATACAACCTTGGTCCAGTTGAATTCATATTACCAGAGTTTAACTACATAAACAAGTGTTCATATTGGGACTATCAACGGGACAGAATATACATTCGCTCAAATCCGCTGCTAAGGCAAGTCGCAAGAAAGAAACAGAGGAAGAGGGGTAGCTCATTGCCAGTCAACAAAACCGTGGTGGCCTCATGGCCTTGGAAATGCCCTAAGTGTGATGCAAGAAAAATTTATAAGAAAAGTGAACACACTAAGTTGCTTTATGACATGAGATTTTCTGATGGGGGAGTTAAGAGATG
>JBHHUN010000061.1:0-2326 GCA_046753765.1 Candidatus Dojkabacteria bacterium | reverse complement strand
TTGGTATTGTTATGTTATAATGTTGACAATCGAGGTTGTTTTAGAGATAGTATACTAAGTATCAAAGCTATAAACACCCGCCCTGCATAGCACGGCGGGTTTTTTAATATCAAAACCCCATGGAAAAAGAAAAAGTACTCGCAATTATTGATGGCAGCAATCTCTACCACAAATTAAAAGACCTTGAGATTCAATCTACCGGTAAATTTGACTATCGTGGTCTGATTGGTTGGTTAGCCAGGGACAGAAAGGTGGTCAGTGTGACGTATTACGTTGGGGCAGTCAGGACTAAAAGAAGTGATAAGAAAGGGCAACAACTCAGAAAAGGACAACAGAAACTATTCAGTCACCTTGGATCACAGGACCAGGGAATAGAAGTGAAAACAGGATACATAATGAAAACAGATGGAAAGTATCATGAAAAAGGTGTAGATGTACATATGGCCGTCGATTTATTGATTGGAGCCTATGAAGATTTATATGATACTGCACTAATAGTTTCGTCCGATACAGACCTAATCCCCGCCATTCAAAAAGTCAGGCAACGAAAGAAGAAGATCGAATACATCGGTTTCTCACATGCACCAAGTCTCGGTTTACAAAAACACGCCAACATCTCACGTCTGCTTATCAAGGAAGAAATAGAAAAGTTTTCGACTTCCCAGCCCGACTTGCCCAAACAGCCATAACCCCCAAGTCGACAAACCTCCCCATTTCAGCTAAATTGTATGCATGGAAATAATGGCTGCCCTCCAAATCTTTATTGGAATGCTCGTACTTGTTGCAGCAAGCGGACTGTTTGTACACTCCCTGGTACATATCGCTCGAATTCTCCAGATTAAAGAATATCTTATTGTCTTCCTATTACTTGGAGTAGCAACAGCACTCCCAGAGCTGTTTATTGCCGCCTCAGCAGCAAAGGCAGACTTTCCCGAAATAGCTCTTGGTAACGCACTCGGCACATCAATAGCAGCGATGTCATTTGTAGTGGGAATAATAGCTGTTTTCGGCCGTAAAATTGATACTAAAAACTTCTTCCAGTCACGTGATCTTATGCATCTCAGTCTCTCGGTGGTACTCCTTATAATTCTGGCATCAGACGGAGTGCTGTCCAGACTGGACGGTTTGCTGCTGCTTATCGTATTTGTCTACTACATCTGGAACCTTTACTCCTATAAAAACCACTTTAATCTGAAGGTCAAAGACTCCAGCAAGTCAATCTACCTGCATCTTGCAGTATTTATAGTTTCCGGTGCAGCGCTGTATTTTGCTGCAGAATACGCAGTGAGCTCAACAATTCTAATGACTCAGGTAACAGCTTTACCCGGTTTTCTAATCGCAGTAGTGCTTCTTGCACCTCTCGGAATAGTACCAGAGCTGATCATTGAGCTTGAACTTCAGAAAAGTAAGCTCAGCAACCTGACATTCGGAGACCTTTTCACCAGTGTTGTTGTAAACACTACGCTCATAATCGGATTACTCGCTATCTTTAACCCGCTTGTAATCGCAAGCCCGCTACTTTTAAGCTTTAGCGGTTTAGTGCTGATCATTATCCTTATGTTGTTTAACTTCTTTGTGAGAACAAAAGAGAGCCTGGACTGGAAAGAGGGCTTGTTTTTAATAATAGTCTACCTGTTTTTTATCGTTTCTAACTTCCTGGTTTTCATGTCTTCTTAATCGAACGTAAATGCACTCGGACAGATCTTGTTTAGAGGACACTGCGCGCATTTCGGTTTTCTTGCGGTACACAGCGCACGTCCATGAAAGATTAACAGCGTCGCGAGTCTCTCCCAGTCTTTCTGCTCATACTGCCTCATTAGATCCCTTTCCACCTTCTCCGGATTTGTCTCCTTTGTGAGCCCAAGCCTGAACGCTATCCTTTTTACATGTGTGTCAACCACAACACCTTCGTTCTTTTTGTACCACACTCCGAGAACAACATTTGCAGTTTTTCGTGCCACTCCCGGTAGCTTTATAAGCTCTTCGAGAGAATCCGGCACCTTGCCGCCATAATCTTCTATTACCATCCTCGCAGCACCCTTTACGTTTTTCGCCTTGTTGTTGTAAAAGCCTGTTGTTCTGATCAGTTTTCTAAGAGTCCTGATATCCAGCTTATCGATGTCTTCTACTGTAGGATATCCGGCGAACAGCTCCTTAGTTACAATATTTACACGAACATCCGTGCACTGTGCTGAAAGTATTGTCGCCAAAAGCAACTGCCAGGCACTCCCATGCACCAACGCGCACTTAGCGTGTGGATACGTCTTCTTTAGGATTGTGAGTATTTGCTGCTGGCGTGTCACGCGTTAGTATATAATGTTGAATA
>JBHHUN010000060.1:0-2397 GCA_046753765.1 Candidatus Dojkabacteria bacterium | reverse complement strand
ACTCATAGGGAATATTTGCCATAGTATGACCCCACATACCATATACAATGCCGTATCTCTTGCCAATTACTGTTTCAAGACTATCACGTACCGGCTTGTTACCCCGAGTATTCTCTTCTTTTGCATTGCGGATACAACTCCCGCATGGAAGCGTTCCGATGACATAGGGGCCTGAATGATATGGGTGCGCTGCCATCCTGTTTTATTTAGAATTCTGAGATAATCGTCTATTAAGATAGAGTCTTGAGGGTATTCATCAACTGCGGGCTTATTCTGAAAATTTCGCCAGTCTGCATTAATAAAGGCAATTTTTGTTGTTTTCTTGGTATGCTTTTTCATTAAAGCAAAAAAGCCCTCAAAGAATTTTAAGTATTCCTTTCTTGACAGCATAGATATGCTCTTTTGGGCGTATTCTTCTGCCTTTTTATCAAAGTAGGGAGGATCGAAGATAATCAAATCGGGTTTCTCTTTAGAATTGAGAACTCCCAAATTCTTATTGCCTTTTATATCCCAATAATATGGTTCTATCTCAGGACTGGTATCTGGTCGATCTATCATATCCAGAGTCCAGCATCTGCGGTTGAATGCCAGGCAGACATCCGGTGTAACACCACCGCCGCCCATTGGATCAAAGACCATATCTTTTTGTCTTGAAAAATAGTACAGGATGTGCGCTATCAATTGGGCGGGGATACGTCCCGGCCAATCATCGCCGAAACGCCTATCACAGTCGTTCCAGTCCCAAAGGTCCCATGTCCTCAATCCCCAGCTAAGCTCTTTGAATCGTTCGAGATCATCTTTGCCTTCCAAGGCTAGCGACCATACCATTGGCTCTGTCCAGCCATGCTTTTCAGCAACCTGAGAAATAGTGCAACCTCTTGATAAATCGGCTTTTGGCGGATATGCTAATTTTGGCATTTCCGCCAAATGGTCACGAATTGTCTCTCTGGCTTCACCTAATCTCTTTGCAATCCTCTCCTGGGGGATGCCGAGGCGGTTCATGCGAAATATCTTGAGATTCATATCCATCTGGGTTGCTGCCCTAAGATCGGCAATATAGAAATCTACTGCCTGTCTCGAACGTCCAATAGCCTTTCCAATCTCAGAAGAGGTCAACCTGGGATTATTCTGGAAGGCTCGCCTTGCTGTGTTTTTTGTCTCCTCTTCGGTTAGCTGCCGGGGGCCTATTGCCTTTTTAGCTGCATATAGCAGGGGGGCTTTTCCATCTAAACGCTTTATAATAACTTCTGGCTCAGTTATCCCTGTTGCCTTATAAGCACTCCACCTGTGGACGCCATCTAATATACGATACTTTCCAGCCTTATCAGGATGAAGTTCAACCTCAATCGGCTCAAATTTAAAGTCGTCCCTGATATTTTCGGCAAATATCCCAACTCGCTTCTGATCAATCCTCTCTCTTGGATAGATTTCTTCATCCAGGATAATATCAGAAATAGGGATTTTTGTTGTTGATCTTGTCATAATTTTATCAGCTCAATAGCTTAACAGCTATAATACCTGTATCCGAATGTTCCCAGAACCTTTAAGCATCTGTTGTATTTCCACAGGGAGATAAATTTGATGAGTCCCAGTTATGGCTAACCGGCCGGTGTAAGATTCACCTGTATTTAAATTCAGTATTTGCACAGCCACTTTCTGCTTTTCTTCTGTGCTAATCCCTTCTTTTGCTGCAAGATCCCTCTGCTCTTTTGGAATAATGATTTGTTCTTGGTAATCATCCTCAGCCACTTCCCATTCAATCAATTGCATAACTGCCTCCTTTCAAAAAATTATTAAAAAGTTACTCTTTAAAAAAATATTAATACAGATTAATTAAAAGTGCAATATGTTTTCAATTCTAGGATTCTCAGGGACTAATATAAGAAATCGTCTTCATTTATCTGGTTCAAAGAAGTGGGGTTGGCTTCACAAGGAATATTTTCTTTCCTTGTTCTCAGATGATAAAGCTAGGAGGAGAATAGCCAATGAGCCAAGGAATGTAGCCATATATCTTGTGAGGCGTTATACAGGAGCAACACTTGAAAATATTGGTCAGAGAGTTTAATATGAATAAGTATAGTAGTGTGGGGAGTGTAATTGAGAGGATGAGGGTACAGATTCTCGAGGATAAGAAACTAAGAAAGAGGATTGCAGAATTAGGGAAAAAGTTAATAATGAGCCAAGAGCAGATTTTGACCCCTCTTCCTATACGATCGATGCCCCATACCATAATGTGATGTAGGGTTCCGGGGAATCCAATCTTGGTTGTCTGAACAAAGATTAACTTTAGGAATTCTATTGTTTTTTTAAGTTGTTTTCGGAACCAACGTCCCCCTCTACAACAGATTGCTTTCTGGTGGGTCAGTTTATCTGAGTACAGGTGGGTCAATTTTGCTG
>JBHHUN010000059.1:0-2450 GCA_046753765.1 Candidatus Dojkabacteria bacterium | reverse complement strand
TGTCTTTAAGTATCGCCTTTGCCGCACGGGTTTTGCCCCGTTTTTCTGGCACATCCTCAGTCTTAACCGGGGTTGGCTCAACATCAAAATCATAGGTCGCATCATCGTTTTCAAATACACGATTCAATTCAGTGCTTGATGGTAATCGTTTGCACAACCGACGGATCGCAGTTTTTTCCCACATTTGGTCTGCAAATGGTCCATTCCAGATCATGCCCGTCTTGGCTGATTCTTTTACCGATAAAACCTGGTCCTCTCTCATGACGCAGTATTGATGTTCACCCGATTTTAGGACGGCCACGGCATAGACTCCGATGGGATTTCCACGTTCTTTGTTTAGAGGAACACTTTCATGCTCAACGGTCTCGACAGGGGCAAGTATGTGCTTGAATTTATCATTCTCATACACAACATGCGCCGATATAGCAGACAAATCACCTGTGTTACGGGCCTTTTTGATGATCCCGGCTACCATAGGCATATATTGAGCAAGTTTCTTGTATTTGCCGTCAATTTTCGTATTGTAAACGGTTAAGGCTGCCTCCCTGCCGTCCAATACTAGCCCGTCAGCAGCAGCTTTAAGGCATGACATATAGAGAGACCCCCTATCCGCTTCAAGTAGCTTCTCATCGGATTGTACGGCCATTATACATGCTCTCACAAACTGCTTTGAGGGTATATGAGCCGGGAGAGCGTCCTTAAATTTACCGTCCATGCTTGATAATTCTTTAACTACTAATTCAGTTTTGTTCATTTCATCCCCTCTTCCATTATTTTTTCAAAAACAAATATCTCATTTGTTGTTTTGGCATCTAAAATTGATACAGGCTTTTTAAGCGCATCTTCAAGTTCTGTATTTAGAATCGCCAATAGTCGGTTGTTTTCATATTGGAGTTTGTCTCTTTCCTTTTTCAATAATTCTATTTCCTGTTTGTATTTTTCCTCATCCCAGATCATTTCTTGGCCTCCTTTTTCTGTGTGACTCGGAAATTCCTGAAATCTTTCCTCCCGCCGTATGTCTGTCCTACCATATCTGGTGTGATAACTACCGGCGGCGTCCCTTTTGTCATTCCACAAGACACGCTGAAGCCGTCCAGTAATACCTTTTTGGCGTTGTCTCCGATCATATCTAGTAATTCTGCTTTCTTGGCTTTAATGTCCTTCGATAATGCCTTGTCTCTTTCTTTGAGACTTGCATACGACAACAATAATTGCTTGAAATCAGGATTGCCGTTCATGTCTAAAATTTCATCGCCTGATTCCTGGTGCAGTGAGATTATAAAATCGGCATCCTTCGTGTAGTCCGGTGCTGGTTGAAATCCATTTCTTATATCGTCCCAGAATACGGATATTTTTTCTCTTAATGCCGCCCCGACCTCCTTATCTCGTTCCCGGATTAAAACTTTAGGCGTGTTTCCTCCTACCAAAGCAACAATCAGGCATCCTTCCCGGTCCGCAACCTCCATTTGGTGTTGCGCCTGGACTTCAATATGCTCAGGGGCTTCAAAATCATCCCATGTTTTTTTGTAGATAAACCCATCTACATTTTTTATTTCCATGAGCCAGTTCTTATATTTACCGGATGTTACTTCATAGTCAAACGATGATCCCATGTTTATTTGTGGGATGCGTTGGTAGTTCTTGAGCGGACTAACATTCAAATTCATGTCTTCCGCAACCCCGGTGGCAATAGCGGATTCAAGTCTTGTTCCCCATTTCATGCGCTCTGTTTCATCAAAGTCCAGTCGTTCACCTGTTTTTTTGAGATGATAAAGTTCCAATTCCGTCATGTAAGGAGACAGGCCGAATAAGGCCGGTGATTCTGTACTGGTTACGTCTTTTTCTCTAAGAGACAGCCATTCTGCCTCTGTTTTGTAGTTGATTACTTGCATTATTTGACCCTCCATTAAACCATCATTGGTGATAGTCGATTGCTTCCGACATCCTCGAAGTGCTTTTTGGGATCGCCGGGCAATAAGAACTTGTTCCATCCGCAAATAATACATTGGATGGATTCATTGACTGTGTTTTCATTCTGGATTGAAAAAATATAAGATTGACACTTTTCACATCTCATGACTGCCCTCCATTAAAAGTAAAGCTATGCCCGCATTCGGTACACTTTAATACATCGACTGGCTTTCCAGTCCCTCCAGGAGACATCGTACAGCCCACACCAGGCGGCTCTCCTATGAAATCACTGTGCGATATATATGTTTCCTGAATCGCCTTGCCCGGCATCATTTCGCCCTTACAACGCCTTACTGAGCATTTAATTTGCATACATTCTCCACAGGGCATATATTAAAATAATCAAGTTGGGAATTATGAACCATTTAGAAACAGACCTGAATCCATCCCAGAATGGTCCCTTGAGCCGGTATTCGTATTTTTTATTATTCCTCAATGATTGCATCACAATCCTCACACTTTCCTTCCCAGTTCAGTTT
>JBHHUN010000058.1:0-2466 GCA_046753765.1 Candidatus Dojkabacteria bacterium | reverse complement strand
GATGCGGCCTACCCGCACCAGGACAAAAAGACCCCGGGATCTTTACTGTAGCTTGACATTGAGATAAAGTTTTCTTTGTAGAGCGTAGGAGGGAGACTTTGAAACTTCGTCGCAAGTCGGAGTGGAGTCGACCATGCAACACCTCCCTTTGATGATTTTGTTTCTAATTCGGACCGTAATCCGGTACTGAAAACAGTGTCTGGTGGGCAGTTTGACTGGGATGGTTTCTTACTAAAGAGTAACGTAAGATTCCCAAGGTCAACTCAAGCTGGATGGAAATCAGCTGAAGAGCATAATGGTATAAGTTGGCTTTACTGTGAGACTGACAGGTCGAGCAGTCACGAAAGTGGGGCATAGTGACCCTTAAGTAGCGTGTGGAAGCGCTTTTGTTTAAAGGATAAAAGTTACCCCGGGGATAACAGGCTGGTCTTGCCCAAGCGTCCATAGCGACGGCAAGGTTCGGCACCTCGATGTCGGCTCGTCGCATCCTGGGGGTGGAGAAGCTCCCAAGGGTTGGGCTGTTCGCCCATTAAAGCGGCACGCGAGCTGGGTTCAAACCGACGTGAGTCAGGTTGGTCTCTATCCGGTGTGGGCGTCAGAGTCTTGAGGGAATTGACCTTTAGTACGAGAGGATCAAGGTGAGGTTACCTCTAGTGTACCAGTTGTTCTACCAGGAGCATCGCTGGGTAGCTACGTAGCTATTAGGATAAACGCTGAAAGCATATAAGCGTGAAGCCAATCCCAAGATGAGGACTCTTTTAAGACCCGTGGAAGATTACCACGTTGATAGTCTCCAGGTGTAAGCACAGTAATGTGTTCAGCCGAGGAGAAACTAATCGGTCGTCAGCTTATTAAAGAAATTTTAAGTTTCTAAAAAGGATACCTCCACGAACTAATGTAGTTCTTATAAAATTTGTAGTTCTCCCGAGCTGGTGAGCCGGTTTATAAACCAGCTCACCAGCTCGGTCCAAGCCTGCTTTGGCAGCATTCTTGGCTCCAGAGCAGATTTGCCCGTTGTAAGGGCGAATCTACTCTGGTGATTCTAGCGCGGTGGCACCACCTCTTCCCATCCCGAACAGAGAAGTGAAACGCTGCAGCTCCGACGATACTAGGTGGGCAACTGCCCGGGAAAATAGGTCATCGCCAGTTTAATGTAAAAACCTTCCTAACGGGAGGTTTTTGCCTTTTATAGGCTTGACCTGTTATCAAGGAATATCACTATTTTTAAACTCGCTAAAGCGAGAAGTAAATAGGTCATTGCCAGTTTTTTCGTTTTATAGGGAAGCGATCGCGTTTCCATACAAAGTCAATAACCGTCAATGACGTGTTATCAAGGAATAAGCGGTTTGTAATTTTGCTAAAGCGAGAAGTAAAAAGATGATCACAAGTTTCGGATATACTCCCCCGTAAGCTATAATGTATATATCACTAGACTAGCCAATGCAACAAGAAACGTACCAACAGTTTGGCGATAAATATTGCACGATGTATCGGCAGGGGATGCCTTTAGGTAAAGCGTATCTGTCGATCATTGCTGCCGAACACGACAAAACTGGACGCGACATATTCAATCCCGAGAACGACATGCAAATCATTTTTGAGCAAATCTCTAGACATGACATCATTGTCCCTGAATACGTCCCCCTTGAATTACAGGAAAAGGCGCTAACATTTCCTGCTCTTGGAAAACGCCAGGATCAAGGTTGGGCACAAGTTCATGTGAACCCTTTCTTTCAACCGATTGTCGATGCTGCCCTGGAGAGTGGTAAGCCGATTTACGCTGTTGATCCAGCGAATACAGCAATAACTGGGATCTACCAGACAATTGAACATGTCGGTACTGCATTGGCAAGAGCACCGATTAACGTTCCAGTAAACTTTATCAATACCGCAACCGGGCTAGGTCTACCAATGATTCCCTATACTTATGAGGATATGCGCAGCGGTATGCAACCATTTACCTGGCTGGAGAAGATCCTCCCCACAACAATAGATGCGCGGCGCCTAATTTATGCAAAAGGCCTGATGCAGATCGCCAGGATGCATCCTGGGGCACAAATCTTGACAATAACTCCTCCAGCGCACGCGAAACGGATAGAGTGGTATTTGCGGAATCAAAAAGATCCCAGAACGGTTCCTGGCCGATTCGGTAGTTTATTGGTCTTGTGTGATGGGAAATGTAATGTCCCCAAGCTCTGCTCGAGATGCGAACCTATTTAAATCATCTGTTGTATATAGAAGCCTTCCTATCTCTGTAAGTGAGCTGAGCAGATCCCAATATCTGGATGTGGTATTGTTAGGAGAGTTTGCATCAGACGGGTAGAGAGTGGCCTCGTTGAGATTGATGCGAAGGACAATTGCAGTTGATCCTTCTGGAATTTTAGTGCGATCACTTGAGTCATACAGGCGCATAGATGCAAACGCTTGCTCATTACTTCCTTCATATGACCTTAGCATTATTTTCCC
>JBHHUN010000057.1:0-2511 GCA_046753765.1 Candidatus Dojkabacteria bacterium | reverse complement strand
TGGAATTATTGATGATGCACTAAAGCACATCAAAAAGGCTGCATCGGGGGTTAACAAAGCTGCCCAAGGTATTGGGGGTGATGATAAGCTGACGCAAATTGCAACAAAGCTGGAGGCGATTGAAAATGATTCAGACAAGTTTGAAGAGCAAATTGCAGATGCAAAAGTGCAGTTCGCCGCGTTCGATGAGAAACTCGCCGAAATACAAAAGAAAATTGATGAGGCTTTAGTTAAAGGAGACCGTGAAAAGCTGAAGCGAGATATTGAGCAAGCGGAGCGACAACTTAAGCAAATTGACAATCAGCGAGCTGCGGCGGCGAAAGAACATTCGGATCTATTTAGGGGCCTTCCGCTCGCACGCGATATATTGACACCTATCCTAGAAAAGGCATTGGGTAAGCTTGGCGAGCTAGAAGAACAGGGTAAGATTCCAAATACTACTATCCCGGTACTGGAAGAAAGGCTAAAGGGTAATCTCTGTATATGCGGTGAAACCCTTGCTTTGGAATCTCCAGACGGAAAACGCCGACGCGATCACATCGAGTGTCTGATAAAAGATAGCCGGAAGGCGGATGCCCTACAAAGCAGTATTACCGATCTCTACTATGGCTCCCGTACACTTCAGCCTGTTCAAATATCTGAGGACGAACGATGGCTTACGAAATATACCAAAGTGGTCGAAAGCCGTGATGGGCTTGAAATTATTCGAGGTGAGCAGGGCAAGAAGTTAAAGTCACTAGAGGCGCAACTCGACAACATTCCTGACACAAACATTCAGGGGTTGCGGGACACGAAACATCAATACACCGACCAGCGGGATCGCTTCAATTCGAACCGCGCTCGCTACGAAACGCAGCTTGAAGGATTGAGAAAGGAGCGGAGTAGCCTCTGTTTGCAGCGAGACAATCTGCTTCGCGAGCAAAAGAAGGGGGCACGCATCCTCGCTGAGTTAGAAGTCACACAGGATATACAACGTGTCTTTCGCAACTCATACGAGCGCATTACGAACGAGGAACTTACTAAGGTCAGTGAGCTGATGAATGCCATTTTTCTTGAAATGATCGGAGCGGATCCTGAACAGGGAGCTATCATCAGAAAGGCTAAAATCAGCAAGACTTTTGATATTGTTGTTTACGGTCCTAACGATAGAACGCTAAAAC
Source organism: Candidatus Dojkabacteria bacterium (assembly GCA_046753765.1). Taxonomy (GTDB): domain Bacteria; phylum Patescibacteriota; class Dojkabacteria; order B142; family OLB20; genus JBHHUN01. Next base: position 1,351 of record JBHHUN010000057.1, on the reverse strand, counting down.
CAGACCGTGATTTAAACGGTGCATCCCGTCGTGCTCTCACTCTTTCGTTCATCCTTGCACTTACTAATGTTAGCGAAGTGGAAGCAGCAAACGTGATCGACACACCTCTTGGCATGATGAGCGGCTACGTCAAACGTTCCGTGCTCAAAACAGCGATTCGTGAAAGTTCTCAACTAGTGTTGTTGCTTACCCGTTCAGAAATCAAGGATTGCGAAGAAATTCTCGACAGGGAGGCCGGACGCATAATCACGTTGACGAATCCGGTGCACTATCCGAGAATGCTGGTAAACGAACCGCAGATTAAAGAACGAACAGTATTGAGATGCGAGTGTAACCATCGGGAGGAATGTAACCTTTGTCAGAGACGACAGGATATTGAAGCTCAGGCAGAAATGACTTAACAGGAGTTGAAGATGACACAACGCTATCACAATCCTTTCGCAGGTGTTGATCTGATCGTCCCAGTTGAACAACATGATCTCTATGACCGCTATTGTCAGTCAGGAGGTAGAGCTATCATTGATCGAAGTCCGTTCCCTCGCATGGTTGATTTCTGGTTTACGGGCCTTGCCTTAGCAGCACGCAAACAATTGAAACCTATTGATCTATCAAATAATAAGACTGTTAAAATTATAGATGGTGCTATTTTTGACAGGGATAGTTGGCGTGTCCAGACTGTTATGCTCATCGCCATAGCGACTGAAAATAGTGTCGAGGTCGTGGGAGAACCGCGTCGAATGATGTCAATCGCAAACGGACTCGCGGCGGCTGGCATTCCAGTTGTTGAAGATATGTTACTAGATGGGGATCAGGACCCGATATGGAATCTGTCAGAATCGTTAGACGGCTTCTTGCATCGGAAGGCAGAGTGACTCTAAATTTTGCGTTTTTTCTGATGGATGAGACGGACTTCGTTTTCATCAACATACAACATAGAAAAATCTATGAACGCACCAAGCAAAAGGTAACCTGTGACCCTATGTCTTTTAGGATAGTGGGGCTGGAGTTTATAGGATATCTTACTTAATTACATATAGAATAAAAGGGGACAAAACGGATCACTGAATGAGGGGGAGCGTGGATTGAAACTAATTTCTCGGAGAAGAAGCCTTTCCCATAGAATTGATCAAGGTTGCAGGCGGCATGGATTATTGATATAGTGCTGTAATAGCGTTAACAACGAAAAAAAGTTTGCCCCATTGCAACACCTCGATAAAATAGATTTTTAATACACATGTGAAGAATAGTACTGCTATGACAATCAGAATCAATATTCCAAAGGATCGAATCGTAGACTTCTGCCGCAGGTGGAAGGTGAGGGAACTGGCCATATTTGGCTCCGCCCTTGGGG
>JBHHUN010000056.1:0-2573 GCA_046753765.1 Candidatus Dojkabacteria bacterium | reverse complement strand
TCCGCGTATATAGAAAAGCCAGTTTACTTGCTATCCTCATAATTATCACACTGATAACAATCTCACTCACGATTCTGCTTGTTGACTTTGAGAGTGGATTTATAGCTTTCCACAAAATTGCTTTTACAAATGAATACTGGCAACTTGATCCATCTACATCAAACTTAATCAAATTCCTGCCACGTCAGATATTTCAGGATATTTTCACTAAAATGATAGTCTATTCAGCAGCTTTAGCAGCAATACCTGCTGCTTTTGCTATAATTTCCCTAAGAATTCAAAATCATGAAACTGGAAAACAACGATAAGATTTTCATCACTGGTGGACATCTTACCCCTGCTCTGGCAGTTTTAGAAGAGCTACAGGAAAGAGGGTACAGAAACTTAGTCTGGGTGGGAACTCAGTATTCTCAAACGCAATCAGAACATAAAAGTGCTGAGTACGAACAGGTAACGGCAAGAAATATTCGCTTTATCCCATTTCATGCTGGAAAGGTATGGCGAAGATGGACGATCAGGACAGCATTCAAAGCCCTTACAAATTTGTTGAAGATCCCGCTTGGATTTATAACTGCCTTTCCACTCATAATGGGAGAAAGGCCTAAAGTAGTTATCTCATTTGGGGGGTACCTCGCATTACCGATAGTTATTGCAGCAAGACTCCAACAGATAAAAGTGGTGACGCACGAACAAACGACAACTATCGGAATGGCAAACAGAATTATTGCCAGGTTTGCACACAAAGTGTTCGTCTCCTGGGAGGAGACAGTCGGGAAATTTCCCGAAACGAAGGTAGTTTTAACAGGAAATCCTGTTCGAAGAGAGGTTTTAAGGGTCACTACAAGTAACTTCAGCTTCCCCGATAAACTACCGGTCATCTATGTAACCGGTGGAAATCAGGGCGCGAATACAATCAACTGGAGACTCATGAAAATCCTCCCCGAACTTCTAAAAGATGCAAATGTGCTGCACCAGACCGGCAAATCATCAATAACACAGGATTATCACAAGGCCAGCGAACTGAAAGCATCTCTTCCTGAAGAACTTAAACCAAGATACATCATTCGAGACAACATCTACGGTGATCAGATAGGCGAAGCATTCGGTAAAGCAGACTTAGTTGTCTCTCGTTCCGGGGCAAACACTATAGCAGAACTACTTCTGCTACAGATACCGTCGATTCTGATCCCCATACCATGGAGCTCAAACAATGAGCAGCTGCGAAACGCTAGAATGCTTAAATCGACTGGACTAGCCTATTTGCTGGAGCAGTATGACGAGATGCCACCAAGTGAGCTACTGGAGGCCATCAAGATTGGGCTTAAAAGAATAAAGAAGAAACAGGGATTTAACGGTAAACCAATAGAAGAGGTCACTCAAGCTTCAGCTAAACTCGTTATTCCTAACGGTGCTAAGAATATTGTTGATCAGCTGGAAAAACTATAACGAGTCAACGATATTTCTGGTTTTATCGCCATAACGTTCGTCAGCAAGCATAAACTTCGCTTGGGCTTCAAAGTATCTAACAGGGTCTCCAGTTGTATACCATTGACCGTCAATTAACTTGTACATAAATTTCCCTGACTTGGCTACCTTGTCGATTGCATCAGCCAAACAAACCTCGTCGTCCTTACCAGTTGCGTCGTCCTTCAAGAAATCAAATATACGGCCAGGCACAATAAATCTGCCGTACAGAGCATAGGTCGAAGGGTGAGATCCAATATCGGGCTTTTCCACTACAAGTTCAACCTGTCCGTGATCTTCTTTTTCACTTCCATCAACCGGTTTTACGATTCCATATCTGTCAACTTCATCAACCCTGACTTTTTGAGCACCCAGAACCCCCTCGATATCGTCACTGGCGCGATAAAAATCTACAACCTGCTTCATTGCACCGTCTCCTTTTGTAAGAACAAGATCATCAGCAAACAGCACAGCGAAAGCCTCCTCGCCTTCCAGCTTATCCTTTACTGTTATCACAGGTGAGCCATTTCCGTAAGGCAGGTCAGGGTCCTGGTCTACAATTGTGATCCCTTTAAAGTTCAGCACCTCCTGCACCGCATGGTACCTCTCATCTTTTCCCTGCTGGTTCAGGAGCTGCTTTGCAACGTGAAGCTCCTCAAAAAAATAGTTCCTAATAACGTTATTCCCCTTGCGAACAACAATAATAATCTCTTCCATTCCCGCATCAATACATTCTTCAACTACGTACTGCAAGATAGGCTTGTCGACAACAGGTAACATCTCTTTTGGTGTTGATTTTACAACGGGGAGGAACCTGGACCCAAACCCCGCCGCAGTGATAACAGCTTTTTTAACTTGTTTCATAGGGGTTCTTACTAAACAGTGTACAAGTCTACCGGAAACGGCAAATTATGTAAATAACCACATTCGGACAAACCGGATGACCGAAACAGCCTGGTATCAAAGCAACCACATCTACCTTATTCTTTTGATAAGCTCTGTAGTTCTGCTATAATTTAGTATATGAACGCACGAAATACAACAAAACTTGTGAAAGCTCATCCTGGCATTTTCGCCAGAATTGTTGTCACGTTTACAGCTTTCACCAT
>JBHHUN010000055.1:0-2661 GCA_046753765.1 Candidatus Dojkabacteria bacterium | reverse complement strand
ATATAAAGGCAATCCGCAACCTCGTCTCCATTATCGCAAGACGCGAAAACAAAAAGGTCATCCTTAAGATACAAGACTAAAGTGTAGGGGAGGGCAGTACTGACACTGTGGGTGTTGGCGTCGGAATAACAGCATCTTCAGTGCTTTCTTCTTCAAGCGAAAGAAATCTCGTCTCTAGAAATCTGATTACCGTTGTGTCTGCCGGAGTTTTCTCCGATATGGCTGAGTAAAACTCAGTGATATCAAAATCACTATCAACAAAAAATTGGTATTTGGCCAGATTAATTGAAGCCGACCAGTTTGTTGGACTTTCTTCGTTGGGCGATGCCCTCAAATTCATCTCATCGACAACAAAGAAATCATCGCCCTCATACAGTTGATTGAGGAGATTTCTGAAGTTATTAAATTCACCTCTTATGGTAAATTCAGATGGAATCTCTATCAGGACCAACCCCTGATTTGCCTGAAGCTCTTCGGCTGACTGATCAGATAAAAAGTCTTCACCTGTCTTTGAGTTTTCCAGTATCAATGCCTCTCCCGCTACTGTGTCGCCCACACGCCTGGCAAATCCCACAACCTCACTTTTTCCTGTAGGAACTATCTGGTTGATCTTATCAATCGTGGCCTGGCTTGCTGCGTTCTCTTGCTGCAACCGCTGCAATCTTTCGGTTCTGGCAACAAGTTCTTCATCTTCTGTTCTAAGAGAGTTGATCTCATCTATTGCAGCAAATACCTGAGTGATGTTAGGAATGATCGTGCCTACGACGATCGCGATGAATATGGCAAAACTAAACAGTGGGAGTCCATAAAATTTGAGCTGTCTCAGAGTTTCTTTGAAGCGCTCCCCCTGTGGTTCATCATCAAACGAGATCTCAACCACTTTAGTTTGACTTTCACTTCCACCACTGGGGGTCTGCGTTGCGCCCGCTGTCGCAGTTGGCTCTGCGCTCACAGCAGCCAGTTGCTTGTTTGTTTCGGATTGTGATTTTGCTTCAGCTCCCATCAGTTAATTTGATGTGTCAATAATGGTCACTCCCCCCGAACCAGTTCCAGACACAAGGCTCTCATCGACAAAATTGAAATTAATAATCCCCTCATTTAACTCAGAATCCTCATCGAGACTGATGTTTTTAATATTCACATCCCGAATACCCTCATAGTTGTTGAAACGCCTGGTAATCTCGGCAAATTTCAGGTAAGTATCAGTTGTTATCGTCACATTGAAGCTCCCATCTCTGTCTCGTCCGTAGCCATTAATAAGCACGTCGGATTCGGGTACCGGAAAAAGAATCTCGGTGAGTATAAAAAGTTCCTCGGGTTTAATATCCTTAACGATAACACGTGCCAGCGCCTGTGTTTTCTTTACAAGCTCGCCGTGTTGGGTGAGTGTTGCAAGAAACTCACTATCTATCCTGGCGTTTTTCTGGTCAACAGCACTTTGCCAGTTATCCCTGACAGCATTGACAACCAAGCCATTAAAAAGTACCAGACCTAACCAGAGTATCACAGCGAATAGTGGTAGGATTGCAGTGTAAACCGCACTACGGTCACGACCTTCTTCTTTAATCTGAATCTCTTTTGGTTTTTCAGGCAGGAGATTAAAAGAGAAAGATTTCATGTGCTTACTGTTTTTTTAAGCTTAACCCAATTGAGACTGTGAAGCCTACTGTAGCCAGCTGAGCAACTTCGGATTTGATCTTCGAGTCTACTTTTAGCTTATCAACTGGATCAGTGACTCTGGCAGGTATCCCCAAATTCTTAGATAGAAACTCGGGCAGCCCCGGAAGTTTTGCACCATCTCCAACAATGAAAATCTGCGATGGCGTGCTTTCCTGTAAATGTGCTCTGAAGTAGTTAACAGTTTTGTTGATCTCGTTAATAATTATCTGCATAACTGGAGTAAGTGTTTTCGCGATCTTTCCTTCTGCTTGACCGGGGAGGAGGCCATAAGTTCGTTTGTATTGCTCTGCCTGTGCGTATTCGAGACCAAAGTCAGATGCAATAGCTTTGGTGAGAGCATCCGAACCCGTTCCAAGGCTTTGTGAGAATATCGGAAATTGCCCTCGAACAACACTCAAATCAGTGCCTTTCGAACCAAAGTCCAGGACCATCGCGCTGCCTTCGATTTTGTTTTGATAGGTGATGGATCTGCCGGTAGCCATAGTTTCTGTCTCTATAGCAATAAGCTCAAGGCCAGCTTTACCGACGATATCCATATAACTATTTACCACTGTCTTCGGGGCAGCCACAAGAAGCGCCTGTATCAAACTTTTCCCTTCAACGTTCTTCTTGGCAATCGGGATGTGATCAAGCTGAACGTCACTAGTTGGAATTGGAAGATATTGCTTGGCCTCATAAAAGAGCGACTGCTCAAGCTGGTCTTCGGGTAAGTCTGGGAGAAGAATCAACCTCGTAAAAATCGAAGATTCGGGTAGGGCAGCAACCACATATTTGGTTGAGATCCTGGCAGCCTCCCTGACCTGTTTGATCTTTTCGACAAGTTGATTCTTTGCATTCTCATCCGTTGCGCCAATAACACCACCCTCCGTTTCAACGTGCCCTATGCCTGTTAATTCAGCTTTATCACCTCGGTACTTAGCCTGAGCTATCTTTATGGAGTGATTTCCAATATCGAGTCCAAAAAATTCGGGCAGTTGCATT
>JBHHUN010000054.1:0-2679 GCA_046753765.1 Candidatus Dojkabacteria bacterium | reverse complement strand
GATAGAGACTCTTCAGAAATGGGTTTTAAGGGGTGGTGGGGTGCCTGAGAAAAGTGCTGGGGTATTATCTTTCTAGGGTTGAGAAGAGCATTCGCCACCGACAACTGCTGATATCGGGGCTTGTTTTCATACTGACTGTTCTCCCCTGGCATTTGTTTATGGTGGTCAGTCTTGGATCTGTATTTATAAATGAGTATATCGGCTACCACCTTTTGCAGAGGAGTTTGACTGCACTTGAAGGACACAACCAACCCATCTGGTTTTATCTGTCTGTTCTCTCAAATTGGAGAGTATTTGTTGTTTGGCCACTTTTGCTTTCAGCGGTTACGCTCGCTGCTAAATCGCAGGGCAAAGAGTTCCTCAGAGATATCTCAGTTATAATGGTTGTTTTAACTGTAGTCGGATTCTCACTGGCAGGGACCAAACTTGCATGGTACATACTCCCTGTCTATCCCTTTGCAGCAATTCTTATTGGGTGGTTGTTCCACAAGGTAGTGAGGTTGGAATCAGTATTGAAGTTTCCAGTAGTGATAGGTGGGGGAGCTCTAATACTCATCGGAGTGATCACAAACGTAATCTACGTACTTTCCATTTGAGCAGCAGGAATGAATCGGCTATTATTGAACTGATTACTAACTACCGATGCAAAAACTATTGACCATTCGCAGTATTGCCATCGCAGCGCTTCTTGGAGTTTTTCTCTCTGCATGCAATCAGGTTCTGGATATCAACGATGTTGTAGATCTGAGCCAGGGTGATCTCTCCGGGTTCTTGCATGAAGTCATTGAAAATATGCAGGAGGAGACAAAGTTTGCGTTAAGCGGAAAGATGTTTAATGGAGATTCATTTGAGGGACTGTTTGATGGAGATAATTTCTATCTAAAGAGTAAGTCTGATGACGATCAATCTGAAGTGTATGGGGTTGATGGAGATGTCTACGTGTATGCTGATGTTTCAGGTAACGGGTTGGAATGGGTGAAGTTTGCAAGTGAAGAGGAAGCAGCGGATTTCACAAAAGATATTGCTCAAGCGGCAGATTTCTTTGGAGATGATACCAGCGATAGCGCTTTAATTGAACAGTATTTGTACAAAGGCAAAGAGCTATGTCCTTCCGGTCAAAGGGTGTGTTACAGGTTTGAAATTCAAGATACCGATGAGACTCTCGATCAGGTCTACTTTGATGCAGTAACAAAATTGCCAGAGAAGCTCATTGATACTACTGAGGAGGGAAAAACAGAGGTGAGCTTTGATTACGAATCAGGTATCAATATCGTGCTTCCGGATGATGCTCGTAGTGCAAAATCTTTGCAGGAACTCCTATCCCAACCTTAGCGCCTCTTAAACAAGAAGACGAGGATCCCGGTAGCAACCATAAACCCGCCTGTACCCATAAACACAGTTGCATACTTGCGCAGTTGATCACTTAGAGTAATGGTTTTTTCTGTTTCGGAAGTAACGCTTCCTGAAGTGAAGGTATCAGGTGTCTGTTTGCTAGCTACAACGAAAGCCACTGGCTCAAGTTTAACCCCTTCAGTGAATTCCTTCTTGGTAATCGTAGTTGTGAACGTGTGAAGATCGGGCTTTAGTACAGACGTATCAATATCTATTACCCAATGGCCATTTTCGTCTGCGATTGTTGAATACGTCTGCGGAGTCGATTCGACCAGCATAGAGATGCTGGCAAAGGCTGTTGTTCTTCCCCAGATCTTAAAGATATCACCAGGTACAATTTCAGGTAACTCAGAAAAAGTATATATGACTTCGTTGACAGCTGCGTAATCATAGCGCGGGTCAGTAAAGACCTCCTGAGCTGTCCCTGCCTGGGGTGTGGGTGAGACAGTGACGGTAGATTGGCTCCCGTCGGGTTTGTTGCCTTTGTTTCCATTTTGGTTGCTGTTTTGGCTGGGATCAGGTGGCGGACTTTTTGTTGAGATCGCCAGTACGTTACTGAATCCTGATTTCAGATCTGTGTTGCCTACAGCCTTGAGTTTATAGTTATAGCTTGTCCCTTCGCTAAGACCGCTGTCGCTATACGAAAGCATACTTGTGGTGCCAATCATATTCCCGTTGCGATAGACCTCGTATGAGACTGCACCATTAGCGCCATCCCATGTAATGTCTATCTGGGTTGTGCTGATAGATGTTCCTGCGAGATTAGTTGGTTTTGCAGGTGGGGTAGGGGCAGGGTCATTGACTATGACGTTGCCTGTTGCTTTTGGGGTTCCGGTACCGGGCCAAAAGGAAGTAAAAGAGAAAGAACTGCCTGCAGTGAAGTTCACCGACATCATAGCCCCCTTATTTATGGTTCCTGTATCAAACTCACCGCCATTTCCTTTAACCTGTATGCCACAGCAGTATAGGTCATCGATTGGCACGCTAAAATTAATAGTCACACTGTCACCACTTTCTACCTCTATTGATCCGGGTGTGAAGCTTCCCTGGTTAGCGCCCGCACCACCTGACTCAGCAGCAATGTCAAAGCTTACGCTAGCAGCAGATACACCTGCCGGAAATAAGATCATACTTACTAAAACTAATGATGCAATTAATAGTTTTCTCATCGAAATGAATTAGATTGCTACATGTTAAGGTATTTATATACAGACATCAATAAGATAGACTGAAACAGTGTACAAATACGTATGAACCTGCGAAACATATACTCATCGCTGAGACCAA
>JBHHUN010000053.1:0-2726 GCA_046753765.1 Candidatus Dojkabacteria bacterium | reverse complement strand
TATGCCAAGCTCAACCATTGTTAAAGCCTGCATCCCAACCTGATTAGGGAGGTTACCTCCAAGCTCATATTCTCTCCCCCTTTCAACGATTCTCCGCTCCAATTGATCCTCATCACAGAAAAGAAAAACAGTTCTGTGGTTTTCTGTAGGCGGCACTAAAGGAGCCAACAATTCCCGGGTTGCGTTAAGAATCTCCCTTTCTGCCGGAGTAATATGACCTGCCTCAACTCTCATATCAATATACGCTTTGTCACCTTCGAGGAATCTGTCTGCAACAACTTTCCCAGGTATATTCGTGTGATCATTGAAAGCCCCTGCCAAATCATGGAGCCTTCCTACCATAAAATACAGCTGGGCTGTAAAAGCGGCAGATTTAGCGACCCCAAGGTCGGGGCTGGCAGCTGATGCCAGCCAAAAGTTAGTATCAACATGTTCTTCTACAACTGGAAGATCAACCTCCTCAAGCACTGTTGACTTACCAACACCTGTTCCTCCTTCTACAATCCCCAGAAGGGTTTTACTAAGGTCCCCGGGCTCCAGCGACTGCATCACGTCGAAGGCCTCAGTAATTCTGTAGAGCAGGTTAAGTTCATCCACTGTAACCGGTTGCTCTCCACCTGTGTCCACTCTTCTTGATGCAATCAAATCATTGAATAAGCTCCCCCTCCAGGCTGCAAACTCATCACGGGGCAAAGCTCCACCATTTAATCAAACTTCGCCACCCAGATCCTCTACCATTTGGCTTACGACCGGGATGAAGTTCGTTCCACGAAGTTGCGTTGCCTCCGCTGCTGTAGGAGCCAGCTCACTAAGGGCAGCTTGAACATTAAAACCGTTTTCCAAACCCATTTGAAGATATTACTAACCGCCAGATATTACCACATGATTTAACAGTATTAAATTTGTAACATTGCTTTTAGTTTTAACTTCTCTTATATTGTCCGTAGTTGTTAACAATACAATAATGGATCCCCTGAGAGATTTTTTCAGCAATAAGCGTAACCTTTATCTCGTCTATGGCGCCCTCATCGCAGGTGTCTTAATTGTACTTGTAACGATAGTTTTTATTGTTACCCGTCCCCGTGAGGATGAATCCGACGACCAGCTATCAGTGCAAGAGCAAAGGGATATTCTGAATGAAGTAATTGTCAACAACCCGCAGGATATACTGGATCTCCCCGATGAGGATTTGCAACCTGTTACTCCAGGGGTGGGAGGGTCAGCAGTTGATCCGAATGTACCAGGGAGTGGTTCTTTTGATATACCAGCTGATCTGTCATCTCCAGTTGCCAAAGCTAAGATCCCGGTACCAAGAATCTACTCTACAGGAGAGACAGAAGAGCTTTCACCACAGGATCTTGTCGCGCCCGACATTAACGTATACAACTATCGGCATACGACAACCTCCATAACTCCCGGACCGGCGAATGGCTCATGCCCGAACTACGACATCACAGGTCCACAAATCGAGGAATACTTTGAGTATTTTGATGAGAATCATTCATTTTACAAAGCAATCACAAACACCAGGGGCCGTCTCACAAATTATTACCTTGGCAAATACGGCAATGACATTGATGAATACTACACTTACATTGGAGGCGATCTGGCAGCCAGACTATTATTTGACATCTATGAAGACTTCGACAACACCTATCAACATAATCCTGACTCCAATCCGGGATCATCTTATCCAAGTTCTTATCCGAATTCGTATCCAGTCAACCCCGTCCTCAGGAATATCTACAAGTTGTTCGGCGATGACGCCAGGATTACCGATGTAGATATTGTTGGGGGGAAAACATTTTACGATGTAACCACAGCATCCTATATAAGCTGCGATGCTCACTATTACCATTGCTCGGCTGGCCAAAGAGTTGTGAACATTTACAGAATAGATGGTGAAGATTTTTCCATCGTCGAGAAGAAAAGATTCCTCGGTGAAGTCCTTGATGAAAATCTTCTTTCTACGGAAGTTATCGAAAGAGAGGTAGATAAAGTGCATTTGAATCAGGTTGTAGATGAATTTAATTTTGAGTTCGATGTGAAGGTTCAGACAGTCAACTACAGCGATTATGAATACGACGCGCGCAGAGAAGCACAAAGAGACATCAATCACCTAAGAGACAACAACATTGAACTTCTAGCACCTGAATCAGAGATGTTCCAGATTGGAGCAATTCATGGGAAGGACTTCCCTGAACGAGTAAAGGGTGAGGATTACTACAAAAAAAGAAGTTTTTACCCCAGAGACAGCTTTGGTCAGAAACTGTTTGATGAGCAAAAACGAGCCGAAGCTCAAGAGCCGCTGTTATCAATTTATTACGCTCACCCTGCTGAATATGGTTACGTGACAGTGAGGACCTGGGACTCAGATAGCCTTGCAAGCAAAGGAATTGATCTTTTTGAAGATACAGTATACTACGATCCATTCCGCTCTATCGTAAAGAAGGTTGCAAGCGAACTATCTATCAATTCCCGACAGGAAGTTGTCGATAAATATGTCATCAACTATCCTACATATAGTTACAGACCATTATCGTATCCAGGCTCCTACCCAGTCTCTTATCCTAACTCTTATGGTTGGTACACATACAATTTCTTCGACGTTTATGCAAAGTATTCATCAGCGTCTTACGATCATATGTTGAACAATTACAATGTTAACGCGAATTTCTTAGAAACACAGGATTGGGAGCGATTTAGTGCCAAGGCTACCAAGTTCA
>JBHHUN010000052.1:0-2767 GCA_046753765.1 Candidatus Dojkabacteria bacterium | reverse complement strand
GGAGGAGGTTGGTTATATGGGATCTCAGCCACCATGTACAAGATGCGGTGGTACTGGCGGAAAATGGCGTTGGTATTGCTTGAGCCGTAACAGTTACTGGTGCATGCATTGCACTGGTGCTCGGTTTCAGAGCTTTAACTTTGACGATCGGAAAAATTGGATCTCATGCCCAAACTGTGGTAAAACTGCGAAGTTAAAGATCTAAGGTATGTGATGAGATCCACAAATGACAACATTGCATAAGGTCAATTCTTATATTTCGAATAGGAGGATAAAACTATTGGCTGTTTGTGAGGCATGCAAAGAAACTAGGAGGCTGTCCGAGAATAGGTTGATTGGCCCATTTTCTCGAAAAGGGACTTGAAGTTATTATAAAGGATACTCCTGTCTAAGTGATATGTCAACTAAAACACCGTGATAATGGGAATGGAAAGATCAGTTACAACAACAAGATAGAGCATATTGGGCATTGACAACCGCTATACATTGTGGTAACTTTCTTATAAGATTCTAACAATAAAAAGGAGTACCACAATGGCGATTCCTTTCAAAAAAGACCCGATGGAGTTCAATCAAAGAGAGCTGTTTGCCACTAACATCTTTGATTTACTACCGTCCGATCATCAGTGTTTTGTTTATGAGGCGATATTTCAACAACTTGACACATCAAGCGTTGAAGAACAATACAGCGTTCGTGGACAGAATGCGTATCATCCAAGGCTAATAACAGCTATTCTGATATATGCTTACAGTCACGGGTCATTCGGTTCTCGTGAAATAGAGGAGAGATGCCATGAAGATATTGGCTTTATGTTCATATCACACTGTAACTGTCCTAATTTCAGAGTACTGAGTGATTTCAGGAAAAACAACCACAAATTTTTCAAAGAGTGCTTCAAGCAAAGTGTACTGTTGGCGATGGAAGCCGGAATGGCATCACTTGGTCATGTAAGTTTGGACGGATCGAAGTTCAAGGCAAATACCTCGAAGCACAAGGCGATGAGTTACGAACGACTCAAGGCAAAGGAAAAGGAACTTACTGAAGAGATTGAAGATCTGATAGCAAAAGCAGCCAGGTGCGATGAAGAAGAAGATGAAGAATATCAGGATAAGACCGGCTATGAGATACCTGAAGAACTAAAGACAAAAGAGAAAAGACTGGCCAGGATCAAACAAGCCAAAGAAGCATTAGAGAAAAGGGAGCAGGAGCTGAATCCGGGCAAAAAGATAGACGACAAAAAGCAGATAAGTTTTGCGGATAAAGAGGCGCGAATCATGGGAAAGAAAGGCAACTTTGATTATTCCTATAATGGCCAGATAAGTGTTGATGAAGACAATCAAATAATTGTAGGGCAGCATTTGACTCAAAACGCTAACGACAAACAGGAAGTTGATCCGGCGTTAGAAGAGATTAAAGAGACAACTGATGCGTTACCGGATAAGATGAGTCTTGATAACGGTTACATGTCAGGTAACAATCTGGAATCTTTTAAAGGTAAAGACATCGATGTTTACATAGCGACCGGAAAGGGAGAGAAAAAGGATCAGCGTCCCATAGAAGATTCGAATCGTAAGATCAAGAAGTCCGACTTCAATTATGATGAAGACAAAGATTGTTTTGTCTGTCCTGCTGGTCATACTTTGGAGTTAAAGACACAGAGCAGTGATGGTAAGAAGATTTATCAAGGGGATAAAGCTGAATGTGATATCTGCTCTTATAAAGTGAGGTGCTGCAATTCAAAGAGAGGGGAACCTCGTACCATAAATACCGATGACAAAGAACCGTTACGCCAGAGAATGAATGAAAAGATGAAGCAAGAGTCTTCAAAAGAGATTTACAGAAAGCGAAAGAAGATTGTTGAACCTGTCTTTGGTCAGATAAAGAATAGTGGATTCCGAGGTTTTCGGTTACGGGGTCACGAAAAGGTGAACGGGGAATTTTCGTTAGCTTGTGCGGTTCACAACTTCAAGAAAGTTGTAAGAGCCATATCAGGAGGGAAGGTATGTCTTGAATCAAAGGGATTAGCCCCAATGGTTACCTGAGAGGGGCAGCCGGGACTGTAATTGGTCAGAAAAAGCGCCTTTGGGGAGATCTTTTCCCCCAGTTCTCGAAAAAGTGTGTTTGTTCTGCTATTCGATCTCAATTTAAGATGCCTGATCTTCTGTAACTGTGAATTCTCGGACAGGCTCCTAGAGCGGAGAAAACCGAAGGTGTTATCGTGAATCGACAGAGCCTACAGAGGACACGCACGACCGTGCAACTCATACTAAATGGAAGTGAATCCCACGATACAGAGGTGGTACTATATACGGGCATGACAGCGGGCAAGGACATTCCAAAAGGCGTTATAGACTCCGGTGAAACGCTTCGGCGAGTTCTTGGGGAGCTCGGGTATCAATGTCCCGTGATCGACCTCAAAAGGCATCTTGCTATTCTAATACCGTCGAGAGACTCTCAGTGCGTCAGAATGAGCGTCGATGCATTGGTCTTTAAAAAAGGATTGTTTCAAGACGCAATTGTAACGCGATACATGAAGGCCGGACAACCGACCGGTGCTTTCGCTCTTGTCTCGCTGGACAAATCGGCGGTAGAGACTATCAGTGTGGCAGAGTGAGCGTCTATGCTTTGGTCTTTAGAAAAGAGTTGTTTCAAGACCCAATAGTAACACGGTAGATGCGGAGGTTACTGTGAATAGAATGAAAGTTTTTTCTCTTAGTACGTTTATTGTAATCGCCGCTCTTGTGATCAGCACTACCCCGAGTTTTG
>JBHHUN010000051.1:0-2779 GCA_046753765.1 Candidatus Dojkabacteria bacterium | reverse complement strand
AACAACATTCATACGTGACGAGGTTTTCAATGTCTTAAAAACAATTGTGCCGAGAAAAAACCATGAAACCGGAAGACCAGGAATGGATTTGTGGAAGATACTTGTTTTGGGCACACTGCGCTTAAACTGCAATTTCGATTACGATAAAGTCCAGGAGATGGCTAACAATCACACTAAGGTTCGTGAAATGCTCGGACATGCCAGAACAGATTTCGATTCCCAATATCCATTGCAAACCATCAAGGATAATGTGCCATTGCTTACCCCGAAGGTACTTGATAAAATGTAATAGTTCAGCCCTTATTTTAAAAAAAGTCAATTTTTTTTGAAATATGACTTGCATTCCAATTATTCATGTGCTATTTTTTAGCATATGGATTTGGAAATCAAATATCAAGGTAGAGTTGCAACTACTGATGACATAGAATTCATCAATAAGTTGATCGCTGAGAATCCTGATGATAGTCGGCGTGCATTATCTAAGAAAATTTGCAAGGCATGGAACTGGGTTCAACCCAATGGAGTCTTGCGGGATATGGTTTGTAGAGGGTTCTTGCTGCAGCTTCACAGAGCCGGATATATCAAACTACCGCCCAGGAAATTTAAACCTAACAACCCTCTTGTCAATCGCAGAAAGCCACCAAAAATCAATATTGATCAATCTCCTGTATGTGCTCCATTATCGAAGGTTAAGCCGCTTGAAATAAGACAAGTTCGACATACTGATTTTGAGAAACTATTTAACAGTCTTATTGCTCAATACCATTATTTGAGTTATGTTCACCCTGTCGGGGAACATCTGAAATATATTATCTTTAAGGAGGGAAGAGCTCTCGCGTGTTTTTCATGGTCTTCAGCTCCGCGTCATATCGGATGTAGGGATAAATTTATCGGCTGGTCAGCCGATATTCGAAAGAAGAATCTTCACCTTATTGCTTACAATAGCCGGTTTCTTATATTGCCCTGGGTCCGGATTCGATATTTGGCATCTCACTTATTAAGTAGGATGTCCAAAGTTCTTCCGGTTGACTGGGAGAGAGTATATAATCACCCTTTATGTTTTCTTGAGACATTTATTGATACCGAACGATTTGAGGGGACCTGTTATAAAGCTGCAAATTGGATATATCTCGGCAATACCACGGGACGAGGTAAGAATGACCAAACCAATAAGCCTAATCGATCTATTAAGGCGGTATGGGGTAATCCTTTATCGATGGATTTCCGGGAGGTATTGCAGCGTGGATAGACGAGCAGCGGAGAAGTTATATGACGCGGGCAAAGAGCCCACCGTGAATAAGCTTTTGCAATATGATGCTGAGACTAAAAATTTAAAAAGGAAGATAGCTCAATTGGAAAAGAATTCCAGAGATTCTTCCAAACCTCCTTCATCTGATAATCCCCAAGATAAGAATCCAAAAACCGACAAAAAAAAGAAGAAGGACAAACGTAACCCTGGCGGCCAACCGGGCCATAAGGGAAGTATGCGAGAACTGATACCTGTTGAAGAGGTTGATGATGTCCTCCATTACTATCCTGATAAGTGTGAGGATTGTGGCAAAACCTTACCTCAAGATGAAACAGCTAATGAAGTTGGAGAACCTTTCAGATGGCAGGTCGCCGAGATAGAACCTATCAAACCAATCATTACGGAATATCAAGCGCATACCACTTTATGTGAATGTGGTTGCCAGAGCTCAGCCTCTTTGTCTGCAGAAATACTTAAATCAAACTTCGGGCCAAGGTTAGCCTCAATAATAGCCTATCTGGCGGCAGTTCTTCATGTTTCTCGCCGTGGAACCCGTGAATTTTGTGAGACACTTTTGAATGTAAATATTGCTCTTGGATCAGTGCAAAATCTATTAGAAGACACTTCTGAGGCATTAAGGCCGATTGATGAAGAATTAAAAGATGCCCTCCCCGAGGAACCAGTTTTAAATGCCGACGAAACAGGGTGGAGGGATCGATGGTTGTGGATATTTGTTGCTTCTACGTTTATATATTTTCAAGCGGCTAAGAGTCGAAGCTCCAAGGTCTTAGAAGATGTCTTGGGCAAGGCCTACAAAGGTATCTTGTGTGTTGACCGATGGGGTGCTTACACAAAATATCATAAAGGGCTTTTTCAAATTTGTTGGGCACATCTAAAAAGAGACTTCCTCGGAATTTTAAAGATTGGTGAGGCTACACAGTCTGATGAGGCTAAATTATTCGCCCAAAGGATGGAAAAGCTTAGAAAAAGACTCATGGCTATATGGTATCAATATAAGGAGGCAGAGATATCTCGCGCTGAACTCATCAAAAAAACAAAATCCATAAGGAATGCAATTAAAAGGTGTTTTAAAGAACATATGCATTCAGAGGAGAAGTGTGTCCAAAATTTGGCCAATAAGTTGTTCAAACGGTTTGATCATCTTTTCTCCTTTGTCTTTTATGAAGGGGTCGAACCAACCAATAATATAGCTGAAAGGGGTATAAGACCGGCAGTTCAATGGCGAAAGATATGCTTTGGCAATAGAAGTGATAATGGCGCTGTTTTGACATCTCGATTGTTAACCGTAACACGAACATGTTGGTTGCAAAAACGTAACCCTCTTGAGTATCTTGTAGAAGCTATTACTGCTCACAGATCTGGTCAAGCTGTTCCCTCTCTGATTTGACTTGGTTTCAATATCAGAATATACAGAAATTAACCCCTTAATTCCAAGAATACGGCTGAACTATTACAAATAAAGAAAAAGACACCTCCCTATCCACAGCAAAAGATGCTATGGAACCAGTA
>JBHHUN010000050.1:0-3244 GCA_046753765.1 Candidatus Dojkabacteria bacterium | reverse complement strand
CACTTTTGGCATCTCCTGTACAACAACAGCCATCTTGGTTGACCATTTCTTCCCTAAGGCAGAGAAGTATTGTGCCACCCTTTCTGAGAATGTGCTTCTGATAACGTCTTCTACTGAACCCTTAATCTTGTCCGGTTTGACGTTTAGATGAGTTGTGAACTGCCCTGCGAATGAGTGTTCGGCTTGGTCTTCAACCGTTGCAGAAGACCTGATTGCATACTTCATGTTTTTATTGAACTTCGACTGCTTGAGAATATCCTTCCAGATTTTGTTGGGGATAGAGTATTGGTTGTTTGATAGCTCTGCTATGAAGCCCGGATCAATGCTGTTGCTCGCAAAAAGGTTCTCAAATCTCTTTTCACTGACCTCGCTTCGGACTGACTCTTCAAAGAGTTCAGTGGTTAAAACGACTCCATGTGGGACATTGAATCCTTTCGATTTCAAAAGAGACAGGTTGAAGGCTTTGCCTCCGACTTTTTCCTTTCCGTAAAGTTTTGCATCGTATAGGTTAACAAGATATTTGGTCATATCTGTATCCGAAACCTTCTCTATTGAGATGAAATTGTCCTTTTGAAGTTTAATTAAGATCTCTTCGCCGTGCTTGAAGCGTCTGTTTCCTACTGTCAGGGCGGTGTGTCCAAAGTCAGAGAGGACACGCATTGCATGTGCTGTGGCTGACAGCCCGGGATAGAGTACAGTGAACTTTATAGGGAGTCCTGCGATGCTGTTTAGGATGTCATATGATCTGTTTTCTACAATCATCTTGTCGATATAGATGATTGTGTTCTTGATATCGTGAGCATTTAGTTTACGGACCTTTTCTACGTCTCCTTCAGACTTGACGGTAAGTATCTTTCCTTTCTTCTCAATCTTTTTTAAGCTTTTGGTATGAATCTCATACGGAGCGGATTCGTTGTATTCAAGGCTGTCCTTCCCATCGAACGAGTATTCAATCCTCCGCAGGCCATATTTGTCTGATAGTTCTTTGATTATCCTTGCGGCATTTAAAATCTCTGCATCGCTAAGTACCTGCTCAAACTGTTTATCCAGGGGGACGGTAACTTTCGCCGACTCTTCGGACCTGGTAGTTACAAGCATCACCGGTTTTTGGGGGATACCTTTCTCCTGAATGATCATTCTGCTTGTGTTGACGATATATCTGTCTATAGCGTCGAATGACTGCACTCCTTCATTGTTGCCCCATACTCCAAGCACCTCGACTTTGGTGGCATCCTTATTTAGTGGAACAGCATAGCCGCCGTAGGGGAGGACTGTTCCATTTTTTATGGGAAGAGTAATTGGTTTTGGGTCAGCAAATGGATAGAAAAAGGCAACAATTCGGGATTCGGGCTGTACAAAGTATTCGTGTTCAATGGCAAAGTCGTACAGCTTGATGAGGGCATTGACCACTTCACCTGGTTTTAAACCTATAAACCGTGGGCCGGGAGGGTTATCAAGTCCCGGAACCATGTATGCCCTGCGAACAACTAGTTTTCCGGTTTCAGAGAGAGACTTGATAGAGTTAGCTGCTTTATGAAGTTTGTGTTCCAGGTCTTCAGGTAGCTTACTATGCTTCAGATAGTATCGAAATGCCTCATCGCCAACTACTTTGACCTCGGTAATAGGAGCCCCGACGGAGTATAGCTCTTTAAATCCTTCCGTGCGGGGGTTTGATTCAGTGAATTCATCCAGATCGTACAGGTAGCTCCCCTGGGTTTGCTTATGCGACTGTCTTTTCCTGGACTTCAGGGCGAGCGCTTGCCCAAGCAGTCTGCGGACGACTTCTGACTGAGAGATCTTATGGGCCTTGGCCATTTTTTTGACCTCTTTACCCAGATTTTCCGTCAATAACAATTGCGAGCGCTGCATTTCGGATAGTGATATATACGAAGGTGCAATTATTACACAATTGTGTAACTTTTTCAAGCTTCACGTTCGAAATGCTGCGATCTTACCCCAATACTCCCTCGTAGAAACCGCCGATCCCTGCAATTACTGTAATTTCGCCAACATGTTGCATGATCTGTGAGATCCCTTGCCAGGCGGCGAGCTCCTTTGACATCTCCTGCCCCCACTCGGTCTTTATTACAACATTGAGGTCTTCATCAGAAAGACCCTGAATAAGCTTGGTTGTTATGTCGTAGTTCTTTTGGATCATATCCAGAGCCTCATCAATATTCGAGAGCTTAGGCTCTTTATAGTCAGATTCCTCCTCATTTCCCATTACCAGAAACCCCAGAAAGAAGTGCCTCTGGGTCATAAGCGCGTGAGAGAGGATATCGCCAATTGTCCTGTCGTAGTGGTCTATCCTAAATGCCAGGTTTTCATCTTTAAAACTCTCGATAACCGAGTACACTTGAGTATGAACGTCGGCATTTACCTCTAACAGTGATTTGTGGGGGTAGTTTTTTGTGGATGCCGTGATAGTTTTTAACATAATTATTTGTGCTGAAATAAGATATGATGCAATTATAGAGGTTTGAATGGGGCGTAACTAGTGTAGCAGTGTACACTTGATATAATGAAACATGCATCGATTTCAAAAAGAGCTCCTATCAAGACTGATTGAAGAGAATGAGTTGACCTATTCGAGACTGGTAGGTGACTATGCCGCGGATGAGAATATTGTTTTCCATCTCAAGCAGTTAATTAAGAAAGAGTATATAGAGAAACGAGATAACAAATACTACATAACTCCGAAAGGTATCAGTATTACCACATCCTTTCACCAACTCTCACTTGTTGAGGAAGGGGCAAAGGAGTTTATGGTTGGATTTATTTTTCAGAATGAGAACAACGAGTTTCTACTAAAATCTCATAAGGGATTTAAGTCACCGTTTTACAACCTTCCCAGCGGTAAGCCTTTTCGAGGAGAGAACATGGGAGAAGCACTTGTCAGACTCTTTGCGTTGGTGACAGGCGTTGATTTAGATTCGACAGCATTCCATTTTGACTCACTGCATGTGAAAACAATTACTACTAAAGATGGAGATGTGCTTTTTGACGATGCTTTTGCGGTTTATAAGGTAGATGATGCCAAGGCTATCGACGAATTGGATATAGGAGAGGAGTATGAGTGGAGTTCTACGGCGGAGATAAAGAAGATGAAAGCCGGTGAGAAATGGCCCGAGATTGACATCTGTCTCTTACGGAAGGGGTGGAAGCCGTATCTGGAGTACAGCTTTGTTTCGAACTATGTCTTAGCCGACAAATAATCCCAGCAAGACAAGAATGAAGGTGAGGA
>JBHHUN010000049.1:0-3389 GCA_046753765.1 Candidatus Dojkabacteria bacterium | reverse complement strand
GTGGGACTAACAAACCGCTGGGACAATATCAAACCTGACTGGGAGCGTGTTAACTGGGGTGTCTTTTGTATTTAGAATCTGATACCCGGTTGAAGCTTAGAGGTTAGAACATGAATTTTCTCCATTTTCTCTCAAAATTTGTATTGCAGCACAAAGTCAAATATTATTCGTTATGCTAGATTTTGACAATTATTAACTTTCATCATGCTATATCTTAAGCGTGCCTTTAAGCCTCTCGCGGTTTTCCTCGTTTTCTTACTTTCCATTCAGCTCATCTCACCACTTGTACCCAGAACAATTAGTGCAGTCCAGCGCTTTCAATCACGTGGTATTGAGGTGATGAGAAATGGTGAGTTTGCCATTAGTAATGATAACTACAGGGATCCAGGTGTAATTAAGGCAGAAGTTCAACCTCGGCCGATTGTTGATAGTCCCCACCCGTTGGGCACTGGCCTTGACCCAAACGAACCACAAGCAGCAACTGATGCTCACCGTAGAAAAGCGGTACGGTCAAAGAAGGGGCTCACAAGAGAGGAGATCAAAGATATTAAAGAGTCTCCAACGACGGTTTCAAAAATCAAAAATGAAAGAACAGTTGAGTTTGTGACTAAGGATGGTCTGAAAGTTGTTGAGCAATCTGTCACTGAGAGGTATGTCAAAAGAGACGGTGTTTTCGAAGAGATTGATTTCCAACCCAAGCAGGATAAAGAGGGAAACATAATAAATGAGTCGGGAAAGATTGCTGTTGATTACGGAAGGCTTTCTAAAGGTATTACATTTAATACGGATAGCAGTAGTGTCACATTTGCACCACTCGAAGCACTGGATGTAAAACCCGAGATATCCAAGGATGGGCAGGTTGTCATATATAAGGATGTCTGGCCGGGTGTCGATTTAGTGTACAGCTACACTGGAAGCGGAATAAAAGAAGATATCATTATAAATGACACAAAAGCCCAGGGTACATTCGAGTTCGATTTTGGAGATGCTGTGCTTTCACAGAGCACTGAGGTTGAGAATGGAATCGATGTAACGGTAGGAAAAGAAACACTGTTTATCGATCCTGTCTTCATGTTTACTACAGATGCCAGAGAGCCGTTGACCGAGAGCGTTGTCACGCAAGAGGTATCAGAGTCAGGAACACTGCTTGTCTCAGTTGACGAAATGTGGAGAGAGTCGCTCACAAGTGAGGACTATCCACTGACTATCGATCCGGGCCTAAGAATAGGACAGCGCTACGCCCAGAACAACTATACAGCACACAAAAGTGACGGCTATAGCTGCGGATCTTCATCCGGCTGCAAGATAAACAGCGGTAGAGTGACAAGCGGCAAGTACTGGAGAACTACAGTTAAATTTGATATTCCAGGTGGACTTTATGGAAAAAATATTTGGGAGTCGCAAATTGCATTTGGAGGTGCTTGGTCATGGAGTGGTGGCACAAGCGATATCTATGCTGCCTTCGCGCAGTGCAACAGTAGTATCAACTGCATCAGTGGATCTTCTCCTCAACCTTCAGCTCAAATCAGTCCGACCCAGGGAGGAAATATCGATACTACCGACCTGCTCAGGTGGATGGAAGAGAACGGCAAACTGGGTAACCGCTTCATTCTTTGGGGCGACGAAAGTGCTACCTCCTGGAAAGGCCACAATGCCTCGAACGTTCTCCTTTACTTCGCGTACAATGAGTATCCGAATAACGATGCCAAAATCAGTTACCCTGCAGACAATGCAGTAATTGCAGACCCCGCACTTGACCTGTTTACCAAGCCTGCTACCGATCCGGATGGAGACCCATTAACTTATGCCTTTGTGCTAACCAATGTAAATACAGGCACAGTTGTACAGCAAACTGGGTACACCTCATCGAGGACAATGCCCGTTGCTGAAGGCATTCTTGAAGACGGCACAACATACCAGTGGAGTGTGTATGTGGCCGACACGTATTGGCAGCATCCGGACCCAGCCTTCACGGCAACTTTCACAACAGATTTCAGATTAGGGAAAGATGATACTCAGGCATATGATGAGGCCGGACCTTTTGCTGCTAATCTGGCAACCGGTAACGCCTACACTGGTGCCTCAACACATGGGATAAACGCGCTTGGGGGCTCAATCGCTCTCGGGCTTGAGTACAATTCGCCGGTACTAAGCAGACAGGGCCTTTCCGCCCGCTATTGGAATAATACTACCTGGTCGGGGAATCCCGTTTATTCGCGGATTGAATCAAATGTAAACCACAATTGGTCAAGCTCCTCACCGTACCCAGGGATAGTTGACGAGGACAACTTCTCTGCAGACTGGAACGGATATTTTGTCGCTCCGCAGTCAGGCAACTTCAAGCTTGGGATAAAGGGTGACCACAAAACAAAGCTCTATATTGACGGAAGCTTTGTGATTGATGCTCTCTATCCGAATAAAGTGTGGACCAATTCCATGTATTTTGACGAGGGTGAATTGGTACCCGTAAAGGTTGAAATGAAAGAGTACACGGGGGATGCAATTGCAAAGCTGTTTATAGAAATGCCAGATTCTACGCAAATGATTATGCCTGCGGAATATCTACGTACGGCTCCAGTCACTGCTGCATATGCAAATGGACTAACTGGAAAGTATTACTTTGATAGCGGCAACCATAACTTCAATACCAACAACAAGCTGTGGCTCAAACGCAACGAGCCTATGATTAACTACAATTGGGGGTCAGGTTCACCTGTTGTTGGCGGCCCGGAAGATGACTTCTTGGTGCGCTACGAGGGATACATCACTGTCCCAGTCACAGGAGACTACGTGTTCAGGACAGGCTCGAAAGACGGATTCAGATTGTACGTTGGGGATATGCAAAACACGCTCAGTGAAGACTGGACAGATCATTCCTACTACATAAACTATGCGTCAGCAAAAACAATGACCGCTGGGGTACCGACAAAAGTTATTCTTGAATACTATGCTACAACGGGCAACGCAAAAATTAAACTTTGGTGGGATGGGCCGGCCGGCAACAACATTGTGGTCGAGAACAAATACCTCTCGCCCGATCCTAATGTACTGCCTGTTGGCTGGGATCTATCTGTCGATCCTTACGGCGGTATTCCCTTTGAGGCACTTAAAGTGCGCTCAAACTCAGATGTAATCATGATTACTTCGGACGGCAGTGAGTCACTGTATAAATACAAAGCTGTGGCAGGTACTGCGGGCAGCTGGAAACCACCGATAAATGAAGACGGTTGGCTGATTAAAAACGAAGATGGAACTTACACCTTCACAGACACAGTCGGGGGAGTGTACATCTACGCCGACCTTGATGATTCGGGTCTTTACAAGCTGGAAGAATCGAGCACGCCTTACGATGATAAAAATCCTGCTGCGCTCATATACGAGTATAGCGA
>JBHHUN010000048.1:0-3580 GCA_046753765.1 Candidatus Dojkabacteria bacterium | reverse complement strand
ATCCGAAACAATGACACCATTAGCATTCCCCTGCTTGATGATGACCTCTACGTAATCAACAAGACTAACCTGACACCTTGTCTCGAACACCCTAATTACCGACCTGAGTGGTGCGAACAGGGAGCAGAAATATTTGAAGGGACCATTACAAATTCCAGTAATGATCAAAACAGTGTCGTCCTTTACCTTCTACCTACCACAAATGAGCTTAGGGGCAACATCGGCCCCCAACCTGGGCTAACTGATTACGGTGTACAGTTCGAAACCAGTGGAAACGAAGGTATCCTTGTGACCTTTTACGACCCGAATCAACTGCCTCCCCCACTATAAATAGAGCAAGTATTTACATTTTCACTGCAATCGCGAATCTGCTATTATCAAAACAATTATTACAACCTTCCCCATGGAAAAAACCAGCTCTCTTTCAACTAAGACTCAGGAAACGACTACCGACAACAGCAAACTTTTGATAATCGTAGGTGTGATTACGGTGCTGATCATATTGTGCTGCTGCATTACTGCAGGCTTAGGACTTTTGGCAACAAGTAGCGTTCAGCATGAAGTCATGGATACATTTGATGAACTTGATTTTGATATTGACTCGTTAGATGGACTGAACGATTTAGATAATTTTGCACCATCAGGTGGGGCTGAAAGTCCAGACAATCTGGGGAAAGGCAAGAAAGGATCGGCGTCTAACCCGTACCAAAATGGTGAGCCAGCCAAAATGGAAGACCTCGTATGGACCGTTGTGAGCGCACGCGATGAAGGCGATACGATGCGCGCACAAAACGACTTCCTAGAAGACTGCGTATCAACTTCAGGAAAGTATGTTTCAGTCACCTTCTCGATAAAAAACAATTCAAAAGACGCAGTCAATCTTGTTGATATTAATATCGTGGACAGTGCTGGCAGAGAATACGAGGAAGCGACAACTGTTTTTTCGTGTACCGGCTCAACGACTGTGTTTTTTGAGAAGGTAAATCCAGGCCTCACAGAGACGTTCACAACCGTCTTTGAGGTGCCAAGCGATGCAAAGGGTCTACTACTTCAGGTGGGTAACCTTGAGCTTTTCCAGCCCCAGTTCAGCTACATTGAACTGGGAATCTAATAATTTCAAGAGAAAAAGCGTGCAAAGTGTTGACATTTGTACACCATTAATATTACTATATAGTGTTTACATATCCGTAATGGGTAATATTTATATCCTACAACTACTACGAGCTCGTCAGAGCTCTAACCAGGCCCAATATGGGGCTCTGTTGGGAGACCTGATCTCCAGACTTGATGAGCATAACGACGGCATGCTTACCTATATCGGCCCCCGGGGAGTGAAGATCTCCGGTGGAGAGAGATAACGAGTGGCGATAGCTGCTGCGATCATGCTCAAGATGGTGCGCCCAAAAAACGCATCTCTGATACTTGTAGATGAGGCAACCTCATCTCTGGACTCCATGACGGAGCACAAAGTACAGCAGGCATTGCTTCAACTGGCAAAGGGAACAACGATGATTACCATCGCCCATCGCCTCTCAACTATTCGACACTGTGACCGCATCATTGTCCTCAGAGAGGGCAAGGTCGCACAGGAAGGGACATTCACTGATCTCATCAGTCGTGAAGGAACTTTCCGTGATATGTGGAAACAACAACAATCGCATACAAACTAGTTTGGTCTCTTTAAGCCTCCGAAATACTTTTTGGGAGGCTTTTTCTTTGTCTCTCTAGCATTTCCCTACAGATCCCAGATATGCAATAATACCTTCTGATGTAATTTCTGCATGTACCTATTTCAACCATTCTTCGGCCTCGCGTACAAACGAATACTCAAACCTATCCTCTTCCTTGGAGACCCTGAAAAAATTCATGACGGGTTTCTCAAAATTGGTGGATTTCTCGGGGGAAACCCAATCGGCAGGAAGTTCCTGCGCGATATCTTTTTCTACAAGCACCTCTCTTTGAAGCAGAACATTCACGGCATTGATTTCCAAAATCCCGTAGGGCTTTCAGCGGGATTTGATAAAGACGGCAAGATAGTCCCCATACTCGAGCAGATCGGTTTCGGATTTACTCAGATAGGATCGGTAACATTGCATCCATACGAGGGAAATCCCGGCAAAAGACTAATCCGTCTAATAAAATCAAAGGCAATCCTTGTGAACTACGGGCTAAAGAATGATGGTGTTAAAGAGATAATCCAAAGAGTGAAGAAGCACAAGACCTCTATCCCTCTCTCGTTCTCAATTGCTAAAACAAACTCCAAGAAAGCTTCTACACGTACTGAGGCGATTAAGGACTACATCGGCTCTATTAAGCAGGTAGATGCGTCGGGCCTGGCAAGTTTTATTACAATCAATATCTCCTGTCCAAATACTTTCGGAGGGGAACCTTTCAACGACCCAAAAAGCTTAACATCCCTTCTTAAAGAGGTAGACACCCTCAAATTAAAGCTTCCTATTTTCGTAAAGATGCCAAACGACGTAAGCTGGGAAATATTTGATAGCCTGCTCAAAGTGATCATTAAGTATAAGCTCGC
Source organism: Candidatus Dojkabacteria bacterium (assembly GCA_046753765.1). Classification (GTDB taxonomy): domain Bacteria; phylum Patescibacteriota; class Dojkabacteria; order B142; family OLB20; genus JBHHUN01. Next base: position 1,044 of record JBHHUN010000048.1, on the reverse strand, counting down.
AGGTGTGATTATAAGTAATCTGGTTAAGGACAGATCCCTCTCTAAAGATGTAATTCCAGATGATCAAAAGGGCGCAATGGGTGGTCTCCCGGCAAAAGAGGTTAGTAACAAGTTGATTTCAAAGACATATAGGAGATACGGTGAAAAGCTCACCATTATTGGTGTTGGAGGAATATTCAACGCAGAAGACGCGTATGAAAAAATCAAACTTGGCGCAAGCCTAGTACAGTTAATTACAGGGATGGTCTACGAGGGACCTCAGCTGATCAGCACAATCAACCACGGGCTAGTGAGGCTTCTGAGCGAAGATGGATACAAAGACATCAGAGAAGCAATAGGCTCAGCACACAGATGATGCTCAATACCCTTTGCAGAGCAGGTTTGCTCAGTCACATCAAATTCAAACCGTCCTCTCCACTCAAATTTGAGGTTTTTGAGCGATAAAGGTAATAAAACCCCTCGTGTTTAACCAGTAGCCATAGTCTCTATGTTCTTCCGGAATCCAATTCTCACCGTACATAATATTCGCGTCCCCCTTTGTTGGCCCTATCTGGGAATGCACAATCCTTAAACCACTTTCTGTAACTACCTGGGCTAATCCACCTGCATTCAAAAAACTGATTGGTTCTAACTTCATCTCACCCGTGCATCCGCAGTACTCCCAGAAGACATCATGACAGTCGTGATAACGAAGAGCGGGGTTTCGATTTGCTCTTTCTATGAAATTTTCGAATTCTGAATCTGCAGTTCCACTCGTGCGGAGCCAAAGGTATCCTCCTGGTTTTAAAGCTCTCGTCGTCGTGTTGAGTAACTCAACCATCTTGCCTTTGTCCGGCTCATGAACGAATAGCTGAGCCATAAGTACAAGATCGTATACCCCCTCTTCGAAATCCATCGAGAATACATCCCCAAGTTCTGCCCGAAAGACAACGTCCGGATTTGCTCCAATACAAGCAACCTGCTCTGAATACCTGTTAAACTCACTGACACATTGAGAAGAAGAGACCATACCTATTCCTCGACGCTAACAAAATTGGCAGGTAT
>JBHHUN010000047.1:0-3723 GCA_046753765.1 Candidatus Dojkabacteria bacterium | reverse complement strand
TCAGCTTATGTCCTTTCTTTCGTCAAGTAGGGAAGATTACCAACTTGCTCTCAGAATCCTAGATGATACAACCGATGCCAGTGAGTGGTTTGAACAAAACTCCAAATCCGTATTACGGCTAAGGAGTCAAATTGAAATATTGAGGGATACTACTGCAGTCGGTGATTACTACACAGATGATATGGCTGCCGCTCTTATAGCAATTTTGAAGGAAGCAAAGCGAGTTCAAGCAGAGTATGCCGCTGCGTAACGGATTAGTGAGGATATGTGATCCACTCATTTACCGAGAATTCTGAGCAGCCTTACCCCCAATCCCTGCCACCACGGCGCCGTATAGCGAAGCTTCGGATTGTTTGACTCGCAAGCTTTAACTACCTTTTTCACAATTGAGTCGATGGATTTCTGCTCTAGTCTTTCAAAGTTCTTATCCGATTTCTTCATTGCGTCTATGAGATCATAAAAAAACGAGTCTTTCCCCATCCATTCATATTGCTTGTTGAAGTTTTTCTGGTTAAACCCTGTTTTATAGGCCCCAGGTTCGATCAGTGTGATGTGAATATTTTTTGTAAGCCTTTTAATTTCGTTTCTCAAAGATTCGACTCCGGCTGAAAGAGCGTACTTTGTCATAATGTATGATGCCATAAAAGGCATACTAACGAAGCGACCTCCCAGCGAGCTCATGAAGACTATTGTCCCACTATCTCTTTCGAGCATCTGAGGAAGCACCAGTTGTGAGAGCTCCAGAGTGCAAAAAAGATTGGTCTCAAAGTTTGCCCTCACCTTGTCAATTGGTATTTCAACCAACGAACCTGACTCTCCGATCGCTGCGTTATTTACCAGCACGTCTACATTGAGCGGTAAAACGAGCTCTCTGTCTGCAGAAACCGTAATATCCAATTTGAAAGCCTCTATTGGTAGCTTTTGCTCTCTTGCAAGACGATTGATACGTTCAGCATCTTCTTCAAAATGAGTTGTAGCTATGACCTTATGGCCCCTTCCCGCAAGAGTAAAGGCACTACCTCCACCGATCCCAGCTCTGCTTCCTGTTATTAGAATGGTTTTTCCCATTTCATATTTAGTTTAACGTATGGAGCAATTGAACTCCATATTTATTTTAGCTAAATTGGTCGTACCATGAAAAAATTATTCATCTTTGCGATCATTTTAGCTCTCGTCAATGTCCCTTTTCTAGTTGATCCCGCAAGCGCATGCACATGCTCATGCATGCCCTATACTTCTGTTAAAGAGACCGCGGAGTTTAGCGATGGCGTTTTTCTTGGCAAGGTAGTCAGCACTATCAGAGACGAGATTGACGAGTTTACAACTGAATATAATGCGGTCACCTATATTTTTAGCGTCAGTAAGGTGTGGAACGGATCGACCACCTAAGCCGTCAGTATTTCCCCCTAAGCCTGAAAAATCAGATCCCGAGGTGCGACCGCTGATTGACAACAACCTGATGGTCGTGTGGATGGGAATTCTTACCGTGGTTGTTTAAGGTATTGCGGGATCGCGGCGGTACGGTGTGAAACAGTGTGTTGCCTATAGCCAACTTGTGATTCAGGCTATGCTTGGTTAAACAACGGGGGATACATCATCAAGTGTTTCCTTCTCATCAAGAAGCGCCTGCATCTCATCAGCAAGGGCTGTGCTTCACTCCTTGTGAGAGCCTTCGAGTTTGACAGAATATGAGCAACGTAATTATAGGGTGAACCGTGACGGTCATCGGCAAACGGTGCGAAAACAAAATATGCACCCTTTCGTATGTGATCCGGTAGCACTTCGGCATGTTGAGCTTCGTGTGTAAGTATGTTGCCCCGAGAATCTGGATTGAATCTCTTCTGCCAATGTTCTAGTAACTGATCTACTCTTTCAAGGTCAAAAATCTTGAGGATCTGCTCTAGGAAGTACTGTTTAACATCCTGCTGCTGCTCAGCATTCAAACCAATAAAATCTTCAATAGGGAAAGCAATTAATCTCTCAGCATACTTGTAGCTGTCAGTCACCATCCCGACCTGCTCGGTATATGGTTGTCGAGTCATGAAAAACACCTCTTGCACTCCCAGAACCCTATCAACATCAACACTCATCCTTGAAATAATTGACTGCAAAGCTTTACTCTCCTGGGTACCTGGGTTTTCTTTGACGGCTGTGACATTCATCTTTTGGAATCAACACTTTATTATTCTCACATTAGTCTACATGTCCGTGATATGCAAGAAGTCAATACCAGCTGCACTGGCAGCTAGTTCATCGTTTTTAGAATCCCCTACAAAAAGAACCTCATCTTTATTCATACAAACTTCCTTGATAATGAGAATCAGACCCTCAGGATCCGGCTTTGTTCTCTTTACAGATTCCCTTGTGACAACAACATCGAAAACTCCAGAATACTCATCCTCCAAGACTCTCCGTATTTCACGCTCAGCACTTCCAGTAAACACTGCGAGGCGCAGCCCCTTCCTTTTTAAGCAGGTTATGATCTCCCCCGAAATCAGAACTGCGCCTGTTTCTTCATTAACCAGTGTGTCACTGTAATCGAATACTATCAACCTGTACTTATCTGATACTGCTTGCATTGAAATTGAATCCTGCATCGTTAATATATGTACTCATATCTCTTGCTACCGTCCCTATTACAGCGCAGACTTTACCATTTACTGTCCATGCATTAAATTTAACAGCTCTCCCAGCTAATTCGACTGTCAGTGGTTGAAGTGGCTTTCCCTTTGGCCGGTTTCCCTGTTCTCCAATGAAATCAAGACCTATGCCATATCCGACCCTGTAAGGCCCAATTGGTTCCTGTAATAGCACAACTCCGGACGCATTTGACAGATTTTCAAAAAGACGCTTCTGCTCCGCTTTTGTCTCACTGCCTGTTAGAAAGGCAATCCCCCCACCCGACTCACTGGTTGTTGATTTCACGACTGTAAATCCCCCCTCCTCAGAGAGTTTTTGAAAGTCAGTCATGTTTGTGACAGGTATTGACGGAATCCCAATACCGTAATTGTTAAGGAGGGTTTTGTCCTCGAGAGCTGTCTCCCCCCGTGTCGGAGAAGTAAGCGTGGCCCTGGATCTGATCTGTTCAACCCGAAAAAACTCGTCCATTGAAAGCTTACTTTCAGGAGCACTGAGTAGAACTGCGTCACTTGGTTCTACATTCGTCTCATCTACGCGACCGGAGATTGCAGGCAACCCCAGTCTAGAAAAAAGGTCCGCAGTCAGATCCTGCTCGTAGCGCCCCGCCTTTGTAGCCACAGTGTAAAGTAGGAGTAGCCGGTCACACCCTGCGGCCAAAACTCTATCCCGCATGCGCTCCATGAAGGCAAAGTCTTCTGACAATATACAAGCCATTCCAATGTTATCTACCCAACCCGGATTTTGTTCTATTAGAGATATCCCGCCATCTTCTGTTTTGAAGAAATCAAGACGATTGAGCCTAAGCAGGGGGATAGGCTCGTCTCTAGCTTTCAGCTTCTGCTTGTTCGCCAGATCTAACCTATATGACAGATCTGACATCCTGCTTCTGTCTGTAGTGGTCAGAATAGGCTCTGTGACAGCAAGATTGAACCCCTGCAACTTCGAACGCCTGTTCCATATCAGCCCTATCCCTTCACGGAGATTTGCGTCTATTGTTTCAACTATTTGTAATTGTTCCATTGTTCTTGTTTAAAAAGTAAAACCTCCACAGCGAAGGGTTTATAAAACAAAAACACCCTCCGA
>JBHHUN010000046.1:0-3736 GCA_046753765.1 Candidatus Dojkabacteria bacterium | reverse complement strand
TTTTAATCCAATCGTCTGGGAACTCTTCTACAAAAGTTTCATCGGGCCTAATATCTATTGGAGGTTAATATTTGTCTTTCCATTTCCCCTTGTGCTTGCTATCTCTGTTTTGGAGCTTCTGAAGAAGTTTAATAAAACTGAAAAACAGCTCTCCATCGCAATGGGGTTGGCTGCTCTGCTTGTTGTAGCCCACTTTGTTATCCCAACAACTGTATATAAAACAGACTCGATTTTCGGAATTCCAGATATTAAACTGCCTCAAGAGGAAACTGCTATTGCCAGAGAGATTGTCTCCAGGGTCTCTCCAGGCCCCATGCTGGCACCGCCACCAATATCAAGTTTAATCCCCCTTATAACCTCAAAGTCACCTCAGATTCGGAGTCGTGCTCTGGTAGAAGATATATGGTGGGAACATATAAATGAAGCAGCTGAGGGGAAACTAAGACTTGAAGCATTCAGATACCTCGCAGGACAAAATGATAAATTTGCCAGTTTCAAAGAAGTCGTCATCTACAACAAGATAACATCAATAGTAGCGCATGAGAGTCTGGAAGATGACACCGCCTTCCTAAAGTTTCTGGAAGATTCGGGATACAAGTATACCGGGAAAGCTCAACACTACATCCTTTTCGAACAAATGTGATAGCCCCTAAGTTATCCTATTCCGACTCCGGTGACTTCTCACTTGGTGTCTCGTCAACCAGTAAACCCTTCGACGTTAGGTCTCTCCCGTCAAACCCTGCAAAATCTTCAGGATACTTATATGCTCTAAACACCTGCCGAACATCTTCTTCGAAATAGTCTGAATAATCTTGAAGTGGGTTTAGGTACTCCCATACAATCTGTTTATCAGACGTCACTTCGATAAATCGCCCCTCAGCACCACTTGTGATAAAAGTGTTTCCGTTAGGAAGTCTTTGCGACCCAGAGATAAAGAACGAAAAGAATGTCTCTTCTTCCCCGTCACCGTACGTCCAAATCCTATCAGCTGGCACGAATTTATCTCCATCCATCTCATAAAAACCATCTTCCGTGAGTGGCGGTTTGATCTCTTCAACTGTTGAGTACTCACGTACATCTTCTCTCTGTCCGTTGCTATATACCGTTATATTTCCCTCACCGGGATGCCCGTTGGGGACCCATTCTGCATCGTGCTGCAGGTAAAGGATTCTGTCATCGTTGGTACCCTGCCCGTATGCAAAATCGTTACCCCATCTGTAAAGTAAATCTCCCCCCATACCGTACCTTCCACCTGTGCTTCCGTTTGCCTCTTTTGTGGTCGTAGAGTGGTCGATTATCCAAATCTCATTGAACTCCCGTACACTTAAGAGTATTTGGTCCAGGTCCTCATTGTAATCAACCGAATTCGCGTGGGTCCAATCAACCGGACGGGAGTAGTCGTAATAGTTCACATTTATCCTGTTTGGGTTGTCTTTTATCTTGCCGAATCCTGGTTTTGTTTTATCCCTATTCTGAACCAGATGGTCCCAGATATGCCATTCCCACACAATCTCTTTTGTCTCGGGGTTAAGCTCAACAAGATAGTCAACTGTAACACCATCTTCAGTTGCATACTCCTTATCCATGCCTACAGCCAGGGCCTCTTTCTGCGTTTTTCTCTCCCAACCCTGAATCAAGATGTTTCCGTTTGGCAAAACCTCGATATCATGATGAGAGATGAAATCATCACCAAGATATTCATAGTCCCATAGCAGCTCACCATCCCAAGAGTACTTCTCAATTATTCCTGATGCACCACCATGTGTTATTACGTCCTGAGTAAGCTTTCCCCCACGGTACAAAGTTCCGTCTTCCATCAAGTATTCTGAGTTGCCGGGGAAGTACTCACTCTCCCAGCTGTTAATAACCTCACCTTGGTTGTTGATAAGGTAGGCACCGGTCCCATTAAGTGGACTAAAAAGCGTGTATCCTGAAGCAACATTTTCGTTATCAATAAATAGTGTCCCCTCGATAGGTTTTTCTCTGCCCTGTCTGAAAACAAGTGCAGCACCGACGACAATGACCGCGATACCTAGATAAACGAAAACTCGTGATAGCTTCATATTGGAGGAATTAATGAATAAGTTACATACTATATAAAATAGTACTATATTTCCTGTCGCTTTGACCAACTACAGTCCAGACTCTGGCTGGGCAACTTTTTCAGCTCTTACCTCTTCGATAATTCTTATCTCCATATCAACCGTAGTGTCCTCATCCTTCATTTTGATGGTAACAATAAGCGGCAAATCCGCCTCTGTTTTACATACTTCAAGACCAAGCTCCCCTTGTGGCTCGCCACCAATATCAATGAGCATACAGTTAAGCGTTAGATCAAAAAACGACTTCTCCCCCACTGACTCTGCTGATTCGAACATCGGATTCTGATCGTAATGCAATCCAAGCAGCTTCGGATTAAAGTTCTGAACAACGGGAGTTATCGCATCCATTCCCGAAAGATCAGAAAACAGGATCCCCGCTTCAGTGATACCAACCGGAAACCATTGATCCACCTTAAAACCCAGAGCAGAAAATTCTGACTCATCTACTCCACGATAGTCAATAATATTCGCATATAAATAACCATCTATCAATTTTAACTCTGCACTACCAAGCATTTGTCTACCGTTAACATCCTCGCCCGAAAAATCTAATACACCCTCAAAGTTGAAGCTACTTCCTTTTGATTTAGAACTTGTGATTCCTTTTAAGCTCAATACCGACTGCCCCCTGGCGTTAATAGAAGAGATGTTAAGCTCAACCCTGCGATTTTGCGCCTGGGTAATAACCTGATTCAATAGCAAAAGATAAAAATTTTGAATGTAGAATTCCCTTCTTCCGATTTTGTCTTCGAGCTGAGCATTCAACGAATCGACCGTAAGCCGGGCATCGAGCGGATCAATAGTAGCGGTGACAGGACGTATCACCAAGTAAAGGATAAATACAACGAGAAATGGAAATCCAAAGATGAACAGAATCTTTGGGATGCCGACACTTGGCTTATTGGCATCTATTTTAGCTTTCGGCTCAAATCTTGCTTTCAATGCTCGTACCTGTCTGTTTCTATCTTCACATATTCATCCTCAGATGAAAAGTCGACTTGAGGAAAACAACTCTATCCAATCACAACCAGCATCGGAAACAGGCGATGTTTCACCTTCACGAGATCAGCCTGAAGCTCGATAATCTTCTCAACGTCTTTGTAGCTCTTTGAATATTCCTCTATCATTCCAGCGTTGTCTGCAGCAAAGATCTTTATGTCGTGTGTGTCGAGATCACGCAGCACGTCTTCTTTTGTGTATCTGCGTTTGGCTTCTTTTCTGCCGAGCGCCCTGCCGGCACCATGTGATGCTGAGTGAAAGCAGTCTGGATTTCCAAGGCCGGAAGTAATGTAACTGTATGTGGCCATTGACCCGGGAATAATTCCTGCTTCATCCGACTTTGCACTGATTGCCCCTTTGCGGTGTACCCAAACCATTTCACCAAACTTGACTTTGGAGCCTTTTAGCTTCCACATGGTAATGAAATATAGCTCACTGGGAGCTAGAGTGTTATCAGCTTTTGTACAGTTCCAGCGACATCGGCAGCATTCCTTCCCGTTGTATCAACCACGTGTATAACGCCTCGGCCGTTTACACTGTTGAGCGCCGAGGTTCCACCACTTACAATGTCATCCCTACTTATGCCAAGCTCAACCATTGTTAAAGCCTGCATCCCAACCTGATTAGGGAGGTTA
>JBHHUN010000045.1:0-4722 GCA_046753765.1 Candidatus Dojkabacteria bacterium | reverse complement strand
AATTTCTTAGAAACACAGGATTGGGAGCGATTTAGTGCCAAGGCTACCAAGTTCAACAGAATCGCGAAAATGATCAGGGATGTTTATTGAAGTTAGATAACGAGAACAACACTGCCACCAGCACCACCATATCTGCCAAGTTCACTACCGAACTGGTATGAACCAAACTTCTTGCAACCCAAACAAGCAGAGCTATCAACATGTATGCAAACTCCCTGCTCTTTAGACTATGTCTGAAGTTGCGGGATACTCTTTTGACCAGCAGAATTACGCCAAAGATTCCTGTCAGTCCGGTTGATGCAAAAACGTCCAAAGCAAAGTTGTGAGCCCTGTCAACATATGAATGCCTGAATATACTGCTTCCCCTGAGCACCTCTTGTAACGTGTCAAAACCACTACCAAATATCAGCTTCGTCGGATCACCCGTATAAATTCTCAAGATCTCACTCCAGATATTGATTCTGTGTGCGTATACAGGGGCAATCTTGAGAAGGACGAAAACAAACGGCACCGCCAAAACTCCAATAACGGCTGCTCCTATGTATAGTGTTCTTACGAATTTCTTTACACCCAGATATTCGTAAAGCGTTATTAAGATTATAGCCAGCCCAGCTACGAAGTATGACCAGATCGAAAAAGACGATACAATTGCTGCAATCATCAGCACAGCGATCGTTACTAAAAACGCCCTCTTCCACCCTGAAAACTGAGTTACCCATTTACTAACAAGCACAAAGCCAACAAGTATATGCCCCGTTAAAAAATTAGGTTGTCCAAAGGTGCCCCCAACATAAAGCCCCTGCCTCACAAGAACGGGACTGTTTACCAACCCAAGAAATTGATAAATTGCGATCAGTGATTGTAGAACAGAAGAAGCTATAAACGCGACCTCAAGGTATTTGATAGTTCTCTTTGTGACCAGATTTCTCACCGCTACCCCAAGCGAGATTAAGATTATCACGGAGATCAACCCAAAATCCCTAAATGGGTTTCCGAAAATCGCCAGGTTTCCATACTCAAAATTGAATAGTTTATATAGTGGACTGTGCGAAGGAGTAAGATCTCTTAAATAAACTGACGTCACTGAAGAAACTGAAATAAGGAGGATCAGGGCGATCGGGGTAAACAAAGGAGCAATGCGCACTCCATTTGTCTTGGTCGTTTTTTTCCTTAAGATCAGCCAACCACCTGCGGCAAGACTGAAGAATATGCCAAACATCTGCCAGAAGTAAAGCTTTGGTAATTCCCACCCCATTGGCAAAGCGGTGTAGTCCACTACGATCGGGATCAATATGATCGCTGCCATCAAAGCAGCAATAAAAATATCTCCATTAACTTTCCGCATACAATCAATCTAGACGCAAAAGATTGCAATCGCAATCGTATTCTGCTAATTTTTATTAATAGTTTCGAACTGTCTGATATGGACCTATTCTTTTTGGTTTTCCTCAACTTCCTGGCTTCTATGCTTGCCATCCTGGTAAGCGTTTCCTCAGCAATACTTTTCTACGTGACTCAGCGGCTCGAACAATCAATGAAGACCTTCTTTCGTGCCTTTGGTTTTGCTTCGCTCGCTGTTGCGTTCTTTTTGTTTGTCTTAGAGCGAAAGTTCCCTTCGTTCGAATTGGTTGCAGTACTCATCGAAACAATAGGTTTCATCTCAATCTTCCTGGGTGTTCTTAAAGAACCCGGCCTTACAAAACTCCGAACGGTTACAAAATTCAACTCAAGGGGTGTGTTTAAATTCAAAAAGACAGCGTCTGAACAACAGAAGACAATGCAACGCTACCTCATGATTGCAAGCGCTGCACTTCTGGTGGTTGTCGTTATCGAAGCGATAGTTCTTGGCAGCTCACTTATTATTGAACGATTTAGTTTTGGGAAATACCTGCCGGCATTGTTTGTTTTGGTGACGACCTTCTTCATCTCTGGCACTATCTTCCTGCAAGCCCGTCGTTACTTTCGGGAGCGTGAGGATAAGACCACAAGACTCCAGAACTTGTATCCCTTACTAGCATATATTGCACTTCTCTTCAGATCCATATTTTTAATACTCTACAGACTCCCCGAATCGGACATTGTATTCATCCAAACATTTGAAAACCTATTCAGCTTCCCATGGAGAGCGTCGGTTGTTCTAGCCTTGGTTGCATTCATCTTCTTGGGGCTCTGGGTATGGTTTTTCATCAGACCACGTATCTGGCTGAGAACAATTGTCTCTTTCTTTGCGGTTGCGATCATTGTCTCAAGTCTTGGCTCGCTGGTCTTTACCCTACTAATCTTCAGTATTGTCGAGCAGGATAACTTCAAACTAATGACAGAGGGTGCAAAAACTCAGCAGCTTGTTATGGATGACAGATCTAACACTGCCTTAGTACTGGCTAGGTCTATTGCCGCAGACACTGATCTTATTGCCGAAATTGCCAACGATGACTACTTCACTATCCTTGATAAAACCGAAGATCAGTTGCTTACCTCAGGGATTGATATTCTGAGAGTTTATGACTCACAGGGGCAGGTGATCGCAAGCCCAAGTGATGAGAGAGAACGAAATGAAGTGTTCACAGATGACAAATTGCTCCAAGACGTGCTTCAGAAAAAGCATCCAATCAGATCGTTTGATATTGAGGAGCACGTGTTGTCGCCTCTAGTCACAACACGCGCAATTTACCCTATCATTGACAAAAAAAGGATAGCTGGTGCTGTTGAAGTTGGGTACAAACTCGACACGGCATTCGTAGATTTTTCAAAAAGCAGGACCGGTCTGGACGTAACCATATACACTGACTCCGAACGATCAGCAACTACCGTCTTCAAGCTCGACGGCGTCTCAAGGTTTGTTGGCACCACAGAGAGTAATGATGACGTGATAACGACTGTGCTCAAAAATGGAGAGAATTTCGCACTTGAGCATGACCTGCTGGGACAAAACTACTACAGTGCATTTTTACCTATCAGAAACTTTGAAGGCGAGATTATTGGGATGGTCTCCGTCGGAACACCAACATTCAGGTTGTTTGAAGATTCACGACAGCAGTTACTCACATCATTCCTTATTCTTACTCTAATCTCAATGTTTGCAGCCAGCACAGGGTACTTTGCAATGAGGAATTTTGAACTGGAACAAAATGCCTAAGAAAAAGAGATCAAACGAACTGACAAAAAGGATTCAATCACTTGTAAAAGAGGAGCTTAAGGGGAAAAAGAGACCCTATTTGATCAGTTCCGCGGTAGGTTTATTGCTTGTGGTATTCGTGCTTCTTTCAGTGATCATGTTTGATCACAATATCCTTACTTATCTTTCAGACAACCCACAATTCAGGTCAGCAAACACCTTTAACGTACAAATACCATTCACTAATCCTGTTGACTTCACATACAATCTCTCTAGGATGAGAGTTGACAATAACGGAGCAAGGCTGGCCACGGACAAGCTTATTGCCGAGATTGAGCTCCAGTCAAATATTAGCCTGCCTGAAGATCCGCAATTCCTTGGATTTGAAGCCAGTACGAATGTTCCAGGTGGTACGGCCATCACATTTCAACTCTCAACAGATTTTACTAACTGGTACTATCACAACGGGAATGACTGGGTGAGCGCAGACGAATGCCCCACCTGCGGAAATACAGTTGCAGAAGTAAACGATCTCATCGGTGACCTTCCGGTATTTAGCGATGTCCTCAGGATCAAAGCTTTCCTTTCAAGTGAGATGGCCGGACTTACGCCGCAATTATACTCTGTAAAAGTTAATCTCAATGGCACACAGGACGCATTGACAGACCAACAACTCCTTTGGCTATCTAACATACAGAGTGCAAGTGGTAGTCAGATAGTATGTCCGTTCACACCAAATGAAGAAACAATTGTCGTAAATTTCCCTTTTGATCACATTCGTTCGGATAAGAAGAAAAAAGATGCAGACCTGGGACCAATCTCAACTAAGCTTCCAGCAGGAAACTATGAAGTAGCACTGTCGTCATACGATGACCACTCAAAACATGGAGGTCAAAACCAACCCGAAGAGAGTTGGTACGCAATTCTTGAACACAACGGAGATGAGGTAGTCGTTTCAAACTCAATAAGTGATCTACCCAACGACCAAAACACAATCACTGAGGTCGTTAATAACAGCCTCAACGTGAGTGAAACAGTTAATGAAGTTATTGCATTTCACTCGGCACATAAATCTGACAACCCAAATAGTGTTTATCCGATCTGTGCTGCATTTACAAAAGAAGGCGGTCCCGAACCAACAGAGACAAGTACACCTACATTCTCCCCGGAAGAATGCCTCTGTGAGGGCAAAATCAAACACATGACTGTTACATACAGTGGTACCAGTGGTGTCGACATTGAGGTAATCACTAAGAAAAAAGGTACCGTTACAGGTTTCACCAACGTGCAAAATGGTCAGCTACTGGTAGTAGATGCCAGCGGTCTAGATAAGGGACAGCTTGGCACCAAAACATATTTTGATGTCACTAATGGTGGCGGTACTACCAGACATACTGTTCACACTTCGTGCTCGCAGGATATAGCAGGGCTAACATTTGGCCCGTTTACGGTAGTAGGGTACACTGACGGCTCAGACAATGTCTGCGGAGGAGAGCCAACTCCAACACCAACTCCCGTACTGACCCCATCAATAACGGTAACCCCAACACCACCGGAAGAATGCCTCTGTGAGGGCAAAATCAAACACATGACTGTTACATACAGTG
>JBHHUN010000044.1:0-5482 GCA_046753765.1 Candidatus Dojkabacteria bacterium | reverse complement strand
TCCTAGCGGATAGACTGACTGGGGTGTACGCAAAGCTGACAGGGCATCCATCGTATGATGGCGTGGCCATTACCAAGCATTCATCTGAAATCAAAAAGATGGAACCAGGACGTCTCGAACTTCAGGTCACTTCTACTAGGTGTCCTGACAGGTCTTTTCCAGTAAACGTGCTGAATGGACAAGCAGCCCGTGCGTTACAATTGGTTCCTTATTTTGTATTTTCGGACTATTGGCATGAACTCATGGAACTTGACCTGCTTCTTGTCGATGACCCCTCAGAGAGCTTTGATACGTCACATTTAGATAATCTGATGAATGTCTTACGTTTAGTTGCATCGCATACCCAACTAGTAATCGCTTCACATGAAAGCGATAGAATGCGGCCACTCATCGAAAAATACTTCGCTGAGAACGAACGTTGCATACTTGAGGTTGCAGATTTTGATCCATTTAAAGGTCCGAATTTTGAAAAACGTTAAGAGATTATTTGAGATAAAACCAGCACTTGATTTGCTCCGTAGCAAGATCGGAGACAGTGAATTTGGGTATAGGATGCAGGCTTTTTTTGCTCACGTGCTCTTGGAGTTAGGTGGTTCTATAATTGAAATTAATCAGCAGGGGCATCCGGATATCAAGTCAAAAATAAATGGGTGTATATCGCATTTCCAAGTGAAAACGATAAGCCATAGTGCCGCTGGATGGAATCTTACTATTGGGCCAGATGATATTGCTGGAATCCGGCCTAGAATCTCCGATGAGGTTGGATATTTCGCGGTCCTTGATTGTGCAGTTCCGATTTCATGGCTGATTATCGAATACAGTCAGATACAACGACACGAGTCGCGTTCAGTAAGCATTGAAACAATCCGAGCAGCAATGGATGCTGATTTTTCAAATGAATGCACAGATGTATTTGCCGAATTAGTGATGAAGCATAAAGATAAATTGCACCTTCTTACGTATGGAATCCTATGCAAACGAGCTCTCCTTGGTGAAGGTCTATAGTTGAGCATTGTGTGTTTACCGCTCATTGTGAAAATATGCCCTTTTCGTACTTTCCTCAATAACCCTCAAGACTTCTTTTTCAGGAATCAGCTACCCATCTTTCACTTGGATGACCTCTTGGAAGACGCTTTCCTCTCGCCAGCGGTAAATGGTCTTCTTGGAGCGCTTGAAAATCTCGGCCACTTCATCAATGGTGTAGTTTTATATAACCCCTCCATTAAACCTCAATTCCCTTACTAATAACCCTCAGGCCCGGTGCCGGTTGCTCAGGAGTTCCCTTGGGTTTCAGCCTGTGGACCTGGAGCATGTGGGCCACCGACTGCGTTAAGAATCTCGCAGTCGAGGTAATAGTTCGTGCCATACTCCTTCCAGGCCCTCTTGCCGTTATCCGCCACCAGCCACCGTGCGGACAATTTCTGGGCCCTGTCCCTCGCGGCATCTGCGGCAGGCTGGGGAAAGAACGGACGGGGAAGTATGGGAAGGTGTCGGCGAGTCGAGTATTGTGTGAGGCTTGGCGCTTACTCAGCGACTATCGTCCTTTACTCAACCGAGGGACAAAGTAACTCCACTAATCAATATCTGTAGGTATTTTGTCTCCAATACAGTCCCGTGGTACGGGCACATCACCACAATCTTTCATTGATTTACCGAAAGAAATCTACTTTTTTGTGTGTAACCAGCCAATCATTATTTATAGCAATCCCTTGTTAGCTGATCGATGCTTCATCAATAATCTCTAGAACCCGGCCTAAATACTTTCCATCTTCAGCACTAGTCTCAAGACGTAGATATGCCGGGATGCTCTCCTGGAATTCCCATTTTGACGTAGGCATGTTTTCGATTAAGGCATCTAACATAGCCGGGCGAAGTAAGCGTTTATTTTCAGGAGTATCTGGGCATGCTTTGCGGATGACCTCCTGATCAAACTTCAATAGTCGTTCAAGCAGCGTCTCAGCTCCAGCTGTGCTTGCAGATACTTGCTCTTCTTCCTCAGCGCTCTCAACTATTGATTCGATTTCCTCGGTTTCAGACTTTACATGGGGGATAGCTACTTCTTGAGTTTTCAAAGCGTTGAGCTCTCGTATGATCGACTGCAATTGTGCCTGTGGGTTCTTGTACCAGTCAGTCGACCAGATACGTCTAATATTCCAACCCAACTGCTCTAGGATTGCCTGACGTAGCCGGTCGCGATCACACACCGACTTAGCCGAATGATAGCTTGCCCCATCGCACTCGATACCCATGAGAAAACTTCCAGGGTTACCAGGATCGCGTACAGCTATGTCAATATAAAAACCAGCGACACCTACTTGTGGCACACATTCAAACCCTGCTGAGCGTAAAGCTCCAGCGACTGCGATTTCAAAATCGCTGTCCGGCTCACGCCCTGAAATGCTTGTTTTGTATAAAATACCGGTCTCTGCAAAAGACAAAAAGTCTCTCAGTGCCTCGACCCCTCGCTTTGAACTACTTGAGAGAACGATATCTTCAGAACTCATCGAACTGAATACATGCATTCTTTTTTTAGCACGGGTAAATAAAACATTCAGTCGTCGCCAACCATTTACAGAATTGATTGGTCCAAAACGCTGCATAACCCTTCCACCGGTTTCTTGAGGACCGTATGTCATTGAAATGAATATTACATCTCTTTCATCACCTTGAACGTTCTCTAGATTTTTCACAAAAAGCGGTTCGATAGTTGACTGGTTTCTGTCCATTGCAATCTGCAACAGTTCATCTTCTTTAGCCAACATCTCCACCGCGCGCTCAATCTGATCACGCTGCTCGACGTTCATTGCGACTACACCCAAGGATTCCTCGGGGTGTTTAAGGAGATGTCTCTTGACTGTTTCAGCGATAATATGGGCCTCCTCAAGATTGCGTCGGTTAACAAACTTGCCTTTTGGTATGCGTGTGAACTTGACGCCAAATTCATCACTTTCACTATGAGGTGAAGGAAAAAGTATCAGTTCACCACCATAGAATGATTGGTTAGAAAAGCAGATAAGGCTTTCGTGACGGGACCGGTAGTGCCAACGAAGCCGACGTCCGATGAATAGGGGAGATACAGCGTCCAGTATGCTCTCGGATTCTTCTATTGCTGTAAGATCTTCATCTTCGTCATCGACTAATTTATCAAAGAAACTAGTGGGAGGAAGCTGCTTTGGATCGCCAACAACGACAAGCTGGCTTCCACGTGCTACAGCGCCTATTGCTTCCTCAGGCTTCATCTGGGACGCTTCGTCCATAACCACCAAATCAAAATATAGCATCCCTGGCGCTAAGTATTGGGCTACGGACATCGGCCCCATCATAAAACATGGTTTAAGAGCAGCCAAGGCATTACCAGCGCGTTTTACTAATTGTCTAACTGGAATATGCCTTTTTTGCTTGGCGCACTCTTTCTTAAGTAATGCCCGTTCTGTATAATCACTAGCTTTCGGGCCAGAAACTCCAGGTGGAACATCGTTTTGAGCGACTTGCCAAGCAATCCTTTCCCGCTGTAAGTGTTTGATGGTCTGATCATATTCGCAGAACTGTCTTCGGATGGATTCCTGAACATCACCAGAAAATTGAGCAAGAGTAGGAACTTCCCGCAGGATCTCACGGCTGAGATAATCATATACAGCTAAGTAATAACCTGACTCTACATCATCAGGAGAAAGAGTTCCCTGTTCAACAGCATCAACCAAACATCCAAGGCCCGATTCGATAGTTGTTGACCTAACTCTTACATAGTCTAGCCAGTTAGCGAGCCATTCAGGGTTTTCCAAAGCGTGATCGTTGCGTAGGGTCAGCGCTGAAAGCTCATCCCCAGAATCTTCTATCCATTTGGTGAAATTTAGCTCTGTAAGGGCCTTGAACGCATCAAGCGACTCTTTGTGTTCGGACCAAACCTCCAACAATTGTTTTCCGCATTCCCTCAGTTCGTTGAAGTAGCTTCTTTCAGGAGTGTTATAGATTGCTTGTTTGAGTGCAGATGTTTTAATCTTATCATCTAAAATAGAGGCTAAGGACTCGGTGTGTTCCGCAGCATTTAGTGCTGCAGTGTAGTCGTGTCCCGAAGCGATTGTAAGGCCAAGGGTGCTACCAAACCACTTCGAGTCAATATCACTATCCTTCCATTCTGCAGAGAGGTCGCGTAACCTTATGAGATCGCATGTTAATACATCGATTTCAGCAATAGAGAGGTCTTGCTTTGAGAAATAATTTTGAAAAGGGTCCACGAGATTGGCGAGCTGTTTTTTGAGTTGTGTAAGGCCCCCTACATCACCTATGAGTTGCAAATCTTTGCGTTGTAACCCCTCAACCATAGAAAATAAAGTTTTGAGGTGAGTCAATTCTTCGAGACTTTCAGTAATCACAGCAAGAAGGCCTTGGTCTACAAGAGAGCGTATGCCCTTGGAGACATCTACGGGCATAGAAATCAGGGCTTGCCCTAATTCCACCTTAGGTCCAAAACCAACACCGTAACGCCGTCGGACTTGTTGATACCAAGAGCGAATTTTTAGTAGCCTATCAGCATTTGTATCAAGTCCCCTGAAGTGCTCGCCTAGCAACTGCGGAAGCGCTTGGTCGTCATTAAGTGCTTCCTTATCTCTGGCGAAACTTATCAGTTCATCTATATTGTCTAGTAAACTGTTGACTCCCTGGTCTGGCTTCGATGCTAACGCGAGAAGCCTCCTGCGGGCCACGCGCCAATCTCGTTTAAACCAACACAAGAAACCAGTTTTAGAGAGTAGGGCTTGGATTTCTTCTAGTTCAGAAACTTGCGGAAGTTGTTTTAGCTTATATGTCCTAGAAAGGCTGACATGCCGCATTCTCAGGTTTGTAATGCGAGATTGCAAGTCCGGGAGTACCCTATCAAGCTCTTCGTTATCAAAGCGTTCATGTCGAATGTTCCACAACTCAGGATCAAGGGCTACTGTGAACTCAATAAAATTGTATAACTCTCTTAATCCCTTTTCGTGAAGTTTTATGTTTTTTTGGAATGCAGGGTCTAAATGCTGACCGATCTCAGCCATTGACACTTGAATCTCTCTAAGCCGGTCCTCCAGCCTATCAATTCTCTGAATTATGCTGATAATTGTATTGAGGTCGATATCTTTGGCTGCGCCAAGTTTCTTTAATCCCACGCATGAATCTTTTAGGTGATCTACTAAGTTCAGGTCTTCCAGCAAGACCGGTGAGACATATTCTGATAAGCACTTATAAAGATCTTGGATTTTACAAAACTGGTCAAGATACACACGGAAAGCCTGCAAGTTCTCATTGCGAAGCTGTGGAAGAGCATCAAGCCTTTCGTCACCATGCAGCTCTGGCAGAAGCGCCAGATCTTCGGTTAGTTGTTGTAGCTCTGAAAGTGACTCTGAGATTTCATTTGTGTCAGTTCGGCCAAGCAAAGCAGTCACTTTAAGGCGACTCGTATCTATCTTTCGTAAAGTCTCTTGCCAATTATTCAACGCATCACAAA
>JBHHUN010000043.1:0-6066 GCA_046753765.1 Candidatus Dojkabacteria bacterium | reverse complement strand
GCTCAATTACGATAACGGTATTGCCTCTTTCAACTAGCGAATGCAATACAACAAGCAGCTTTTTAATGTCATCGATGTGTAGACCGGTTGTCGGCTCATCTAGAACATAGACAGTTTTACCTGTGCTGCGTTTGCTGAGCTCTGAGGACAGCTTAACCCTCTGTGCCTCCCCGCCAGAAAGTGTTGTGGCCGACTGACCAAGACGGATATAGCCCAGTCCGACCTGATCCAAAGTAATCAGCTTGTTTTTGATGGGGGGGATGTTTTTGAAGAACTCCAGTGCAGTCTTAACAGTCATATCCAAGACTTCGGCAATATTTTTGCCTTTATAATCAATTTGAAGTGTCTCCCGGTTGTACCTGAGACCCTTACAAACATCGCACTGAACATATACGTCAGGCAAAAACTGCATTTCAATCTTAAGAAGACCGTCACCCTGACATGTTTCGCACCGTCCACCTCTCACATTAAAGCTGAACCTTCCCGGTTTGTATCCCCTGACCTTGGATTCTCTGGTTTGGGAGAAGATATCGCGTATGTTTGTAAATACACCGGTATAAGTTGCAGGATTTGACCGTGGAGTTCTTCCTATAGCCGACTGATCGATCTCTACTATCTTGTCAACATGGTCTATTCCTTCCAGTTTCTCGTAAGTGCCCGGAATATCTTTGGATCTGTAGAATTGTTTTTTCAGGATACGTGTTAGTGTTTCATTTACAAGAGATGACTTGCCCGAGCCTGATACACCGGTAACTGAGATAAATTTCCCAAGGGGGAAGTCTACTGAGATATTTTTCAGATTGTTGTGCTTAGCTCCGATTAATGTAAGTTTGCTACCCTCTTCACTCTTGAGCATCCCGTCTGGGACGTTGTTGATCTGTTTGGCAAGTGTTTTGATTTCATCAAGATTGATTTCGGCCTTTCCAGAGAGATACCTGCCGGTTAGTGATTTCTTATCTTTCTTAATCTGTGCAGGCGTTCCTTCGGAAACAATCTTGCCGCCATGCTCCCCGGCCCCCGGCCCCATATCAATAACGTGATCAGCAGTAAGAATGGTGTCTTTATCGTGCTCAACTACGAGAATAGTGTTCCCGAGGTCTCTGAGGTTTTGCAGGGTTTTGATCAATCTACTGTTATCTCTCTGATGAAGTCCAATTGACGGCTCGTCAAGCACATAAAGTACACCAGAGAGACCTGTACCGATCTGTGACGCTAGACGGATACGCTGGGCTTCTCCACCTGAAAGTGTTCTTGCTGTCCTACCCAGCGATAGATAGTCTAATCCAACTGCAAGAAGAAAATCCGTTCGGGCTTCGATCTCCTTTATTACCTGCCTAACGATAGTGAGTTCTTGTTTTGTAAGAGAGTCTGGGTTACTTGAGCTTTTAATCTCCTCCAGCCACGGCTTGAACTTTTTAAGTGGAAGATGGGTTAACTCATAAATGTTCGTGTCCTCAATGGTTACGGCTAGTGCAACATCGGTAAGCCTTGCACCTTTGCACTGTGGACATTTCATCTCATGCATATACTGCTCTATATCTTTACGGATATAGTCAGAGTCGGTCTGCTGGTACCGCCTCATCAGCGATGGTATTAATCCTTCGTACCTAGCAGACACGGTTGAATTTGATCCATTGGATCGATTTGTATACTTGAAATTGAACTTCTTGTCACCAGCTCCGTACAATACGGTGTTTAGATGGGCCTTGTTTAATTGCCCAAGAGGCTCTCTGATAGAGAAACCTTCATTATCTGCTACGGCTTTTAGAATCCGCATGTGCCAAGAATCAGGATTATCTGCCATTTTGGACCATGGGAACAGCCCTCCTTCTGAGATAGTCAGCCTTGGGTTATAAACCAGTCGCTCATCAATTTCGCGAATGTGGCCGAGACCATCGCACTTTGGGCAGGCGCCGTGGGGTGAATTGAATGAAAACGTATGAGGTTCGATCTGTTGGAAGGATTCTCCTGTTTCGGGGTCAACCAGTTTCTCAGAGAAAAACTCATCTTTCTTCTCATCAATTATGTTTACAAGAATCTCTCTGTCACCAAGGTTTAGTGCAGTTTCCACAGAATCTGTTAACCTCTTTTTGAAATCATCATCCTTTTTGCCTGAGACCACTACAAGTCTGTCGATAATGACATCAATAGTGTGTTTTTTATATCGATCGAGTTTAATATCCTCCTCGAGCGAATAAACCTCTCCATCTACCCTCGCACGAATGAAACCCTGTGAAAGATATCGTTGGAAAAGTTCTTCGTAGGTACCTTTGCGGTTTTTTACAACTGGGGCCAGAAGCATTATTTTTATCTTCTTTTGTGCATTGTTTTCAGGGAAGGCAAGTATGCGATCAACAATCTGCTGCACTGTCTGTGATTCCAGCCTTTTTCCACTGACCGGACTGTGCGGGTGTCCGGCACGCGCATACAGGAGTCTCAGATAATCATAGATCTCTGTAATGGTTCCTACGGTTGATCGCGGATTGTGCCCTGAGGACTTTTGATCGATTGAAATTGCGGGAGATAAACCTTCGATTAGATCAACATCGGCCTTCTCCATCATTCCAAGAAACTGACGCGCATATGACGACAGTGATTCGACATACTTTCGCTGTCCCTCTGCATAGATCGTGTCAAAGGCCAATGAAGACTTACCGGACCCTGAAAGCCCTGTTATGACGACGAGTTTGTCTTTGGGGATCTCTACGTCAATATCTTTCAAATTGTGCGATCTTGCCCCCTTTACAACAATTTTGTTTGTTTTTCCTGCACTCATTAGTGAAATGCGAAAATTACATTTTAACACACAGAGCTGGTTAGCAGGCTAACCAGCTCTGTTGATCTGAATGAGCTAATGCACTATACTGTGAGCGATATAAATAAATATTACTGCACCAAAAATGGCCCTGGAAGAGAAAGCAACACTTACTCAGCGACGCGCGATAAGCAGCGGTGCTGAAAAACTGGATAAATCCAAGATGAAACGGCTTGGTGGAGACAATAAAGAAGGCGGAGGATCTGCTGCAAAGGTTGTTATTTGGGTTGTAATTGTTGTGGTACTGGCAGTTGCTGCTTATTTTGGGATCAGAACGTTTCTTAATGCGGGCAGTAACGGGGATACTGATGTTGCCCAAACGCCAACACCCACAGTTCAGCCAACAATTGACCCAACCGACCTGATTCTGGGACCTGAAATCTTCTCTGACAGTGAGGCTGCAGGTAAGCAAAAAAACAAAAAGTACAGTAGCGACGATCAGACAGTTGGTAAAGCAAGTGAAGCAGCGTTTACTGTTGAAACTCTTGATGTGCAACAGTACGAGTCATTTATAAGGGTACAGTTCGGGATTACTTCTGACACTGAAGATGTATTGATCCCTGAAACTACGGTTTCACTGGAGGCCGAGACCAACAGGCTGATGTTCAAGATGATGAATGTTCTTGAAAGCAACACAGAACTTGACTATGAGCAGGTCGCAGTTATCCCTTCCTCGATTATTGATACGGTGAAGCATGAAGCTCAGAATGGAACCGTTGACTCATTCCAGATTACCCTGGACCAGACAAGTACATTTGTACTACACCAATTGACCGAAAGCGACACAAACTATGTTGTGATTGACGTCAAAGAGGTCACACCTAATGTAGTTGAAGGAGGTGATACAATGCCGACACCAACAGTAGAACCTACAGAGGCTGAGGAAGCTACGAGCTCTGGTGATGCAGAAGAGTACAGCAAAACCAGCAAGAGCATTTCGACAGGTACAACTGGAAATTCTGTGACAATAGACAGGTACAATTATGGTGATACTCCAGGCTACTTCAACTATAATCTGTTTTTGACAGGTCCTTCGGGCACATTCCCAAACATTAGTGCGACCTATTCGGATACAAAGATAACTGTGGTTATCAAAAATCTGAGCAACGACAAAATCGTTGGAAATGGGGGGAGCGGTTCAACCAATTTTGCCTCGCAAGGTGTCAAAGATGTTAGCTCCGTGGATATAAGTAACTCAGGTAACAAATCAACGTACCAATTTAACCTGACAAGTCCGACTGAGTACCTTTTCAAGATCGATGAGGACAACGGCATAATCAGGTTTGAATTCAAACATTAGTACAAGGTTTTAAGCGTCTTTCGTAAACGCTCCTCGAGTATCGTTTCGTCAATCTGGGTGCTGACCTGCGTTACAGCAGCATCAATCTGGTCGTATGTGTCGATGAGCACAACAATATTGGTGCCGGCCAAAACCGCTTTTGCGTAGCGGTTCTCAACATTGTTTAATGCTCCCATCTTCATATCGTCGCTTACAATTACACCATTAAACCCCAGTTCGTCTCTAAGAATATCAGTTTGAATGGTTTTGGAAACAGAAGCAGGTCTGCCTTTATCCAGATTAGGATACTTGGCGTGACCAACCATGATCATCTGTGCTCCCTCGGAGATGATCGATTTGTAGGGGAGTATGTCTGTATCTAGTAGTTCATTCTTATCTGCAGCAATGACAGGAAGCTCGGCGTGCGAATCGATATCTGATCTGCCAAGCCCCGGAAAGTGCTTAGCACACTGCTCTACTCCTTTCGGGACAGCCTCTTTGAAAATGGCAGTCAGTATCTTAGCAACTTCTTCTGCATCTGAGGAGAAAGCTCTGTCTGTTATCCAGGAGTTTGGGAACGCAATGTCTGCGACAGGAGCAAAGTTGATATCAAATCCCAGGTTGGCCAATTGTTTTGACCTGGAGCTATAGATTGCGGCGATCTCTTTTGGAGTTGAGCTTTCGCCGAGCTTAGCAGTGTTGGAGTCAGCATACTTTTCCCATCCGACTCTGGCAACAGGATAGCCCTCTTGGTCTACGGCGATTAGTAGTTCATAGTCTGTTGATGATCTGACATCTGAAATTAAGGACGATAGCTGCAGTGGTCCAATTATGTTTCCACTCATCATAATGATTCCGCCAGGATGGTTACGCTTTATGAGCTGCTTTGCGTCATCAGTTAGGCTTGAACCAAAAATATTGACCATAAAAAGGCTGCCGGCTTTTTGTCTTTTTGTTAGTGAATCCAGATACTGCTCGATTGAAAGCAACTCTGCATAGGTTGAGTGGGAGTCAGCTACATCTTGTTCGAATGCGTCCTTCGCGTTTTCGAAGTCGGCCTGGAGTTGTTCTTTGTTTGGTTGTGGCTGTGGTAGTCGGTTGTAGAAGAAGACGGCGATGCCGGCGGCTACTGTGGAGACAAGTACGATTACAATGAATAGCTTTCTCATGGATACAATCTATTTAACATTCTGGGGAATGGTATTGTCTCCCGGATGTGCTTAACCCCAGTAATCCATCTTACTGTACGTTCAAGCCCAATGCCGAAACCAGAGTGTGGAATTGTTCCGTATTTCCTCAAGTCGAGATACCACTCGTAGTCTTTAAAATCATAGTCTCTCTCTTTGAGCATCTCAAGCATTTTATTGTAGTCAAATTCGCGCTCAGCACCGCCCATAAGCTCCCCTGCACCCTCAGGTGCAACAAGGTCAACTGCCCTCATTCTCTCCAGTGCATCTTTATTTCCTTTAAATCTTGGCATGTAGAATGCTTTTATGGCTGCCGGCCAATCAGTGATAAATACCGGTACATCGAAAAGCTCTGAAAGCTGGGCTTCTTCAGGGGCACCAATGTCTTCTAGCTCATCAAGCCCTGCATCGAACTTGTCATTTAGCATTTCAATAGTGTCTTTATGCGTTTGTCTAATGAAAGGTTCTTTTGTGGCTTTCATTAGCAGTGTGGTATCTCTTTCAAGTATCTCGAATTCGCGGGGAAGATTTTTTAGGCATTCAGCGATAATCCGCTTCAGTAGTGCTTCTTCAAAATCCATTAGTCCGTCCAGGTCGGTAAATGGAAGCTCAGCATCCATCATCCAGAATTCAATAAGGTGTTTTCTTGTTTTTGATTTCTCTGCTCGAAATACTGGACCAAAGTCATACGTTCTACCGAGAGCATATTCAGCGGCTTCACAGTAAAGCTGGCCCGATTGGGTGAGATATGTTTTTTCGCCGAAGTAGTCGACCTCAAACAATTC
>JBHHUN010000042.1:0-6897 GCA_046753765.1 Candidatus Dojkabacteria bacterium | reverse complement strand
TATTCAGGGGAGGCAAACTGCGAGGCGACAGCTACGGTTACATGCTCTGCAGCAACCACACCCACCACTACAGTAATTCCGATAGGTTATTGCAACGACCCCTGTATTACTGGAACATGTACATCAGGACTATACTGTAAACAAAATGGCGATACAAATGATGCATGTTCGAGCTCAAATCCTTCCAATTGTGTATGCAGGTTGCGTGATAACTATGCTTCGCCTACCTGTGATATCGCTGCATGCAATGACTCCTGTGGCCCTAGTGTAGGTACCTGTCCGAGCTCACTGAACTGCGTAAGGTCAGCCAACCCGAGTGACATTTGTAGGGATTCGGGAGATTTACCTTGTAGGTGTCGTCTGGGCACAAATCCTGAGAGTCCAACCTGTCAGGCTGCAACGCCAACGCCTACACCAACTACAACAATGACGATAGTTAATACACCAACACCTACGAACACGCCAACTAATACACCTACACCTACCAATACCCCTACACCAACGAATACGCCAACCCATACACCTACACCAACACAGTCCCCAACACCGACTCCCACAATAACAACCCCACCATCTAATCTGTTGGAGTGTTACGAGACAGGGTGTGCTACAGGCGCTGGTGATTGTATTGCAGGGCTTGTTTGTCAAAACAACAGATGTGTACATCCGAATTATCCTGATAACCCAACGTGTAAACCCGGTCCGACAACGACGATCCCCCCGACGGCACTGATCAGCGACACGGCAGACAGAGTATTGATAGGCGCTGTAATACTTCTTATTGGAATGTGGATCTATTTGACAGGGTATTACCAGATCATAGGTAGATACTTCTGGGAAAACGTAGGGAAGAAATTCCTTGTTGAAGTCTCACGGGAGAGACGAACAAAGGAGTTCGAGCAAAACCTGAAGGACACTCCGCCGGAGGAAGACTAGGGTCTACTTCACCAGTCACTAAGATGCCCTTGGCACATCTTTGTAGAGGAGGGCATATAAAAAACAGTTAACATTAAAGGGCAGCTATAATTGAGTTCTTCTAGGAACTAAGATAGTATATTGATGTCTGTGGGATACGCTTCCTTCTGATGTTGATATCATGAAAAGATTAATTATCATAATTCTCGTTCTAACGGTTGCTGGTGCCACAGCAGGAATTGGATTGACTTTATACCAACGTAATCGTATTGAACCTGAGAAAAGTGAGGCAGCTGCAGTTGACGATGGGATTTGTAGTATTGGCTTTATGAATATGGGGCCGCTAGATTGGGCAAGCCCTCCGTACGCTACACAGATCCAGGCAACGCTTCCGGCTGGAAGTCAGTTTAAATACATACCTCTTAACACTTACAATGTTGACTCAACAACATTCTCAGATTTGGATCTCCTGATCGTCAATGGATATAGATATCAGACTCCTGCTTATACGGATCCAA
Organism: Candidatus Dojkabacteria bacterium; assembly: GCA_046753765.1. Lineage (GTDB taxonomy): Bacteria > Patescibacteriota > Dojkabacteria > B142 > OLB20 > JBHHUN01. The sequence continues at coordinate 5,464 of JBHHUN010000042.1, read as the reverse complement.
GTATCGATTTGACCCCAGCGCAATATGCTATGGTACAAACAGCTTACGATACTGGAATGAACATCCTGGCTTTTGGAGATGATGAGAAGCGTGATTTCAGCCAGGATAAGTACTATCTTTCCAAACAGGTCATGGGACAGGTAAGACCTGATATACCTGTTCCTGCACAGTGGTGTGGTTACCTGGAATCGTTGAGGACTATACATCAGATATCGTCCATGGCAGTCGGACCCACTGTGGATTATTTCGTTGGATTGACGTACAACGGAGCAGAGGCACCTACTCCAGTTTGTTTCTCAACACCGGCGGTAGCCGCCATCAGTGGGGCTACCTGTGCATACTCGGCACCTGCATACCATAGAGACTATCCTCGAATAACTACGACATGGGAGGAGTGTGCACTTGCACGTTTCCCTTCACGAAATGGTACAGAAGGTTTCTTAATATTCGAATCTGCGGCAGACACATTTGCCCCAATGTGGATTCAGATTCTCCAAGATGGCAGGATCTTCGATGAAATACCAGATTGTAGTGGGGCCCCTTCTCCGACACCTACAAATACAACTGTTCAAACGCCAACGCCGACACTGACGGGTACTCCAACTCAAACGCCAACACAGACACTGACGGGTACTCCAACTCAAACGCCAACACAGACACCTACAAACACGCCAACGTCAAGCCCAACACCGACTCAAACTCCGACACCTACCCCAACAACAACAACAACGATTGTGGCAACAGACACCCCAACCCCAACTCCAACCCCAACGGCGGGTCCATCGATATCACCATCACCAACCACTACAATTCCACCTACAGCATTAATCAGTGATACCGCTGACAGGGTTTTGATTGGGCTTGTGATGCTCATTATGGGGATGGGGATTTATGTTACAGGTTTTTATACCCAAATAGGAGAGTTTATCTGGAATAATGCAGTTGAAAATGTGCTGGTTGAGGTTTCGCATGAACGGCGAAGAAAAAAGTTTGAGAAGAATATCAGAAAGATTAATAAGCCTAAAAACAGATCTCAATGAGAATCGTTGCCGGCGCAATAGTATATTTTGTAATTGTTGTAGCTGTTGTTTTCTTTGGCTATCAGTTCTTGTTTAGTCAACCGTCTAAGGATGATGAGAGTAACAAGTCAACCCTGGATTCCACTGCGATTTTTGTTTTGAGTGAAGTTCAGCAACCTATCTCTGTCGGGGGAAAAGAAAGGCAGACATGGCAGACTATCTCGCAAGTATTTGAAGGACAACCGGGACAGGTCATAGGTGTGCTGTACAAGCAGACGAAGGCGACCGAAAATGGTGATTCTAATCTGGCAATAAGGCGGGTTGATAACTCGGAGTTCGCAAATGACCTCCCAGGCCTGTGGCCTGACAACATCGAACAGTTTAACGGTGAGCCAGTTTGCGCTGTGGCCACAGGCAATTATGACGAATTTAGAATGGGGGAGGACATCTGCAATGATTTTTTTAGTGAGTTCATGAATCAGAGTTCGGATAAGGTTCCTATCGCAGTAAATCTTCCCGTCGGGCAAAAGATCTCCACTGGAGAGCAGTTCAGGTTAACCTGGCAACGTGGATGGGGTGATGGCACAACTGATGCCTTCACAATATCTGAACTCCAATTTGTTTACTACAATCCGTGATCCTGTCGCAAGGAGTCTGAGAAATGTACGCAAAGGTACTGCACAATCAGTTGGCAGAACAGTATCATATTATGATTGGGAAAATTTTTGATACCCAGATACTAGTTAAAAGGAGTTTGTTTTAGCGATAACCAGTAGTCCCAGACTAGTTTTGAGTTTCCTTGATTGTCACGTAGGGAGATCGAATCAAATATCTCAAGACCGTCCGAGCCCGTATCGCCGTCCACCCAATTGGCTACATCATTAATAAAAAACCAGTTGATAAATTCAAAGTCATCCTCCTCAGCAAGCTCAATTAGTTTGAGAAGGTAGTCTACCTGTTGCTGTTGTGAACCTGTGTACCCCATATCCGACAAGGCTTCCAACGGACCGGAAAACGATGTACGTGACATCCAACCCGTCTCTGTTACAGCAAGCGGCTTCCCGTATTTTGCGACCGGGGCAAAATAATCATCGGGGATAAGGTTTGGATCTGTATGGTCAAAATATGGATAAAGTGTGAGTCCGATCAGGTCGAGAGTATCGTCGAATTTGTCTAGCAGGAATACTTCGGAATCCCTAAGGTCGGCTGCTCCTGTTAAGAACGCCTCACCAAGGAGGGCCTCGTATTGAAACACTGTAAAGATCTGTACTTCAGGGAATTCTTCCTTTAGCGTCTTGTATATACTCTTGTATGCACTCACGAAAGTATCAAATTTATCGGGCTCTTTTTCGTACTGGATGTTGATCTCGTTGCCAATAGCAAAGTACTTGATCCCCGGATCAGCGCGCAAAATCTGCCTTGCTGTTTCAGTGTACTCGTTAACCGAGTTCTCCCATTCGTTAACCCTTTGAAAACCAAGAACAACCTCGAAGGGGAGATCGGTGTTCTTGCGTGCATCGGTGATGAAATCGGTTTCTGTCCACTTTGTATGCACCCCATAAAGTTCAGCAACATCATCCAGATTGCGCCAGTACTGGGTCAGGTCGTTGATGTTAAATTGTGGAAAGTTAGTTGGACCAAATCCAGCGATTCCAACCTTAAAACGCCTCGTCTTTGTAGACAGCGACACAGTTTCATAGCTCAAAGGGTCAGTATCGTCTTCCTGGGAAGTAGAAGGATTACATGCAGCAGTGAAGAGAACGATTACCAGCATAAGCATTAAAATTTTGGGATACCTAGAAATACACATAATTAAATGAATATGTAACGTTGTTTGATCTGATCAGTATTAATATATAACTATCATTTTCCGTTTTTAAGGTTGCCCAATGGACAGATGGCCGAGTGAATTTTGCTTGAATTACTGTGGACAGTTATCGTCTGACCACAGTCCTCGTTCACCTTCCCTGGCTTTGTATTCAGCAGCCCGAAATACACGTTGTTGTTGGTAAGGGTTGTCCTGGTAGGTATATTCGTGAGCAAATCCACGTTTGACCATAACAAGATTGACGTTCTTTCCATCCTCCAGATAGACATAACGCAAAAGTCTGTTATACCTATCCCTGTCGGCTTGCGAGCTATCCGATTCAAGGAAAACCCTTTCGTCCAGCACAAGTGAGGCAAGTTTCTCGGTGGCTTCATGTGAGAAGCACTCAATGGGGGTACCAGGTCTCTTTGACTCGGGTGTATCTATCCCCAGAAGCCTTACTGTCAGCTCTTCTGTCGGTGTTTTGATCTTCAGTGTATCTCCATCGATCACCTCTGTCACTTTATACCTCCCATCGGACAACGTTATTTGAGCACCCTCGATGTCCCCTAGAATAGTTGCCTCAGGTCCAGTATCGGGCAGGGTTCCTACTGCAAGCAGATACACAGCAACGAAAAGGAATGATAATACGAACCACGTCGTTCCCGATGGTTTCTTGCCCAAAAGATTAAACAGTCTTACTACGTCTGAGTTGTTCATGCTATAGTCTACTTAATTTATTAATGTATTCAAATGAAAAAAGGTGAGTCAATTGATATTGGTGCAAGTATAACGCATTTTTTTGAACTGAAAGACTGGGTTAACAGAACGTTATTCATTGGTGGTTTTCTGGCAATCATCATAGCGGTATCGTTTTTTATGAGTTTTCTCTTTATCATCCCCATTATTGGATGGATAATCGGTTGCTTTTTAACTGTTGTCGTTATCATCGGCTCACTTTTATACGCAGCATATCTCGAAGGGTACAAGCTGGAGCTGATAAAAGCAATTTCCACCGGCAAAAGCATGGAGACTGTCTCTATCGCCGCTAACTACAGTATGCGTTTCAAAAAGGGAGCAATTCTGATGCTTGCAAATTTCATTTACGTGCTGCCGATAGTCTTACTGTATGTCATTGGTTTTGGTTTGATGTTTGCGCCACTAATCCTTACTGGAACCTCAACAGCAAGTGATGTACTAATGGATGACACTTCTGGTGCTGCAGCTGCTGACGCAGTCGGCGGTACGGCGATAATATTCTCGTCGCTACTGTTTTACCTGATCATCTTCATTGGTATCATCTATCAGATGCTACAACAGTATATGATCTACCCACCAATGATTATTCAGTATGTAAAAAAAGGTACTTTTGGATCAATGTTTGAATGGGGGGTGATGTGGGAGTTTATGAAAAACAATTGGGTCAACATGCTGATATACGCTGTCCTTACTTTTGGCGCAGGAATCGTGTTGTGGTTTGCAAATATGATTGGGGTATTTACGTTGCTTATTTGTATAGGGTTCATTTTGCTCCCAATCATTTGGGCAGTAGGTACGGTTTATATACTACATCTACAGGCGCACATGCTCGGTCAGATGGCCCGTGGGTCTAAGTAAGTGCGAGCGTACTTCGAGTAAGCTCATCGTGTGAACTGACGATAAAGTCTACAAGGTAATTGTGCTGGTCATCTTTGGCAGCTTCAAGAAAATCATTGTAATCAAGAAATATCCCTTTCCAATTCTTCTGATGAAATTGTGCAGGTTTCTCAACGCTGGGTTTGAAGTTTTCGTCCCAAGGATATCTGTAGAGTGCAAAGTATGGAATTGGATCTGTCTCGTCACCGGATGAGAAGCCATGATAAATCATCTCTGCCTCTTCGCCTTCACCTTTTCCGCTGTACCAGTTGAATGCAAGATCAAAGTGGTGTGGCCACAGCATGATATTGTCGGGTTCAGTATGCAGTCTTTTCCTGACATCAGCAAAAGCTTTGTGAATTCCCCAGTAGGCTTTGTGTAGATCTTTTGCTACAGCCTCATCGAGCTTCTGGTTCGAACTCTCTGGTTTATCAACCTTATGGGTGTGCCCAAGGTTTGTTATCGTGTCATCGAAAAATTGATAAACCTGGTCAAGAGGGGCCTTACCAAAATCGTGCTTCCACACTTCATTCCCCGAAGAGTTGTACACTTTCATGTTCATATCTGAGAAGTCCATTGCAAGAACAATATCTTCTGCTCTATCCAGTGGAGCTGTAATGAAAGAGTTTTCAGTTACCCGAACGCTCAAGTGCGCCCACCCGGGAAGCTCACCTGAATGTGCCTTGCTAAACCCTCCCAGAATTTTAAGAAGATGATGAAGTTGGGTTTTCGTTTGTATGTAGTTTTTGGATATTAAGACAGGAAACATACTATAATGCTGTAACGAGTGAAATGCTTATGCCACAACTCATAAAGCCTGACAAGATATTGATAGTATTATTAACTACGGTTGTAGTAATTGTGCTACTTCATCTTAACATGCACGAGGTCAGAGTGCTGGGAAAAACAGAGAGTATTTTTTACCTTGACGAACAAATCACACTCGGCGCATATTTCGTGGCTGTTGGGGCAGCTGTCGCCGGTGTATTGCATCTGCAGGCAG
>JBHHUN010000041.1:0-7717 GCA_046753765.1 Candidatus Dojkabacteria bacterium | reverse complement strand
AACGAAATCAACCACGCTCCCCTCGCAGATTGGAGCCAGGACTCAGACTACAGACTTAGCGGAAGGACTGGAATAAGCGCAGACGACGAGTGGGTTGAACTTTACATCAAAGATAACGGGCTTGACCTGACAAGTGCAGACTGGACATTCAGAAACGAAAACATCGGTGGAAGTGTGTCAACCGGACAGCTTCTAAACATGGGGACGGGCTACCAGTACATCGGAACAGGAACAGTCTCAAACACAGACAGTGGTGATTACCTGCTTATCCAAAACCCAACGATGAACCTGACCGATAACGCAAACATCCAGGTCTCATATCTCGCGACAGTGATGGATGATGTGACCTACAACAGCACAAACACTGATCTTCTTGATGAAACAATTGGTAGAAACGCTTCAAGTCTCGATACAGACAGCGGTTCTGACTGGTCAAGGAATCACGGGACACCCGGACTTGCAAACGAAACCAGGGTTGCCAATGTGTATGAAGCTGAAATTTATGCACCATCATCAACCGGTGCAGAGCACGGTGCAGATGTGTATAACGCCGGCTCCTCAAGAGGAATTGGAGTAAGAGTAAACAGTGCATCCGACATGGCAGGAAATGTTTACCAGGTTCAAACTAACGATCATCAGGCACTTGGAACATACAAAGCTACCCTAAGGATGAAGAGTATGAATGCAACCCTCTCAAGCTCAGCACCTTTTGCAGAGTTTAGGGTACAGTACCCCAATGGCAGCGGTGGATTCAAAACCATTGGACATGCAATCCGCGGACGGGACTTCACAGCCAACAACACATACCGAAACTTCGTGATTGAGTTTAAGAAACCCGTTTCATCAGATGTCAACAAATACACCGTTGGTTTCCTGACTGGAGCGGGAACAGACATCATAATCGATAAAATCGAGGTTCAACCATTTACTGCAAATAACACCCTGCCCCGGGTCTACCAGGGAGAAAATATGGGTCTTAAAGCAGGTTCAAGGATGAACGATGGCGGAACCGGTGTAGCCTTCGGCCCCAAGGGAGAAGCCGGGCCAGGAACACACGTAACCTACGGACCTTACACCGCAAGCCATATCAATGGTATCGGTGCAGGTCAGTTTAACGCAGCTTTCAGGATGAGATTTGGCAATATCACAGGTGCTGCAACAGATGCAGCAGCAAGAATTGAGGTATTTAACCCTCAGTCTGGAATGTTCAGGGAAAAGGTACTTCGGGTACAAGATATTGCAGGAACCTACGGTAACTTTAACGTTCAATTTCCTTCAACAGGCGAAGGCTCACTTGAACTTAGAGTCCTAAACTTTGGGGCAGCAGATGTCTACTTTGACAAGGTAACTGTTACATCAGTTACAGGAGCCATAATGTACGAATCTGAGGCCGACTTCGAGTATCCAATAGGAACTGACATAGTAAACAATGGAGGTGCTTCAGGAGGGCAGGAGATCTTTGCTGACATCACAACACATGCAGCAGGATTCATGCAGCGTGGACCACACGCACTTGACCAGACAGGTACGGGCAACTGGTACGAAGCCTCATTTAAACTAAGATCAGGTGCTGTTCCAACATCTAACGACCCGGCAGCCCTACTGTTTGTCCGGAATATCGACACGGGTGATATTCTCGCCAGCTCGATTGTTCACGCAAGAACGCTGAATACGGCATTCAGAGACTACAAACTGACATTTAAGTCACCAGCCACAGGTAGGGTTTCATACGATGTCTACTTCACAAGGCTGGTCGATGTTTATTCGGACAACGTTATCGTTACCGAATTACCTGGCAACCCTGACCCACGCAACTTCCAGGTGGAAGAGCTTCGAAGATGGAACAACCAGGGCATTATTGTAGAAGATGCCTTGGCAACCAACAGTATCGGACACACAACAGGGTTTGCAGTGCAGGGCACCAACGGTGTTCACGATAACAAAACGATACTTTACAGCGATACTCAAGAGATATTCGGTGCAGGCAACTGGGAAGCTAACTTCTATGTCAGAAGGACGGCTGCAAGCGGATCTGGGGCACCTATAGTACTTCTTGAGGTATGGGATGAATCAGAAGGATTCAAGAACTTTTATCAGGTTGCTGAAAATGAGCTGACGAACGGCTCGTACACCCAATTCACAGTACCGTTCACAAAGAGCGGTGCGGGAAGGATATACTATAAAATATTCTTCATGGGTGGACTGAGTAACAGTGTATTAGTGGACAGAATTGAGCTGGATAAGGTATAATGGGGTAATCCAGCGTTTTCGAGCTTTCGAAAACCGCATATTATCCTAACTATGGGTCGATTTAAACGGCTATTTAAAACTGCAATTGAAAAGAGACCGGCGATTGTTATTGGATTTTCGCTGGTCTCTTTCGTGCTAATCTTCATCCTTCAATGGGTATCCGTAAACCCTAACTATGGAGGGGATTGGCACTATGTTTATCCTGAACATATCACCGAAGAGCTCCGATTACCCCAAATCTGGGAACAATCCGAGAATCTCGGTCAAAACAGTGCAAGCAGAGTGAGTCTGTCCCTCCTGGACCTGGCACAGGCTGGTATTTATAGGGTTTCAGGTATGGAGTTTACAGCCACAGAGATAATTCTTTGGTTCCTACCCTTCCTTTTCGGGGCGTATCTATCAAGTTATCTGTTATCCATTAAATTGTTCAAATCCAGGTTTGCAGCAGCCATCTCAGCGCTATTTTACACACTAAACAGCTACACTTTAGTGTTGTTTGCAGAGGCAGGGCACATAAACATACTCGTAGCCTATGCGTTTGTTCCCTTACTGCTCCTTACCCTACTCCGCCTTATCGATAAGCGTAGTTACGTAAACTCGTTGTTATTCTCTCTTAGTTTAACCCTCGTCTTCGTCTTTGATCTAAGAATTGGAGTTATCTCACTGATAATCCTCGGTATTACACTGCTTTTCAAACTTGCACACGCCCGTACTAAAACTAATAGACTAAGGATTATTAAATGGGTCTTCCTAGGGTTTATCCAGTTTCTGATCATTAACGCATTCTGGATACTACCTTTGCTCTTCACCCCTCAGACGCAACTCTTAGGTAATGGCCAGAGTAATCCTGACTGGGTAGGACGCCTAAGCTTTCAAACCGTTGAACACGGATTGTTTCCCGGACATCCCTTCTGGAGCAATTCAGGGATAAGTTATTTCTCGGTCAATGATTTAAATCCCCTCTTCTATCTGTTTACTTTTATCATACTGATCGGATTTTTAGCTAAACAAAAGAAAAATCTTAAAACCTACATCTTTCTTGGTGCAATCTGGCTAACGGGTATCTTCCTTCTTAAAGGAGCAAACGAACCGTTCGGAGAAGTATATATCTGGTTGTTTGAAAACCTGCCCGGGTTTAAGATGTTCAGAGAGCCACAGAAGTTCTATGTGCTTGCCATGCTGCCAATAGCACTTCTATTCGGTGCAGCCTTAGATTCCATTCATCACAGATTGGATACACTTGGAATCAAGAATGCATGGAGGGTAAAGCTTCTCTCTATTTTGTTGTTCATGTTTGTTTTCGCGGTCAGCTTATTCCCGGCATATTCATTGCAATTAGAGGGGAATCTTAAATCACGCCCGCTCCCCGACTACGCTAACGCTGTAGAGAAATTGCTTAAAGATGACGTCGAATTTTCAAGGACGCTGTGGATTCCACAGGTGACAAGCTCGGCTTACCGAAGTGATCTCCACCCCCGTGTAGATGCAAACATTAGCCTTAGCGAGATCCTTGGACTTGAAGAATTTACACCTCAGGCGGTAAGCAGGTTTTTAACCAGCAGTAACTTTGATTACTTTCTGGATAAAGCCTCCATCAGATACGTAATATTTCCTAACGATCAGGAGACCTTACGATGGTACCGTATCGGTTTCGAAGATATCGCACTATCGCTTAAGGAAAACCCCCGTTTGGAGGTCATATCCGATAACGGTTTCCTTATCTTTGAGAACAAAGATTACTCTCCACTAATTTATGCCCACAATAACACTATCCTGACGAACTATCAGCTTGGCGATACCAATCTGGGGATAGACAGTTTCCTGGATGATGGTAGCGTTGTCTTTACAAACCCGGAGATGACCATCCCGGATGCCCTGACTGCAAATGCCGATACCTACGTAAATCTTTCTAAGACAGATCAACTTGCAGATTTTAAGGAAGGGAGGCTGGAGATGATTAGCAATATCCCTGAAAATGATCTTTTTAGTCTTACTGATTTCGATACCGCAAAATACTTTCAAGTTAGCTTTAACCAGGTAGCCGGAAATCGCTACCAACTTCAACTAACCCATTACAAAGAGGACCTTCAGATTGAAGACAGGCGTTTGAGCCTCAACTCCAGCCGTTTCGGAACAAAGACCGATGTATTGATGGAAGAGGGTGCTTTTTACGCTGTTGATATAGCAGGGAGAAAGTTGTATTTCAACTTTGACGAGATCTCTGCAGGTGTTGCTAAAGGACCGGTCTATCTGGCAGACGGAAAACCAAAAAAGATAGAGGTTTATAAATCAAACACTGAGAAATATTTGGATGAAGCGTTTAATGAAAAAGCAGAGCTGGATGTTGGCGACTGTAACAACTTTGACAACACCACAATGAAGCAGAACAGCATTAGTTATAGCTTCTCCAGTGATGCTAATGAAGGAAAGAGCGCCCTTCTGCTAAAAGCCGGAAATCACATCGGCTGTTATACAAAGGCATTCTTTCCTGCTGAGCCGGATAGCTTCGCCAAAATCTCTATTGCATATAAAAATATAACCGGCAGCCCACCTGAGGTCTGCCTGTTTGACCATGAACGTGACGAGTGTGTAATACGTAGTTCATTTGCCGACTCTGCCAATGAAACCTGGAAACACAGAGATATTGAGCTCAAATTGAATGAGAAGTCAGATAAATACAACATTTACCTGTACGCTAATGCCACTGAGGGGGCTACAAGCAACCTTTACGATTCGATCGTTATCAGAGGATACCGCTTATTGGACCGCCTGGAGCTTATGACACAGTCTGCAAGGGAGGCTGACAGTGAAAGCTTTTTCCTCAGAAGTGGTGATCGCAGGGTCAGCTATCACTCGAAACTCGTCTCTAAAGTGGATGTATTCAACTCATCTTTCGAAGAACCGGTCAACTATCAAAGTGCAGCTAAAGACTGTAACAATGCAGATGAGACAGGACTTGAAACAAATGGGATCAGGGTGACACAGACAGAAGATTCGACCGACAAGCGTTCTGCACTTAGAGTTTCGGGCGAAAGACACGTTGCCTGCTACAACTTAAAACTCGGGGAACTATCGGGCGATTTCCTGTACTTAATCAGTTTTGACTACCGTTCACAGCCAGACTCTTTCTCAAAGTATTGTATCTTTAATGCTGCTACAGGTAGCTGTGACCATCAGGGGAATCTGGATCCTGATACCAACTGGAAAAACCAACTAATTACCTTTGATCCTGCCAGTTCATCCGACTTTGAATTGTATCTCTCATCTTACTCTCGTCTGGGGGATGATAACTCTTTCTATAGCGAATTCGATAAGGTTAAGGTTTTTCGTATCCCAAGAAACCTCTACAGCCGTTTTATGCTGATCTCAAACTCAGGCAGAGAACTGACTGCTGAGATACCCAGAATAAAATATACTGTGATCAACCCCACCAAAATATTAATTAAGGTTAAAGATGCTAACGAACCTTACTACCTCAACTTTTCAGGTAGCTTTAACGGTCAATGGTCCTTGAGCGAACTGGCATCCGGAATAGACCACAGTGATCCCGTCGAAACGCTACTCAGAACGATAAATGCAAGTAATCTTGATGCAGACCACTTCAAAAGTGACGGGTTTAGTAACTCCTGGCTGGTAGATAAAACCGGCAGTTACACACTACTGCTTGAGTACAAAGGACAAACCCTTCTGACTGCCGGCCTGGGGTTCTCAGGTCTGTCTACAATAGTTATGGTTGTTACAGCTGCGGGTATCCTGTTAATTAACAGACACAAGAAAGGACGCAATGAAGCAAAACGTCGCTAACGTTATCACAATAATAAAAAGCTTCCTCAACAAGAACCTTATCTGGATTGCACTTCTGGTCTACGCACTGGTTCTACCCGCTTTCATCACTACAGACCTTTCTTTCAGGCTTGTGCTAATGCTTTCATTTGCAGCCTTATTCAGCAGATATCCTGCTGCCATAATCATCTTATACACGATCGTGTATACACTCTTTATGCTTGTGACAAATAGCTTTCAATTACCTGATTACGTAGCTCCCCAGGTCTATTTCTATCTGATCATATATTTCGTCACAGAACTGATATCTCCCAGCGTAGCCAGGCTACGGGACAAAGCCCGTTCAGTAATGGAGCCTTAGTCGCGAAACGTTCTATCTTTGAAGCTTCCCTTGATTTTCCCGGCAATGAAACCCGATGCTGCAGCACCGAAACGTACTACCTGATAAAACGTGAACCCCAGTGTGAGAACAGGATGCAGGATAAATCTCGGTAAGTTTCTGAAGTATGCAGGTTTAATTGGAAGACTTTGCCAAAGCGTTAGCTTAGGTTTCGATCCACCTTGTTTCGATGAAGCAACCGTTTTCCCATAAAAGTAGTGCTTATTTATGATGTCGCGGAGTGTTCTTGGTTCTCCTATGTGCACCTCTTGTGACTTAGTGTGGCCCATTCGATATCCCCTCTCCCGCAGACGATTATATATATCATAATCCTCCGCAGCTACTAGCTGCTCGTTAAAGCCGCTCACGGAGTTAAAAATCCTCTTTGGTAAAAAACGGGGAGAGACACTGTGCTTATCACCTCTAAACATATCCCTCTCGAACTTTCGCACCTTCGACCAGAAACTGATAGTCGGGTCAGAGGTGTTATGCACCTCTACCATGTCATAGCCTTTTTGGAGTAATGCAACCGCCTCCTTGACAACACCAGGCTCAACTATAAAGTCGTCATCCACGAAGTAAAGATATTTACCATTTGCTTCCCTGGCGCCACTGTTTTTTTGAAGTGACCTGCCCCGCTTACTACCAATAACTCTGGCACCGAGTTTCCTGGCAACACCGACCGTGTCATCTTCTGACCCACCATCAACAACAACAATCTCAATATTGGTGTAACTTTGCTGTTTAATTGAGGCGATTGTTGCCGACAGCAATCTTACACTGTTTACCGTTGGGATTATTACCGATACAAGTGGTTTTTTCATGATAGGCCAACTACCTCCTTAAACTGCTCATACGACCTCTCCCAATCGAGCGTAGACGCAAACTTCCTGGCGTTTTCCCCCATCCCGCTACGTAACTTTTCATCTGTAAGTAGTTTTCGAATGGCCTGTGCCAGCATCTCAGGTGTATTATCTATAGTATGGAGACCAGTTTCAAGGTGTTTTACCGCGTCACGATTGCCCGGGACATCGTAAACAACTGCCGGGGTGGCAAGTGCTGCAGCCTCAGCAACAGCCAGCCCCCATCCCTCCTTAACCGACGTACTTACCGTCAGCCATGACTGTTTAATTAATCTGTCGCGTTCCTCGGCCGAGACAAAACCAGTAAATTCAACGATGTCGTGGAGTCCAAGCCTCTCAACAAGTCGCTTTATAACCCTAAAGTAGCCACCTTTCCGCCTCCCTAATACCAGATATCGCAGATACGGGAAATCCTGTTTAAGGTCTTTTAGTGCAGCCAACT
>JBHHUN010000040.1:0-8051 GCA_046753765.1 Candidatus Dojkabacteria bacterium | reverse complement strand
ATGAAATCAAAAGACAATCTTGAGAAATTCTTGACGGAACATTTGAACAAGCCTGAAACACGGCTTTCCTATAAGGGCTTTGAGATATTCGTCAGTGACGGTGGTCCTCACTATGACCAAAAGGCAGAGTTTCCTCTCGGATATTACGAAACAACCTATGCTGTTGGGGCTGGAGAAAAGATACTCTGGTTAAGACCCATATTATTCGATAGTCTCCACAATATTAAGGAATTAACTGAGAACGGGAGAAAGGAAGGAAGGATCAATGCAACAATTCAAATTGCCAAAGAAGATTTAGACGCTTATGCCAAGAAAAATCAGTAAAAAAGATTTTCTTGAGGTCGTTTCGTTCGTGATGGACGAATACAAGCGCAGGAAGAACTCACGTCATCATCTTGAGCTACAATGGGATGAAATAGACAGGCAACTCAGAATGGAGCCTGATATATCCCATAAGCTCACCTCGAAAGGCGAACTGGATAATGCAAAAGCATGGATGCCGGAGATGGAGTTGCCGTTACAATCTCAGGCTCTTGAGACTTTGGTTGCAGATTCAAGGGCGATGAAGTTTCCTGATTCAGGCCCGTGGTTCTCCCCCCATGTTGCCCTGACAGATGATTATCTTGATAAAGTCGATCTTCAATCTCTCATAACGGGAGATACAAATGATGTTCCTTCTATCATAAATCAGGACAACGTAGACAAAATGGTTGCCGGTGTTCTCAATTACTGGATGCGTCAGTATGACTTTTATGGGCACAGCGACAAGATAGATGCAGAAGCCTTCAAATATGGTACAGGCGTAGGCAGGACACGTTTGGTAACGAAATCTGTATTCAGAACCACAGCCAAGGGTGTTGTGGATGAAAATATCGAAATACCTGTTCTTTTCCCGATGCCGTTGAGAAAGACCTATCTTGATGATAGAGATTTTTCTGTCCTTAATGAAGGATTCATGGTTGGTTCTTCGACAATCTTTGAACGCTCGATTCATATCGAGGACTTAAAAATGGCAGCCAAAGGATCAAGCGATCCCGACAATAAAGATGGTGGCTGGATGCCCATAAGAAACCTCGATGGTGACAAGGATGGATTAGTCAAACTCATAGAATATGAAGGTGACTTGATTATTCCGAGAAAAACCAGTGGGTCTATCTTCCTTCCTAACGTTATCGTCACAATAGTAGACGGACACAGGGGAAATTCGTCGTTTCAGGATATAATCAGATTCAGATTCATGAGTACACCGTACTCGTCGTATATTCTGTTCCCATATCATTCTGAAAATCTGGAAACACCATATTCTACTGGTCCTCTGGTCAAGGGATGGCCTGTCCAGAAAGCTGCTGTAGATATATTGAATCGTTTGATAGAAGCAGCGGCATTAAATAGCCAGCCTCCGATATCTTACGATAAAGACGATCAATTCTTTGCTCAAGGAGGTGGTCCATCTATCTTTCCTGGAGTTCAGTGGGGAACAACAGGTGACATAAAGGCTCACCAAATAGGTGACCCATCTGCATTATTCAGCATTTATATAGGTTTGTTACAACAATACGCGGATGTAACGGGCGTAACTGCATCACGTCTTGGAGCAAGAACGCTCTCTCATACGACTGCTTTTGCCAAAGATGCAGAAATTAACAGAGGTACAGCCAGAACCGTTGATTATGTTCGCTCCACTCTCAAAGGACCATTAGCACAATGGCTAAATGTGGCGTGGGATATAGGGCGCAAGAGCTTCAAAAAGGCCGATATTTACATAGATCAATACAACGGGTTCGTGTCTTTATCGAAAAAACACCTTCCTGAAATGGTTACTTTTGATGTTCATGGGTCAGGTGGGCCACAGGAAGAACAAGCCAGGAAAGCTGCCAGACTGCAATCCCTGCAATTTGCTATGCAAATGGATCAGATCAATATACAGGCTGGTGGGCAACCTGAAATAGATATAGCCTCAGCTATTCATGAAGTTTTAAGAGAAGGGCAATGGGTGGATATAGATGTTATCACAAGAACAAATCAACCTGCTGAAGGAACTCAAGTTCAATCCCCTGTGGAAGGGGATACTCAAGGAAATCCAGGCGCAACAGTTACAGCGTTACAGGCCCTCCAGAACGCAGGAGTCCAGTAATCCCCCGCACGAAGAACAGATTATGAACTGGATTTATAACAGCGGTCGGAGTTTTGAAGCCGATCGTATTTTCAAACTACTATCATTGGAGAAATAACATGGAGCAAACCGTGATCGACAATCCCCAAGCTACAGATGATCTCGTAGATACAGGGACAGATGCACAGGATAGCCTCGAATCCGCGTTGAGTGAATTTGATGAAGCAACTCAACCAAAGAAAGAGGCAACACAGTCAAATGACGTTCAGCAGTTGGTTGAGATAATGAAGAATGAACGGCAAGAGAGAATTGCCAGGGAGACAAATGAAGCAATAGCAAATGCTGTTGTTAATGTTAAGGGTGACCTTGATATAGACAACGATATTGTTGAAGGCTTTATTCTCAAGATGTCTCAGCGTGATTCTCGAATCGTGAAAGCTTTTGATTCAAGAAACCAATCTCCCGATATGTGGGATCGGGTGCAGAAACAATTATCCAAAGACCTCCAAAAGAGGATTGGACAACGTGTTGATGCACAGATCACCACTGACAGGGAAGCTGTAGCTGCGGCTGTGAAAGGTGCGTCGAAAACTAAACAGTCAACAGAGGATTACGATTTCAAGAAGATGTCAGACGCAGATTTTAACAATGCACTTCAAGAAATGGGCCTCTAAGGAGAAATCATGGCTACTACAGTATCAGCTACCGATACTGAAATCACTGCTCCGGTAAACAATTTCTATAATCGTTTGCTGTTGCAGAATGCGCGCCCCCTCGCGCCTTACTTTATCGGTACAACTCCAGGGGAACTGTCGGAAAATGCGGGAACCAAGGTAATTAAATGGCGGCGTTTCGATACGTCGGCTGACCATGCTTCGGGTATCGCACCGACAACCACCGCACTATCTGAAATCACGACAACTGCATCCTACATGCAGGGTCGTAGTTCTGATACAGTGCATATCAGTGACGTAACGGCGACAGTCGCCAAATATGGACAATTCTACATTCTCAACGAGGAAGTCGATGTTCATATGCCGAATAACACGATGGCTGGTATAACCAGAAGTCTTGGCATTTCGGCTGGTCGGTCGCTTAATCAGTTGCAGCGTAATCAGGTGGAAGATAATTCAACGATTATCTATGCCGGTAACGTGGCCTCTGATGGTCTTGTGGCTTCTGCTATCACGGTGAATACTATCGCTCAGGCGATCAATGTTCTTACCAAGAATAGCGGTATGCCATTTACCCCGATGTCCACGGGATCAACCGGGATTGGAACCAATCCAATCTTGCCTGGTTTCTGGGGCATTACCAATCCCGATGTTGCCTATGACATTGCCAATTTGTCCGGGTTCAAGTCTGTAGAGACTTATGCCGGTCAGGTAGACACTGTTCCGGGTGAGTTCGGGACTTTGGCAACGGCTGGATTTACCGTTCGGTTTATCCAAACGCCGGAAGCAAGCATCGACACTGAAAGTGGTGCTGCTGTTGGTTCAACTGGCCTCAACGGTACGACCAATATTGACCTGTATACAACCGTAATCTACGGTCAGGATGCTATTGGTTCTGTTGGTCTGGGTCGTCGTCATACAGACGGTATCTACCGTGGTGGTGACGATCAGGCGGCTATTGAACTGATTGCCAAAGGTCGCGGAACCAGTCGTCCTTCCGGCACGTCCGATCCCTATGATGAGATCATGACGTTAGCATGGAAGGCTTTTCATTCCAGTGCAATTCTCAACTCCAACTGGACACGAGGCATTCGTTCTGGAGCGACTAACCTAACGGCGTAAAGCCATAACAGGGAGAGGGGGAAACCTCTCTCCCCCTTTTGGGGGGAATATGATAATTGAAGAACGGACCATAGATTCAAGATCACCTTTGCAGAGAATGCGCAGGACAGAACTTAATAAATTATTGAATGCTCATGGAATAGCTCACAATCCAAATACACCTGCTGTTGATCTGGCGAAACTTGTCATGGATCACGGGATTAACATTAACACAGGGAAAGCTCCTGAGCAGAAGGTATCTTTTGTTGAAAAACCAAAAATTATCACTCTCACTGAAACAGAGCTTAACGGTCTGACTTTTATCTCTTTGAAGAACCTTGCAAAGGTAAAAGGATTCAAGAGTGGTCGTGGTGACACAAGAGAACAACTATTAAGCAGGTTCTTTGATGGCTAAAACACTTCTCAACGGAGTCAATGAGGTACTTAAAAAAGTACAGCTTATTCAGGGGGATTCAGGGGCTTTAACCTCTCTCACGGACTCTGCACGACAAGTCTATGTAGACAGTATTGTTCAACTCTGGAATGAAGTAACTGAACAACTTTATTCAGAAAGCTCCGAAGAACTACCGAAAGAAGTTGCAGAAGATACCATAACATTAACAACCAGCAGATCATATGCATTAGCCACTGATCTTTTACAACTAAAATTTCCTCTGTTGGATGAGACAAATGGGCGTTATCTGGAAGAATACCCCGGTGGGTATCTCAAGATGGTAGAGGATCAATTAGTCCCTGGAAATTACACAGGACTTCCTCTCTATGCAACTATAAGTCCTGTTGATGGGACATTGTATCTTGATCGACTTCCAACAGCGACAGAAACAGGTTTGATTTACAAATACCGCTATGACAAGGATATATCTGTTACAGCAGCTTCCGATACGTTTTCCTTTTCTGATGCTGTTTTTCGTGCATTGGTTCCAGCCGTCGCTGAATTATTCAAACTAAACCACAATGGTCAATTTATTGATGGAGTCTTTCGTAAATCAATGGGAAGGGCCAGCAGGTTATTAACTCAGAAGCAACAGAAGAACCAATGGATAAAGAGAACGCCGGTTTATTATAATGAAGACCCCTTCGAGTGATCTGTCTATAACTCTGGAATTTGGTGGTGGGGTTCATTCCAGAGCAGCAGAAGACAAGATAGACGTAAGAGAATGTTCATCAGGGCAGAACTTCTCTCTTGATCTTCAAGATTTCGAGTTCAAGAACAGAAAACCGTTTGATCTTGTAGGTACTGTTCCTAACGCAGCAGAAATAAGAGGATTTGCCACTCTATTGAAGTCGGATGGGACTGTATCCTTTCTCGTCCAGGCGGGAGCAACAGTCTATGAATGGGATGGTACAAACTTTACATCGAAAGGAACTGTAAGTGCTACCGCCAAACTCAGAGGTCGGCTGGAACATAACTGGCAACTGTCAGATAAAGTCATTATCACAGACATAAACCTCCAACAACCAGTTATGGAGTGGGATGGGACTACCCTCCAGAACATTAGTTTTTTCAAAAACGATGCCTCTGCAGCATGGACTGGTTCGTTCAAGGCAAAATATTGTTATATAAATAATGAAAGAGCAGAGTTCTTTAATGTAGATGATAATGGCTCTGCTTTCCCTCATTTGATCGTAGGATCAATGAGGGGCGATTATACAATTATATCCAATAATCAAAGGCCATCATCTTCATTAAGTGAAGAAGATGCGTTCTTTCTGATACAACCTGACTACCACCCGATAAATGGTGCTGTAGGCGCTTTTGGAAAGATAGTTACATCGTCTGACAGTGGATCG
Source organism: Candidatus Dojkabacteria bacterium (assembly GCA_046753765.1). Taxonomy (GTDB): domain Bacteria; phylum Patescibacteriota; class Dojkabacteria; order B142; family OLB20; genus JBHHUN01. The sequence continues at coordinate 2,351 of JBHHUN010000040.1, read as the reverse complement.
TTATTCATCCTCGAAGGGTACTCAGCACAAGACTTTATTTTCTCTGAACTGTATCCACGATCAGGTGCAGATGGTGACGAGTCTCTGGTCTATATTGGAAACGATATAGTTTATGGGCGACAAGGCGCTATAGAGTCAGTCACAAGTACCTCAAGGTTTGGCGACGTAGAGACAAATGACCTATCTCAGGGAATTTCCGATCAGATAGGAACTTTTGCTCCGTGGGTTTCTGTTTATAACTCAAGAACACAAAGAGCGCATTTCTTCCCCGACAGTCAGAATGAAATGTGGACTCTACATAAACCTTTATTGGGATCAAAATTGTCTCCGTGGATCAAGAACACAACCTTGCATAGTTCAGCTTTTCAGCCCACGGCAGTTATGAACATGCTTGATCCTTCCGACAGTCTCGAATATGTATTCTTTGGTGATTCGTCAGGGAATATGTATCGGCTTGAAGGAACAGGATCAGGGGATGGGGGAACAAAAGACGTTCATACAGAAAGAACTTCCAAATTGTTCTCTGCCCCTCTCGATGCTGAGGCGTATGAGGTATATGGAGAAATTAAATATAGAAAAAGTGCTGCTCAGACAGTTTATTTAACATTGCTTTATGCAGGAATGAATGTATTTGATGAAACAATCACAATCGACTTGCCAGCAAACACAACATCCTCCTATTACGGTGGCGGAGCATACTATGGCGGAAGCTTCTACTATGGAGCAGCCTTTAGACAAAGACTCACAAGACAAAAGTTCGGCTTCCCCGGACGAAGCAACGAGTTCCAGGTCAGGGCAGTTATCGAAGGATCAACAGACTTCACGATCAACTCGATCATTCTCCGTCTTAAAGCAGTCGCATAGACTTTATCGAACTCTTAAAAGAAGCACAGGTTTCAGGGAAATAACGCAGGATGATGCAAAATACTTTTACGCAGACTTCAAGCACAACACACACGAAGGAAATCCTTTGGAGTTCAGGGACAAGCTCATTCAGCATATTATGGCCAACTATGACGTAGTGTTTATGTTGGAGGCCAAAACAAAGAAAGGATATATGCCCATAGGCTCTATTTCAGGGATCAACTCCGGTCCCTTTCTGATTTTGGGAGATACAACCTGGTTTTATTGGGCGTCACAAAGAAACATTTATGAATCAACAGTTAATTTTTTCAATGAAATACGCAAGACGGTACTAGCGTTATTTTATGCAAACCTGGCAAACAAATCATTTTATGAGCATATTGCAAAACACGGAATTATCAGGAGGGTTGGAACCATTTACAATCTGTATGAGAAAGAACCAGCCGCATTGTTCCAGACGAGGAATTAAATATGGGTCAAATAGGTAGAGATTTTGCGAGGGATGTAATCCCCCAAGTAGGAGCAGAACTTATAAAAGGCAGACTTGCCGCTTCTCTGGGTGGAGGTAATCTGTCATCACGGATGATAAATGCCCCTCTTACAGGGTTCACTCCGGTTAATTTCTCTACACCGGGGTTCGGAGCTAATTTCTCAAACGGCACTCTGGATATAACCAGAACCCCTGAGTTACAAAACTCATTGACAGGCGCTTCTGGAGCATTTGGGCAACAGGCTAGTTCTTTGGGAGAATTATTGTCTCAAGTAACTCCTGGATTTGGACGTTTTACTGAGGCTGCCGTATCTTCTCTTGAGAACCGTAGACGCAGGGCTGTAGGAAATCTGAAAGAGAACCTGGCCAGAAGGCGTATAGCTGGGTCAAGTTTTGCTAATGATGCTGTTGCAAGACTGGAAGCAGAGTTTGCCCAAAAAGAAGCAGAGACTAAATCACAGGCGTTTTTACGGGAACTACAGGCCAGCAATGACCTGATAAACCAACAGGCCAAGGCTAATGTAAATGAGTTCCAGACATTTATAAATCAGGCGAACCTGGAAGGACAAACAGCAGCACAACTATCGAATAATGCTTCTATTCTTGAAGCTGCCAATGCAAGGGATTTGGCCCAGATAACCCAGGAGCAGGCTGAGGACTTTGGAGCAGGGCTTGATCCTGTTTTAGAGACTGTCGGGAACGCTGCCGTAAAGGCCGGTACAGCGGCTGTAGGAGGGCTTCTCAATGGAGTCAATCCATTTAGTGGATCAGCTCCTGAAACGGCTTCTGCTGTAACTACAGCTCTCCCTGCTCAACATGGGGGGACATTTACTCCTATAGGAGATATTCCTACTGGAATAGGTGTTCCCTCTCTAGGGGCAGGGACGTTGGCAGGTGAGGCCCCTGCTTTGACTGCCCCTGTAAGTTCAGCTTCTCTGGGTGGTTCTTTGGCAGGGACAGGAGCATTTGAAGCTACAGGGGGGGTTCCTGTAGCAGC
>JBHHUN010000039.1:0-8301 GCA_046753765.1 Candidatus Dojkabacteria bacterium | reverse complement strand
ATCAGTGTGATAATTATGAGGATAGCAAGTAAACTGGCTTTTCTATATACGCGGATAGGTTCGCGTTTGTATATGAAAATAAGCAGGATACTGCTGGCTATCCCAACTGATATGTAGGTCGCTGTGGTCAGTGTGCGTACATCCTGCATATGAATAATGTCCTCGCTTGAAAAAAAGGTTGGATCGAGCTCTCTGGCGCGGAAATTAATGTAATTTAAGGTACTTGCAAACTTATCGTCAAGAAACCCTCGATCAGAAACACCGCCTTGCTCCAGCTGAAAGTCTTTATATACGTCAAACTGCCCGAACTGCCACTGGAAGTAAGATGTACTGTTGAAAAATCCAATTACAGGGATGAAAACAATCAGAATAAGAATGCTGGCTGAGATGAGTAGTGTCTTGAACATACGTTTATCTTTTTCGTGATGATCGGCGCTTAGAGCCGGAGGTTGATCTTGAGCTGATATTAAGCAGAATCCCCATGGCTGTCAGGTTGATAACAGTTGAACTTCCTCCGTAGCTGATAAAGGGTAGTGTATTTCCGTTTATTGGAATAAGAGCAACGTTCGCAGCAATATGCAGGAGTGCCTGTAGGGTAATCCATGTTGTCATTGAAATTGCCAGTAGCGATCCTACTCTGTCGGGAGCCCTTCTTGCGATCTGATACCCTTTCAGCAGAATAAATACGAAGACGCTCACTAATATAATTGACCCAACCAAGCCAAACTCCTCAGCGAAGATTGCAAAGATTGTGTCAGAAAAAGCAGTGTCTCCAAGGTAGTGGAATTTCTGTCTTGACTCGCCAAAACCCAGTCCAAATATTCCCCCCGACGCCACTGCAACGAGGATCTGTCTGAGCTGGTAGCCAGTACCAAAGGGGTCATTAATCTCACCGGTCTGCCAGAAGTTAAAGAACGATGTAAGTCTTGTGATTCTGTAGTTGGCGAGGTTGGTTGTAAACCAAACAACAACTGTGAGTGCGAGCCCCGTAAATATCGAGCCGAGTAGATGAATTCTGTCGTTACCGGCGATGTAATAAACAATAAAAGATGTTGCCCCCAGGATGACAGTCGTGTCAAGATCTGGTTCGATGATAATAAGAAAAGAGATGATCCCCAACAGAACAAGAAAAGGTAGTAGCTCGTGAGTGAAATGGTGCTTGAGCGCATTCCAGCCCTTTCCAACACGCTTCCTCTGCTTTGCTAGCCATCCTGAAAGATATGTCAGAAAAATTAACTTTGTTAGCTCTGATGGCTGGAGGTCGAAGGGTCCAAGATCTATCCATCGCTTTATCGACTGGTCACTGTTAACTAGCAGTACTGCTACAAGCAATACTATTGCGATAGCCAAACCGGGAATCGCAAGCTTGGGCAGGATATGATAGTCAAGTCGATAGACTATATAGGCTCCCAGCAGGCCTAACAGTATCCAAAACACTTGCCTGATGAAGTAAAAATAAGGGCTGTTACCCTGTCTTACAGCTACCAAGACGCTCCCGGAGTAGACCATTACAGCACCAAATGCTGAGAGAATACCAATAACCATAACGAAGTAGTAGTCCGGCTTTCGTGTCGGGAATGATTTCTGCTTGCGAGTTATTCTTTTGCGTTTGAAGTTTAAGGCAGCCGGCATAGTTGTTGTGCTTCACGATATTGTAACCCGTTTTCGGCTATTTTAAAATCACTCTCGTTCGGGCTATAATGCAGATCATGACAAGGCTAATTGAAAGTGACACACTTGTAGCTGAGATCGCCGAACTGTATCCCGAAGCGGTGAACATGCTCGTATATGAATATGGTTTTCATTGTGTTGGTTGTTTTGCATCACAGTTCGAAACACTAGAAGAAGGTGCAGGCGTTCATGGTATTTACGGCAAAGACTTCGAGGAACTATTATACAAAGTTAACGAACTCGCTAAGGAAGAGTCAAATTCGAAAGATTAGTTGAGTTGGCCGGATCCGTTTTCTTTATTGTTTTCTTCAGAATATTTCTCCTGGATCTCATTAATTCGAAGCTCTACCGATTCCAGCTCTTTCCTGACATCTTGTACAAGTTTCATCGCCTCTTCGTATTTTCTTATTGCTTCGTCTAGATTGAACTTTGTATCTTCCTGTTCGAAATACTCTATTATCTCGTCGAGTTTATCAACGTTCGCCTGTATTCCCTGTTTTTTTTTGCTTGCCATGCTATTTTTTGATTATATGAGATATTTTAGCACCAAGCGTACCATCCTTGAGCCTGAGATCAACTTTTTCCCCCTTTTTGACGTTATCTACCGAGGAGATTACTTTTCCTCTGGAGCTGTATAGAAGAGTATATCCGCGACTGAGAACAGCGTTTGGATTGTACGACTCGAGGAGTCTTGATGCGGCGTTAATTTTATTCCTAAGCTCAGTTGTGTGCTTAGTAAAGTCACGAAGCTTGCGCCTGGAAAATTCTGTGTGGATCCTTAATGCATCGACTTTCACTCTCAGCTTTGAGTGCATCTGCCTTGAGCTAAGGCTAATCTTTCCAAGGTAGCTGCGGAGTCCTCCTCTTATTGCGCTTGATATGCTGCCTGTCTGACTCTGGAGTTGACCACGGAGATCCCTCAAACGATGGTGTAGTTCATTCCGAATGGCGTCATTACTGCTTACGAGCTTGTTTATAAACGTTTGGTTGATCGAGACTATATAGTAGGCAGCCTGTGACGGTGTAGAGCCTCGCTTGTCAGATACAAGCTCAGCGATTGACTCGTCCTTTTCATGACCAACTGCGGCAAGCACGGGGGTTTTGGAGGCAAAGAGCGTGCGAGCGAGTAGCTCGTCGTTAAAGGCAATCAGGTCCTCAAGGCTTCCTCCTCCCCTGGTTAGAACTATTGCGTCATACTCCCGGGAGTCAGCTAGCTTCAAGCTGGCAATTATCTCTCTTTCAGAAAATTTACCCTGAACATGTACCGGATAAAAATCAACTTCAAGTCCGGCTTTGTTTTCGCGGAGTATCTTTGTGAAGTCACTCATTGCAGCTGACCCCTTAGCGGTTATTAAGGCAATCTTGGTAATAAACGATGGCATCTCCCGTTTTCTCTCTGGGGCAAACAAACCCTCGGCAGAAAGTTTTTGTTTAAGCTTTTCAAAGGCAGCGCTGAGGGCACCTGCACCAACGGGAAGAATCTTAATGGCCTTGAGACTGAATAGCCCACGTTGTTCCCAAATTTCGGGTGTGCCCCATACAGCTACTTGCATCCCCTCGCGGATACTATCCAGGCCACTGATCTGTGGTGCATAACCTGATACGCGAAGGGTTGCATTAGCTTCTGGGTCTTTTAGCTCAATGTTAACGCCACCCCTTTGCGTGATGCTCATCTGAACAATTTCTCCCTCAACTATAAGTGCTCCAAGCTGCTGAACATGAAGATTAAGTATGTGATTGAACTGTTCAACTGTTAACCTTTCGGCTTCCATATGCTAATCTTTACAAAACTTATTTTAATTTTAACTTAATCTGCTCATGAAAAGATATATTTACTACACTGTTGTCCTGGTATTACTGTTGTTGCTCTCAATTACTTCCACACTAGCGGTGGTTTTCTTTCTGCAGAACAACAACAGCAGAGCTGAGGTTAGTAATCTTCAAGATGAGCTTAACGACCTAAAAACAGCCAGGCCGACACCTGAGCAAAGGCAGGGAGGTTCAGGTACAAATCCATCCCCTACGGCACCTGATCCATGTGATAATGAGTCAATTGACAGTGCAATTGTCGTAGAGAGTCCATGCAGATTCGATGTAGTAGATTCGCCACTGAACATAACCGGAACAGCCACTGGTCTATTTGAAGGCAATATGATTGTTGAAATCTATGACGACCACGATGTTTTGTTACATGAAGAAGTTTTGACACTTTCGGGGGGTGACATTGGTGACCCCATTGATTTTGACGAGACATTTGAGTGGACACCGCCCATTCCACCAACAACTGGTAGAGTGAAGTTTTACGCACAATCTGCGCAGGATGGGTCAGACATCCATGTTGTAAACATCGCGGTACGCTTTAAGTAGCACCACGCGGGGTGGTAGAATCTGCTTATGGCAGACGACTCCCTAAGAAAACTAAATACAGCACAGCAAGAGGCTGTTGACGCAATAGAAGGGCCAGTTATGGTGATCGCAGGCCCTGGAACAGGTAAAACAGAGATTATCGCCCGTCGCATTGCAAAAATACTAGAAGACACACAGCTCGACCCCAGAAATATTCTCTGCCTTACCTTCACCGAAAGCGGTGTAGTGGCGATGCGCAGGCGCCTCTTGGAGATTATCTCAGAAGCAGCATATCGAGTAAAAATACACACGTTTCATTCGTTCTGCAACGAAGTCATTCAAAATCACCCCGAGAAATTTCCTGACATTGCTGTCGGTAGCGATGTGATATCGGATGTTGAACGATTTGGTTTGATGGAAAGTATCATCTCGGAGCTTGAGTTTGATTCTCCACTTAAGCCCTATGGAAAACCTTCGCTTTACCTAAGAAGCGTGCTTGATCAAATTGGCAAATTGAAGCAAGAGGGGATTTCTCCCAAAGACTATAAGTTGTCTCTGACAAAACAAGATGAGTTTCTTGAAGCCACAGGAAGCAGTTTTCTAAGTCTCAAAGATGTCAACTGGCGTAAACTCACAACGAGTCACTTTGCTGACTTTCTAAAAGATATCTCTGAAGGGAAAAATGCAAAGTACCAGCTAGTGCGACTTCTGAAGGCGATGATTGATAAGGCTTTAAAAGAGTATGAGCTTGACGGCGACGGAAAACTGCTGACAAAGTTGCGTAGGGAGATCGTCAATATCTTCAAAAATGCAACCAAAGAAAAAACGCTCAACAAACAGAAGGCGATGCACAATATTTACATAAGTTATCAGGCCAAGCTCAGAGAAAGTGGCAAGTACGATTACGAAGATATGATACTTATGGCGGTTGAACGTTTTGAGAGTGATGAACAACTTCTAAGAGACTATCAGGAGCAGTTTCAGTATATTCTTGTGGATGAGTACCAGGATACAAACACTGCACAAAACAGGACATTAAAGCTTCTGGGTAACTTCTTCCCTAACCCAAACATATTTGTTGTTGGGGATGATGACCAGTCTATTTATCGTTTTCAGGGTGCGTCGCTCGAAAATCTCATTTTTTTCTACGACGAGTATAAAGATCACGCTCAATTTATCACACTTGAAGAAAACTACAGATCGGGGCAAACTTTACTTTCTGCAGCGGACGATATCATCACGTGCGACAGGTATAGAGCAGTTGACTACATTCCGGGAATTGAGAAGAAACTGGTACCAGGTACGAAGATCAAATCAGAGAAAGTCAGAGTAGCGAGAGCACACTCGGAGAGTGAGGAAGGATACTTCATTGCTCAGGAGATAGGCAAGCTTATTACTAGTGGTACTCCGCCCGAAGAGATCGCAATTATCTACCGCAACAACAGAGATGCAGACGATTTGGCAGACAAGCTTCACCATGAAAATATCCCCTACGTTGTTGAGCGTGGTGAGGATATCTTAGGAAATCGAATTATAAGGAACATCATCAGTGTACTTTCATATTTAGTCGATCCAGTTGATGAGCTCTCACTGTTTAAGATTCTGGGTTTCGACCTGTTTGGCACTTCAGGTTTAGATCTTGCAAAGTTGCTTAAGTATTCCAGAGAGCATAAGATTTCTCTATTGCAACTGATTACATCTGATCAAGTGATGCAACTAGGGCTTACCAACTCTGATTCAATTGCGTTGGCTGCAGATAAGATAGAGAAGCTTGCTAAACTGATACACAACGAAAAGGCTTCAGTATTTCTTGTTAAGTTGGTGGACGAGTTGGAGTTAATCGCGGCAACAGCCGGAGAAGCAGATGGATTTGAGGCACTCTCAGCGATGCATACACTTAAGAAGCTACTTGTAGAACTTGAATATGATTCAGAAGACTACACGATAGCTAACTTCCTTGATCACCTACAGCTAATGCAGGAGTACAATCTGAGACTTCCAGAGCTTAAATTGGGTCACAGTAAGGGTAAGGTCAGACTGATGACAGCTCACAGATCCAAGGGGCTTGAATTTGATCATGTTTTTATTACCCGAGCCAATGAGAAAAGATGGGAGAAAAAAAGATCGGTTGCGTTGCTTAAGCTCCCGTTTGGTCTTACGACTCATGACCTTGAGGTAGACAGGGAGTCTGAAGAAAGGCGTTTGTTCTACGTCGCTCTAACAAGGGCAAAGAAGAGTGTTTACATAACTTATGCAGAGCAGGACGATAAAGGTAAGGATCAACTCCCTACTCTATTTGCCGAAGAGATCGATAAGCAGCATCGAGCTAGCACTCTTATTGAATTTGACAGGGATGAGCAGCAAAAACTAATAACCAGTGCACTTACTGATTCAAAGCTGACGGTTACCTCTGCTGGGCGAGAGTACCTATCTGGACTGATTGAAAGTTTCAAGTTAAATGTCACGGCAATGCAGTCTTATATGAGGTGCCCACGTTGTTTTTTGTATCAGAAGCTTTTGAAGATCCCCGGACACAAAAATAAACACATGATACTGGGTACGTCAGTTCACGCAGCCCTAAATGAGCTCACAGTGAGCTTTAACCAGTCAAAGAAGCTTCCATCGAAATCGCAATTATTAGACTTTTTTCATAGAAGTTTGGACAGAGAGGTGATGCGTGACCGAGATTATAGGGACACAAAAGCAAAGGGGGAGATACTTCTGAGTAAGTACTATGATGAGAATGAAGGCCGGTTTCCTTTGGGTTCGCTCACAGAGTACAATTTCTATAAGCACAACGTGCTCATAGGAGAGGTTCCCATAACTGGAATAATTGATAGGGTAGATTTTATTGATAAAGACCAGATTAAGGTGAATCTTGTTGACTACAAAACAGGCAATCCGGATACAAAGGCAGGAATGCTGGACCCCGAAAAGGAGGGTGACTATTATACTCAGATCCTCTTTTATAAACTACTTGTTGAACGCTCAAGTTGGGTGAATTGGAGTGTATCAGAGGGTAAAGTAGACTTCATTGAACAGAGTTCAAAAAGTGAGCAGTTTGTTGATAGAGTTTATTCTCTTAGCGGAATGAGGACCTCATGGCTGGAGGACAATATAAAAGAGGTTTATTCTAAGATAAAAGGTTTAGAATTTTCAGAGTGCGGTGACGAGTGTGATAAAGAGAGTCTCCACGAGCTTGAGTGGAATTTATGATGATTATGAGATAATATGGGGCCCAGGCATATGAAAAAACCAGTAATAATACAATTTGAAGCAGACGACAACTACGTGACTGTAGTTGATCTGATAGCTTTCAATATGGGCCTTGAAATCAATGCGGTTGCTTCGTCTGTTAAGCAGGCAAAAGCGCTGTTTGAACAGATTGAGTCTGGAAAACTTAAACCCGAGATAGTTATTGTCTCTAGTTTTCTGCAGAAAAACCACCTTGATGGGAAGCAGGTTGCTGAGAAGATCAGGCAGCTGTCGCCAAAAGCCAAAATTATCGCTTATTCTGTAATTCCTGATACCGACTGGGGTGATTACCTTGCGATAAAATCCGGCAAAGATACAAACAAGACACTCGTACAGATCTTAGTAGATCTGACGGGCAACGATTTCAATATGGATAATTCGGGCTAGCGTTATTGTTCCAGCTCGCCAACGTAGTACTCCTCTAGCAGCCTATCTGCTGTGGGCGAGTGACCTTTTCCGCCATTAATGCCATCCCAGGCGCCTGTGGCTTCTGTTCCGCAAGGTCCGATAATTGATTGTACTCCACCGGGGTGTTCACTGATGTAGTCTGTTATGTCGTAAACTTTTCCGTCAATAGCTTCCCAGCAATCATCCTCGCGCTTATGTTTGGCAACTTCTTCTATAGATATTGAGTCTGGACCGTTTTGTTCACCATTTGAGTCATCCGGTGTTCCGAACAGGTTACAACCGGTGAGCAAAGCTACGCATATAAACCCAAAAGCAATATTTCTTATCATACTCTAATTAAACAAGCTTGCTTGTGATCTGTCAAATTATTAGATAACATAGGATTAGAGAGCATTTTCGACATGAGCTTGACGTTACCGATCTTCTTTGTGTTCTTCCTAATCTCGCTGGGCTCACTTGGAGCAGTAATCATACAGGCCCGGGATTGTCTCAGACTTCTCGGGACTGCGCAAAGAAAGATTGGAGTAAGAAAGATGGCAATACTTTTTGGATTGAGCCTGTTATTGATGATTGCTTCCCTTGTAGCAATCAGGGTTTTTTGGGCTAATCCTGGGTTTACTG
>JBHHUN010000038.1:0-8758 GCA_046753765.1 Candidatus Dojkabacteria bacterium | reverse complement strand
TCATCCTGCAAATTTGGCCTTAAAATAACCGTCGCCACAAGATCATCTACCGTAGATGCCCCCGCAGTTGTAACTAATAACTGCAATTCATCTCCGGCTGCAAACGTCGTTGTTGAAGCTAATGTTCCAGCCGTTTGCGCCCCTGCTACTGGAGTGATATCTCCAGTTAAAATTGTGGCTGCATTTTTGTGGATTTTTGCTGTTACAGTACCTGACTTGGCTCTGCAAAAGACATGTGCGCTCAAAAATTTACCCGCCCACGGCAACCTTACCGACATAACCTCTAAATCTGTCTGTGAAGCTGGTGTTTGTGGTCCATTTCGTAACGCAACAATTTGTTGTGCAAAGTTTGCGTTTCCTGAATTTTTGTCGATATTTTTATCACGAATAGCCATTTGATCCTCCCGGCATTAATTTATGAGGCCCCTACCGCCTCCGGCTTGTTACGACGAGTGTCGTTTATGGTGAATCCTGGGACTGATACCCTCTCACCGATTCTTCTTTTAAGTGAATTATACGCATCTTCTTCTACCGATGCAACAATATTGGCCGTTTCTGCCTTTTCTGCCTCCTCCTCCTTCTCTCGCATTCTGTCGAGAATTCGATTTAGCCTCCTAGCCCCACCTTGTTTGATCGGAGTAGCATTGTATAGGCTTTGAATGACATTTGGCCCTAATTGACCTATAGGAACAGAAAGAACAATGTAATCTGTCCCACGTCGATCCTTATGCCAGATTTCCCACCTTGATTTCTTCCCTGACCAGACTAAGCGAAGCTCTTTATCGAAACGCTTTAGTTCCTTTCTGAAACTTGAAGGGTGCATTAGTTTTGTCCTCTGTAAGTTTTGTTTTTTAAACTTACCAGCTTTTTCTTTGCAGTTCCTCCATCAACCATAACTTCTCCGCCGTCATCTAGCTTCTCTGATTCCATTAACCCCTTAACGTCAACATCCCCAAGTTTAGTACATGGGTAATTTTTGTCGTCAGTAATCCCGAAAAGAGATTCCGTGGCTATTCCAGTAAACGGGTCCATTTTGCTGTGACATGCGTTTATGCCTTTCATGGCAATGTGTCTCGGCAGATTAATTTTCTTTCCACCTTCAACAACATAGACTTTGGCATCCCACCTAAACTCAAGTGGTTCCTTTGTTCTGTTTACCAATGTTGCGACATCTGAATATAGTTCCTGTTCTGCTGCATTCATTTTATTGCCTTTCACATGAGGCGGGGGCCTAAGCCCCCACCATCAAGATTAGGTATATGAGCCGTTATGCGCTAGCCACATATACTTTTGAGGTTGTTATCCCATCCATGCGGAAGTTTGAGTTCGGCCTGTTGCTATGGCAATTCTCAAAAATCCGATAGAACGCCTCCCATGTATCCTTACCTGTAACACGATTCAAGATCGCTCCGTCATCACTTGCCCATTCACCTTCAACCTGGACAAAACGCTGAAAGGTTGATTTATCCAAACCAAACAGCATGTCGTAAGGAGCGAACTTATCTTCAACCACAGGAACGCCGCCATAGGTGACGTATTTTTTGCGATTGGTAACTTTCGTCCCGCCGTCAGGAGATGAAAGAGATTCACCACTATATCGTCTGTCTGCTTCAAGCAGTGTCAGGTAAGCCCGACGCACAGACTGGTGTCCTGCAAGGCATGTGATGTTCGCATCACCTCTTTGATCTGCGATGTCAAAATTCAACTGAATTGAATCCAATGACAAAGCTCCAACCGCAGATTGAACACGAGATTGCAGAATCGGATAGGTCGTTCTGGACAGCCCATGTAGAGTTGAAACATAAGTCCCGTCATCCACAAGACCCAAAAGACCCATGGGTTCCTGATTCCCCGATTCATTCGCATTTGTCCCGGCAGCCGTACTCATCCGGCGAACGGTTGCATTGTCCGCTAGGGTGGCTGCTGAATCAATCGTGATTGAATTTCCATCCGCGGCAACTGCTGATATCGTCCGGGTGGCTTGATGAGTTGCTCCATTAAAAAACGAAACGATCATGTTTTTTCTGAGAAACCTCGCCCCGCCTACAGCAGACACAGCACCAAACGGATCATTGACCTCAATGGTGGTATCTGAGGTCTGTGCCCCGTTTACCAAAGCCAATGTCCCGTTTCCGTCACCCCACAGCATTCTGGCCCTCTCACGCTTGAGGTTACGGATCAAAGTGTCAAACGAAGTTCTCGTTGCGCTCTTGAACCCACCCCTTGAGGATTTGGCCGACTCCATCATCGCTTTTGTCATCTGGAACGATGCGTAGATGTACTTCATCGGAATCACAAACTGTTGTGGATCAAAGTTACCTGCGGTAGGAAGATTTGCATCTTCACCAACCGCTCCAACGCCCTCGTTGTAGCTCACGATTGCGCCTTCACGAACGGCCCGACCATCCCAGTCGAAATCGTTCAACTTTTCAAACATTTCTTGTACGGGAGAATAAGTGGCGATCTGATCCCGTATAATCGGGGTATAGACCTCCTTTAAAATCCCGTCTAGTGTAGTCCTTGTTTCTGCCATGGTAGTCTCCTTTTATTTTGGAGATATTAAGCGTTTTTCCCAGCTTCCATCCGCGCCCAACCTAAGTCCTCTGCCTCTCTCATAGACATAGGTTTCTTGTTTTCCTTTTGCGCTCCTGCTCCGCCGGACTTGTGTCTCATTGGTGCTTTTTGTGGTGGCCTTGATTCGTTCTGAGGTGTTTCGCCTGTCAATGAAGACATTAATCGGCTCCCCTTCACTCTTTCGTAAACTGAATCAATAACCCCGAAATCACCTTGAGACATCGCTTCCCTTTCCTTCGCCGTCATTTTTGACAACAAGAAATCCTCAATATCTCCCTGAGTGTCAGCGTCTACCGACAACTCGTTTGATTTTAATACCGAACCAAGATAGTCTGAGGCTTGCCCTAAGATTTGATCTTCCCTGTAACCTCTTAGCTCATCAATTTCGCTGATTCTGCCAAGATTTTTTAATTCAGGGTAAATCTCCTCCATTTGTTTTCGGATTTGTTCGTTATTCTGCTGAACATCCCTTTGCTCTTGAGTTAAGCTCTGCTGTTCCCGGAATTCCTTAATCCTATCTTCGTATGAATTAAGCCGGTCCAGCTTTGATTGCACCTCATCGGCATCGCCAAACCCGGAATATTTCCCAAGTTTAGTTTTTACGGACTCCATCTGACCGTACACCTCATCATACTTTTTTCGAGGCATATAGTCTTTTTCGTCAGGGACAAATTTACCTGACTGTTCTTTGTCCGGGACATTCTCCTGAATAACCTCCTCAGCAATCTCTTCGTTCGATTCCATTTTACCTCCTATGTCCTTTAAGGTTGGACTCCCATGACCAAATTGAGCCGTTTTAGGTTCGGCAACCAGCCCTTCAATGATTGGTCAGTTCATTGTTGGACGTTCTCATCCTGCTCCTGCGGTACAGGTTCTTCTTGTGGGGCATTATTCGCCATTGCATCCATGTTTGACATGTGTTCTGCAATATGAACCTGCATTATTGCCTCAAATGGCTTTCCCTCTTCACTTATAGCAAAACTTCTATGTTTAATTATATGGACATTATCATCATGAACCAATGCAACGGCTTTCAAGGGGATCGGAGGTGGAGGCGTTTGGCCGGTCAAATCTTGCTGTGCTTCTCTAACCGCCATTGTTATGGCCTCAACCTCTTCCGGTTGCATTTCGAGCAACATATCATGTTCTCTGACTGCCGATGTTACATTTTCATCAATCAATGACGACAAACTTCCAAGATTAATTTTCTTGAGTATTTTATGCCGATCCATAGGGTCAGATAAATCTATCAACCCTGTTTGGATCGCGTTCATAATTTTATCCGTTTGTGCAGCTTCGCTTCTCGGAACAACTGAATCTGTCTCGATTCTAACATTTACAGCACCATCAAAATCCGCACGGGAAAATTTCGAGAATTTCCATCGCTTGTTGTCTCCCATCGTTGATGCTATTTTTTCATCGTCGCCATAGGCCCTATACATCTCAATCTGCTGCTGCATCCATTGTCGCCATGTCTCGCCAATTCCACGGAGGGTTGGCCCAAAACGGTTCATCCCCTGCTCGATCAACTGATCCACAACAACCCCGGGTGCGCCGGAATACGGTGCTTTCCCTTTAATCGCATCGAACATTGATGCCAATTCTTCAATATCTGAATCAATTTTCTCCAGCCAATTAAATAATGACTGAGTGATTTGCTCTCCGGGGATACGCTGTGGAGGTGTGCTTTTATCTCCGACTTGATTGTATCGAAGAATAGCCCCCGGTTCACCGGAAAAACTGCCCATTCTAGTTCCTTCCGGCATCATCCATACAGGATTCGCCATTCGGATCGATATTAACTCCATGAGTGATTCAAGTCTATTTCTTTGGAGCTGTTTTGGAACAATATCGTTCATCGGCGTTTTACCGTAAAACGCGCCAGGTATGGCATCGAATTTCGCTTGCACAATCGGAATAAACGGCTTACCCTCAACTGTCTGAGGCAGTGGCATGGCCTCTGCGAGCCTATCGCCTGCCTGTACTGCATATAATCCTTCCGGCCAGTCTTCATTCGGACGTACATATATTCTCTTTACGGTCGCTCTGAGTATCCGATGGTCCCTGAAGTATGCGTAGTCTCCCAGTCCCAAATCTGCACTGATATATCCGAGAGATTCGAGGTATTTCTGCCCGATATCGTTTCCTTCATCTTCTTTCGCTTCAAACCCGTACATCCTTTTAATGTATTCCATGTCCCTGCGACGGACCAAAATAATTTTTTCCTGATCTTCGAGGTTTGGTACTGACAAATCTCCATACATTTCAAATGGAGACAAAACATCTGTGTAATTTTCCCCATCGTCATTCCCTGACAATAAATACGCATTTCCTGCATATGTGAGCCATTTCGCCAATTCTTCTCTGCATGATTCTACGTCATTTTCTTCTGCAATTATTCCCTCAAGCTGTTCAGCCGCCTTGGCTGCGACCATATCCGAAAATGATTCGCTGCCCGGCACGAACTCCCAATTCGGCTGAATACGGGACAGGACGGCCACAATTCTCTCCGCAGATGATGCAAATCTGTTCGTAACCGGCGTTGGAACCCATTTTTTTAACTTCCGTTTTTTCCACGATTTTTGTGTTTCGTCCCAATTTATCCATTGAATCCCCATCATAAACAGGATATTTCTATACCAAACACGCTCAAAATTATACCTATACCGGCGATACCTGGCGTAAGTATCCTCGATTTCTTTGAGAACGTCTTCTTCTGATTCTATTGATTTCGGCATTTCAGCTTTCCGATGTTCCGTCGTCTTCGTCGAAAATTCCCATTATCTGTTCCATTGTCGGTATTTTTTCCGGTGACGTCGACAGGTGTCCTTGTCCTACCGGCCTTGATCCGGCCAATTCCATCAAACTATCAACTGTCCGTTTGAATTCTGCTCGTTCGTCATGCCAATCTTTGTCACGTTTTTCAATCAACGATTTCAGATATTCAACTTCATGTTTCAGGTTTACGCATGAAACGCACTCTGTTTTCATTAACTGGTCGATTAATTTACTTTTTTCGACACACGTTCCGCATGGTTCTGACTTACTTCCGAACATTTAACACCTCAAACAAATTCATCGGCCCATGTCTCTCCGTCTTTATCTGCTTGCATTTTATGATACGCCATCCAATGCTTCTTAGAGTTAGGGTTCAAATACATTAATCTTTCTGTTTCCGATATTCTAGCATCTTTTTTCTCTTCCTCCAAGGCCACGCCATACTTTTTTATCATATCCAGCACATACGCACACATATCAACTATATCGTCGTGACGCGCTTTTGATCCAAACCTCGTGAACTTAATGAATTCCTCTATTGTTTCCTCTCTGAACGGGCAGCTACTTACTATGTGGAATTTACGCATACGAACAATCGGCGTTAAACCATCGACTCGTGCGGTTTTCGATCTTCCGCCCGGATTCAAATCTTCAACCACGGCGAATCGGCCCATCTGCCTCAGTTTCTGCTTAACATAAAAACCTGTATTTCCCAGACCCACCTTTTCGATTCCCACAACGTGCGGGTTATATGCTGTAATCATTTTTATTATTTCCTCAACACCTTCTGTCGAGTCCATTTTCCCCCACGCCAAGTCTCTCAGAAATATACTCCCCGACGGTGAGCATTCCAGCAAACCAATCGCCCAATTATCCGAGTCACGCTTTTCGTCCGAGTTCGCCGTCGGGTCTCCGGCAGGGTCTACCAGCAAATACCGCCTCAATAATTTCGGAACATCTTCATCTTTTGTAATCCGAATATCGGATTCATGGAATAACGCATCTTCGGTGCTTACCGGATTCAATAAATACTGGCATGAAAACAAATATGTGCCCATAATCTTTCGTTTTAACGCCAAGGTCTTTAACGGCAACCGCTTCGGATACCGTGGCTTCGTCTGAGCTTCATCCAGATACGCGCCCCTCTCAAACAACGACACATCGTTACCCATCATATCAACAAACCACCTATTCGCGTCTTTGTCGTCCCACCATGTGCATACTATTATAAATTCTCCGTCCGGGTTCAACATCGGCTGCAATAATCGATAATGGTCCATGACTTTCTGAATCTGTGTTCTGGACTTCGAGTTGTTGTCCGAGTGACAATCGTCTGGCACAATCAAATCGTAATGCCTTGAGTTTTTCACAACATCGACACCGGCAGTCTCGAATGACGCCTCTCGTATCGAGGTATCCTCTCTCACAGCTATCGTAGCTTCCTCTTCGTTCCATTTGTATCCTTTCGATTTTCCGTTCCACTCTCCGTAACAACGACGAAACCACGTTTCTGTATCCAGTTTCGCCTGTATCGCATTTAATCTGGCTTTTGAATGATCTCTTACTTCCGAGTCCAGCAATACCCTTAAATCTGTCCGGCCCTGCGCCATCCGCCATAACGGATATATCTGTGAGCATATCGTAGACTTCAGAGTATCCCTGGAACACGCGATAACAACAATTTTCTTGCGGTCTTCCGACATTAAAAAATCGCACAACTCCCGATGTTCGACTTCGTTTACCCAGTCGTATCCGAGAATCTCACGACCAAAATACAATAAATCCCTGCGACCATGCGCCGCCATTAATCCGAACTTTTCTTCCTGTGTGATATTATCAAACAATTTTCAATAAATCCCGCATTGTACTACTCTTTAATCCGTTTTCGCTTTTAAATATAAACTTAACCTTATTGTTCTGCGAAAACTCCCACGCCTCCCGCCTCGACTTAAATCTCGGGAATTCATCCGCTACGGCCAAAATAACGTCGTCACCCTTACTGAGTCTGTCAATTATCAATGTATCACTCTCTGAAACATCTCCAGAAATATCCCCGGAACCGGTTTTAATCTCAAAATCCAGTGCTTCTCTGAGCGTATCGAAATACTCAACGTGCCCACGATAAAACCCGGACCATTCACCGTCAGGACCCATAATTATGGATTTCTTATTACTTTCTATGTGATTCATCCTGTCGTAATCCGTAATCCTCATTCAATAAGCTCCTCTACAACCTCAGAACTAATCGGGAGCCCGTCCCTTATCCCGATCTTCCGGTTTAATTCAATCTCTTCCTTGTCTGACAATATCATTAACGAACTTCTCGAATCTATCTGCATCTTCTGAGTTATCGGGTCCAGCCGATCCATAACCAATCTTATGGCTTCCATTACCTCCTTTGAAGTAATCTGAATCGCATCACCAACCGCCTGCCCCTGAACCATCATCCTGAGAGATGTTGTTACCTCGTTCTTCATTGTTTCAACAATACGCAGATTCTCAGTATCCGCAGCAGTTAATACTTCGTATATGTCGTCCTTGCTCCATCCTGCATCACGCAACACTATCGCCGCACTTGTCCTTAACTGCTTTAACTCTCCGGTAATCAACCAACCATCTCCCGCCGCCGCCGAACCTGCCATGAATTATATTTATCTGCACACGGACGACAATACTTCTTCGTTCCGTTATCTCCACGGTCGTTACCACATGTGCAACACTTTCCTTCTTCCCGCTTCTTTATCTGCCAATCATATTGACGACTGTGCTTACTCATGAGACTTATATTACTAAAAACTTTATTTACTTGTCAACCGTTTTATTTCTTAAAAATAATGCGCGCATCGGGAGGGGGGCTTCCCTTTAACAACACCCCTACCCCCCATCCTGCCTTACCCCCTATCGGGGGCAAACCCCGCCGATAAACCCGGCGGAACCGCTTCACGCCTATTGCAATCTCCATGCCATAATATATCCCATAAAACAATACGTCATTTATTTGACAAAACGAAAAGAAAAAAACGGGGTTCTCAATTTTATACATTTATAGTATAGTATGTTATAGTTTATCCCTGTTTGTATAACTATATCTATAATCGTGTTACTAAAATATATTTCATAATACCGACATTGATAAATTACTAATCACCCTTTACAGATTACTAGAAAACTTCTGGAGAACTAAAATTTTAAATCCTTGAAAAAATAAGTGCTTTTTAAAATTTACTTATTCCAAGTCTTTTAAGACGTTTTTCTAACCCTCAATCATATTTCATGGATTTTTTACTAGAAAATTATTGATTAATTACTACGATTCTTAAGGGCAAAAAAAATTTTCTGTATGTCTATTGATAATCACTAGGCTATATGATCGTATCATACATTGATTATACAATCGTATGATCAG
>JBHHUN010000037.1:0-10082 GCA_046753765.1 Candidatus Dojkabacteria bacterium | reverse complement strand
ATGATTGCTTCCCTTGTAGCAATCAGGGTTTTTTGGGCTAATCCTGGGTTTACTGCGCCGTGAATATGATGCAGTTCTAGTGTGCGAATTCTCCATTAATCAACTGACAAAGAAACCTTTCATTCTCGTTGATTTTCTCGCTTCCTGTCAAATGGGCAGTGGCCATCAGGTGTGCATATAGTGGGTGGTTCGTTACATCAGGGTACCTTGAATGACTTGCCAGAAAGTCCGCATAACAGAGAAGTGAACCTACAGCTTGATAGAGTTTACCAGGTAACGGAGCTCCTGTAAGTGGATGCGTGTATTCCACAGTGCCAATAACTGCAATGTTGGCAAGGCGTTCGAGAGTTTGAACTTGTGTATACAATCGAGCTGTTAGATGTCCATTTGCCTGCATTCCACTTTCCCAGGTATATTTCCCAGAGTCTAATCCAAACGCATCATTAACCCATACATCGGATCCGTCAGGGAGCGTAGGAAATGCAGCAGGTATATAACTACTGTTATACGTATCTGTTGGCGTGCTCGCCTTTTTGGTGAATGCCCACAGCTCTGGTATCGGTAACTCCTGTATCGCTCCAGCGTTGAACCGCACTGCCCGATCTGAATTTACAAGCTGGTGCATCCAGTTGTATACACGTAACCTGTCTGCAATGTCCTCAACAACGTATACTCTACTGACAGCTCGAACCTCTGTGCCTGTCGTCGGAGTGCTCAGGATATAGGGGTTTTCACGATTCCCTGCAAAACCCTCTTTAGCGGCAAATCTAATATCAAATCCAGCAAGATTACTGGCTCCCATACTTTCCGCTAACTCCCATAATGCTACCAGAGATCCATCAAGCGGAAAAACAAGCATCGGTGGCGCCTGAGATTGTGAGAGCTGTTCGCTGAGCGAAGTTATCATTCGAGAGATGTGTGCATCAGTCTCTTGATGACCGAAGCCTTTAAGTGCATGGATCCCTGGGGGAGTTTCAATCTCTCTATTAAAGATTGGCGATTCCAGATGTGATCCTGTGATCTCCATAGGCTCTTCGAATTACGGTTCAGTTTAAGTAGGTGAAGTTGATATGTCAAACAAATTTGTTACAATACAGCATATCTTTTCGAAATAGTGGTTGCAGACATAAGACCAGCAACAATCAGCGATCATCAAGAAGTAATGAGGTTATTTGGAGAGTACATTAATGACCCCGAGAGATTTTTGGATCTTAACAGTGATTCTTTTAGAGAGGTGGTAGCAAGTCCCACAGAGTTCGTCGATGTCGCTGTGAGAGAAGGCAAGATAGCCGGATTTATCACTTACACTTTACGAAAAAAGGTGAAATATCCCCAGCCAGTAGTGGAGATTGATGACCTCTTTGTCTCTGCTGAGTATCGAAAGAAAGGACTGGGTCGGGGACTCATGCATCACCTGATTGAATTTGCCACCACGGCAAATGCCAAATATATCTATATCCCGATTAAAGACACGCAAACCAAAGCAGTCGCTTTCTTAAAGGCTATGAATTTCCACGAGTACGGCGCTCACTACAGGAGGCCCGTAACGAAATCCTGAAACATAAACCCTCATTTATCGTATTATCTTGAAATCTATGGACGACTTTATCAACAGGCTGCCAAAAACAGAAACTCACGTTCACATTGAGGCTGTCATTACACAGGATCGACTCAGAAAACTCACCAGGAAGTACAAGCCTTCAAATGAGTATCTTCAAACAGTAGATGATTACCTCAAGAGTGGCTACGAGAATATTATTGACTTCTTTAACCTCTGGAAGCTAGTAAACAGCTCAATCAGAGAAGGTGAAGATCTTGAAATTATCACGTATGAATACCTTGAACAACTTCACAGGCAAAATACACTGTATGCAGAACTAAGTGTTAATCTGTTTGCTCAGTTGATGAAAGGCTTGAGCCCTAAGTTGGTGGCCGAGAGTATCTTTTCTGGACAGAAAGCTGCTGCAAAAGACTTCGGAATCGTCAGTAGAACAATCTTTAGCTATAGTCGTGACTGGAGCCATAAGTATGGCAAAGCTCTTGTTGATTGGGCCGATAAGCTTAAGGATAGGAACGTGGTTGGAATTGATATCTCGGGTAACGAAACAGTACTACCTAATCAGAAGTTTAGGGAGGTATTTGCTTATGCTAAGAAGATGGGAGTAGAAAGAGTTGCGCACGCAGGTGAGCGTGCTGGTGCTCAATCTATTTGGGCAGCAGTCAAAGATTTTGAAGTGACACGCATAGGTCATGGCCTTGATGCCGTTTTAGACAGTGAGCTAGTCAGCTATCTAAGGTTAGTTGATATCTGTGTCGAACTAAATCCGGCGAGCAATATCATGTTAGGGTTTGTGGACTCTATGAAAACCCACCCAGGAAGACAGCTTATTGAAGAAGGAGTACAGGTCACTATCAGTACTGACGATCCATCCCTGTTTCAAACAACACTGACTGATGAGTACAAAAAAGCATACCAGGCGTGGGAGCTCACCCGGGAGGAGATGATAGATATAGCTCAAAATGGAATGCTATACGCATTAGCTGATGAGAAGTTGAAAATAGAATTGCTGCAGCGGTTTGAAGAAGAGATCACTTTGCTAAGGGAGGACGATATTGGACTTGCCCCAGATCTGTCAGTGAAAGTTCAGAGCTGATAGCTGGTATGCATCGCTCTAAGCCCTTCAGCTGTGACAGGTATGATCTTCAGTGTAGTTGGTGCGATGTATGCGAAAAGGACTTTTCTAACGTTCACTCCCAATGCAGCAAGACTTTCAACATAGTACATCGTCTGAATGACATTATCCTTGAGAACTCTCGTAGGGGGTTTTAAGCGGCTGTACGCCTTGATTTCAACCAACATGATCGGCTCTTTAGAGTCTGCGAGTTCTTTCCATAACATTCCTGGAGGTGAATGATTTTCGGGAGCGACCACAATTCCGTCAGGAAAAACATACCCACCCTTTGTAGTAGGAACAGCTAACGGTGGCAATACTTTTCCAGGGACAGTGCGTAAGATATCTGTCTGAAGAAGTTTTGCAAGAGAGATCATATACAGGCTGGTAGTCAAAAGATTGCCTCCCCTGTTGTCATGCAGCCAGCTTTCAAGCTGAGCTCTGACTACTCTTAGTTTTTCCACGGCTGCATCTGGGTCGTCGGAATATTCGGGTCGCCTCAGCTGCGCTACAACTTCATCAAATCCAAAAAATTCTGAGATCATTCCAAGATTAATTCCAGTGACCTCATCTGTATAATCGAGAAACTCTTGTGCTGGAGCAGCAACATCTGTTTGATACAGCTGTAGTGCTTGTTCTTGTCTGTCAATATCACCGCTATTAAAGGGGATGAATTCGTAGACCTGCTCGATATTTCCGGTTATAAACCAGTCGACAAGGTATGAAGCCATGATGTCGACAATGCCTCTGAAGTAACCTGTGTGTAAGTTGAACTCCCTTGTTATTACGTCTATGGATAAGTCTTGCATATCTGTAGCAGCTCTCACAAAAGGGTCTAGAGACTCTGGTATGGCACTGCCTCTTGTGCCTGCGTTGAGAATAACGATCTTATGCATAACCTTCGAAATGTGAGACGCAATTGCCCTTGCACGTTCACTTTTTTCGTAGTTTTGACGACGACTGCCTTCACGTCTTAGTTCTTCCAGTTCCAATCCCTGTTCCATTGCAGTACCGGCGAACAAGCTGTACGCCAAACCGTCCCTGACGACGGCTTCCCTGGTTGAAGGGTAGATAGATAGAAGTAACCCCCTATAGTTTGGAACCAGCCAGTCTGGGTTTGTATCAGGTTCTGTCATGTCCCTGAGAAGTTGTAGCAGGGGCATCTCTTCGAGCGCTGCCTGGGGAATGCTATTGGAATCCGCGAAATACTGCAAAAAGAGAAATTGATACTCGTTGAGCTCTCCGAATCTGGCTGCAAGGCTTGCGCTGAGCGTTTCCGACGAGCTGTCCATGAGGCTGAGTTTTGCTGCGTCTTCGTGTTGAGTAACAGTTAACCTCCGCTCTAGAGATAGTTGTTCCATGGGGAGATAGTAAGGTAACACCGCCTCATCCGGTTGGACCCTAGACATTCTATCCGCCGCTGAAATGAATGCTTTCAAAAATGAAGCCTGAAATGTACCATCTTCGTAGTTGGACAAGCTAGAGATAATGCTCATCCAGAATATACTCAGTCTGTTTCTAAAAGTAGCAAAATATGGAGCCAGAGATTGATTAGTTGGAGCTTCGTGCCCTTTTCTTATTCCACTATCGTCGCCTTCACAATAGAAACTTCCTCAAGTGGGCGGTCGGTTGCATCTGTTTCCACTTTGCCAAGCTTATCGAGCACCTTCAATCCATCTACGATCTTTCCGAATACGGGGTGAAGGCCATCTAAATTGGTATTGTCAACAAGGTTTAGAAAAAACTGACTTCCGCCAGTGTCTGGTCCGGCGTTAGCCATCGATATCGTTCCCCTGACGTTTGTATTTTGCTCTGCTACTTCTGGGGGAAATTCGTCTTCTATCGTGTAGCCGGGACCACCTGTGCCCGTACCATCGGGATCACCACCCTGCACCATAAAGCCATCAATAATTCTGTGGAAGATGATTCCATCGTAGAATTTTTCCTCTACAAGCTTTTGAAAGTTACCTGCTGTAATTGGCATTGTTGTGTTGTAAAGCTCCAGCTTTATATCGCCGAGAGTGGTTTTAAGAACAATAAAAGAATTCTCGGAGGGAACTTCGGTGTTTATATCTGAGTCATTAGAAGTCTGATCGGAGACGGTGCTATCATTATTACCCTTTATGTCACTGCTTGTTTGATTGTTCGCCACGTTGCATCCACTAAGAATTAAGATAGTTAAAAGAGAAATTGCGATTAGTTTTTTGTTCATTTTTGCTAGTCTGTAAAACGTTAATTATTCTAGACAGATGTTGCATCATAACACAAGTCTTGTGCTAGAGCTGTGGATACTACCGACTAAACGTCCTTGACTAAACGGCGCGAATCTGTTTGAATATACAAAGTATGAAAAATCATCATGACATTCAAACTCCAGAAAATTGGAAACTCATATATGGTCACAGTCCCAAGTGATGTGGTGCGCTCAAATAACCTTAAGGTTGGAGATGAAATGAATCTCAAGGTGGATAAAGACAGGCTCGTTTACCTGAAAGCTCAAAAACCGAGACAATTAGGCGGCAGATTCAGTGTGGTTGATTTCAACCAGGAGGAGTCTACGCGCTTCCTAAAAGAGGGTAAGTATGAGAGATAGGATTTACTTGGATGCAAGTTTTTTCGTAGCTCTTCAAATACGGGAACATACCTTCCATAAGAGGGCTATTGCCAAAAAGGGTTTACTCCAGGATGCTGAGATATGTTTTTCTATGTTCACATTGGATGAATCGATCCATGCTTTTAGGAAGCACAAAATTGATCAATTTGCCATAAAAGAGGCTATCGAAGAAGACATCGTGTTTCTTCCTCACTCAAAGCTGGTCTCTTACAGATCTGAATTGCCTGATATGATTAAGTATGTGAATGAATGGGTGTTCAGCGATCTTCGTTCGGGAGATGCATTGCATCTCTTCATGATGAAAACGAATGGTATTAAGAAAATGCTAACGTTCGATAACGATTTTATTGAGCGGCAGGACGAACTGGGGATTGAGGTCATCTGACAACCGAGCATAACCACTTCTCGAAATCATCATTTACTTTCTCGACATCTACCTGTCCTGTCCGATGAAGTTGTCGTAGCCTAGTTTGTTGCTGTAAATGCAGGTTATTGGGAAGAAGTTAACACAGTTGGCGAGCTTCTTATTGAGCTGAAGTTTCCCAATCTTGCGTGCCTCTTTGCTGTTTGATTCACGGTTTTTTCCAGCTCCCAAATCCGTGCTCTGATGGGTATAGTACATACTCCTCTTCTAGATCATCAGATTTCAGGATTTCAACTAACTTGTTTGCGACCCACTCGGGAGGAAAATAGGCTTTACCATCCTTTTTGAGCTTCTTCTTTTCTTTCAGGGAGGGGCTTGCGAAACTTGTAAGTGTACTGCCAAGTGTGATGACTGTGAATCCAACACCTTTGTCCTTATACTCATCAACCAAGCTTAGTGTCAGCCCAATCCTCTTCAGTGATCTCGGGGAAGCATTTGTAGACTCCAATTCCTGCAGAATTAATTAGGATATCAACAGTATCGTATTTTGCAGCAATCTCTTCGATCAATTTGTTTGTTGATTTTGGTTGCGTAAAATCGACAGTGAACGTCGCTTCAGTATCTTGGAGTTGCTTACGTATGCTTTGGAGTTTTTTCTCATCTTTTCCCACCAGGATGAGCTTTGCACCTGAATCAGCAAGCGCTTCTGCAAGTTTAGAGCCGATCCCTCCTGTTGCACCTGTGAGAATAACTGTTTTGTTTTCCAGGGACTTAGTCACTTGTTATTTTTTTGTACTTCGCTAAAACCAACTATCGAAAAACCCGAGGAGTCCATCATAAGAGACATCTCAGTTACAATGTACTTCATGATTAAGGTTTCCGTCTAAAATGAAATGCGTACTGATCAAAACCGATTGATTCGTAGAACTTGTGAGCGGCTTTAAGTTCAGCAGCTGATGCCAAAAATACACGGTAGGCTTTTTGCTTTCGTGAAAACTCTAATACGTTCTCCATCAGTTTTGTTGCGATTTTGTTTCGGCGATATTTGGGATCAACGTAAAACTCTTCAACCTCCACAATTGGAGCAGGATACCGAATTACATCTCTAATGGAATACGATATGTATCCAGCAATCTGATCGTCTGCTAGTGCCAGGTCTATGAACTCTCGGTCATTATCAAGTACCCGATGAAATGAATCACCGTCTTTAGCTTTGTAGCGATCGTAATCACCGCTGATATCACCCACGAAATTCGCGTACATCTCCATGACGCTCTCGTAGTCTTTTATTGTGGCGGGACGGATTTTAATCTTCATGATGTAAATTGTATCAAAATGAATCTGTTGTCAAAAGCTTTAGTTAATACAATAATTCAAAGGAATGCTGAACGCTCCAATTGCAAAAATTAGCTCATCCTATTCAAACTGACACCACCATCAACCAACAGTATCTCTCCAGCGAAGGCATCGTTTTTTCCCAACATAACTGCCACTTGTGCTATCTCTTCTGGTTCGATGAACCGATCGATCACAGTAGTTTCAAGAAGAGTGTTCTGTCTCTTATCAGGTGTTCCTTCCCAAGCTGGAGTCCAGGTATACCCTGGAGCTATCTTCGTTGAGATTACATACGCTAAGCCTGGAAGTACCTTTGCTTTAACGTACTTTTTGACCACATTGTCGTTGTCAACGCCATTCTGGAGTGAGACTACCACAGAATCCATAGCTACTACCTTCGAGAGCTGCTCAGCAGCTTCCTCCGTATCATATGTTTTGACTGCAAAGATAACGAATTCGGGGTTTTTAATCTTTGATAAATCCTTGACGACGTTTGCAGGGAATACAGTAAAATCCCCTTCATCGCTTTTGACAGTAAGACCCCTTTTCTTTATTGCTTCATAGTGCTCTCCCCTGGCTAGGAATGTTACGTCATTGCCTGCTCTAGCGAGTTTCCCCCCAAAGTAGCCTCCCACTCCTCCTGTTCCAACAACGAGTACTTTCACATCTGTTCAACTAAAAACTTGACTAAAGGAAACGTACTAATGTACTTTCCGTGTTGAAAGTGCTTCCCATCCCTTATAACATAGTCATTTGCCTGCAGACCACGAGCTAGCTCACCTAAAGCCTCCTGAGATACATATGGATCGTTTTTGCTTCGGATAACCGCCCGGTTTTGGATGGCTTTTCTCACCTTTATGATATCGATAGTCTTTGCTGCCAGGTACTCTTCATTTAATTCCAGACCATATGGCTTGTAAAATCCAGCTACAGAAATAAATCCGAGTATTCTTTGATTTGGATTGAGAGTCTCAACAAAGTCCAACCCAGCAGGAACACCAAGCGAGTGGCCGACGACAACTAATCCTGATAAATCCTCGCCTGCAGTTTCATTTTTGATGGCAGCTATCCATTCCTGGCGATCCGGATTCTTGGGGTTCGGGAGATTTGGCATTATGATTCGTACTGACTCCGAAAGCTCCTTTGCCAGCCACTGCTGCCAGAAGTTTCCGGCTTGACCGTTGATTCCATGAAGGATGAGTAGTGTTTTTTGATCGCTGGTTTTCACTGCTTCATAATATCATTTTTGGTGGAGCGGTGTAATGACCAAAGTTAGAACCGCACTTTTGAATAATAGCATAAATTTATATGCGCAATTAGCCTAATTCTTCTATCAATTCACTTAGTTCTTTTTGTAAAACTACATTAACCTTCTTTCTTTTCCCTGATTTATTCTTTTTTACCGTTTTTTTGTAAACAACTTCAGTTTCAATATCAACCTTTCTTGTTGGACTTACTTCAGAAATTTGATTAGTCAAGAATTCATGCAATGAATTATATAGAGTAAACATATCCAAATGAATGATTATTGGTTTTGGTAGTAATTTCCCTGTTCTTGCATTTCTGACTTTATCTTCATAATACTCATAATAATGATCAACATTCCGAAGACTGATAAACCAAGACACTATCTGATTCCCAATGGTAATTTGTCTCATTTCATCATTATGAATCAATGAATGTCGATACATTTCCCAAACCAATACTGGATATTCAATTCCCAGCTCTTTCAATAGTTTAATCTTACTATCTGATTTATCACCATATATAACTTTCCCAGTGTGTTCTATGACCGGCATTATCAATCTAACCATACTAAAAAATCCTACTTGTGGTTCTTTCTGATTCCGAATTTTTAGCATTTCAATGTAACTTCCTGCTTCATTTTCTAAACGATCTTTTATGGATTTAAGTTGGTCAAGAAGAAGCACTTTTGTCTTATGGATTTTGGTTAATTTATCTTTCATTTATTCCGGTAATAATAGTCTTGATTTTTTTGTTAAAATATATTATATGGCAAAAATAAATAATAAAACAAAATCAGGAAAAATCAGAAAGAAAAGGGATGACACACTGATCAAATCAATAGAAAAAAAATATAACGTGGATTTGGGCGTTAGGTCTGATATGCAGTTAGGAAACTATCTTAAAAAAGAAGGCTTGCCTTCACTATCAAAACTAATACAGAAGAAAAAAGGAAAGAAAAGCGGTGGAAATTGAGGCATTTGATTACATTACAAATGATGTACTAAGAAGGAATATCGTTTCTGATTTTGAACATGTAATTTATCTTCAAAAGGTTTCTTCAACTACTGATAAGAATAAAAAATTGAGGTCCCATTTTTACAAGGATATGGTTGTACATTTGGGATCAATAATTGAAGCAATTCTTTTCTTTGAGATTAGTAAAATTGAAAGTACAATTAGTCAAACGGAAGAATGGAAATATAAAAACGAAAAAGAATTGCATAAGATTAGTGATGAACAGATTATTATTGGCTGTGAAAAGTTTCTAAAAAAGACTAACTTTAAGCTTCAAAAAAGCACTACATTTAAAGATCTGAATGATATTTGTAAAGATAACGATGTAATCACACAGGAATTATATGAAAAATGTGAGAAGATACGTGTTATGAGAAATAAAATCCATATTACAGGTCTTGATAAAGTTGAGAAGATTTTTAAGCTTGAAGATGTTGAAGAATCATCATCTGTATTATTTGAGCTTATTCAGCACCTGAATCCTTAGTAGAACAAATTTTGTTCTTTTAATCAATTTCAATCAGTATCTTGAACAACTTGACCAGCCTTTCCCCTTGTTGTTTAGCTTCTTCAAATGATAAGTCTTTTGATGTGACCCCGATAAACTGTACAGTATAATTAAGAAATTAAAGTACAAAAAATGGGAAAAATCAACAAAGAGGTTCAATTAGAGATATTATCTAAAGTTAAAGCAGGAATCCCTGTGAAGAAGCTCACTGAGCAGTATGGAGTAAGTTATCAAACAATATACTCCTGGCTCAAGAAATCCACTACAGGTCCTACCCAAGCTGAGCTTAACAGATACAAGAAGGAGAACGCACAGTTAAAGGAGTTG
>JBHHUN010000036.1:0-10262 GCA_046753765.1 Candidatus Dojkabacteria bacterium | reverse complement strand
GGGAATGTGATAGTCCTAGACACGGCAAGCACCACTGCTGTTGTTGAGGATAGGATGCTAAAGATAAAATCAATCAGGTGGGATGATGCGACCACAGCGAACCACAAAGCTGTATTGAAAGACAAGCACGGAAATATAATCTGGCAATCTACGGCAGCCGGTGCAGACAATGAGGACGCTGAGATTGTCGAAGAGTGGTACGAAGGTTTAATTATGCACACACTTGGTTCAGGGACTATTGTTGTGAGGCTTATGTAATGGCGAGATTTGTCCGAAACGGATTTTTTACTGACGGAAACGGGAATGTTGTTGATGCGGGTACGGTAAGTGTCGTCCTTGCAGGGACATCAACAGTGGCGACAATATATGCGGCGGCATCCGGTGGATCAGCAATTTCGGGCGGTAAGGTCACGACAGGATCGAATGGATTTTTTACTTTCTACGTTGACGAAGGAGACTACGCATCAACTCAGTTATTTGATATCACGTTATCGAAAACCGGCCTTTCATCAAAGACATTAGAGAATGAACGGTTGATATTGTTTTTGGGGGCGTTGGATAGTCCGACATTCGCAGGGATTACATCTACCGGTGATGGATTATTTACAGGCAATTTAACTATACGAAAAACAAACCCTCAGATAATACTTGACGCTGACGGAGGAACGCCTATAATTGATTTTCAAAGGGCCGGAGTAATCGATTGCAGGTTACTAACAACCAACGTTAATCAATTAACTATTGCTGATAATGTAGGAGCTTTTAGAGTCCAGTGGGACGTATCTACCAATCCAGGCACTCTTACGATGGGCAGTATCCCAGATGCCAGATTGACTAGTAATGTGGCATTACTGGACGCATCGACCAACACATTTACAGGTGGCCTAACCTTGAGTTCAACAACACAGCCGTTCAAACCCCCCTCCATGACAACAACACAGAGGGATGCTATAGCGTCCCCAACGGCAGGAATGGTTATTTACAACAGCACAACGAATGTGCTGAATTTCCATAACGGAACATCCTGGGGTGCTGTTTGATATCCAATGAACACATAGAAAAACTCGGAGAGATGACAAACTTCCTCTCGTTTGAGAGGACATGGGCGTTCAATAAAATGATCCACTCTAGAGACTCTATTACAGGCTTGTTTTATGGGAATCAAGGCGGAAAGACGGCGGGAGTGGCTTATCAGTATGTTATGAGGATAATGGGCATCCATCCTGTCCCCGAAAGAAATGTGCTGTATTTTGAATGCGCTACAAGGCATTGCAGGAACGGGCATGGTCATAACGGTGTGCCTAAAGATAAGACATGCCAGGAATGCGGAAGCAAGGTCGGCAAATTTACGGCTCACACGTACAATATTTTGACAGTACCAAAATCTAATATATGCCATTGCGGGACAAAAATAACGCCTCATAAAAGAGAGACAAGGATTTTCAGGTTTTGCTCTCAGACATTGCCTTATGAAAAATCTGACACAGGGGCAGGTGGGCAAAGCGCAGAGATAAAAAATACTGTATATCCTGCATTCAAGAAGTGGCTGCCAAGAGAAATGATTAAGAGAGACATCACATTTAGGAATCCTTCTCTTGTAATACACGATCCTTTCGGGATCGCAGATGTGATTGTAGAGTTTGTCGGGTATATGCAACCTGGTGATGGAGCCGGGGTTCAGAGGTTATCTGTATGGGAAGACGAAGAAGCCCCTTACGAGTTCCATAAAGAGCAGATTCCAAGATTGGTAGCAGAAAACGGAGATTGCATAATTTCACTCACTCCAGCGAATGCTATGAGCTGGACGTATGATGAGATATACGAAAAAGCGAGAGTGTATCATCGTACTAAATCCCTATGCGATTTTACCGGGCAGCAATTCTATGAAGAAACGGTATCACCTTCCTCAATAACTGTTATCCAGACATCCACTTATGATAACCCTACTCTTGATGAGGACGCTATAGAAACGATGAGGTCTAGTTATGACGATCCTGACGATATAGCCACAAGACTTTATGGAGTTCACAAGCAGTCGTCTGGAAGAATTTTCGGAATGATGAACTTCAAGAAACATCTTATCGCAGAAAAAGACTATTTTGATGACGGCATTCCTTACGAATGGTTGCACTGTAGGGCCGTTGATTATCATGAGCTTACGCCTTGGGCAATATCATTTGTGGCACTTTCGCCAAACAATGAAATGTTTATCTACAAAGAATATGCTCCTTCGCCTGAGAAGATTGTGACACTAGAAATAAATATGGAAATGGCTAAAATGAGCCAAGATTACAAATATGGGTTTAATTTAATCGATCCACTGGCGTGCAAGATACAAACCAACACAGGTCTGAGCGTTATGGACGATTTCAACCGTAATTTTTCAAATTTCAGGAGAGATGGACTTAGCATGGGTGGGTATTGGGAATCTTGGGACACCAAATCAACACGTGGCAGGGACATGTTAAGGGAGAGGCTTAAAAATAGCCTTCTATGTGATCGTCCGTTCAATAATGCAAGAAGAGAAAATGGTGTAACTAAATATCTTCCTACAGCGTGGGTTATTAATAGCTGCCTAAAGACAGCGAGATCATTAAAGCAGTGGAGAAAAGATTCAAACGGGAAACCAGAGCAGAAATATTCTCACTTCTGCACAGCGTTAGAAGCCATATTAAAAGACCTTCGTTTTAGACCTAAACGTGGAGTTTGGGAGAACACACCTCGTGCTAAAAGAAGCTATTTCCAAGGGGTTCAGTAAATGGCAAGGGCGACTAAGGAAGAAATAGAAAAAGCCATAGTTCATCAGGTTGTTGATTCCGAGTTCAAGTCGGCCAAAGCCAATGTTCGTGCAACTGATGAAATGGATGACTTCGAGAGTTACATCGATATGCTTGATTCAGTAAGGTCAGAGAAGGATGTTGACTGGAGAAGCGATATAAGTCTCCCTGAGTTTGCTTCTCAGATGCTTACGCAGAGTGCCATAGACGTAAACCAGATGTTCGCAACTCGTGATTTTGTAGAAGTATATCTTCAAGATGCAAGCGATGCAGCAAAAAAGATATCAGCAGCCGCAAAAGAATGTATCAACCGGACACTAAACCAAAAACACATGCACCATTACCAGAAATATACCAGGGCGAAACTTTGCAATCATCTTATTGGCCGAGTTTACATGCGGTGCTGGTGGGAGCAAGAGTTCCATGATGTTAAGGTGGGCCAACAGGAGATATTTGAACAAGGGAAGAACGGCGAAGCTATAGGAACGGGCGAGTTTGAGGATGTGACAGAACAACGGATGAAGTTTGATCGATTTAATTATGATGTTATAGACCCTAGAAATGTATTCATGGACAACGAATATGTCTATACTCTTCAAGATAAGCGATGGGTTATTGTTCGGTATGAGCGCACGATCCAGCAGCTTGAAGCAGAAAAAAACATAATGGGTTACATCAACCTCAATAAAGTACGAAATTCTCTCGCTAAAAGACCGGCAGAAACAGAGACATCAAGAGAAACTTACAATAAAGAGGATAGCATTGTAAGAGAGGATAATCCTGTTAATAAACCAATGGATATCCTTGAGCGACACGGCAAATTTTGGGCAATAGTGGAAGAGACTGACCTAGAGACCGGCGCACCAACAAAGGCCCGCCCTGGAGTTGGCAGGGATGGCTCACCTACGGACAAAGCAAAGCTAATAGAGTGCATTGTCTCATTCGCAATAAGTGATGGAATGAAGCAGATGATCCGTTTCCAGCCTGCTCCTTACCTTGACGGAGAAGGGAATCCCTATCGGCCTCTAATTCGTGGCTTATGTTACATCCATCCAAGTAGTGACGGTGGCTCAGGCGATGGGAAATATAGCAGGGAACTCCAAGTTGCAATAAATGACACGTTCAATTTAGGCCAAGACAGGCTGATGATGGCTACAATTCCAGTCATGAAAGCAAAAAGGAGTGCATTAGAAAACACAGATACCGTTCGATTTGAACCGGATCATGTTATGGAGCTTGACAATCCAGATGATGTTGTGGAAATGCGTGTGGACGGGAATATAACCCCGGCTATGAATCAGATTACGTTCCTATCAGGGAAAATGAGGGCCGTTACCGCTCTTGATTCTGGAGCGCAAGGATTGTTACCTAAAAACTCATCGACTACAGCCACGGCGGTTGCTACTGCATCGGATAGGACGGACATAAGGACGAACTACAAGTCTATGAGTTTTGAGCATACTGCGCTTGTTCCTCTTTACACTATGATTATTAATATGACAAAACAGTTCGCAAAACCAGAAACTGGCATTAAACTGATGGGTGATAAAGTTGAGAACTTTGACCCAACCAAAAACTTCTTTTTCAAGCCGGTTTCTGGTTCGATTGAAACTGAGCAAAGTAAGTCTGCCAAGATAGGTCTTTGGACGAATGTTCTCCAGAGTGTTATGGGGATTCAGCATCCCGATACAGTGAATCTAGCGAACTCTATCCTTGAAGACATATTCACTTTAATGGGAAAAGAGCAGGAGTTTTTCGCCAAAAGCAAGCTAAACCCTCAAACACCAATCCAAAGTCAGGGTGGGCAACAAGCACCACAATCTCAGGGGCCGCCGGTCAGCAATCAGAACGGAAATACTCAATCACAACAGGAGCAAATTGTGAGGGATCAGGCAAATGCTTAAACTATCCGCACGACAGATTGAGGATTTCCAGAAGAAACTCGGCAGGAAGGCGTCGCCTGTCTTAAAGTATCTCAGTCGAAACGTAGGGTTTTATGAGGCGTTTACGTCTCCTTTGGGAGAAGAGATAATAAAGGAACATGCGGTTAATATGGACAAATTGCTAGAAAAGATATACAATGAAGAAGCGACAGATAAAGAAAAAGCAGAATTTAGGGTACTAAAGGAGATAGGATTAAGGATTGTTAAAAAAATAAATGCTTATAATAACCACATATCCAGCGTAGAAAAAGGAGCTTAAAATGGGAGAAGAAGTTAAACCTGACGAAGAAAAAAAAGTCGATCAAGAGACGGCTGATACGGCGGCACAGCTTGTAAAGGCACACGAAGACAACTCTAAGTTAGGGAGAAAGGTTTCTGCTATGGCTGACCAGATAGCCTCTTTAAGCCAAATGATTTCTCAAGTAACAACTCAGCAAACAGATTTCATGGAATCAGTTAAGTCCCAACAACAATCTCAACAGACAGATGGAGATGACTATGGCTATGCATCAAAGAAGGAAGCTGACGCTGCGGCCATGAGTATCTATAATAAAATGGAACAAGAGAAGCAGGCTAAGGAGAAAAAGTATTCAGATGGCTATGTTTCTACCCTGATGGGACTATCACAAACGGAAGAGCCTGAAATGTTTGAAGCCATTAAAACGGAA
Source organism: Candidatus Dojkabacteria bacterium (assembly GCA_046753765.1). GTDB lineage: Bacteria > Patescibacteriota > Dojkabacteria > B142 > OLB20 > JBHHUN01. The sequence goes on along the minus strand of JBHHUN010000036.1, from coordinate 4,874 downwards.
ATACAGAAGCCTGGATATGTTAAGCACTCTCAAGACCCTGCACTAGATGCACAGATAAACTTTAATAAAGCGAAATCTCAAGTTCTTGCAGATAGGTTAAAAGCCTCTTCCGGGAAAATAAATAACCCCCTGGAGGCGAACAGAAATAAACCGCCTATGAATGGGACTGGGGTTGGTGGAAATGACGTGAACGATCCGGGGGCTTCCAAGGAGATTCCGTTAGATAAAGAATCGGCAAGATTCGTTGAGTTAATGAAGGAGCGGGACTCAGAATACACAGACGAGGTCGTTCAGGCTGCGTTGTCTAAAGAAGATTCAGTTGGTTTAGCTAGAGGCACAGGTGTTTAATGAGGCGGCAACGCAAAAGATCAAGCAAACCACGCAGGGAAAGCAAGACTATCCGGCAGAAGGGCGAGGGGGATGACAATGGAGTTTGGTTTTCGTGTTGGTATTGCGGATGGACGAATAAAAAAGGAAGAAATGAGCTTGGTGGCCCACATTCTCAGAATAGTTTCACTCTGAATGAGAGAATAACAAAAGCTCCAGGTGCGCTACCTGGGGAGCCAAAAACTGCTATGGCGGTGTTGGTAAGCGGGGCTGATCCACATAAGGCACTGAAATCAGATTCGGCAGGGAACGAAGTTTTACCAACAATAAATTATCTGGTAGCAAAAACAGGATGTAGTCTATGCGGAAGTTTGAATTGGCGTGGAGACCACGGATAAAGTTTGCCAATGTCCTCTCCTAACAAGACAAGGGCAACGGCATTTAGGGAACGGCCCCTGAATAAAGAAGATCAGGCACGGTGATAACCGCCCTGTGAACTCGAAAAGGCTGTCCGTTAAAGAAGCGAGCGACCAGTGGGGTAGCTCTTAACTTTTAATTGGAGGGTATCATGGAAGTTGTAGGTACTATGCACGGAAAAGATTTCCGGCACCAGTGGGTCGCCCTCAATAGCACCAGCCAGGTTTATGTAGGTCAACTTGTGTATGACGTTGCAGACGGAATCGCAGGGATCGGACAGGCTTCTGGTGCGGCGGACACCACAAACAAGAGAGTTCCGTTGGGCGTAGTTATTGGTACATCAAATGATGTCCCTGTATCTTCGACCACAAGTAACTCTGAAACAATCACGGGGGTTATTACTCAGGCCGATCAGATTGCAAGAGCAAATATCGGCGTTGAAGGGCCTAACCCTAAAGGGGACAAGCAGGCATTCGCCAAAATTGCATTGGTTACGGCTCAAACCGTATTGAAGGTTAAGCTGTACAATGCCAGTCTTGGCACTGCGCCTACGCTCCAGACTGTTACCACAGGCTCGACAACGGGCTTGGGTTATACAGCGAATGCGACCGATGTTGCTGGGGTGGCTGATTTAGCCACAGCATTCTGTAGAACTGGAGCAAATGCTGGTTTGTATCGGATCACGGATGACACTTCGACCACGGTTATCACTAATGATCGTGCTTTTCAGCAGGACATCGCTGTAGGAGATACATTTGTCCGTGTTCCTTTGAGGCCGCAGGGTTTGAGTTTTGTTCAGACCGACTCAAACGCATTGTTTTTTGATGTGTCGGCTACACCGGCAACAAATTATTGGGTTATCAACACCCTGGAGTTGAATTTGAAAGAGGCGGGTAAAGAATATGTTCTCTGCACCCTCCATCCCGATCACTTTAGTTCTAAGCGGGCATAATCGCTGAAAGGAGGATGTTATGGGTTTATCAGATAGCTCCCAGGGCCGGCGATTACTTGATGATCGGCTCCGTAAGGTGAGCGATGACGTAAATACAAAAGAGGGCCTCAAGTCCATGATTCCAAAACTCTGTAATGTTGTGAGTTCGGATCGGGCGATTGACGAGTATTACTCAGTCACAGGGGTTGGGGATATTCCGGCGTTCAATGGGAGCCTTACGACTCTCCAAAGATTTCCCGGATATCATAAGAAGATTGAGTCCGGTGAATTTGCGGCTCAAATGGTAACACAGAAGAAGTTCCTCGAAGATGAACGGTATGGGGTTCTTGAGAATAATGCCAAGTCTCTGATGAAGGCAGTCCATCGGACTCAGGAGAAAAAACTCGTTAATGTTTTTGCGAATATTACGAGTGTTGCTTTTGATTTCATGGAATCAGAGGAAGGGGTCTCTCTCTCATCCGACTCCCACACGACCAAGGCCGAAGGTGTTTCGACATCAACCGGCTTTGATAATGCGGGGACTTCTGCGATGAGCGCAACCTCTATCGCTGCGACACGCCTTTTGATGAGGCGGTTCAAGGATGATATTGGCGAACGATTTGGCATGGGTGATAATCTTGCGATTATTTGCCCTGAGAACTTGGCTGACACGGCAGAGGAGGTTAACAGAACTCCTTCTGGAATGAATACAGCCGATGGGAATGTCAATATGAACAGAGGCCGATATGAGGTGATCCCTTATCCGCTCCTTGACGATTACTCAACAACATCTTGGGGTATTGTCGATAAGGATGCGATGAAGGAAAGTCTCATTTGGATAAACCGGGTGGCTCCAGAGGCCAAAAATACAATCGATTGGAACACTTACGCATGGATGCAAGCAATCCGGGCGAGATTTGGTGTTGGATTTATCGATTGGAGATGGATATTCTGGCACACTGTATGATGACGTGCCCCATTAAAACGGGGCATAGAATATAACGAGGGGGTCGTAAAAAGCCCCCTCAAACTGAAAGGATTTCAAAATGGCTACGACACATTTTTCAGGACCATTAGATGTTACGACAGGTTTAACAGACGGGAAAGTAACGCTTGGCATACAGGACTGTTCTTTCGTTACAGGAACCTGGACGCCAACAAGAAATGCTGCCTCTGATTACTCAAACAACAAAACTGCGGCGGCAAACACGAGTCATATCTCGGCAGACATAACAGAGCTTTTAAGGACGACTTCAAGCAAAGGTATGAAGCTGAAAAGTTTCGACGTTATCTACTCAATCGGTACGGCTGCCCTGACGACACATACGGCGGTTGTGAATAGCGTCACCTATGCAAACGCCACAGCAGTAGCAGTTGCGGCTCATGGGGGGACATTGTCCGGTTCGCTTGCAACGGCAACTCAGGCGACTCCGTATCTATCAACAATTACGCTTGGGACTCAGAGCTTTTTCACAACTGACGATGCCAAGGTTAATATCGAGATCGAGGTTGTTGCTGCCTTGACGAGTGTCTATAAATTTTACGGCATCGTCTTGAATTTCGATCACAATTTAGTGTAGGAGGCAAAATGAAGGGAATTAATATTTTCGGAGCATCAGACCGCAAGGGTCGGTCCCCTAAAGGGACAATCGTTTCGTCATATCCAGGTTGGTACAACAAAGCCAAGCTAGATATGGAGCGGGATGATATCAATCAAGAGGCTAGGAGGATTGACTCAGGGATGATACCGTATGCTGAGGTCGCTCAAGCTAAAGCAGACCTCCGAAAGCGCAAGGAGAACTATGAAGCTGTAATGAGGGGGCTTCCTAAGCTCAGTTCAAAACAGAAGGACGAAGTTAGCAGATTTGTTGGCTCTCTTGGAGAAAAGATTGCAGAGTCATATTTTACACGGACATCTATGATGAAAGGGGTTGCAGATGCCCATGAAGAGGCCAGTAGAATGACAACTCCGTGTATACCGTTGGATGGAGATGTTGCAAATGCCTGTGGCGTTAAACATCAGGGCGGGAAGGTTTCAAGAAACGGAGCTTCTAAAATCTGGCAGATAGGTCGGAGAATGCTTGGGGAGAGCGTAAACCCTGAGATACTAAGGAAGGATTAAACCTATACCTATAAATGGACGGCAAGGAACTTCTATATAGGCTCCGGCAGCTTCTGAGTGAAGACGAAACCTCTGGTTTTATGGATAACAAAACATCGTATTCATTTCTCTATGAGGCAGCTTTGGAGTTTGTCGTTCGGACCGATTCTCTGAAATCTACTCAGTCAATAACGACTGTGGCAGACCAGAAGAATTACACTCTGAATGCCGATTTCATGCGCTTGTATCTCAAAAATGACGAGAACGAGTTGTTCATTAAGTATAATGACGGGACAAATACTGCATTTATTTTACTGAGGGACTATGAAGATATTATTCTCTCAAATCAAACAACCTCAGTGTCTATCCCTGATAGGTTCACGATTATAGATGATCCGACTTTGGATTCTCGAATATCAGGAACTGCGACTTCTGCCGGGGCAATTAGTGCCGGGGAGTCTACCTTAACAGACACATCGGCAGATTTCTCAGACGTATCAGTTGGAGATGTCGTTCATAATACGACGGATGGATCGGATGGGTTTGTTCTGTCAAAAACATCATCGACTGTTTTGGTGGTTGCGTTGTTTGGTGGCACTGCGAACGACTGGACATCTTCGGATGCCTACGTTATTCAACCACAAGGAAGGTTGCAAATAATTTTGGACCCGCCACCATCAACGGCAGGGCATACAATAACCGTAGAATATGTGCAGAAGCCTAATATTGTCGCATCGGATTACGGAGTGTACAGATTCCCGCCTCAATACGCTGATGCAGTTGTTAAGTATGCAGCGTTTCTGTATAAATACAGGGACCGTGAAGTTAATTTCGGAGATGCTTATTTCCAAATATTTAATAGAGCAGTCCATAATCATGCAAAATCTCTTAACAAGTCACTCGGAAGAGGTGGATATTCTGTAAATTTTAAGAAACGGAGTTCATAACGACCGGGTTAACCAGCCGCACGACGGCCCGGAATAAAAACCGCAGGGGTTATGCGGCCTGGTTGAACCCCTGGTTAGCATTGATTGGAGGTTGATATGTCTGTATGTACTGAAGAATCGAATTTAAAAGACCTCGAAGTAATGGACTCGC
>JBHHUN010000035.1:0-10420 GCA_046753765.1 Candidatus Dojkabacteria bacterium | reverse complement strand
GGCTGGTCATAGTTGATGACCCTTTTCGGGAGCACGATGGAACAGGGTACAGTCGCGTAGTTTTGAAAATCACTTTTATTATGGCTCTTGCCATCGCGAGTCCAGATGCGATAAGGGGTGCTTTCAAGCAAGCGCAGGTGAACGAGCCTTATGCAATAGAGCGGACAATATGGATGCAACGACTGGCTCCTGATGGGGTAGGTATAAAAGTGGTAACGCCAGAGGCAATTGCGGAGATTTACAAAGACTACCGTATTGGGTCTCCTCTTCTCTCTGTTTTAATTCATGCAGCGAGCGTATTCCAGGACACAAGTGTTTCTTCGTGACTAAATCCACTTCCTTTGTAAGTTTTGTTTTGACCCTGCGTTATTCTAACGTGAAAGGGAGAATATTATCTTTTACAACTTAATCAAGCGTATGGTCCCAAGCTGGTTAGGTGATAGATCGTCAAACCAGCTTGGGACACGAGGTGAGGGTAAGTAACCGAGGGAGCTTTTCGTCGGTGAATGTCGAATCTTCTCAAAGAGAAGTTCTGTAAGTTTCAGAAATCAGCGGGTGCCCTTAGGCTTTATGAGATTACTCATTTGCAGTAAGCCTCAAGTATTGCTTCAAAACCACACAGCAATGTGCGGGACAACAAGCTTACAACTGTAATATAACTCCCAAAACAATATCTGTTAGTACATGTATTATGTGTGGAATATACGGCTATGCTGGTGATAATGCTGCCGGATTGAAAGTTGTTGAGGGACTAAAACGCTTAGAGTATCGAGGATACGATTCCTGGGGAGTTGCAGTGAATACAGGGAATGAAATCCATATAAAAAAGAGGGTTGGTGCGATCGGGGATTTCAAGAAGCATTCTAGATTTCCTAATGCATCTGCAGGCATTGGGCATACAAGGTGGGCAACCCACGGCGGTGTCACTGTGACAAACGCTCACCCACGTAAGGCAAAGTCTGGAGAGTTTGTAATTGCTCACAATGGGATTGTTCAAAACTACAACAAACTCAAAGGGCAACTGGAGAGAGATGGGTATACATTCGAATCTGAGACTGATACAGAGGTCATCCTGGGATTAATTGAAACGGCCATGGATTATGGGATGGATATACGCTCTGCCTTAAGAGCGGCTTTTGGAAAAATCGAAGGTCGTAACACAACAATACTGCTCACATCTAAAGGGGATATCTATGCTATCAGAAATGGATCGCCGCTTGTCGTAGGTCTCACCAAAGACGGCGAGGTCTACTTCTCTTCTGATACGTTGAGTTTTGCAGGTCTGGTTGAAGACATAATTGTGATCGAGAACGGACAGATGGTCTCATTTGTTGATGAAAAGTTATCTCTGTCTGCTCTTAAAAACGGTCAGGACCTCAAGGTTAAAACACAGAAGCTAGGCATTAAGACGGGCAAGATCGACAAGGATGGCTACGAGCATTTTATGCTTAAAGAGATCAACGAGACACCGGAGGTGTTAAGGCAGGTGATCGACACAGATAAAAGTAAGCTAGAGCAGCTTGCAGCTCAGATTAGAGGTGCCGAAGATGTCTATACAATCGGCTCCGGTACGGCGGGGATAGCAGCGGCGCAGATAGCGTATTTCATTCGCAAGCATTCCGGTGTCGAAGCGGTGAGTCTTGTTGGTGCCGATGCAACAGAGTACCTTGATCTGATGAGCTCAGAAGATGTACTGATTGCACCTTCCCAGAGCGGAGAGACGGCAGATGTCCTTGAAGTTTTGGAGATTACACAACAGAAAGGTGTCAAGATTGCTACGTACGTGAATATGCCAGGCTCAACAATGACACGCATTGCCGACTTCCCATTTATGGCGAATGCCGGCCCTGAGATCTGTGTGATGTCTACGAAGGTTTTTACGTCTCAAATTGCCTGGGGTTATCTGTTGGCAAAGACCATTGCAGATGAATACGAGGACGGAATTGCTAATCTTCGAAAACTAGTCGAAAACGCGTCAGAGTTTCTCGGCTCTAAGAAGGCTAGCAGTGCAATAAATAAACTGTCTGGGCAGTTTGCCTCTAAGAACGACCTCCTCTTGCTTGGTAAGGCAGATAACTACCAGATCGTAAAAGAAGGAATGGTAAAGTTGATCGAGGGCTCATACAAGCACGCGCACGCTATCCCTGCAGGAGATCTCAAACACTATGCCATCACGCTAATAGAGGACGGTGTCGATGTCATACTTATTCTGCCTGATGGAGAACACAATTCAGATATCTACAACGCTGCAAGCGAAGTAAAGGCGAGAGGGGCAACAGTGACAGTTCTTGCAAACAAACGGTACCCTGAGTTTGACAGCACACTGATTGTGCCTGACTGCGGTGAGGTTTCGTCGATCATGAACATCCTTCCACTACAACTCCTCGCCTATTATCTGACAGTAAGGCTGGGAAACAACGTGGACAAACCGAGAAATATCGCAAAAAGTGTAACTGTCAAGTAGAAAGTGAGTTATATACTTGAAAGATAGTAGGTGTTGTTATATTGTGAGTTCTGCTTTGAAAGGTATATGAAAAGCAAAGAGAAAATAAGAGTAGCAGTGATAGGTGGTGGCACGGGCACTGTTCCGGTGTTGATGGGTTTGAAGAAACACAAAGATGTGGAGCTGTCGGTAATTGTTAATATGACGGACGACGGTGGCAGCAACAAGGTTGTGAGAGATGAGTTTGGGCTGCTACCTCTCAGTGATCTTCGCAAATCTATCATCGCACTCGCGAACGCAGGAAACGGTATATTTAGGCAACTGTTTACTTACAGGTTCGACAAAGGCGAGGGTTTATCCGGGCACACACTGGGCAATCTGATGATGATGGCCCTCTCGGATATTACAGGGTCTGAAGAGGAAGCTGTACGGGCAGCCAGCGCAATATTTAGCTGTCGCGGAGAGGTGATTCCTGTGACATATAACGATGTCAGGCTTGTTGCGGATTTTGATGATGGTAAGACCATCCACGGCGAGCATCTCATAGACGAACCCGAAGAACCAAGTGATGCGAAGATCACGCGATTTTATTTTGATGGCAAGGCACACGTTAACCCGAAGGCAAAGAGGGCAATCGAGCAGGCCGACTTTATCGTAGCCGGTCCCGGCGACCTTTACACCAGTACCCTTGCAAGCATCATTGTAGATGGAGTTCCCCAGGCTATACAGAAAAGCAAAGGAACGTTTATATTCATCAACAACCTGATGACTAAGAAAGGCCAGACACACTGGATGAAGGCAACTGATCTTGTAGATGAGGTGTCAAAGTACTCAGGCAGGACACCGGATGTTGTGGTTATGAATACTGGAAAGATACCACCTGCAACACTTCGTAAATACTCGCGTCAGCACGAATACCTGGTTAAGGATGATCTCCCGAAAGATGCTGATTATAAGATCATAAGGACCGATGTCGTTTCTAATGATGAATTGAACGCCGACAAAGGCGATACACTCGTCAGAAGTCTCATACGTCACGACAGTGAAGAGTTGGCTGATGTGTTGTATAATTTGTTTCTAAAAAAACACTCCAAATCATGCAAACAGTCTTACTCCTAGCTGGAAAAAATTCCAGGTTCTTTCCTCTTGAAACAATGTCACACAAAGCTCTGTTTCCTCTCTACGGAAAACCAACGGTCGAGTACCTTGTAGAGGATTTAGTATCAGTTGGGGTTAAAGATTTCGCGATTGCGACGGGACAACACGATGAGCTGATAAGGGAACAGCTTGGTGATGGAAGTCGGTTCGGAGCCACAATAAAATATGCTATCCAGAAAGGTGATGGCCAGGGAGAGGGAGTTCTTGCTGTTAGGGAACTAATCAATGGTCCTTTCATGATTATGAATCCGTATCACTTATTCCAGGTAGATCACTTCAAGAAGATACTTAAAAGATTCAAAAGCGAAGATATTGATGGAGTGTTTAGCGGAAAGTATCAGGAGGATGTAACTAACTACGGTGTCTTTGAGTTAAAGGGGGAGCGAATTGTAAATGTTGTGGAGAAACCGAAGAAAGGAGAGGAACCATCAAACTATAGGGGAACCTCGGCCTACATCTTCAAGAAAGATTTTTTTGACTATCTTGAAAAAGAAGAGAGGCATGAATATTTCTTTGAATCGGCGCAGACGACATACGCTAAAGAGAAAAATGTTGTGATGATTGAGATAGGTAAGGATATCAAGATTCCAACGTTAAAGTACCCTTGGCACCTGCTCGATCTAAGATCACAGCTATCGAATACGGTAAAGGGTTTTATCCATCCGACAGCATATGTTGCTGACAATGTTGTACTTGAGGAGTCTGTTTATGTGGATGAGGGTGCTAGGATTTTTGAGGGGGCAGCTGTTAAGGGAAGTACTTACGTAGGTAAGAAGGCTGTGATTGGGAATAACGCAGTCGTTAGAGACACAGATCTGGGAGTTGCAGCACAAGTTGGTGTCAACAGCGATATCACAAGATCGATAATCATGGCTGGCGTTCACTCACATGGCGGTGGGTTTATTGGAGACTCAATAATAGGTAACGATGCGAGGATTGCGGCTGGTTTTGTAACTGCGAATAAAAGAACTGACAGGGAGAATATTAGTGCGGAGGTTGCAGGTAAAAAGGTTGATATCAAATCAAATGCGCTTGGGATTATCATGGGCGAAGGTGTAAAAACAGGAATTGGAGTTTCGTCAATGCCTGGGAAGCTCGTAGGATCGAAATCACAGATTTGGCCTCATACTGTTATCTACGAGAATCTCCCTCATAATACACTTCTCCGCTCTATTCAAAATCAGGAAAAAAGGCAGTTGGATGATTAAAGCAATATTCTTCGATCAAGATAACACGGTTCTAGATACAAAGAAGGTCTCAATGGAGGTGTATAGAAAGAGCATCTCAGCTATTGCTGAGAGTGTTAACATAGATAAAGCAGATATATTTGAGGAATGGAGGCGTGTTCTTGATACAGTTAAAACTTCCTCGGATCCGAAAGAGAGGTTCTTTGCTTTTTCGCTGAAGCTGGCGCTTGAGAACTTAGGTGCTAATCATTTTCCGATACTGCAAGCGATGGATGTGTTTAAGGATACTCTACGAGACCTGATCACATTAACCCCGGGGACTGCAGACTTCTTTGCAGATGAGAAGCAGCTATTATATATTCTGTTCACTGAAGACAGTGCTGAAATCAACAAAGTCAAAATGGGAAAATTCTCCTCAGAACTCGAATTTGACCTGATAGTTACATCGGACGATATTGGAAGGATGAAACCCGACGAACGATACGTAGCTTCTGGGTGGGAGAAGTTTAATTTAAAGCCTGAGGAGTGCATATATGTTGGTGACAGCTGGGAGAAAGACTGCCAGATTGGTCAGGAAAGGGGGGGTATTGGTGTGGTCTTTGGCAGTGATGATGAAAGAGCCGATCATAGTATTTCAAACATGATGGAGCTAGTTAGGATTATCGAAGATAACCAGTAGATGAATTTTAGTAAATTTCAAACAACTGTTAATCAATTAATCGTCGAGCAGGGCGAGCTCCTCGAAAGGGAGATAAAAACTGGTGCACTTATTACTACTGAGAAGAAAGAGAGTGGAGATACAGGTGATATTGATATCGTGACATTACTCGACAAACAGATTGAAGAGAGGTTTTACGAAGCCCTCTCCGATGAATTTCCTGGACTTGGTTTTCACCTCGAAGAGAGACCTGAGCTTAATGATGAATCCAAAGAATTTGTTTGCTACATTGACCCTATTGACGGGACAAAATATTTTGCCAAAGGTGTGCCACTTTTTGGAATCTCTGTTGGAGTTTTGAGAGGAAATGAAGAACCGGTATTTGGCTCTATTTATAACCCTATCTCTGAACAGTTGTATTCCGGGTCCGAAGGATTGCCAACCACCCTAAATGGGGTGGAGGTAACGGTTTCCGACACGGACGAGATACGGAAGGCTATCCTCTCTTTAGACGTTGCGACTCATAAAGAAAACTGGGAAGCAGAGAAAGACTGGATCAATGAGAAGATAGTGGCTTTTAACAGTAGTTCCCAGAGAATAAGACTGTATGGTGCAGGTGCGTTGAGCTGTGCATGGGTAGCCTCCGGCGGACTCGATGCATTTGTAAGCATCTGGGGACATGGATCGAAGCCGTTTGATATTGCTGCAGGAAAAGCACTGATTAAGTATGCTGGTGGGGAGATAAGAGATGTCAAAGTTGAGGGGCTATCCTCCCCAAGATTTGTCGGTGGAAACAAAGGGCTGGTTGATCAGATAGAGGATATTCTCACACAATAATCGTTGACTTCCAGTCAGATTTTCCTTATTCTGTAGACAGTACTAATAGCCTTTTGTATAGTGCATTTAAAGAGTCTTTTGCTGAAAAAGTCGTATAAGCTTACTATTGCCCTTGTGGTACTCTCGCTTTCATTGATTCCTCTTCTCTCTTTTGGTTTTCTAGAAACATCTAAGGTTGAAGCATTAAGTTGCAGTTGGACTGGTGGTAGTAACACCTGGGAAAATTCTGGAAGTTGGACCAGTTGTGGAGGCGGAGTTCCCGGAGCTGCTGATGACGTTACAATTGATGCAAATGTAACAGTTGATATTAATGCAACAACTACAATCAACTCCCTTACACTTGGTAATGGGGCTGGTACTACTACTCCTACTCTACGATTCGATTATGATGCTATTAGCAGTGGAGCACTAATAGTGGATGATGGGAATGTCACAATCCATTCAAATGCAGATGTTACACACGCTGATGCAACTACCAGTACTATTGTAGGAAGAGTTTATATTGACGTTCAAACAGGGTCACTCACAATAACTGGGACAATCAATGTTGACAGTAAAGGATATACAGGTGGAACAAGTGGATCCACAGATGGATATGGTTCTGGCGGTGGATCGAGTAAAGGTGGAACTCATGGAGCTGGTGGAGGTTATGGAGGTGAAGGTGGTCGAGGTGGAGAAGCTAGTGTAACAGGTGGTGTACAGTACGGTTCGTTAATTGCTCCTGAAGATCTTGGGAGTGGTGGGGGTTATGGTTGTTGTGGACTTCAAAATGGAGGAGATGGTGGAGGAAGTGTGAAGCTAAATGTTGTGGGGACCACAACAGTTAATGGATCAATTACGGCAACTGGTCAAACTAGATCTGGACGTGGAGGTGGAGGATCTGGTGGAGCAATATATATATCAACGGCAACTCTGGCTGGAACCGGTTCGATTACTGCTAATGGTGGTGGAGGTGGGCAAGGAGCAGGTGGTGGTGGAAGGATAGCAATCTTTTATTCAAGCACGGATACTTTTTACAATGATGGTGCAGGAAGTGGAACGATTACTGTTGATTATGGTTCGGGTTCTAATGCTGGTGTACCCGGTACTACATATTTGAAGGACTCAACAAATAATGATATTTACATTCCAACCGACAATGGGTCCTGGAATGCTAACGACACAACTTTTTCGTATCGGAATTTAAGCATAAAGGGAGATATTCGCTTTGCTGCAGAGGACGCGACTCTATTCTCGCTCACAACCTCTGGGACAACAACTATTGCCGATAACCTCACAATTGAACTGCGTGGTTCTTATACTACCGGATCAAATGGTGTTGGTGTCTCACTTGATCTCGGTGGGAGTGTGACGATTCCTAGTGGGACAGTCCTCACAGCAAACAGTTTCGGCTATGCCGGAACCAATTGTGGTGTAGATGGAGATGGTCCAGGAGGCGGACTAGCTAATACATGTAACACCGGTGGAGGTGGTGGTGCCTATGGTGGTGATGGTGGTAGAGGTGGAAATACTGGTACTGGTGGGACAGCATATGGATCATCTACAGCTCCTGTTGATCTTGGTAGCGGTGGATCAGGTGGTTGTTGTGGGGCTGAGTATGGAGGAGCGGGGGCTGGTGCTATAAAAGTACTTTCTTCAGGAACACTTACAGTGTCTGGTTCTATCACAGCAAATGGAACATCAAGGAGTACGAGAGGCGGGGGTGGTGCAGGTGGAAGTATTCTCCTTTTAGTGGACACTCTAGCTGGAGCAGGAACTATTCAGGCTCTAGGTGGAAATGGTGGTTCAAGTTCCACTGGTGGAGGTGGAGGTGGGAGAATAGCAGTGGAATACATTACTGCCAACAGCTGGTCAGGTAATACACTTTCAACAGCGGTTGCCACAACTGGTGGGACAGGGAGTCACACCAACGGAAGCGACGGGACAGTTACTCTTAACCAGCTTGCAACAGGGTATGTTACCAACTTGTCAGGTACATTAAACAGTTATCTGTCTTCGAATTGGACTACAGATATGGAAATTGCCGGAAACGCAAAGGCAGGTTCAACTGAAATCGGAATTTCAGATAGTAGCGATAACAGAATTGCAGAATTTACATTGAAATTTGATGGGAATCTGGATCTTACAAGTGTTTCCGGTGATCAGAATGAGTATAAGGCCTTCTTTCATGTCACAGGTGGGTTTTCAAATATTGCTGGTTACGACGCAGCTAATCCATCGTATACGCTTTATGTCCCCAAGGGGAATGGAACTCAGGTGGCAATTTGTCCAGGCGTCACTTCGCTAAACGATGTTAATCCTACTTGTTCAAGCATTGCATATTACGATGCAGACAGTTCAAACGTTAATGTTGTGAGTGTTAGCGGTACTTCATATTGGAAGGTTAGTGGATTAACCAGTACAGGTGGATTTACAGTTGTTTCTAACATCACTGATACTATGACCCGCCTGCAGGTCAGCACTGCAAGTGACCACGAGATTGAGTTTACAACTGCAAGTGGAATTGATGCGAGTACTGACACGATCACAGTAGAATTTGATCCAGATGGTCAGTTGTTTGACCTCTCCTCCATTACCCTTGGGGATATTGACCTTGAAGATGATACAGTAGACGTTGCTCTTGCGGTTTCTGCTGCGGCCGGTGTTTGGGGCGTCAGTATTAACACGACCACTGATATCATAACTTTCACGGCTCCTACTGATGCGGGTGCTGGAGAGGTCGTGGATGGCAGTGTCCTCGTTATCAAAATTGGGACGAATGCAAATTCAGGCACGAATCAGATTACAAATCCCGCGACGGTGAGCTCATACGAGATAGAGATGAGGATGACGACTGCAAGCTCAGAGGTGGGCTACATAGAGGTTCCGATTATTGATGATGACACAGTGAATGTAACTGGGTACATTGATACATTTATTACTTTCGATATTGATACGTCGGAAACGGACGAAGACTGTGATGTAGCAGGCGGAGCTGCCCCCTGTGATTCACACGGTGGCTCAACAGACAACATAGGATACGTTATTGATCTTGGGGAGATGAACACATCTTCAGTTAACGATTCTGGTGACACAGTGATCCATGCGGACGGAATCAGTGGTGAGATTAACTCGATATTCTTCGATCTCTCGACGAACGCTAACTCAGGAGCAGTAGTGACAGTTCTTGGATTAAACGGATATCTGGACGGACCGGGAGCAAGCACAATTCCCGACGTAGCGGATGGTAGTGAAGTACAGATTACAGCAGGAGGAGGACTGTATGGGATCAATTCCTATTCTGGCCTGGTAAATACGGCTACAACAGGCAGCGCGGTAGTCCATGACGACTGCGATGGAGATACGGGGAGCGACTACTACTGTGATGTTCCAACGACACCAACAAGCATATTTACAACCAACAGTGCACCGATAGACAGCTTAAGACTTGAATGGGAGGTAGGAGCAAGCCCAGATGCTGGAGACAGTACAGGAACGTATACAGACCAGCTCACTTTTATCGCGAGCGCCACTTTCTAAGTCGTTTCATTGATTTCGAGTTATATGGATTAAAATTCACCCATGAAAATACGAAAAGCAGTTATTGCAGCAGCAGGCTACGGCACGAGGCGTTTACCGGTCACAAAGGCCATCCAGAAAGAGCTGCTCCCCTACCTGAATAAACCGATGATTGACTACATCGTTGACGCGTGTCTGGAGGCTGGTATTGAAGAGTTCATCTTTGTAGTTAAGGCCAATTCAAACCAGATCAGTGAGTACTACTCCCAAAACCTTGAGCTGGAGGAATACCTTGAGCGAAGAGGGAAAAATGAAGAGTTGGCACTTGTGCGAAACCTATATAACAAAGCAAGATACACGTTCGTCCCGCAAAATCAGGTTGATGGTTACGGTACAGGTGTGCCACTCAGGCTCGCACAAAGCCACCTTGAGAACGAGGATGCATTTCTTTATATGGGAGGTGACGACATTATCATTCGCAATGATGGAGTCTCTTTTATCAAACTGTTAGTTGATGAATTCGAAGAATCGGGAGCAGACGGTGCTGCAACCTTTATTAGAAGACCCTGGGATTCACTTTATAAATATGGTGTCGCTAAATATCGAGAGGAAGAAGGAAAGCAGATTCTTGAAGATCTT
>JBHHUN010000034.1:0-10616 GCA_046753765.1 Candidatus Dojkabacteria bacterium | reverse complement strand
GAGCATGTGGTTTAATTCGACGCAACGCGAAGAACCTTACCTGGGCTTGACATCCCGAGAACACCCTCGAAAGAGGGAAGTGCCCTTCGGGGAACTCGGTGACAGGTGCTGCATGGCTGTCGTCAGCTCGTGTCGTGAGATGTTGGGTTAAGTCCCGCAACGAGCGCAACCCCTATCCAGTGTTACAATTTCTCTGGAGACTGCCTTGCCAAAACGAGGAGGAAGGTGGGGACGACGTCTAGTCATCATATCCCTTATGTCCTGGGCAACACAAGCGCTACAATGGCCATTACAGCGGGTAGCCAAGCCGCGAGGTGGAGCTAATCCCAAAAAAAATGGTCTCAGTTCGGATTGCAGGCTGAAATTCGCCTGCATGAAGTCGGAATTGCTAGTAATCGCAGATCAGCATGCTGCGGTGAATACGTTCTCGGGTCTTGTACACACCGCCTGTCAAGTCACGGAAGTTGGTCTTGCTTGATGGCTCCGAGCCGGTTCGGCGATTTATCGCCCAACCAGCTCGGGGACTAGAGTAGGGCTGGCGACCAGGGCTAAGTCATAACAAGGTAGCCGTAGGGGAATCTGCGGCTGGATCACCTCCTTTCTAAGGAGTAAAAGGTTTTCTGTTTGGGGTTGAAACATACAGAAACACCGTTTTGGACCATCCCCATTCGTCCCTGTGAAGGACGATAACTGAGCCGGTTTGCTCACAAACCAGCTCTGGAAATATTGGTAAATTTAACCATTGACATGACCATTCCTGTCACCTTTTAAGTTGTTCAAGAAACATGAAAAAACCACCTGACGGTGGTTTTTTGATATCCATTAGAATTTACTACTCTGAGTCTGGTGCAGCATCAAAGTTTCTCTTATACTCTGCCATCATAGTCTGCTGTTCTTCTGGTGTAGCATTTTTCATAGCTTCCATAGCAACCATGTGCGGTTCATCACCTTTTTTAACCATCTCCATGGCGTGGGCTTTGCTTGCTTCGCCAATCTCTTCAAAAGTCTCACCCGAGAGAATATGGTCGCAAGCTCCACCTAGGTCGTTGCAAGTTAGTTTCTTCATACTTCTTATGTTGATAAGTAATAAGCCATTATCGTGTATATGTTGTTCTTACGAAACTTGCTCATATTAAACTCTCCCAGTATAATCAATATGCAATCTGCAAGGTAGCAGAGCGGGGGCGTTTAGCTCAGTTGGTTAGAGCGCAGTCCTGATAAGACTGAGGTCCATGGTTCAAATCCATGAACGCCCACCAAATAGGTGCAGCAACACCGCAGCTTTTGTGAAGCTCCTGTAGACTTTACTTCAGCTTTCAAGTGCTGCTCCTCATTAGATCAAAGAAAATGTTTATGGGGCTGTGGAACTGAGCCTGTCTGTTGATGAAGTCACCAGACAGGCTCGGAAGCCACCTCGGGGTGCAAGTCCCTGGGCTCCACCAATTGTTAGTGAACGAAGTGAGCTTAGAATTGGTGAGAGTCGCGCTGAACATTGGGTTTGGGCGTGACTCCGTCATCCAACACAAAGGGGCTGTAGCATAGCTGGTCTATTGCGCTTCATTTGCAATGAAGAGGTCGCGGGTTCGAATCCCGCCAGCTCCACATTTTTCCCGGGAGCAGAGCGATTGGATGAAAAATTGCGAGTCGAGCCTAAGGCTTGGCTCCAACAAGCCTGTTACGAAAACTAGCTCGGTTTCGCAGTAAGTATGTATTCTGCTATCCTTTGGTTGTATAAATGGTAGTATGAGCGGACCCGAACCTGATTCTATAATTCAACGAACGCTTCCAGAGGTAGTTAGACTGACTGACGCTGCGTCAGATGCAGCTCCCATTTCCACAGATATTACTCAAATTTGAGATGAACAAGCATATCTGCGTGAAGATGAGTACCTTCGTGATGGTCTTATCCCTTACGATACACTAGTATATTCACAACATCGCCACAATATAGCTCTGGCTATGTTATAATGGTGCTATCTGATTATTTAGATGTAAATCATGGCGAAAACAGTACAAAAAAACATCACCTTGCCTCTGCCGATCCTGCATGACTTGGAGCTGAAGGCAGGCAAAAGCGGACTTTCTGTATCAGAATATATCCGGATTCTGATCTTCAACGATACAAAAAATATCCGCGAAAAAGTGTGGGAGATGTCGCCTGAACAGGAAAGGGCCGTGAGTGAATCACTTGAAGCGTACAAAAATGGCGACTACGTTGAGCTTGACACTCAAGCGAAGAAAAAAGCTTTTGTTAAAGGGAAGCTGAATGGGTAAATACGTAGTCAGGGTAACCAGGCCTTTCGGGAAAAATTTTGAGAAGTTGGTTAGTAGGAATAAATTGCTCAGAAGGAGAGTAGGTAGAGTCTTCGATCTTCTTGAAGACGATCCGTTTTACGCTTCACTCAAGACCCACAAAGTTCACCACAGTATCTACGGCGTGATGTACAGTTCTCGAGTTACCGGAGATGTAAGGATCATTTGGGATTTTAGAGAGGAGGATGGCCAAAACAAACTTATTATTCTTGCGATAGATATTGGGGGGCACGATGCTGTTTACAGATAGTAAGGTCATTTCGCGTTTCTTGTCCAATAAGTCTTCTTGACGAACCGCATAGTATACAGTATAGTATACGGTATAGTTAAGTATCTAGTAGCAGCCATGAAAAATGTTCCGGATATTATGACACTTACGGAGATTAAGTATAATACATCTGAATTCCTCTCTCCCCTTGAAGTTAGGTGTCAAGAAGCGTGAGCTTAGCCGTGAGAAGATCTACTCGTGAAAGGATTGATAGATACCAATATCCTCGTATATGCTACGGACGAGGAGTCAAGGCTTCATAAGAAGGCGAAACTGTTTCTCGAAGATTCTATCTCCAAGGAGACTGCACGCTTTTGTCCACAGGTGTTTAACGAGTTTTTTAATGTCTTATCCTCTGGTTCAAACAAGAAGCTTCGCTACGAAGAAATCAAAAGCACTCTGAGCTTCTACAAAAAGAAATTCGAACATCTGATGATTTATCCAAAAGATCGTACTTATAAGAAGTCAATCGATATCGCCATAAAAAATAAGGTTCGGAAAAACGGGAAGATCTTTGATATTTATCTTGCACAAACTGCTTTGGATAATTTGATAACAACTGTTTACACACATAACGCTAAGGATTTTTCTTTGGTGAAGGGTGTGAAGTGTAAGATACCCCCCTCATAATCCACCTGATATCCTCAACGGCTCTTGGCATATTACGCATACCCTGTCCGACTGGGTAGTAGACGGGGTATACCTGGTACTCTTTTGCCTTTATGGTGAGGGGGAAGGCTTTTTTGCGAGTCTTTGAAACGCTGATAGGCCTCCCCAGTAAGATTGAGCTGACCTGGTTTCCGAAGGTGATGATCGTTTTTGGGTTGATTGATTCGATCTCGTGATGCATTAATTGTAAGTAGTCGCGGAAAACGGTGTTGCGGAGGGGGCGCGCATCTGCCTGGGTGCATTTGGCGAGGTTTGTGATGTAGTAGTTATTGGAGCTTACCTCAGTGTAGAGCTTGCTGGCGAAATCCGGGTTCCACTGTGCAGGTGATAGCTCTTGAATTTTGTTGAGGGTTGATGGGCTTAAAAGACCTAACTTGGCATACAGTTTCCAGACGTGTTTTGTCCCAAGCCAGGCTGCTCTAATACCTTTCCAGTCTTTGGAAGCAGAGACATTACGAGCGGTGGGGTTCATGTATACAAAGCAGATATCGGGGTTGTTGGTTTGGCCCGCACCATAGATAGCACTGTATGCTCCGTCGCCGTGTTTAAGTTGAAGTTTGTCGAATTTAGGGATAAGGGTTGTGAGTTGCATGAGAGATTGTAGCAGATTGGGGGTGAGGGGATGAGATTATTAGGAAACAGTGGGTGGAATACTAAAACTCAAACTCATGGTTATCCGCTTTGAAACCTCACCTATGACCTTGTATCCTATGAACTATGGAGTCTTGGAGTAAATACAACTGCGGATCTCTCTGGTCCCATACCATTGAGATACTTCTAAGCAAAGCTTCTCTTCTCCTTTTTCTTCATCCTTTCTTCTGGTTTTGGAGGAAGTGAGATGTGTCTGCTCAGCCACAGACTACCAGGTTGTCCCAGTAGTTTGTGACCGAGAAGTTCACAGGAGTTTAGAGAATATATTAGGGATTAACTTGTTAAAGAGCAGGGGAGTTAAACTCCACCTTAATCTTGTATATAACTAGATATATAATCCTAATATATATCCTGATATCATATCATTATTATTTACTACGGGCTAATTACTGTATTATTTCAGTCCTATACGGTACGTATCTCCCAAAACAAAGCCAAACAGGAAAGCCTTATTCGGACATGCTGAGAGTTATTGTAGTGGGGCGCTAATGGTCCGATTGTTGCCGTGGTTGTCCTAATAGCAACGCAGGTTGGGGCTAATAGAAGATAATTTTGCACGAAAATGCGCAAGCAATATCCCTGATGGCAGTGTTGTTTTGATGTTGCTATAATAACTCATATTCAAGTTTTGAATGGCTAGTCTTGTACCAACCGAATCAACGCCACCGCCTGACGTGTCTAGCGTTGAATCTCTGCAGAGAAATCCCGAGGTATCCATTAAAGAGAGTGTTGCAGCACTTCAAGAATTGCATGAGGCCAACCCAGCGAAAAAGGGAAGCATCTTCATTAAGATGGGAGAGGTGTATGATGAACTCGATGATTTTGCCCACCGTGCTGAGCAGGAGGGGAGGGGAGATGAGGCAACCGGACTAAGAAGATGGCAGCATGAGCTTCTATCTGCAAGGATGTCCTATGTTGCACACGAATTACCGGCAGCCCCCAGAGGAGCAGACGAAGATCCTCCTACCCTTGCCAGGGTACGACGCGGTGCTGAACAACTGGATGAAAAAAGAAAGAGACAAGAAAAAAAAGATAAGGCCGAGGCAAAAGGTGATAGGAGAAAGAGAGCTCTTAAAAGAGTGTTCTTTTCCGCCATTGCAAAAGATATCGAAAAGCTTCAGAGGGATAGACCGGAGTACTTCCTTGATGAAACAACAGAGGAGGCACTTACACGAATGGCAAACCAGGGGTCATCGCATAGTAATGTTTCCAGGCTTGAAAGAAGGGTAACAGAAATTCGCGAGCAAGCTGCAGAACTTGTAGAAGAACACAGTTACAACAGAGATGAAATTCAGTTGATCATTATCCAGTCGCTTGACGAAGTCCCTGACGATGCCGTTATACCCCCAGTAGAAAAATTCGCAGCCGACACAAACGTCTATGAACCAGAAGAGCTTGAAGAGGCTGCAATGGTTGATTATTTCAACAGGAATCAGGCGAACATAGGTGAAGTGCGAGGTCTAGTGGATGCTGTAGAAACCGAACTTACGGGGGCCAGGAGGGCTTTGTATGAGGACGGGGAGCTTCCTGCCTGTAGAAGAGATGCGCTCAATAATTTCGCAGCCACAACTGGACGCACTATAGTTGAAGATAATGGCCGACTAGCAGAGTTTAATCAGGAGGCGGAGCGGTTAACGACAACTGATCCTTCGAGAGCTTTGCAGCTGGTACATGAAGACTTCGCGGGAAGAATCGCGAATCAACCTGCCCTTAGCAGAATTGACAATCGCAGGTTAGAAGTTCTCTATACAATGCTAAATGGCGTCGAGGCAAGAATCCGGGGAGAAAGAGATAGCGATGATTTAAGGTTTGACCCAACCTATCAACGAGTCGTTCTCTGGCGATCCGAAGTTGAGAAAGAATGGATCCGGATTAATGGAGTAGCTGTAGAGGCTGCCCCCAGAGGGGAGAGACAACCAGCTCCTCCAATAGATCGGGTCATGACTGTAGCAGAAAGGGTTAGGGGAGAGGTTGATCAACGTTTGGCTCTTGACATGGCGACTGACACAATAGAAGGTGAGCGTGAACTTACCGGACAAATCATTCCTGACACTTTAGCTACAAGATACAAGATCCTGACTGAGGTTCTCAGGGAAGAGGTAGAGGAAAATAATTATCATCGAGATCTTGTTAATGCGGTCATTGTAGAGGTAGCGGGACCTAATATGAATGATCGCGCCACTCTAAATGTTGAGATGTACTTGACTGAGAGAGGTTATACTAATTTAGGCCCTGCCTATAGAAATCCCTTGGAGCTTGCGATGGCTGTTGCACGACGAGAAATAGGTCATCATGTTGATGAGAATCCTGAGATTGCCGCAATTCTTCAGCAAGTTGGAGAAGGCATAACTCCATTGAGAGAACAGTACAATCTGCTGTTGCAAGATCTTCCTGAGGGTGAATACAGAGATTATCTTGAGCGAAGATTGGCAACCATCGATGATTTGGAGCAAGTTTACACTGGCGATCAGATACAGGTAGAAGTCAGGGGATTACTTGGCAGAAGATCGAGAGAGAGGCTGAAGGAGGAAAGGAAACGACGAGAAGAGCAGAGGATTACCACAGGTCAACCGGAGAACCTTGAACGGGTTGAACAAACAAAAGTAGCAGCGTCACAATATGGAGAAGGTGTCCCCAGGGGTAAACGCAGAGCAACTAAAACTGAGAGAACGCCGCGTGCGTTGTGGAAAGATAAGGTAAGGGTTGTTGAGGTTAGTGACCAGGAAAAATTGGCACAACTTGAAATTGAGGCGAGAATGGCTGAACGTGATGCTAGAGTGGCTAAGCGTGCTGAGAGTGGCCCAGAAGCAAAAGAGAGTAAGCCTGTTATCAAGGATTTTGAGCATCGAATACTGAAAGAGTATGTGACTGAGCTTGCTGAAACACTATATGACCAGTCCAGCTCAGGGCCCGGTGGAAGGAGGAGAAGAGAAGCGGATGAGGTAAGACAGATAATCGTAAATAGTATTGCTAATAGCGAGCCAACCACTCTTTACTATTTGGACCCCCTCCTCTTTGATATTGCCTATAACGAGCAGGGCATTATTCCTCCACGAGATGTTAGTGATACTGTCCAAACGTTAATTAGAGGGGGTCGACTCAATCCAGAGACAATTGCAAATCGAATCGTAACTAACCTGAATCGCAGACAGGCTACTTTCACAATAGCGGCAACCAAAAGGTCCACTATTGACGGTGGTCGAATTGATGCTGATGAGCAGGATATTTGGAGGGAAAGGATGTCAAACAGGCTCAGATTGGCCAGAGAGAGAAATCTTGAGGTCGCGCCTAACCTCATAGCGATATTCAATGAGATGAATGATGAGATGCTGTCTACTCCAGAAGAGATGCAGGAGTTCGTTTTCGCACTCAGACGGTATGGACCTACAGAAAATCGGCTATATGTTCCTAACTTCGAGACCTTCTATGATCACGGACAGTTATTTGGAACTGACGTTCAAACAAATATGGAGAGAGCTTACATGTACGTTTACGATCTTGCCGAAGAAATCCTGCGAAGAGGCTTTAATATGAACATTGGGCTTGAGCCTGTTACCGGGATTAACGACAGGCCAACTCGCGACCAGGAACTAATATTTGAGCAGATGAGACATTTTCTTGATGATGAACGTCGGAGGCTCCGGGGCTTAGCTGATCCTGATACGACTCCAAACAATGATCCACGGTTGAAAGTGTTTAACGAGTTGGATAGAAGCATCATTGCGAGACAGTATGGAGCAGTAGGAAGGCAGCTTAACGATGCCCCGTACGAACCAAGGTTGCGAAGTATGTATAGAGAGGTAAGAGACGCAATGAGGCTCAGAGGAATATGGATTCCTGATGTGTCTTTGCGGGGTGCTGGAGACCTAATCCGAAGAAGAGGAGATATTGAAGATGAGGTGAGAGGAATTGTCCCAGCGATTGAAGGTGCCGGGCCCATTCTTCCAGAAGATTTGGTTAAAACCGTAAAGAGATTTCTGACTGAATATAGTAGCTTATCCACAAATCCTGGTAGCGGTAGGACGGTCTATGCCAGGGAGAGAATGATCAGGGAGAATGCTAATCGCATACAAAGGATTCCTTACGGTGATCAGCTTGATCTGGCACATCTCATTTATGTCAGGTACCACAACGTCAATGCTAGAAATCTCTATGGAGTTGAACCGAATCTCGAATACATTATGGTTGAGGTTGCAGACGAATATGGTTTGGCAGCAGATGAAATAGGTGAGATTGGAAGAATTCTTATGGATGAGCACTTGCCCGAAGTTGGAAGACTTTACAACTGGCACGAGGCAAATGTACTGCGAAGGAAAAACGAAAATATTATTCAGGTACTGATGGATCAGGCTGAAGCAAGGGTTCGTGGAAGAACAGTCGAAGAGCGAATTCCCAGGTATGAAGCCTTTGGAAGGCTCACTGGGATGACCACTGAACACCGCGACATGACTGATCCCGAAAGAAGAGAAGCTCAATATGATGCGGTTTACAATGAGGTTCTTCTTATCGATAGGGGTGGTGTGACACCTGAGCATCGCGCAAGACTAAATCAAGTTGAAGGGATATTTTTACAGCAGTATTTGCCTGAACTACAAGGTCAACTTGAAAGGGCTATTGCAGGTGGCAGCTCAACTAAACTTATCTCCAGTCGTATTCGTGAAGTGCGAAGGGCTCTTCGAGCTCTCGGTGTTCAGGTCAGGCCTCCCAGAATAGTTGGTAGAGGTCGAATGCTACAACGCGTAGTTGAGAATAAAAAACAACGCAAGAAACTTGAAGCAGGTGCTCCTCCACCAGCTGACAGAAGGATGACTTTTCAGGAGATTGTTCATCTTGGCCTGATTGCAGCCCAAAGGGTGAGGGGTGCTCGCAGGTATGCCAGGCAAAGAGGTTACGTTGCCGAGGGAGAAGATATCAACTTCAATGGAATTATGGCAGAGTTGGCTGAAGAATTTACTCTAACTCCAGAGGAGCAGACAAGGGTTAGGTATTTTGCAGGAATAAGGCAGGATAGGTTGCGAGGATATCTTGAGGGTGTTGGTGTATCGGGGTTGCTACATATTGAGGGTCAGATTCGTGAGCGTAATTCTGAACTCTTTGGTCAGCAAGGTCACACTCTTGCTGCACGTAATGTCGCTGATTATCTGCTTGACTTCATAGCTTTGGATCTTGGAATGCCGCTGTACCAGATAGGTGGAGAAGGCAGGCAGAGAGCGGTGGCTCTGGCCCTGAGACATATTAATGATCAAATAGCGGGCAGAGAGGCAAGAGCTGAATCAAGCACTGACCTGCAAGGAGTAAAGGTTCAGCTACTTCAGTTACAAGAGGCAGCAGCCAGGACTCCAACAGCACAAACTAATGTAGGATTAAACGAGATACTTGCTCAGGCTGATATTAATGATCCTCAGCTCAATGCACAACTTGTTGAAAGGCTTGGTGAAGATATTGCACGAAGATTAAGGATTCAAAATGTGTCACTACATCTTATGCATGAGAATGATTTTCAAAGGGTATACCAGGAAATGAATGCTTTCCTCAACGACAGAATGGAAGGATTAAATGTACAGCAACAGCAACCTTACTATGTTTTGCTATCACATCTCGAAAACTTAATTGACATACGCAGACGAAACAGAGCCGCATAGCTTTATATTAATATTACAATTGCCTATAATAGGTAAAATTGATTAGACATGGCAGGGGATTCCCAAACAGACAATCAACGGCAAAGTGATCAGGTTCAGCCTGAGGCAACTGCTACGGACTCCACAACAAGTGCTCTGGAGCAAATTGCAAAGGGGGAGACCGGTGGTATAAAAGTCCCCGACAATGCAATTGTTTCGGGAAAAAGAATTCGAAATGATGTACTTAGAGTTCTTGTTGATCAAATTAGGGATGATAGCAATGTCAAAGATAGTGACATTCTAAATCTGATACTTGCACTCGATTCAGCGGTTGAAAGCGAGAAGATGACTAACGAAGTTTTAAAGACTATGAACAGCAACCCGGAATTTTTTAAGAACCTAGATCTAAATAGGCTTAAAGAGAAACAGTAATGGCAGGACATACGGGGACGGGACCACCGGTACCAAAACACACACCTCTTAAAAAGCCTCCAAAACCGGCGGGTACCCCGCCTACACCCTCACCTACAACTGGTAGTATTTTTGATTCAGCAATTAGGGCAGAAATGGTCGGTATAAGAGCTGATGTTTTGAAGATTCCTGCTACCGAACAGCAGGCTCACATGCTGGCAATAGATGCATTGCAGGAAGTCTATAACCGTTTTGGAGGGGATCCGGGTGTGATGTTTGATGTAGTTGATAAATTTAGGGTAATACAAGCGGACGTTAAGGGTGAATTATTAAAAATCGATGCAAGAAAATATGATGATTATACTACTGAGGATCTTGAGATAGATCTTCAAGTGAGAGAGCAGGGTGGGATAGGTGCAGCAATAGCAGGTGGTTTACCGGGGCTGCCACTAAAGCCGGAAGAAGCAGATTATATCAGGGAGGCTCACCGTACGAGATTAGATCAAAGAGCCGAGCAGATCCTTAGGGACTATAAGGAAGGAAGAGTAGATCAGGCGGGTGCTGTTGCACAAACTGGGGGGAATACCGAGTTACTAGACATCATCAGTCCCCAACTTGCAGTTGCTACCAGAGCTGAAGATGTCCTCACACCGGCTCCTGGGGGAATATTAAATGCAGCAGAT
>JBHHUN010000033.1:0-10720 GCA_046753765.1 Candidatus Dojkabacteria bacterium | reverse complement strand
CCTGCCATCACTGGCTTAACTGCTCCAGGGGAAAGGGTGAGGAATAATTTGACGAATCTGGAAAGTTCACTAAAGAGTGTCAAGAAATTAATCAGAAACTATATGGTTGGCTGGAGAGACAGTGCGTTGCAGAGGGTATTTTTAAGGATGCAGTTCTTGCCATCCTCATATATTCAGCAGATGCAAGAGAGGTCGACATTACGGGGTGCTGTAGATATTACTGGAGGTAAGTCGATGGTGTCAGTGGGTGGAGATATAGACGAGCTGGAGATTGAGGTTACAGAAGAAAGTGGCGGGGACGCAAGGGAAAGCATACAGCTCGACAGTATTGATATGATGATCAACATTGATGCGTTAGCACCTGTCAGTCAGGGGCTAAAAATACAAAACGCAGAGAAAGCGTTTGCAACAATGCTGCCTTTATTGCAGAATCCAGAGTCTCTGAGCAATCCTTTAGTTGTATCGTTATTGCGGGAGATATTTGAGGTTAACGGTTTCGATAAAAAGGCACTTGAGATGCTACAGGACGAGACGGCTCCAGAGGATATTGGGAACGCGGCGGAGCAGGAGAGGTTAATGTTACTGGGTGAGGTCGTGCCTGGTATACCCGGCGAAAGTTTGGGACACCAGTTGCACCATGCGAATACATTATTGGAGTTATTGAGTGAGCGAGAGAGGATGACACCAGAGGAAACTACTATTGAGGATCTGGACAAGATCAATGCAGCCATTGACCTATTGGGCCAACACCAAGCCATTGATTTGATGGAAAAGACGGTAGCGCCAGAGGCGGTATTGAGTGCGGTGCAGCCACAAGGGCAGACAGAGCAGTTGCCGGAAGAGGGCCTGGTACCGGAACAGGCGATAGATATGCAGTCGGCAACAGGAGTGTTATCACCAATATAATATGAAGGTACAAAAATTAAGCACAGACGAATTGAGGACGTTACACGGTTGGTTGAATCAACCGGGGTATGAGGTTTTCGAGAAGCTGATGCAGTCAAAGCTTAATACGATAAAAGACAGGGCTATTGTAAGTACAGGCGAGAACGATCCGGTGGTAATCGCGTTGAATAACCGAAAGCTGTATGGCAATAAAGAGTTATTGGAATTTGTTTTAGGGTTAAAAGATTTTTGCAAAAAGGGTCTAAAGTCTCGCAAGAAACAAGACAAGAAGGATTAATTATTAATTGATTAATTATGGCAGGAGAGCCAGGGGTTCCAAAACCAGATGAGCAGGCAGAGGCGGCAGCTCTTGAGTTTTACCGTATTATTTCGAAATATGTTATTAAGTACCGATATACACCCAAGTCTTTTATGACTATTACTGCTGGGGGAATTGTCCCCTACTTGGATATTGTTGAGGCACAGGAGCAAGACATAAAGGATGCAAGGCGCGTATTAGACGAATTAGCTAAGAAGAAGAAGAAGGAAGTACGAGAGGGTAAGGCGAAGGCGAAAAGGGTAAAGGCATCTCCAGTGCTAGGTAATTGACATTCATAAGTGGCACACATATAATTTAATATAGTTTTACAATAAAATTATGTCTACAGAACCAGACGCTCAGGCAGCCTCCGAGGAGAGCGGAACGCAAAAGCCTGACATTAAGGTTACATCCTCTCAAGACGAGAACGATGCAAGCAAGACTGTAAACTTATCCTCCTCCGATCAAGAGACCCAGGATCAGAACGAGACAACAGAGGGCAAGCAAAGAAACCTAGAGGCTGAGAAGGGTAAGATCGCTGCGTTAGAACGGGAAAGAAACGACTACTCGAAGCGGTTACAGGAAGCGGAGCAACAACAGCAGACTTATAAACAGATTGTCGATGTTGTAAACAACCAATTCAAGAACGATCGCGAAGGGTACGAGAAGTTCAGGCAGGCTAGTATCGCGGCGGGGGGCACGGATTATGGCACATATGATCAGCTCTATGGTGGCTCATCACAACAAAATACAACAGGAGGACAGTCTACAGATGCTCAGGCATCTGGGAGCCTTAATGTTGATGAGATAGTAGAGCGAGCGAAGCGTGAGGTTAGGGAAGAGACCGAAAGTCAGGAATTAGAGGGTGCACTCGGTGCGTTCCTTGATAAAAACCCTGATTTAGACGTACGGAACTTGACTCCTGGAGGAGTGGACTATCAGCAGAGAATGGGGCACTTATCCAAGGTTGCGCAATTGGCTACTACTTTTAGGAAAATATATCCAGAACTCAGCAAAGAGGCTTTAATTGAAAGGGCGCATCGTTCTATTGATATTGAAGGCTCGATGCAGCAAGAGAGAGAGATTGGTAAAGTTGTGGGTCGTAAGGAGGCTTACGCAACGGGTGCTGGTAATGTTGGTTCATTGTCGGGATCCAAGTCGGGAGATTCGGGCGCAGACTCGGTGGAGTTGACGCCGGAAGAGCACAGCCATTATGAGGCCATGATGAAAACCAGTCCGAGTGCTGCAAAGAAGTTTGCCGAACGTATCAAGGCAGAGCGAGAGGGCTAATCAACTCCTGAGGAAATTTGTTTTTAAGTTATAGACTGAACTTAGTGTTCGGTCTTTTTATTTTTTATTTACAAAACATGGCAGCATCAAACAAAGGGTTTGGTCACATGCCGCGAATCGTTAGCTACGGTGGCAGCTCAAAGAGGCAACCAGTAAGGCTTACTGCAAGGGATAGTGCAGCCATCTATCTTGGTGGCTTTGTTCCGATGATTGAGGGTACGGAAGCAGCTCCAGCCGGGGCTGAGTTTGGTATTCCTGCGTTTTCGGATGATGACAGAATCTATGGTTTTGTTATTGGTTTCTCACGAAACGGCAAAGCACTTCCTATTCAGGATGATCCCGACAAGGCGGGAACGGTGACAGACGCAACTGGTGAGGTTCCTATGAAGTACACCTTTAGCGCAACGAACGATGAGAGCAATACTACATCTGCTGACTTAGAGCAGGCGATTGTGATGCCGGTAATGCCTGGTGACATCCTTGAAATAGCACTTTGGGGTGGAGCAGCGGTATCCGTTGCAAGGGCAACGACTACAGCAGCGGGGACAACTAACAGTTCTGCAAACATGGGTGTAGGAATATCAGTAGACACGACCTATCATTTTGCGCTGACTGAGAGTACAGCAGCAAAAGCACTTGCAGACCTTGACTTCTTAACAACGAAGTTCAACAACAGGCAGCCAAGCAATCCGAATCACGTCTATGTACGATGTGTAAGAAAAGACACAACGGTCGTGGTTGCACAATAGTTTATTTAAAGATTTTTACATGATCCAAAATGCCAAATACAACAACAAATTGGGATCTGTGGAATAAAAGGATTGACTCTTTCATTGAAGATGAAGAGGGTCAGCGACCAGAGCCAGTTCTTCAGAAGCTGTTTAATACAGACGAGAAGGCTGACAACATTGAGTATCAGGAGCAGGGTTACTCCAGCTTCGGGCCGATGGTTGCAGTTGGCGAAAGTGGTGACGCCGAAGAGGATGATCCTCTACAGGGTTATCTGAGTGTTTACCAGCTGGAAGAGTACAGAAAACGCACAAAGTTTTCATCTACTCTAATCGAGACTGGGAGAGACACTAAGGTAGAAAACCTGGCACGGGATATGCCTCGTTTAACGCAATATTCCAGAGATCTTTACTCAATGAGCATGTTCAGACAGGCTTTCGACACTACCAGAACATGGGGTGACGGCAAACCTCTCGTTTCGACAGCTCATCCAAGGAAAGATTTAGCGGGAACACAGAGGAATACGTTCCTTGATGGTATTCAGCTTCCTATGAGTTATGAGGCTGTAGAAGCACTATCAACGGTTCAAGACGATATTGTTTCCAACTCTGGTAATCTCATGAGTGTGGGCTTGCAGGGCAGAAACAAGATACTTCTTTGTGGTACAAAGAACAAAAGGAAAGCGTTTGATATTGCAGGAGTGCAAACATCAGACGAGAGGCCTGATACTGCTGACCGAGCAACGAACTTCTTCAAAAGAGGAGACAACTATGATGTTCTTGTTACTAAGTTCATCAGTTGGAACGCTGCAAGGCAGGCAGGTGAAACAACTGTAGCTAAAACGGTTTCTGGAAACTACTTCGATGACATGTGGGGTATCGTAGACGCAGATCTTGCACAGCGATACAACAGGTTCATGGAGATGAGTGAATATCCGAAGTTCGATGAGGAGGTCAACAAGAATAACCAGGACTTGCATAAGTTCGCTTATGATAAGTACATGTATGGTAATTCTGGTTTCTTCTCAGTAGCTATGAGCAAGGGAGACTCAACGACTTACACAGGGTAAGTTGATCTTTTAAAAACTTTATGCGGTGCCTGACTATGTTGAGTTCTCATTGTGAGTTTTAAGGCATAGTTGGTGCACTAAAACGCTGGGCACCGTATTTTATATTTTAGTATTTTTTATAATGGCACAAGTTAAATTTAGTGGCCCGATTAGATCCGACGAAGGGTTTAATGTAGTGGGTACACGTGTTTCTGATACAGTGCAGTACACAAGGCTTGCACCTGATCATGATCCTGCGACATCAAAGAAAGCAGGCGGTGCGGCAGGCGGAGCAACTGGCAATGAGAACGTAATGATATTCGCAAATGATCATCTTGAGTATCATATTCTAGGCACTCAAACAATCACAGCGCCATCAATTACGTCTACAGGGCTTAACATTGGTATGGATCAAACAAACAATGATGGTGTGGAAGTTTCGCAGGGAATTTTAAGCAATTCAAAACATGCTTATACAGTGGGTACAAGTGAGGCATTCTATTTTGCAGTGGAATTTGCGATAGCAGATGTTTCTGGAACAGACGATTGCGCAGTGGGTTTTAGAAAGGCAGAGGCTTACCAGGCAAACATTGACGATTACGATGAGCTTGCCTGTCTCAACGTTATATCTGGAAACATCAATATTGAAACAATCCTAAACGGCGCGGCTACGACTACTACTGATACGACGGATAATTGGGCAGATGGGGAGACCCACACGCTTAAGGTTATTGTTGATAAGGGTGGGGCTGTATCTTATCAGATTGATGCGGCTGCACCAACGACTACAGCCACGTTTTCATTTGATAGCGGTGAAGTAGTTGTACCTTTCCTATACTTCCTAAACGCCGTTGATGTCGCAGGTGCTGTCAATATCATTACTTGGGAGTGTGCGCCGTTATCAATAGCTTAGTTTAAGGATATAAATATGAAAATACACAATAAAACAGAGGTGAAGCAATTCTTCTTTGCGCTTTTCGACGCAGGAGAAACAAGGGATGTTGATGTGCCAGTGGGCACAAGGATTCCCGACGAATTTGGCGTTGGCAACGCGCCCAAAAAGGTGCGATCAAGAAGTGCAAAAAAGCGCGAGACAACGAGCAAAGCAAAGTAGTTTTACATTGCCGTTGGGGGCGACGGCAGTGATGAGGTTATTTCGCATGGTTTTACATATTAATTATCAATAATGGCATTAATTCAATCTCCGAGGTTTATTATAGGGGATCAAACCACGCGCTATACGTTAGAGTCAACGTATACAGGTGATGGGATTTCGAGCGCGATAAGGGTGCACAATGCATCCCAGATACTGCTGGATGTAGAATACACAATGGGAGCTGCAGAGGCAGGCAACAGTGTTGAGCTTAAGGTTGAGTTCTCTAATTTAGACACGAATCCAGTGACACGTACTCCTGCATCAACAGAATGGTATCAGGAGGCAATGGAAACTGCAGTGGGGGGCACGGTTACAGTTAATCTAGTAGAGCGCACATTTGATGCGGTATCGGCTGCGGCAACCTATGATAGGTTTGAGGTAGCAATTCCAAATGCTGCACAGTATGTACGGGTTTCAATTAAAGAGACTGGTGTAGCAGCGAATAAGGGCAGTGCAAGCGTGAAGCTGGTGGCAGTTGAAGACGAACCGCGATAACTTAATTATTAAAGTTGTAAAGATGAGGGGATTTAGGTCAATACAGGCGCAGGTTGCTTCCGGGATAGCTGACGGAACAATAGTTAATGCAGATGTGAACGCGAGTGCTGCAATCCTTATGAGTAAGCTGTCAAACACATATTTGACTACAGATGCTTTAACTTTTCGGGACGTACCAGTATGGAGCGACGCGGCTGGCCGTCTAAAGATAGACGGGATTGGCTGGATAACAGGCAAGATCTTCAACGCATTAATTGAGAATCCAAACGGGAGTGGCATAGCTAATCCCATAAACGTTGCGGGTATTAATTTAAGTAGCGGTACAGGGGCGCCATCGGGGGGAGCTGATGGGGATGTATATGTGAGGATTAATGGTGCGAACACAGCTATGCACCTAAATGTTAATGGCTCATGGACAACCGTTACAGTGGTCTAAGATTTTATAACTAAATAATGGCAATATATGATGATTTAGGGCAACTTTCGGCAGACTTAGCAACAGCTATCTCGAATTTGCCAGCAACGGGAGGCAAGATCTGGATAGGGGCTGGTACGGAGGAAATAGCAACGGCTGTCGATCTAGTGGACAACCTATATATCAAAGGAGCAGGGATCGACCTTACTACTTTGAAGGCTACGGCGAGCATTACGGCGATTTTGCAGTCGGATGGAGGGGTAGACAATGTAATTATTGAGGATATAACGATTGATGTTGATTCTCAGGCTTCCACGGCTGGGATCCAACTATTCAATGGTGCTTCAACAGAAATTACGTTCCGCAGGTGTAAATTCAAAAACACAGTCGGTTCCTGGCAGTTGAGGGTCGGCTATGCGGCAGGATCCGTGGGGTCTCCGGGATCGAGGTCGAGCAATACAGGCAATTTATCCACGAATATCCGTGTGGAAGACTGTATTTTTGATACTCACACAACGACCACACTTGAGCAGGCAATTTTCATTAATTCCGAAGATGTGGACGTTGAGGGTTGTGTATTCCAGAATAATAGCACAGCGGCATCTAATTTGATTGTGTATGCTTTTTCGAAAAATGTGAGGATTAATGATAGTTGGTTCAACGATCCAAATACGAAGGCTGTCACGATTCAGCAGTCAGATTTTGTAAATGTAACGAACTGTGATCTTCAGGATGACGGCACAAACTTCATCAGGTGTATTGATGTCGTGAATTGTGCTCAGGTTGTGATTGAGGGCAATAAGTTTAATGGACAGGGAAGCGCAGGAAGTGGCTCAACCGGTGTAGCGATTTTCGACGCTACTGGTGCAACTTTCGAGAGTGGCGTCTACACTGCCCTGTATCAGGATAGTCTCAATATATCGGTCGATGATAACTCAATTGATGGCATGTTCCAGTTGCTTTCATGCCCTAATCAGACAGGAGTCAATAATAATGAGGCTCAGACCCATATTACCTGTAACAACAACAATGCAGGCGATCTTGAGGGGCTTTTGGCGGATATAGGGGGCACGGACAACACAGGGGTCAAATATGTCACCATAGTTGGAAATACAGTGAACAGCTTCAAAGGTGATGATACTGGAATAATTCGTGTATTGGGTGGAGCAGGGGGAGATGTCCAGCATGTAGTCGTTTCACATAATACTGCTCCTGTTTCGGGGCAGGGAGGGTCGAATGCTTACGGAATATTAATGGATAAGGTTGACGATGTAATAATTCTCGGTAACGATGTTGAGGGAAAGGGGTCAAGAGCAGCAATTACATTGACTGACGATACAAATATCTTAATCAAAGATAACCAAACAAATGAAACGGGGCTTAGTTTTGCGGGGACAACAGGGGTTGTCAAAGATAATATTGGCACCCTGGGGAACATACAGGAGTTAGAGACCATTCGTATGCAGAACAAGCAGGGAGCCACGATTAACCCAGGAGAGACAGTTATCCTGGTTAGCCAAGCTCCAGGGGACAGGATGAGTCTAACCACAACAACGGCAGACGAAAGGGTTCTCGGGGTTGCGGCGGAAACTATTGCGAATGACGCATACGGTCATGTACATGTTCGCAGAGGCAAAATTACTACCATGAAAGTAGACGGGACAATTGATATAGCAATTGGTGACTATTTAACACCCTTCACTACAGGTGGCATTGCACGGAAGGCGTCGAGTGGGGAACTGGCACACGCCATAGCGATGGAAGCATATACCACCAATGACTCGAATGGTGTCTTAGACGCATTAGTTATCGAACCTAGACAAGCGCCATGAGCATACCTGCTGGAACTGACAAATTCGGATTGATAGAGTCACAGTTTATAGGTGGAAGGATGAGAGACCTGGGGGGAGTATTTACGTTGTTTAAGCTGAATTTAGAAAAAGGCACCGATCTGGTGACGAGCTTAGGGGAGCAATTTCAAAACTCTTTTACATATCGGGGCAAATTAACTTATAGAGGAGGTAGATAATGGCAACAAATTCAAATGCGTATCCCACATCGTTAAATGACTTTTTAAGGCCAAGCGCAACAGACACTATGAACACTTCGGGTGTCGAACTCGATGTGATCCTGGACGCTTTAATGGATGCACAGGAAGCTGTTGAATCGAAGGTGGGGATTAGCAGCAGCACTGATCAAAATAGTCACGACTTTAAACTCTCAGGGGTTGCGGGTGGGGACAAAGCGGCTAGTCTAACAGGATCAGAGACATTGACTAATAAAACGCTAACCAGTCCTACTTTGACAGATCCTACTTTGACAGATCCCGTCATTAACGCCCTGAGCATCGACACTATTAGTGAATCGACCACTAACAACGGTGTCGTCATTGACAGTGTGACCAATAAGGATGGAGACGTGATACTAGGTAATGCCAATGCATTCAAGATTAAGGATGTGGGGGGCACAGAGCAGAATATCGCAACGGTTGACGCCAGTGACAATATGGTGGTAGGAGATGCTGATTATAATTCTTATTCAGTATTTCCACAGGAGGGAGCAAGGGTCACCAAGTCGTCAACACAAAATATTAACGACAGTAGTGCTACCCTGATTACCTGGGACACAGAGACATTTGATCCCAACAGTGCGTTTGACTTAGCAAACGATAAGTATACTACGAAAGTGGCGGGCCTTTATCTTATTCACTTAACATTGCGTTTTGAAGACATTGCTGGTGCGGGAACCGGTAGATCACTAATCTATGTCAATGGTAGTTCGGTGGCGGCCAATAATCAGCCTGCAGCCGCAAGCAATCAGAATATTCCGGTTACTACGTTACAGTCTATTGGTGCTGGGGTTGATATAGAGTTTTACGCATTTCAAAATAGCGGCTCAACCAAGATTCTAAATGATAATAACGATAACGTGTTTGCCTTTGTAGCCAAATTATTCTAAAACTATGAACTTAAAGGATCTTCGGGAAACAGTTGCAGAAAACCTTAACTACCTTACTCAAGAGGGGGACGTAGTTGATGCAGATGTAGACGCTGACACAATTGACCGTTTTATCAATAACCGTTATTTAGAGGAGGTATACCCTGTTTTTGGTAAGCGCCATCCCGAATTTTATTCACAATCGGCCGTATGCCCCACTTATGATGAAACGGGAACAGCAGATACATCCTCTACGGGCACAACCTTGGTAGCTACTACGCCGATATTTACCAATGCAATGGTTGGCGCAAAGGTGCTCAACTCAACAGACGATGTTGTAGCTAAGATCGAGAGTTATACAAATACAACCACAGTTGAGCTTGATACCACAATCGATGACGACTGGGATAGCGACACCATATACGTATTTACGGGAGTTTACACATTATTGGGAGATCTCACGGATGCTAGTAGCATCTTATGGGTGGGGATTAAGTATCAAAACGACAGTTCGTCCGGAGAACCCACAACGGACCATATACGCGTAATGCCCGCCAAAGACGAAGATATATATAGGTGGCGTAGGGGTACACGGGTCGAAGACACGTTTGCAGAATCAGATCCACGTTACATCTTTGAGGCTCGTTTGGCGGCAGGTTTACCAACGAGCACCCTCAAGATATTACCGATCCCAGAGACATTACTTCTGGATAATAACAGTAGTGCGCGAGACGATGGTGTGTTTGTGCGCTACAAACAGAAACCCAGCAAGCTGGTTAATGACACGGATGTACCGCGCCTGCCAGAGGGTCATCATTTATTGTTAGCTCATGGTGCCACAGCAGATTGTTTTATAAAGATGGGGCAAACCGATAGGGTGGGATTGTTTGATAATTCAATTAACGAGCCTTGGGAGGGGACAGGAAAATATAACCGATCCTTTAAGGCATTAATGGCCTGGAGGGGTGCCGAAAGGGTAAATAGGGCAGTAAATTTCACAGAAAGTACAGAGTTTATATTAGCCCGTGACAGGGGGACAAATGCTATTGGAAGAGGATACGGCACGATCAGTGATTATTTAGACACTTTATAATGGCACAGCGAAAGGCGACAAAAACAACATATTGGTTTGAACCGTTGGGGGGCACGATGAATCAGAGGGTTAAGGCTACTCAGATACCCTTTAGGGAGGCGAAGTTCTTATACAATATGTCACATGATCGGGTTGGTGTTTGGCGCACACGTCCAGGAAGGGATTTAATTGCTACTACATTAAGTGGTACGGGCGGAATTAAGGGACTCATGGCATACAAAAAGCCGCTATTCGATGAAGTTCTATTCGTTGTTGGGGGCAGGAATCTATATTTTTGGGATGGCACCGATACGCTCACCCAGTTAGGCAGCAGCAACCTTTTTGCAAACGCTGTGAAGGTGCGGGGTGTCAAT
>JBHHUN010000032.1:0-11218 GCA_046753765.1 Candidatus Dojkabacteria bacterium | reverse complement strand
GCTCAATTACGATAACGGTATTGCCTCTTTCAACTAGCGAATGCAATACAACAAGAAGCTTTTTAATGTCATCAATGTGTAGACCCGTTGTTGGTTCATCCAGAACGTAGACAGTCTTACCAGTGCTTCGTTTGCTCAGTTCTGAGGAAAGCTTAACCCTCTGGGCTTCTCCACCCGAGAGTGTTGTGGCCGACTGACCTAGGCGGATGTACCCCAGTCCAACCTGATCTAACGTGATGAGCTTGTTCTTTATAGAGGGGATATTTTTGAAGAAATCAAGAGCTGTCTTCACAGTCATATCAAGTACTTCAGCGATATTTTTACCTTTATAATCAATTTGCAGCGTCTCGCGGTTGTACCTGAGTCCTTTGCAGACATCACACTGAACATACACATCAGATAAAAACTGCATCTCAATCTTAAGAAGTCCGTCTCCCTGGCATGTCTCACAACGCCCACCCCTGACATTAAAACTAAACCTTCCCGGCTTGTAGCCCCTCACCTTAGATTCTCTTGTCTGAGAGTAAATATCGCGGATGCTTGTGAATACACCTGTATAAGTCGCCGGGTTGGAACGTGGTGTCCGCCCAATAGCTGATTGGTCGATTTCAACAATTTTATCGACATTTTCAGTACCCTCCAGCTTCTCGTAACTCCCCGGTATCGCCTTGGATCTATAGAATTGGCGTTTGAGGATACGTGTCAGTGTTTCGTTTACAAGTGATGACTTACCTGAACCTGATACCCCCGTAACAGAGATAAAACTCCCCAAAGGGAAGTCTACGGTAACATTCTTTAGATTGTTATGCTTCGCTCCAACTAATGTGAGCTTACTGTCTTCGTCACTTTTAAGGATACCGTCCGGAATATTATTAATCTGTTTTGCGAGTGATTTTATCTCTTCTATATTTATGCTAACCTTTCCTGAAAGATATCGTCCGGTCAGTGATTTGCTGTTTTTCTTAATCTGTTCAGGTGTTCCTTCAGCTACGATCTTGCCACCGTGCTCTCCCGCTCCGGGTCCCATATCAATAACGTGGTCTGCCGTCAGGATTGTGTCTTTATCGTGCTCAACTACAAGTATTGTATTACCCAGGTCCCTAAGATTTTGCAGAGTTTTGATGAGCCTGTTGTTGTCTCTCTGGTGCAAACCGATTGAAGGCTCATCAAGAACATAGAGCACACCTGAGAGACCAGTTCCTATCTGTGAAGCAAGCCGAATACGTTGTGCTTCTCCACCGGAAAGTGTTCTTGCCGTTCTACCAAGACTTAGATAATCCAGACCAACTGCTAGCAGAAAATCAACACGTGCCTCGATCTCTTTAAATACCTGTTTTACAATAGTCAACTCCTGCTTTGTTAGTGAGTCACTGGTGCTTGATATACCTGAAGGGCTTTTGGTTCTATCAAGCCAGGGCTTGAATTTCTTAAGTGGCAGATGTGTGAGCTCGTAGATATTTGTGTCTTCAATGGTTACAGCAAGTGCAACGTTATTAAGTCTTGCGCCCTTACATTGTGGGCATTCCATCTCGTGCATGTACTGTTCTATATCTTTGCGGATATAGTCGGAGTTCGTCTGTTGGTATCTGCGTAACAGTGAGGGGATCAACCCTTCATACCTGACTGATACTGTCGAATTGGAACCGTTGGAACGATTCGTATACTTAAAGCTGAACTTCCTGTCCCCTGCCCCATATAGAACTGTGTGCAGATGCTCCTCACTTAACTGACCCAGTGGCTCTCTGATAGAAAATCCTTCACTGTCCGCGACTGCTCTGAGAAGCTGCATGTGCCATGAGTCTGCGTTATCTGCCATCTTAGACCATGGGAAGAGTCCACCTTCTGAGATTGT
Organism: Candidatus Dojkabacteria bacterium; assembly: GCA_046753765.1. Lineage (GTDB taxonomy): Bacteria > Patescibacteriota > Dojkabacteria > B142 > OLB20 > JBHHUN01. Next base: position 9,366 of record JBHHUN010000032.1, on the reverse strand, counting down.
TAATCTTGGGTTGAGAACAAGTCTTTTGTCGATCTCACGGATATGACCAAGTCCGTCGCATTTTGGGCAGGCGCCGTGAGGGGAGTTGAATGAAAACGTATGTGGTTCAATCTGCTGAAACGACTCACCTGTCTCGGGGTCGACAAGCTTTTCAGAGAAAAATTCATCCTGATGTTCATCAATGATGTTTACAAGAATCTCCCTGTCACCAAGATTTAAGGCAGTCTCTACAGAGTCTGTTAGCCGCTTTACAAAATCTTCATCCTGTTTGCCATCCTCAACAACTAATCTGTCGACGATTACATCAATATTATGTTTTTTATAGCGATCAAGCTTAATATCCTCCTCGAGTGAGTACATCTCGCCGTTTACCCGCGCCCTGATGAATCCTTGTGAGAGGTATCGCTGGAAAAGCTCCTCGTAAGTACCTTTGCGGTTCTTTACGACCGGAGCCAGCAGCATAATCCTTAGTTTCTTTTGACCATACTTTTTGGGAAAAGCAAGTATGCGATCAACAATCTGTTGTACTGTCTGGGATTCGAGTCTCTTTCCACTGACGGGACTATGCGGGTGACCCGCGCGTGCGTAAAGCAGACGAAGATAATCATAAATCTCAGTAATGGTTCCAACTGTTGAGCGTGGATTGTGCCCCGATGATTTCTGGTCAATCGATATTGCAGGAGATAGCCCTTCTATCAGATCTACATCCGCTTTTTCCATCATGCCAAGGAACTGCCTCGCGTAAGATGAAAGTGACTCGACGTACTTACGCTGCCCTTCAGCATAGATGGTATCGAATGCCAAAGAAGATTTTCCCGACCCGGAGAGTCCTGTTATTACAACAAGTTTATCTTTGGGTATCTCAACATCAATATTCTTAAGATTATGAGATCTGGCACCCTTGACCACAATTTTATCTGTTTTTCCTGATCCCATACTGAGATGCGAAAATTACATTTTAACACAACCGAGCCTGTTACCCAGTATCTATGTAACACACAGAGCTGGTTAGCAGGCTAACCAGCTCTGTTGATCTGCTCGCGTGAATAACATATACTATTGCTGGAAATATAAATATTACTGCACCAATAATGGCTCTTGAAGAGAAAGCGACATTAACACAGCGCCGGGCAATTACCAGCGGAGCTGATAAATTGGAAAAGTCCAAGTTAAAAAGACTTGGAGGAGACGATAAAGAAGGTGGAGGTTCTCCCGCAAAAGTTATAATTTGGGTTGTAATAGTTATTGTATTGGCAGTAGCTGCCTACTTTGGCATAAGGACTTTCCTGAATGCAGGAGGTGGTGATGGTACCGAGGTAGCAGTTACCCCAACACCGACAGTTCAACCAACTGTTGATCCCACAGATCTGATCCTTGGCCCGGAGATTCTGTCTGACAGCGAGGCTGCCGGGAAGCAGAAAAACAATAAATATAATGCGGATGATCAAACGATCGGCAAAGCCAGCGAAGCAGCATTTACTGTTGAGACTCTTGATGTTCAGCAATATGAGACTTTCATCAGAGTACAGTTCGGTATTACCTCCGACACTGAAGATGTACTAGTTCCGGAAACCACGGCAACGTTCGAGGCTGAGACAAACAGATTGACACTGAAGATGATGAATGTACTGAAAAGTAACGCAGAGCTTGATTTTGAGCAGGTAGCGGTTATACCATCATCTATTGTCGACAGTGTTAACCATGAACCACTGGAAGGTACAGTAGATTCATTCCTGATTACACTTGACCAGGCGAGTACATATGTACTTCATCAATTAACAGAAGGTGGTACAAATTACGTGGTGCTTGATGTAAAAGAGATTACTCCAAACGAGATTGAGGGTGGTGAAACAACTCCCACACCTACAGTTGAGGTAACAGAAGAGGAAGAAGAAAGCACAGGTGCTGCGGAAGAGTATAGCAAGACCAGTAAGAGTATCTCTACAGGAACTACAGGTAACGTAGTTGCAATAGACAGGTATAACTATGGGGACACACCGAGTTACTTTAACTATAATCTTTTCTTAACCGGGCCCGCAGATACTTACCCAAATATCACTGCGACCTATACGGATACAAAGATAACCATTGTTATCAAGAATCTTAGCAACGACAAAATTGTAGGAAATGGCGGGAGCGGTTCAACTAACTTTGTTCCTCAGGGCGTGAGAGATGTAAGTTCTGTGAATATAAGTAACTCTGGTAACAAATCGACATATGAGTTTATTCTTACTAACGCGATCGAATACCTGTTTAAGATAGATAAGGATAACAATTTGATCCGGATGGAATTCAAACATTAGGGGAAGAGTCAATTCGGAATCTAAACCCTGCCGCCAAGCAGGGTTTTTATTACCTTTCTTAGCCTCTCATTGAGTATCGCTTCATCAACCTGAGTGCTAACCTGTGTTACAGCTGCATCAATTTTGTCATAAGTGTCTATAAGCACGACAATGTTTGTGCCTGCCAGGACTGCCTTTGCATAGCGGTTCTCGATGCCGTCTAATGCGCCCATCTTCATATCGTCGCTGACAATAACTCCGTAGAAGTCCATCTCTCCGCGCAAGAGATCTGTTTGGATTAGTTTGGAGACAGATGCCGGATTATCTGCGTCAAGATTAGGATATATTGCGTGGCCAATCATGACTGTCGGTATCCCGGCAGATATAGCCGACTGGAAAGGCAGGAGGTCAGAAGCCATCATATCTGCTTTGGAAGCATCTATCACAGGAAGCTGGGCATGTGAATCTATTGTTGCTCTTCCCAGTCCGGGGAAATGCTTTACAGAGTGCGTAGTTCCTCCCGGATTATCTTGTTTAACGATGGCAGTTACAATATTTGTGACCTTTGCAGAGTCTGATGAGAATGATCTATCTGTTACCCAGGAACCGGGATAAGAGATATCTGCTACTGGTGCGAAGTTGATATCGAAGCCAAGTTTCGACAGCTGTTTTGATCTGGAGCTGTACATCTCACTGATTTCGGCTGCACTGGTGTTAGCGCCGAGCACAGCTGTATTCGCATCAGCATATTTCTCCCATTCAACTCTGGCGACAGGATAGCCTTCCTGATCAACTGCAATTAGCATCTCGTAGTCAGTGGTAATCCTGACATTTGATATTAACGACGTCAACTGCACTGGTCCGGTAATATTCCCGCTCATCATGATGATTCCGCCCGGATGGTTGCGATTAATAAGCTGTTTTGCTTCATCAGTAAGGCTGGTACCGAAAATATTTACCATAAAAAGGCTGCCGGCCTTCTGACGCTTCGTAAGAGAATCTAGATATTGCTCGATTGAAAGCAGTTGCGTATAGAATGATTCGGTGGAAGTAACATCTTTTTTATATGATTCCTCTGCAGCTGCAATGTCGGATTGAAGTTGTTCTTTGTCCGGTTGGGGTTGATTAGATTGGTATTGAAAGTAAACAAGTGCGACTGCAGAAGCTACTACAACAAAAACAATGACAGATAGTAGCTTTTTCACCTGTTTGGTTTAATATATTATGGATACAGCCTGTTTAGCATCCTGGGAAAAGGAATTGTCTCCCTGATATGTTTAACACCTGTAATCCATCTTACAGTACGTTCAAGTCCAATGCCAAAACCGGAGTGTGGAATTGAGCCATATTTCCTGAGGTCCATATACCATTCATAGTCTTTATAGTTGTAATCTCTCTCTTTGAGCATTTTCAGCATCTTGTTGTAGTCGAATTCACGTTCAGCTCCACCCATAAGCTCCCCTGCCCCTTCAGGAGCAACCAAATCTACTGCGCGCATTCGTTCGACTGTGTCTTTGCTGCCTTTAAACCTTGGCATATAAAATGCTTTTATTGCTGCAGGCCAATCCGTGATGAAGACAGGTACATCAAACAGCTCCGAAAGCTGTGCCTCCTCGGGCGCTCCGATATCTTCAAGCTCTGAGAGACCGGCGTCAAACTTCTCATTGAGCAGCTTGATGGTATCAGCATGTGTTTGCCTTATGAATGGCTCTTTTATTGCTTTCCTGAGCTTAGTGGTATCTCTTTCGAGAACAGTAAGTTCGTAAGCACAGTTTTTCAGACAATCCGAGATAATTCTTTTTAACATTGCTTCTTCAAAATCCATCAGGCCATCCAGATCAGTAAACGGAAGCTCTGCATCCATCATCCAGAATTCGATCAGATGTTTGCGTGTTTTCGACTTTTCAGCGCGAAACACCGGACCAAAGTCATAAGTTCTTCCCAGAGCAAACTCGGCAGCTTCACAGTAGAGCTGACCCGACTGAGTAAGATATGTTTTTTCGCCGAAGTAATCAACCTCGAACAGCTCTGAGGTGTCTTCGCATGAGACAGGTTGGAAGATAGGAGTATCAACTCTTGTAAAACCTTCTTCTCTCAGGAATATTGTGATCGAATAAAAGATCTCATCCCTGACCTTTAAAGCTGCTCTTTGCTTGCTGGACCTTAACCACAGGTGTCTGTTGTCGAGAAGGAAATCCGGGCCGTGATCCTTTTTAGATATTGGGTATTCAGGTGCTAGATGTATGATCGTGATAGAGGTAACATCCAGCTCAAAACCAAAAGGTGACCTGTCATCTTTTTTAACTTTACCGGTTAACTGTAGTGAGGATTCTATTGTGAGCTCCTCCACAGCTTCCCAGACATTTGATTTTACACTACTCTTCTCCACTATTGCCTGAATGTCGCCTGATCCGTCTCTAAACTGCAGGAAAAAGATCTTCCCGGATGACCTTATGTTATATACCCATCCATTTAGACTTACAACTTTGCCAACATGCTCATCAATATTTTGGAGCAACACTGCAGGTTGCAGGTCTTTTACGGATTTAATTCTTGGTAGATATTGTTTTGGGAGCTTAAGCGAGTCAAAGTCACCTTTTTTCCAATCTGATTGTTCACCAATTGTTGTCATAGTGTTTATGATATGAATGAAAGCTGAAACAATTATAGTTGCGAGTGTGTATTTTCGCAAATTAGGATTTTTCAGTAAAACTGTAATATAATCACTATTCCTCAGTTATAAAGTGTATCGCATAGGAGCGGTGGACATCATAGTTTTGTTGTAGTACCATTTTGGCAGTCCACCTTTTGTTTTAGTAATTAATAATACATACATGCACGATAAGGAGCTAAAAATCGAGATATTCGGACTCGTACAGGGTGTTAATCTGCGGAGAAACCTGTCTAAAGTTGCTAACCTCATTGGTCTTAAGGGTTATGTCGAGAATAAATCCGATGGATCGGTTCTTGTTGTAGCTCAAGGACCCGAAAGTAAGCTTGACGAGCTTCTCAGCTGGGTACAAAAGGCACCCTTTCCGGTAAGGGTCACTGGCATGAGTTATGAATGGCGCAAAATTGAAAAGAAGTATAAGAAGTTCAAGGTTGAGAAGAAAGATTCTTTTGTGAAAGACGAGGCCCGAAGCTTACTTAATCTCTCGAAGGAGTTGGTCCGTATGCGTAGTGAGCAAAGAATCCCAAGGCATGTCGTTATAATACCTGATGGAAACCGCAGATGGGCAAGAGAACGTGGACTGCATCCATGGATGGGACATAAACAGTCAACAGAGTTCAGCAGGTTGAAGGCGTATTTCGATGAATGCCGTGAAATGGGAGTTGAGTATTTAACCTTCTGGGCGCTTTCGACAGAAAATCTGACCAGTAGAGACCCCAAAGAGGTGAAGATGCTCTTTAAGATGCTTAAAGAGAGCTTTAAAAAGTACAAAATAGAGTTTGTTAAAGAAGAGGTTCGTTTCAGACACTTTGGGCGGAAGGACAGGCTTCCTGAAGATGTTCTGAAAGTTATTGCTGATCTTGAAGACGCCACAAAACATTTTGATGGACTTAACGCTCAGCTGTGTCTTGATTACGGCGGCAGAGACGATATTGTCAGAGCCTTCAACAAGATGCTTGAAGACGGAGTCAAGCATGCAGATGAAAAGCTAGTTTCTGACTATCTTGACGGCAGCGATATCCCTGATCCTGACCTGATAATAAGGACTTCAGGTGAGCACAGAACGAGTGGAATCATGGCATTCCAGGCCACATATGCAGAACTTTACTTCACTAACGTGTACTTTCCTGACTTTGGCGCCGAACAGTTCAAACGTGCGATTCTCGATTTTGCCGGAAGAGTTAGAAGGTTTGGTGGAACTGCGAAGGAAGATTTAAAACTTCAAAAGGAGGCTGCAGCGGAGAAGATCGCGACTTAAGCAATAGCCCGCATCTCGAAGTAAGTATCCAGAATCTCAGCAAATGATGTTTTAAGCATGACTTTTTCATTGTCCGAGAATTTTTGCAGTACATAATCTTCACCGGGAATTCTACTCCCCTGCTGACGGTTTTCTATTCCAATGCGCAGCCTCAGGAAATCTTTCGACCCCATTTGCTGCTCAACGGAGATGACCCCCTTGTGATCTTTTGGTGATACACCGAGCTGCATCTTGCTTTTGCCAAGCGGGATGTCAAGATCATCATGTATAAGCAGGATATCTTCGTGAGGAAAATTGTGATACTTGATCGCTTCTCTAACGGCTTTACCGGAAGAGTTCATTAGAGTGTAAGGTTTGAGAGTGATCAGATTAGGGTTCTGATATCTTTTCATATTCATGAGGTCGCTATCCTTTTCTGAAACTAAAGAAGCAGTCAGATTGAGAGTGTCAGTAATATAGTCAAGAAACATGAAACCAGCGTTATGGCGCGTATTATCGTATTGTTTGCCAATGTTTCCAAGAGCTACAATCATTTTTGGGTTGTTGGAATCCAGTGTAAACTTCATTGAACGTGGTCTGATGAAAGCATAAATGAAACGGGGCCATCGTTAACAGACTCAACTTGCATGTATTCCCCGAAGGCTCCGGTCTGAACATCAATGCCTGTTGCTTCTAACTTTGCTATTATCCTATCAAATAACTTACGGGCAGACTCAGGCTGCATCGCCTTCGAAAATTCAGGCTTCGTCCCTTTACGAAGTGAGCCGTAAAGCGTGAACTGAGGGATAACCAGTAATCCACCTCCGATATCGTGAATATTTTTGCCAAACTTATCATCTCGCGCATCACCCTTTGGAAAAATTCGAAGGGTCCCTAGTTTTCTGACTATGTAGTCAATATCTTTATCTGAGTCGGATGTTGATATACCAACGAAAATCAACATTCCAGAGCCAATTTCACCGACAGTCTTGTCGGCTACGGTTACTTTTGCTCTGCTTACTCTCTGGATAAGTGCCCTCATGGCTCTAGTATAACTTGCCCTGTAAAAAGAAGAAAGAAGACTATTTTGCAGGGGTTATGTCGATAAATTTCTGCCCACTGTGGTTCCCTGTCATATCCCTGAAGCTGACAGTTCCATCTGTTGCTGCAAATATAGTAAAGTCTTTACCTATTTTCGTATTTCTTCCAGGGTGAAAAACTGTTCCTTTCTGTCGCACTATAATTGTTCCACCTCTTACAAACTGACCTGCAGCACGCTTTAAGCCGAGTCTTTTTCCGGCAACATTTACCTGTCTTTTTGCTGAGCCCTGTGCCTTTGTATGTGCCATATTTTAAGTGATCTTATTAATTTTAATTCTTGTAAGCAGTGACCTGTGGCCTACTTTTCGGCGGGTCCTTGATTTGGCTTTATATGTACTGCTAACGACTTTTTCACCTTTTATCTGTTCCACAATTTCAGCAGTAACTTTAGCTTTGGCAATCGTGGGCTTGCCAATTTCTACCTTGCTATCGTTAACTTTAAGCAGGATCTCGTCGATGGTAAGCTTATCACCGGCTTTACCCTCAATCTTTGGCACTTCGATCACATTGCCTTCTGTGACCTTGTACTGGGCGTTCTTCAACTTTACGACTGCAAACTTTGCCATATGTAATGATTAATCAGCTTAGTGATCTTAGCATCAAACTGTCTGATATGTCAACTGCCCTCTTGCTTCCCGAGATTGACTGGACAATTCCAAGTGAGATGAGCGTCACGAAAACTGAGCTTCCACCGTAACTGACAAGTGGCAATGGAATACCGGTGACAGGCAGCTTACCCATATTCATTCCAATGTTAATAAGGACGTGAAGCAGCAGTAGCACCGCTACACCGACAGCTACAACGGTACCAAATTCGGATGTGGCTTCTGATCCAATGCGTAGTATCCGAAATATAAGGATTAAGTATAGTATAAGTGCTAATCCACCACCAAGAAAGCCGAATTGTTCACTAAGGGAGGCAAAAACAAAGTCAGTGTGGGCTTGTGTTAAGACGTTTAAGTTACTTTGCGTCCCCTGCAAAAACCCTCTGCCGTAAAAACGCCCGGCACCTATCGCCACCTTCGATTGCCTTACCTGATAACCTGTACCAAGTGGGTCTGATTCCGGGCCCTGTACAAAAGTATCAATGCGGTCTTTCTGGTAGTTTGTCAGAATGTTATTCCAGCCAAATACTGTTGCTGAAAACAATACAGCTCCAATCAGTGGAATTATCACGAACATATATGGTTTAAGTCTTCCTGCGACCAAACCGATCACAACGGAAGCAATAAGAACCCCTATTAGTACCAGGTTTGGCTGAGATGATCCCATTTCGAGTGATAGCGTATATTCAACCCTGGTGATCTGTAACAGCTGGGCCAGTATTGCGAAAACGGCGACAATAATGAGAATTATCAGTAATAGCTGATGTTGTTTCGGAAACACAACAAACAGTAGCATTACCCATAACAACAGGAGGATAACTGCATTCCCAAGTGACGGCTGTATCAGTGTAAGAACAACAATGGGCAGAGCAGTGAGGATACTCAGTGTATATTTGCGAATTTGAGTGTTTTCGGTCCAGAGCTGCTTTACCCTTTCAAGAATGCTTTTATAACCTTTAAGAGCCTTCCCCTTCGATTTATTAAATTTAATGGTTTTGTTGCTGACAACTTTCTCCTCGATTGTGAATATTGCTGCAGTAACCAGAATCAGAACGATCTTTGCATATTCTGATGGCTGGAATGAGAAGAATCCTATGTCTATCCAGCGGTTTGTGCCTGCAATGTTCTCACCAAAAAACACTACGAAAATAAGGAAAGCAATGATAGCAATGTAGAGAAATACCAGGATGGCTCTTGTTTGCAGCCAGCTGAAATCTACCAGCGAGAGCAGAAAATAGGCGCTTACACCGATTATGATAAAAATCAGCTGCTTTGGAAGCGTACCCGCACCCTGAGCCTCAGAGACAGAGTAAAGTGTCGTGGAATAGATAACTACCGTGCCTATAAACAGAAGCAGGCTGATAATTATGGTAATAACCCAGTCGTGTGATTTTAATCTGAGCAGATTCACTGCGAGCCTATGATAAACTTATGCAACATTATATACTAACGCGTGACGGCCCAGCAGCA
>JBHHUN010000031.1:0-11489 GCA_046753765.1 Candidatus Dojkabacteria bacterium | reverse complement strand
TCTTAAGTTCTAAAACGAACTGCAACGGTATAATCGTTGCATTATGAAGTACAAACAAATAACCGCTGCAGATCGAGTAGCAATAGAAGTATTGCTACAACAAGATTTTACCCTAACAGCGATAGCAAATGAAATAGGGAGAGACAAAGGAACAATATCAAGAGAAATCAAAAACAGGGGAACCCCAAACGGATACTTTGCAGATATTGCTCAACTTGACTACGAAACAAAACAGGAAAGGTCTAGTAAAAATGCGAAAAGAATTACACACTCTAGAACAAGGAACTACATACTCTCCAAGCTTAAGGTTGGATGGTCACCAGAGGAGATAGCAGGAAGAATGAAGCTGAAGAAGAGAAAGGACTACATCTGTCATGAAACAATATACAACTTCATCTACACAGATGAATACTGTGTAGAGAACAAGATTTATCAGTATCTTAGGAGGGGTAAAAAGAAGCGTACAAAGTGGGAAGGACGCAAAACACACAAATGCAAGATACCAAACAGGGTAAGTATATCAGAACGTCCCAAGGTAGTAGAAGAAAGAAGTGAATTTGGACATTGGGAAGGAGACAGTGTTATCTATCCTAAGAAGAAAGCAATCAATACCCTCAATGAGTTAATGACAGGACTAGTGCAGTTCACGAAGCTTGAGGCAAAGACAGCAGATCTAACAGCAAGAGCAATAATCAAAAAACTTTCCAAATTCCAGTGTAAGACAATTACTGTAGATAATGGAACAGAGTTTACAAATCATGAAGAAGTCACAGCAGAGATTGGAGTAGAAGTGTATTTCTGCCATCCCTATTCCAGTTGGGAGAGAGGTGCCAACGAAAATGCAAACATGCTTCTTAGAGGGTACTTACCAAAAAGACATAATATTGATAAACTCACACAAGAAGAACTGGATGATATTGCAGAAGAACTCAATAACAGGCCAAGAAAACGTCTTGGATATTTAACACCTGCTGAAACCTACCAGCAGTTACTTAATCGAAGTGTTGCAGTTCGTTCTAGAATGTAGGACTTCCCATAGATTAAAAACTCTCTGCTACAATGTAGCTCCCGACTTTATGGTTGGGAGATTCGGTATTCGAAATAAACACCATACATCTTACTAATCTAGTACATGGACTACGCAAAAGCAGCACTTAAATCCCATAGAGCCAACAAAGGCAAACTCGAAGTCAAGAGTAAAGTTCCGGTTACAAATAAGGATGAACTCTCGATTGCTTATACGCCTGGAGTTGCTGCGGTCAGCAGCGCCATCGCAGACGACAGATCTCTGGTGAAAGAGCTGACCTGGCGGGCAAATACGATCGCTGTGATATCTGATGGCTCATCAGTGCTTGGTCTGGGAAACATCGGCCCTGAGGCTGCAATACCTGTAATGGAGGGCAAGTGTATCCTTTTTAAGGAGTTTGCCGGTGTGGATGCTGTTCCGATTGTAATTGCTACACAGGATCCGGATGAATTTGTGCGAACCGTAATAAACATAGCTCCGAGCTTCTCCGGAATCAACCTGGAAGATATCTCTGCCCCCAGGGCCTTCGAAATTGAAACACGCCTCCAGGATGAGCTCGACATACCGGTCTTTCATGATGACCAGCACGGTACAGCGATTGTCATTCTTGCAGCGCTCATTAATGCAGCAAAAGTGAAGGGAGAGCAGTTAAGCTCAATGAGGGTTGTTATAAACGGAGCAGGTGCTGCCGGCATTGCATCAGCAAAACTTTTGTTTAACTTTGGAATCAGAAACCTCCTCCTTCTTGACTCAAAGGGGATAATCAGCTCTGACAGAGAACTGCCGAAACACAAAAAAGAGCTTTTAGAGTTTACCAATGCTGACAATTTATCCGGGAGTCTGACAGATGCGATGAGAGATGCAGACATTTTCATTGGTGTCAGTAGGGGCGATCTTGTCTCAGAGGCTATGGTTGAATCGATGAGCACCGACCCTATTATTATCGCTATGGCCAACCCAATCCCAGAGATAATGCCAGATGCAGCAATAAAAGCCGGAGCCCTTATTGTCGCCACGGGAAGATCAGATTTTCCTAACCAGGTTAACAATGTTCTTGGTTTTCCGGGTATTTTCCGTGGCCTTCTCGACAAGAAAGTACGAAATGTGACTGACGAAATAAAGGTTAAAGCTGCTGAAGCAATAGCATCCCTGGTGAGTAAGCCAACAACAGACAAAATCATTCCAAGCCCATTTAACAAAAGCGTGGCTAGAACTGTAGCAGAAGCCGTTTAAGGGGTACATTTAGCTTCAAAACTTAGATACTCAAGATGTATATGATATACTTATTATATGTATCTATTGAAACACATACACCACAAACTACCCTTGAGTCAGATCCCGAAACTGTTTTAAGGTAAACACAAAGACAAAGGCTGGGCATATTTCGTCTTGATCCAGACCCCAACTGGCCAGTTGAGCTTCCACATTCATAACGCTGAGCTGGATCAGTTTAGTCACTGTTTAAGGATCTCTGATACTGACGCGATCGAATGGGATGGACACTCGACCGAAGAGAAGTTTACACGTCTCGCTAAGTTAAATAAGGCGATGATTACTGACTGGAGAGCCGAACCCTCCTCACACAAAAGTCGATAGTTGAGCAGACACTCAAACATAGGGGCAGGCACCGGCTCTTCAAGCTTCAAAGGCGGATTGAAATGGAGTAATCTTCCTTAACTATTCCGGAAGTATCCCAATCGTGAATGGTTTACGTGGCATACTTGAGACCAAACGTCCAGCAGCAGAGGCATTGCCCCCATATGTCTGGTACCAGAGATTCCGACCCTCTTGCCCCGGAAACAGAAATGGTTCGTACTCAGACGCGTGTAGTTCTGATAAATTGATAGGAGTGGATCTAATCATACTCATGCTCGGACCTGGATCGGGGAAGGCAACTATTACTCTTGACAAATCATCTCTAAAACGCAAATTGCCATATTGTTCTGCGAGCGAATACAACTGTGGGATAGTGTAATCGTCAACAAACCTGGGGTTGAATTCTCCTGTTTCATAATCAGGTTGTCTGAAAGAAGAACCTATTACGGTAACAAATGATCCATCCTGAAGGTAGTAAGTCACTATCATAGATGAGAACTCAGGGCTATTTGCAACACGCTTTCCTGCTACGCCTCTTATGTTGTTGAGTTCGCCAAGATCCCGATCGGCAGTCCTAGAATCAACAACCGCAAAGTATGATATGACGGCGTCTGCATTTACTCCAGGAATGGCTTGTTCAAACGGAGTATGCTCATCTGTGCCTGTGAAATCATTGGGGAAACCGACCCTTAGTCGTCCATCTTCGACAATCACACCTCCATAGTCACTGCTACGCGCACCCCCACTTTCAACCACTTCTTCACCATTTGACACCCCAGCATATAACATGTATCCATTATCCTCCCGATCGTGTTGAGGTAAAGGGATCGTTACATATGAACCACTTTGATGCCGGGCAAAGATATCAACCTCCCGAATCTCCGTAAAAGCTATGTTGTTACTGTATCCTACCTGGTAGAGATCGATGATAGGAGAGTATTCATTCATAAAGGTATCCGGGACCGGTAATCTCTCTCCCATTTCAATCTCACTGTCATGTTCACCGCGTGAGGCAAACCATTCAGATAGTTCGTCTGATAATGTTCCGCCTTCAATAGCGTCCACTACTTTCGCTACAAACAAAGGGACATTTCCGTTACTTACATGGTAAATTCCTCCATAAACCACCATTCCTGAGACAGCAAGTATCATCAAATATCTCTTGAGCAAAGCGCCATATCTTGACGGTTTCGGATTCTCTTGTTTAGCACCTTTCTCTATATCCATTATATAAGTGTACCACACTACGTACACTATCACCGAATATCACAACGGATACTACTTCGGAGAAAAGCGAGGCTATCAATTGATCCTCAGGACTTCACACTCATGTAGATTTAGTTACCCACACCATCTACACTGAACCTGTCAATCACTAAACTACCACGGGGGCCACTCATTTCAAGGTTCATTGTATGACCCGCAAAAGTCCCTCCCACATTAAACTCCACCCCAGAAGGTCCTTCGTTGAAGGAGATCTGGGATCCGCTAAGGATAGCTCCAAAAGCATCCAACCCCGTTAGCTCCGGGCAGATATCATCTTCAAGAGTAGTTGCCATAACTGCGAATTCGTCTAGAGTTACCTGCGAACGAAAAGCCTCTGACGTATGCCCTGTGTAAACACCTTCCGAGTTACTTATGGAAGCTGAACATACAGTTTCGCTGGTAATGTCATTTACTACTCCTGTTACGCTTTGGAAGGTAAAGTAAGAGAAGCCGAATACTCCAGCGATACATAAGATACATAAAATTGCCAAAACGACAACAATAACGATCACGATTTTCATCGTATTATTGCCGCCCTTTTTTGGGGACACATCTGTGCCCTGTAATTCATCTGCCATAAGAAAATATGTTAACAACTATGTTTGATTGTATACGCGAAAAAAATATAAATCCAGACACTTCCCTTTGCATTGCCGGCCGGCTTGTCTGTAACTAAAGGGTATGAACAAGCTTCCTGAGCAACTGATTCACTGGAAGCAATCTCAAGAGAAAGACCGGAGCTGGTCGAACCCCTGCTATCTAAATTAGCCGACAAAGCTCTTCAAGATGATCTCCCCATGTCACGATGGCACTATGTCGCCCCGAACGCAATATACTAAATCTACCCCACACCCCCGCCACTGCGAGCAATATAGCTTATAATTAACCCTATCTTATATAATCATATCATCAAATGGAGATAATACCGCACCAGTACAAAGCACTGCCGCCCGAGCGGAACACCTTTTATTTACAAAGGCCTGTCCGAAAAGACACAGATATAGTTCTTGCATTGGAGCGACAAGGATGCCCCGAAGTTTGGGAGGAAATTGAAGTAGGCGTCCGGTTCGGTTGTTCGTACCTCTCGGGAGGGAGGATAACCTTTAAGCCCTGGCAGATTATCGAAATTGCACGAAAAGCTACTCAATGCCCGGATCAAGCGATTGCAGATACATTAGGTGTAACACGTATCAAAGTGAGGACTTGTAGAAAAGCTGTTGACAGGGCGGCTATTATGGTTCAAAACAATGGGATTGTGACACCAGAACTTGTGCCTGTCCTCTCGTCAGAAGAAAGGCGAGTATACGATCTCTACCGAGGTCATATTGGACTACACGACTTACTGGAAAGAGAAAAAGACCTCAAACTGGAACTATCTCGGCAACCGCATCTAAACTGGCTTCTAGGAGCGATGCGACAGGGCTGGCATGTTGGAGATATTGCCGACTACTATGGACTTGGAATGGCCGATGACGAAAAGCATAACGTCTCTACACAGCTTCAAGATACTCTTGTTTGGAAACGGTCTACCCGTATACCACATAAATTCTTACAGCGATTGGTCTTTTCAAATTATCTCAGGTCGAAAACAAACTGGGGACAGCAGTACGTGGATGGATTCCCCTTTTCTGTTGCCAAACAGGTATTGCCACTGGTCGGAGATAATTTTTGGATAGAGCTACGTAGGTTCTTTGCATTATTGTATGACAGAGAACAACAAGTTAATCCTCAAACTTATACAGGGCAATTTGACTTCATTAATCAGAGTTCATCTAATTTTGAAATACCTACGAGTTTAAAGCAGATACTCACCCATGTAGTTGCTTGCAAACCAATTGATAGGCTTCTAGATGTACACTCTCACGTTGGTTACTCAAGAAATGCTCTAAGAAGTGCATATTCTGCAGGACTCAGATTTATGGAAAATGTCCTGTTGATACACGGCTATGCTGACTACGAAACGCAGGCAAAACGACAACGATCGAGAGAGCTGAAGGAATGGAGTGAGATGTTGAATACGTATCCTATCGTAAGAGAGGATCAGTAACTAAGTACAAACGCAATATAATAAGCCAGCCCCCATACACCGGCCACGGCAAGCAACATCGAGACTGTATGAATAGTTTTATGCACCCCACTCAATCTAAATCCAAGCTCTGACATGGGAATTCCAACCGTGAACCCAACACTATGCTTTACTGCCAAATATAAGGAGTAGATAAATTGCATCGATACCTGTAACACTGCAAGAGAAGACACCACCCTAACTGTTTGAGGGGTTATGCCATCAAGCTGTATAAACAGCATGGCAGCAACAAAGATTACGAAGTTGAGGTTGAATAGCGGAGCGAGCCTTCCGAAGTACTCCCGACTGGTTTTCTTTGATAAGCGCTTGTAAGCCACTGCAGAGAGTCTAATCACCTCCAGTATATCTTAGTTCCTGCGACATTACTAACCAGTCACAGAAACATCCTGGATATGCTTTTAAAAATCAGCTAGAATTAACCAAATTATTAAAAATACTGCTCATGGAAAAAAATGATGTTCCAAAAGTAGAAACTACTCCTGAAACCCAAACTTCGCCCCCAAAGCAGGGAGCAAACAAAAAGATGATCCTAATAATCCTTGGAGCTATGGCAGCGCTGGTAATATGTCTACTTGTCATAATTATCGTGCTGCTTCTTCGAACTCCTATCGAGGTTCCGGATATCTTCACAGAACCTACAGTGACTGTCACACCAACTGATGAAACCACAACGTCTGATAACCCAGGGGACGATACTGACGACACCCCTGTTGACTCAGGCACAACCGAGGCAAGCGACCCGAGAGTGGCGTACTTAAAAAATAACAACGTCTGGGTAGTTGGCACTGATGGCAGTAACAAAACCAAGCTTACAACTAACGGGACTGACGCCAAGAGATACAGCGCGATTGCTTGGCAGGAGCCTGGCATACTTGGTACGGCAAGATGCGCGGCCGAATGTAGATTATTCAAAATAAATGTCGGGGATAGTTCGGTATCACCCTTTTTCACATTGCAGCCGTTTACGCAAACTGTAGCAGCACTTGGCTTCGCCCACGATGGAGACGCATTTGGCTATCTGTTTAGAAAATCTGATGACAGCTACGAAGCCAAATTCCACAATGGGACAGCAGAGGTTTCTGTGAAAATGTGGCCACCGGTACTTGGTCGCGGAATTATGTACGATGATAGCCTAGAGGTACTTTTTACTCCTGACGATGAGCGTGTATTGTTCCAGTATACTTTTGGAGATCTTTTAGGAACTACTATGGTCATCACTGACGGTGATGGCACAGTCGTGAGAGAGATAGATGCAGCTTTCAACCCTGCATTGAATGGGAACGATGGCGTTTACTTCACAAAGAATGGTTTCATTAAATACTATAACTTTGGTACTAACATTATTTCTAATGTACACGGTGGTGGCAGCTTCAACGGACATAGCTTGGACGTCTCCCCCGATGGTAACTTCGTTGCCTTCTGGTCTGAAGATGCCGATTCTGTGTTCCGCCAATACTTTTGGGACGTTGCAAGTTCTGATGTTCAAGTAGACAAAAACGTTGTCGCTGGAGAATGGATTAACAATAGTGACATGGTTTGCATTAAAACATCATCTCCGCCGATGGGAATTGGTTTTGATCAACTTGGGCTAGTAGTAGCGAATAAAACAGCGGGAGAAGGGATTAGCCTTGATAATGGGTCAATCTTCTCATTCTCCGTAGAAAGACCGGACTAGAACAGTTTCAGATATCTGAACTCGTCCGATTTATCAGGAATCATCGTATACCCAAACCGGTTAATTCGACTTTCGTACTTATCTGTGAGGGTCGTGATTAAATTGGGGTCAGACTTTTCCAGTTCTCTCCACATCTTTTCGTACTTCGTGTTTTTCATAGTTCGGATTTTAATCTCTGGTAACCTCTCTATCTCAAGGCCAAGATGCAAATAAAGCTTAGAGATTGTAGCTTCAGGCTCTCTGATAAGATCTTCATAGTATACTTCGTGAAGCTTCCGAAGATGCTTCTTGTCTTCGCCATACACTTCAAAGGCCTTAAGCCAATGCTGCATCAACTCATCCAAGCTTGTCTTGCTCCACTTTTGTGTAGCCAGAGAAGTTATAACGGGGTGCCTGAAAAGGATGATGAAGACAGCTCCGGGAATCATCTCTTGTAGAAATCTTGTCATCATTAGATTAGGAGGTGATTTCTCGAGCAGAATCTTCTTACCAAGATCCCAATGCTTTGACCATTGTTTCCATAGTTTCAGTTTGTTCTCGTCCGTGACGAGCTCAGAAGACTCTGTAAGATGCGCACGTTTATCAAAAGCAAATCTACCAGATCCACCATACTTATTGACTGTTGGAAACACTGTTTGCAGGTGCTGCCCTTCATCTTTTGGTGCACCTGTATCTACAAATGCACTCACGTCAGAATGCGCACCAAGCAAATTTGCAAGAAGTGTTGTGCCGCTACGATGGAGACCGCCAATAAAGGCAACCGTTCTCTCAGAACTACTTTTTTTGTTTTTCAACTCATCAGACATGGTAGGCTAACTGGTCAACACTTCATATTTCGCACTATGCACAAGACTGTTTACAAACAGTTCAAGTAGAACGGCTACCACAAGCACTACTGGAATTATTACTGCCAACATATAGATACTCCAAAGATCATTGCCTATAAGTAAGCCGCTGTTTGCAAACCATGCCAAGACCTTGGAATGAATGAGGTAGATTCCCAATGAATACCTCCCGAAGATATCAAATATCCTCAGAACATTCGACTTTAAATTCGAGTGAATAAAAACCCCCACAAACCACATAGCCGCAAATATATACAACACGTTCATCATACTGTTTAATGCACCTCCCCTCACAGCTCTTGCAGCAACGAAAGTGAGTAGAAACACTGCAAAGGCCACGATCAGTCTGGGTCTCGCAAACAGCGCGTCCTTCATTCTCGCAAGCAGCATACCAAGACCGAATATATAGATGTGTCCACTAAAGAAGTCAAGATACACAAAAGGTTTCTCACTCAACGAAGATATGTCATTTAGAAAGGCCGCATGAAAAACGAGTGTGGCAAAAAAACCAACCGAAAGAATTATCAAAAAAGACCTGTTGCCAAGCTTTCTCATTAGATAAAACAGCGGGACTGAAAACAGGTAACAATGCATGATTGATGCAATAAACCAGGCCCCTTGAGTTCGGATGCCCAGCAAGGTGTAGATGTTAGGAAAGGGCATCTTGAAGGAGATCACGAAGAGCCCTATGACTAAGTAGAAAAGTGGCATAATCCTCATGAATCTGTCGAAATAGTATGTGGCGATCTTTCCAATTTGGACGTTTCCTGAAAAGCGTTTCTGCAAAGAGTAATAGATGCCATAGCCACTGGTAAGGTAGAACAGGATAATCCAGTGATACGCATATCCAAAGGCATTGATTTCGGTATTGCTATTTAGATAGTGCCCAATCACAACACCAAGAATTGCGATGCCCTTGATAATATTCACGTTTAACCTTGTATCTTTCAGCTGCTCTTTCATTACATATTCATTTGATAAAGCATTATAATAGTCCAGCTATGAATTACAAAGCGTCTATGAAAGACATTATTGCAAAAATCAGAAGAAAACTAGGTATCGGTTCACTACCTGGTTACCTGATTATCGGTACACAAAAAGGTGGGACCTCTTCACTGCAGCAGCAGTATCTGACACAGCACCCCGATGTCTTGCGACCAACAACTAAGGAGGTGCACTATTTCGATCTAAATTTCGAGAGAGGGAGTAAATGGTATCGATCACACTTCCCGGTGGGCGCACTTGTTGGCAACAAGATCACAGGAGAAGCCACCCCTTACTATCTTTATCATCCTCTTGTGCCCGAAAGAACTCATCAACTGCTGCCGGATGTCAAAATTATCGTGGTACTTCGTGATCCTGTCTCGAGAGCATTTTCACATTACAACATGAGCGTGAGGCAGAAAAACGAAACAGAAGACTTTGAGGAAGCCATCGAACTTGAAGAGGCACGGATTAACAACAAAGAGAAAAAGTTGACCTTGGGAGAAATTAGTTACAGCTCAGAACACCAATTTCACTCCTACATTGCACGCGGCAGATACGCCCAGCAGCTGGAACGCTGGTTCAAATACTACCCAAGAGAACAGTTCCTTATTACCACAAGTGACAGGCTTAAAGCTGAACCAGAACAGGTTGCCAGTGAGATATTTGAATTCCTCGGTTTGAAGCCGTATAGGATTGATAAAGGTCGGAAGAGAAATGTTGGTGAGTATAAGTCAAAACTCGACCCAAAAATAAAGAATAAACTTCATGAGTACTTTGCCCCGCATAATAAACGTCTCGAGGAATTAATACAGAAAAAACTTAACTGGGACTGAAATGAGTCTTTCAAAATATTCTGCTCAATTAGTACTTTCGCTACTTTTCGTCCCCCTGGCTCTTGGGACTGTAGTTACACATCTCAGTAGACTACTGGGACTTTCGTATATCAGCTATGTAAATATTATCTCAGTAGTCTTATTACTAGCTGTTCCTGCCACATTACTCTATTTCAATAAACGATATCTGTTGATTAACAGATATGACAAGCTTGTGACTGCGCTCTTAGCTTTTTTAGGAATACTAACGGCACTAGTCGCGGTCTATAGTTTCCGCCCCGCCGGAGATGACTATTATTACATCCCAAACACTGTTTACTACCTTGAGAATCCTACTGCTCCACTTGGGGACGAAATACATTTCATCGACACAGGAGGTAAAAATTTTCAGTCTCTTACCTGGGGTACATCAGTCTCTTATGACTATCTGCGATCTATTCCGTCTTACGTCTCTGATATAAGCTTCCTTACGACCTATTACATTCTAAGTGTGGCTGTTGCGGGTTTCGCATTACCACTCGCGCTTTATTTATTGTTCTCTCTTTTTTCAAAGAAAGGTCTCCACATTCTGGTTGCAATTGGATTGACAATCGGCGTTACACTCCTTCTTGGAGAGACGCATCGCAGCCTCGGTAATTTTTACCTCACAAGGATCTTTCAAGGGAAGGTTGTTCTAACTGCAATTGTTATACCTCTGTTTACCTACTACTCGCTCCTCTATTTAAAGGGAGGTGAAAGGTTTTATCTGCTCCAGTTGTTCCTGATCTCTACTGCAGCAGCCGGGATGAGTTCGACCTCAATAATCCTGCTAGTACCTCTTGCATTGATTTTCTCTATCGCGAATGGTCTTAGCACGAAATACCTCCTCAACTTCTCTTACCTCCTCTTGTTCTCCCTTTTTCTCCTTTTAAATTCATCATTAGACATCACCAACCCTGACAGCCCAGTTAATCGAAATTTTCCCTCTACATTCGGCGGTCAAATCGAGCTCTTTATCAACCCACAACAACCAATTAGTCTGATAGTAATAGTTGTAACCACAGTTACCGCACTACTCCTTACAAAGGGCAAAAAGCGCAAATTACTCATACTGTGGATACTTGTTTTCTTTGGATTGTATTTTAATCCAATCGTCTGGGAACTCTTCTACAAAAGTTTCATCGGGCCTAATATC
>JBHHUN010000030.1:0-11699 GCA_046753765.1 Candidatus Dojkabacteria bacterium | reverse complement strand
CGTTCATACCCATCAGTGCTATGGGGATAGCATTTCTAGCAGAACCACAACCCAGGTCAAGCGCATGTCCATTTGGAACGATTAAACTGTCTCTAAATCTGAATAACTCCGGAACACCTTTATGAAAGGGCCAGGGTGTCTCCTCAGCCCAGCCATCCTCACCCAAGGTGAGGCGATTAATAAAAGCCGGATCAACTGGATTTTCTTCTAGACCTAGTATCATCTTAACTTCGCTAAGAGCCTCATTATATCATATTAATATATGCACGAAACGGTATTCTGTGTTATACCAGCAAACAACAAAACAGGGATACAGACCGCATCTATTCCTCGACGCTAACAAAATTGGCAGGTATACAGTAAAAGCCTTAACAGGCAGGCAGAGTGCGTACCCAATTAAAAATATTGGTTTTGCTCCATCAGTGGTACAATCGGCTTCGATCTAAAACTACAATGGCAGAAGCCGCAGTTCAAGTCACAACAGACCCTATCCTTGTTGCCGAAGTACTCAACTCGAAGAAAATCGGCTTTCTTGCCGTGGACTCTGGTGTGGGACACCATACAATGGCCATGGATCTCCTAAATGCAACCCCTTCCGGGGGTGAACATGTTTGGGAAGACCTGACTCAATCTCTACTGGCTCACTGCGAGCCAGGATCGGAAGTTGAGCGATATACACAAAGATTGCACTTTGCAAACAACACATTCCTGACGCACAGGGTTGCGGGGAACCTCCCAGCGTGGGGATACCACGTTCTAAACGCTGTACTCGACCCGATCTATGGGATTGTTGAGGAAGTTGGAAAAAGGCTGCAGAATAATCCTGACGTTCTTGCACTTACATACAAGTTTGAAAGGTATTTGGCAAAACCATTTGCCGACTATGTAGAAGCCCAAGGGTTATGGTGTGTTGTTACTACCTTAACCAGTTCAGCCAGAATTGCGAATGTTGCCAAGGCACAGGGGGCTACTGCCGGCGGATCTACCAGTCATAAATATTGCACTCGATCCATTAGGACCAGACCTTACTCACCCAATCTACGACCCAAGGACTGAGTATGGAATCGACCCCTATACCCACACGTTGGTTGTTGACGAGAGATCCAGACAGATATTTTTAGATCGGGGTTACGATCCCAATCAAGTTCTAATCACAGATACATCATACTGCAGATCAGAACTTGAAAAGGCAGTTAGCCAGGCAAAGCTCGCTGATCTAGATCATTTTGCTTTACACGGACCTACACCTGAAAGGCCACTCCAAATCGCCATTGTCCACGACAACTTTGGAACTCACTTTGAAAATGCGATTAGTCAAAGACTGGTTGGCGATTACCTGCCCGAGATCCTGGAGGGTCGTATCTTCCCCTACCTCACACTTAATCTTGAAAATATGGAACAGCTTATCCAGATGATAAGGAAAAAAACTCCCGAAAACAGAAAGTCCTTCGCGATAATTGACTCTGCAGAAGAACTTGAAGAGTTGATGCAAAATCCCGGGATGAGAAAGAGATACCTCGGTGCACTTATCACAAAACCTCCAGCTGAACCATCCATGAGCGATCATGCAAGATTCATAGAACAGCAACGGCTACTTTCGCTGTACGCACACCTTAATATAAGCAGACCTTCAGAACATCCGAGGACAGCAGCGAGGTACAATACGCCTGTGTTCCAGAGTGTAGCTTATGCTACTCAAGAGGTTTACATGTCACGCCTTTATGAGCAGGCGGGGTTTGCCGGGGACTGGACACAGTTGTCCCGAAGTAGTTTCTCAAGATACAGGGCTGGTCGGCACAATCTGCGGCATCTTGACCTGGTAGATCCCTCTTCATACGTAAAGATACGAGAGATGGCAATAGCCACCGAAGGCACACATATGCAAAATGGAGTTGCCGGGGTTCTGGCCCAGATTGCTCAGATACCAGCAGGAACCCGGAGCTAAAGATAAACTCTGTCTCTAGGGTTCTATGTCACCTATAAGGTCGTAGAAGCTCCTTATTCGCCTGTATCGTTTATCTATATCCTGATTGAAACCCGAAACTACATCCGCGTAAGCACCACGAACTTTCCCCAGGAAACCATGCATTTGCGCTCTGAATGTAACCCGTAGATGACCGAGCGCACCCTCGGCAGCAGCAATGGAATCAGCTGTTGAGTTAAAATCAATACCATCGGTAAACTGCAAAAACTCCTCTGCCGATGGCCCATGCTGGTAATCTACAACTATCGGGTACTTTGCTTTTCTGATCAATCCATTGACAACACTACCAGGAAAAGTAGCAAGGTGAGCATAAACGATGTTAAGAGGATCAGAGTGATTGTGCTTAATGTAGTGTAGGATCATCCTTGCTGCACCTTTGCGCCAATCACCTATCATAAAAGTGCCCGATGGCCAAAGGATAACATTCCCCCCCCTTATAAGGTGGTCGGTGGCTTCCTCAATCATCCGTGTGTTCATTCCGGACCGTCTTTTCTCCCCCAACACAATACCCCCTGACATTAAACTGTTAAGCACGAAATTGCCGATCGTTGCGAACTGGTTTTCAGGAACCCCTGTACGCAGTGTCTCTAGAGCATGTCTGGGATTCCACCACACCCCCAGCGAGCCTGGAGGCATCAACGGTCCTGGGCTTTTAATGACCACTGCACGGGTTAGCGGACTGCTTTTTTCATCCTGCCCAGGGTTGCGCCCATCATGAGGCCGATTGAGTCCAGCAGTGCCAACAACAATCGGAACATCCATCAGAGAGATATGTGGCCAGGGAAGAATAAGCGTGTTTCCTCCTGCTATCCTGTCTTCAATCTCTGCCGGAAGCGAAATAACTGCATTAGGCCTAAGCCGCTGAAACAACAGGCCGCTGAATTGCGCAAAGTTTTCTGTGCTGGCAGGTTGAACTGCTGCACTCATAAGCTCCATCAGAGTTGGTCGTACCAGATTGTCACCAGGGTTGCCCTCGGGGGTAACCATACGCTACATGTTGAAAAGTAATTTAGCTGAGAAACTGCTGCAGTTTTTTAAGAAGGACTTCCGGACGATAGCCTATCCAGTTGTGTTCGGCATCTTTAATAGTCTCAAGCTTCGCATCTTTGATAAGCTCCTTTATACGCCTGCCGAGCCTGAGCGGGATATGTGTGTCACCCTCCCCCCAGATGATGAGGGTGGGAACAACAATCTTTGAGTATTCGTCTTTAAGATCGATTCTCTTGAGTACCCTGCCCAAATAGATTGAGTCTAACGTCCGGCGAAAAACCATGTTTCGTATGTCCCAGGGGATAATCTTGCTTACAATGCCCTTCTCCTGGTTCCATCGTAGAAACTCTTTGTACCCACCAAACCATCCATAGAGGGTTCTAAACAGGAAGTTATCGTATGGAAGCCCTGCGCTATTGACCAGTACAATGCTTTTCAACATTTTTGTGTTCGAAGCGGCAAGTGCAGAGATAACCGCCCCACCCAAAGAGTGACCAATTGCCACGGGCTTGATTTTCTCCATACTGATCAGATCAGAAACCGCTTTAGTGTACGACTCGAACTTCACTTTCCGACCGAGGCTCCCTGACTTACCCATCCCGGGAAGAGTTGGAGCGTATACCTTAAACCTCTTGCTTAGAAGATCGATTGTTCTTGAATAAAATCTGAACGATGCCATAGCACCATGGACAAACAGCAGCGGTGGACCATCGCCTTTGACCAGGTACTCGATCTCTATGCCTTGTGTTTTTAGCTTCTTAATCATATGTTGTAGAACGTACTTTCACGCAATAGATTACCTGTGTTGCCATCTTGACTATATGCCTGGTATATATCATTTTATCATGAACACCAGTATCTATGAAACCTCGCCAGCCTCCAAATCTCATGCCTCCTGGAACACTTTTCCAAAAAATTGTACCCTGTTAATAGTTTTGTCGTAGACATATATGTAAGTACGTACTTTATGAGGGATCTATCACATCCGGATGATCTAGTTCGTCTATTTGAAAAGTATAACCAACTGGTATACAGATACATTTACGTAAGGGTAAATCGACGCAAGGAACTCGCTGAAGACCTTACACAAGGGGTCTTTCTAAAGGTCTGGGAAAAACGTGCGCAGTACGATACTAAAAAAGCCAGCCTAAAGACTTGGCTTATGAGAATTGCGCGTAACACATTGATAGATCATTACAGGGCTGCTAAAAAAGAAGATTTAACCTTAGACATCGAAGTTGGGTCTGACCACGAGTTCGACCAGGAAATCATGTTTGACTTTATCGTTGAACGAATTGGACTTTTATCTGAACTGGATAGGGATTTGATAGTGATGCGATACATTGATGAGATGGATATTAAAGAAATAAGCTTAGTGTTGAATAAAGGATACGGCGCTACCAAGATCTCAATCTATAGAGCATTAGACAAACTGAGGAAGATATTAAATGAAAAAATTCAGTAAAAAAACAATTGAAGACCTGTTAAGGAAAAATTCCATTCAACCGGATCCAAAGTGGCAAAACGCTACAAAGAGGAAACTAAGGGTTTTTTCCGAAAAATCTGTTCCCGAAACAGAGATTCGTCGTAATAATAGGGCTAACATATTTAATTTTTTACATTTGTTTAGCATGCAACCTAAGACGAAAGCCATTCTGGCCTCAGTAGCAGGTGTTATGATTGTCCTACTGGGTGTTGCCGGAACCGTCTCTGCAGCCAACGGATCGGCTCCCGGAGACCTACTTTATCCACTTGACAGGGCTTTGGAAGATCTCCAAAGGGGAATGATCGGAGACCCTGCAGCCAGAGCAGACTTTGAATTCGCTGTCTTAAGCGAACGAGCAGAAGAGCTTGAAAGTCTCTCGGATGACAGCGATCATGTTGACGATCTGCTGGATGATCTTGATGAGCAGAAGCAGTCAGTTGAAGATGCCCTTGACGACCTTGACGAAGATAACAACGAACATGACGATGATGAAGATTCAACACCAGCAGTTGCCGAAATCAAAGACCAGATTGCTGCACTTGAGCTTCTGAAGTCAGAAGCTTCATCGGAGGAAGTAAAACAAGATCTACAGAACGTTATTGACTTCTACAAAGATAAGCTGGAAGCGCTTGACGACCACGATAATAGCGAAGACAACGACAACAACGATGCTGACAGCGATGATAAAAAAGACGATGATAGAGATAACGACAGCAAGGACGATAAGGATAGACGCAGTGACGACGATCAAGATCACGATAACGGCAGTGACAATGACGACAACGGCAATGACGATCACGGCAATGACGACAACGGCAGTGACGATCACGGCAGTGACGATCACGGCAGTGACGATCACGATAACGACAGTGATGGCGACGGCGATCACAACGGCGAGGACGATGACTAAACTCACTTTGTCGAAATGAAAACAGGGGCCGTCGGCCCCTGTTTTTATAATAATTCCAGCTTTTCCCTACGTTTCATTCTCTGAATGAAATTCTCCCTTTTTAACGCATCCGATTTAGTTGAAAACTCTTCTTGGTGCACCAACTCAAAAGGCAGCCTTGATCTAACATACTTCGACCCCTTCCCTTCTCTGTGAGCCTTCAATCTTCTCGGTAGATCGTTTGTAATCCCCGTATACAAAGAACCATCAGTGCACTTGAGAATATACAAAATGTAGTGACTTAGATGCAAGTCTTTCTCAAACAGATAGTAGCTGCTATCGGGGTCCGGCATCTCACCGACTATTGAATATCCTAACTTTTTGTATAAATTGACTAATTTGACGTAGTCTCCCCTTGCATCAAACCGAAGATACTGAATGTCTCGCTCCTTCGCCAAATCTTCAACAAAAGCAATCAACTGTTTTGCAAACCCTTTTCCCCGGAATTTCGGCAAGACTGCCAGAGCGGTGAGGTACATCGCCTCTCGTGTTGGCTCGACGAATTTATCCATATGGTCGACACCCTCGTCATTCACCGAATAGTATCCCGGAGGGGCACTCGCTACAGTTATTGTAGCTACCACAGCGCCATCGTTCTCCAGCATGAATACCTCCGCGTTCTCGATTTTTTCTTCAACGAATTCCAGGGTGTAATAGCTTGCCCAATGCGTCATACCCTGCCCAACTAACCAATCTGAGGCTGCTGAAATGATATTCCATATGTCGTCCAGATCACCAACAGTAGCTTGTCTGATATTTTCGAATTGAGTGGTTTGTTTTGTTTGTTTCTGCTTCAAGATCACTCCTTAGAATCCGAACAACCTTTTAATGAAATTCCAGATCTCGTCCAGGAGAGTTCCGTTCCTGTTGGTATCAAAAAGACTCGCCAGGCCACCCAGTGCCACATCTGTCTCTCTCTTCTCGTCTGTAAGTAGTCTTGTAAGCTGAGTCACGTCGAAATTACCATCGGTCGTAATCTTTCCCAACTGGTCCAACACCACCGGAGCTATCGAAGCTAAAAGTTTCTCTATCTGACTATTATCCAGGCCACTCTCTGCGGTTAGCGCAGTAATGGTCTTTCGCTTTTCTCTTCCAAACACATGCTCAGTTATTTTGCGACCGTCTTCGATTCGCTCTATTTTGTCGATCCTTCTCTCGAGATCTTTAAGCCCGGATCCTTTATGGTCTTCTCGTATTGCTTTTGAGAGAGCTCGTGCTCCGCTTTTTCTTTGAACGTTTCTTCCAAGGGCTGAGACGAACATCGGGGTTGCTTTGTTAATAGCCTTACTGGTCTTCTTGGCGTCTGCGGCAATCGATCTACTCACTTTCTTTACTACTTTATCTGTGAGATTCTTTTGTATTTTTTTTGATAGCATTATGAGAGCGCTAAAAAATATTATATTAACAACTTTGATATTGAAAGGTTACACCCAAGTCTAACTGCAGTATAGTTTATTTTGAAGAAAATTGAGAACGTACCTATTTCCGACTGTCCCGTCCGAAATAGAGAAAGAACTAGACTTGCAGAAGGGTCCCTGGGCTGAGTTTTATCAACCCTGCTCTGTGCCGGTTGTCGATTACAATGGTAGTTTGATAGTTGACGTACTCCGGACTGATTGAAGTGTGTTGGCACTGACCTTAACCCATGCTATATACTGTAGTATTAACTTCATTATCCAACATCATGCAAAACCTGAAAGGAAAGTACGCTCTAGTCACCGGGGCATCCGATGGCTTAGGCAGATTGCTCGCTCAAAATCTTGCAAAACAAGGTAGTAACGTTCTAGTCCACGGAAGAAATCAGAAGAAACTGGATGACGTGTTGGCTGAGGTAAACAAGATTGCCCCTGAAGGAAAGCACAGTATTGTTGTCTGTGATTTCAATAAGCCCGAGACAATTGATAAGGCTTTTTCAGGTATCGACACACTGGATGTCTTAGTAAACAATGCCGGCATATGGGCAGAAGGCGAAACCACTGGTCTCTCGCATGAAAAAATTCTAGAGGTCGTGAACGTCAACCTGACATCCTATCTACTTGTTACCAGAACCCTCCTCCCTACTCTCCAGAAATCAGACTTTGGACAGATCCTGAATGTATCCAGCGTTGCTGGAGTTGAGATTCCACAAGATTACTTTCATACGATCTACTCTGCAACAAAGTATGGTGTACAGGCATTCAGTGAAGCGTTGGCAAAAGAATTCGGCAATACAAATTTAAGGGTGATGGGATACTATCCTGGAGGGATGACCACTGATTTATTCAAAAAAGCCGGACTTGGCTACAAAGACGAAGAACCCTGGATGTTTGACCCACAAGAATCAGTGGACGCGATGGTCTTTATGCTCACTCGGGACAAGAAGGTCAACGTGAAAAGACTGGATCTGATTAATCACTTGGAGGAGTAATCCTGATCGAGCACTATCTACTACATATGCTCGATGATGTCTTTGACAGAATCGTCAACACCTTTGATGCTCACTGACCGTGTTCCCATCTCAACTGCCTTTTTAAGACTTTTAGTTGTATTGTTTGAGTTAGCGAATTCACTGATGAATATGCCTCTGAAGATATCGCCTGCACCTGTAGAGTCACCCGTGTCGATGGGTGTTGTCGGGGAGTGAATGAGTTTTTCACCTCTCATCTTTGCAATCGCACCATCTCTGTCTAAGGTGATGATCACGTTCCCGTTAGTGAAACTACTCAGCTCCTCCACAGCACTTTCGGCATCAGCAAGTGTTTGGATAGATCTACCAAGAAACTCCCCTGTCGTCATTACCAACGAATCCAAGGTAACTTACCTCGTGGTTGACGGCCATAATCCGGGCAGCGTTGAGCACATTTGAGCTTGTCAAAAACTTTGCATCATTAGCGATAGAAACAGTATTTCTTTTTGGGATAGCATCAACGAAATACTGAGTTTCACTGAGGATTGTTCCAATAACGAATATCTTCTTCATGGGTTCAGGTGAGTATGATTGAATGATAGCAGAGTCAGGGGGATTTGGACAACAAAAGCAACCACAAGTGACAGGGTAACTACCATGAGGCTGTACGATTTGGGATGTTACAGAAAGTACAAGATAATATCTAAGGGTCTTAGGTACTTTAGGATGATATAATCATTCGAAAGGAGCCTAAGAACAATGAAAAACAGATATTGAGGCCGATCACACATTTCTGAGCAAAAATTCAAGAAGATCTTAGAATGTTTTTGTCTGGATTTTAGTGCCACTCAAACAAGCCAGATAACAAGAGTCGGAAGAAAGAACAGTCAATGTAATTTTCAATCGAATTAGATACAGAATCCTCGATTTAACCGAGAAGGAGGAAAAATTACGATGGATTGGTTTTGAATGGGTATAAACATTACAGAATCTACCATTCAAAGAATGAATTTGCTCGGGGGAAAAAACATATAATTGGCATTGAGAGTTTTTGGAGCTATACAAAACGAAGGATGTCAAAATTCAACGGAATATACAAAGATAGGTTCGAATTACATTTAAAGGAATCTGAGTGGCGATGGAATCACAAAGATGATAATATGTACTTGCTCTTGCAAAATAGTTTTAGAGAATTTCCTCTCTAAAGTGCCCAAGACCCTAGGCAAATTGAAGTAAGGAATATGTCTTTTCGTTTATCTATGTACTCACATCCCAATGGCTAGCTCAAATGACCCGTCGGCAAAGTCCGATTCTGCTTTCTTTACCGGTAAGTGGCTTCTAATAGTCAGTTTTGCATTAGTGATAATCAGTTTATTGGTATATTTGGGCTTGTATGCATTTGACGATGGTGGAAGAATCCGTGATGTCAGGGTTTCTAATCTTACAGCTAATGGGGCCACCATAAGCTGGGTGACAGATGATCCTGCTGTGGGGAAAGTATATTATAGTGATTCTGATAGCTGGGTCCCTCTTATGGAGCGGTTGGGTAAGCAGGTAGCTTATGATGACCACGACACTGAACAGAGTCATACAGGTAGTTTCGGTGTTAATAAGGACGGTTTGCAGGAGAGGTATCTTCACCACGTAACAGTACGAGACCTGGAACCAGAAAAAACATACTACTTCAGAGTTGGAGAGAGCCTAAGGTTGTTTAAAGGTGAAGATACGGAGTTTTCCACCCTTAAGGTGATTGAAGAGATACAAACACCTGATCCGGTTTATGGGAGGGTATTTCCTGATAACGAAAGTGATGAAGGAATAGCAAACGCGCTAGTGTTCTACAGGGTATACCGTTTAGATGGCGAAGAAGAGGCTGCAAGCACTAAATGGTACTCTTCGTTACTAAATGAAAATTCCGGATGGACAGGAGATCTGGCTCTCCTCACAGATCCTATTGGGAATATCTACAATATCAACAACTCAATGGATCTGCTTGAGGTCGTTGCTGTAACCAGGAATTATCAGGCGGTAAGGAGTTACGAGCTGGTAGAATACAAGCCTCTTCCAGATTTGTATCTCTCCGATGAGGATAAGAATACTGCACTCAATCCGGCTTCTCCGGTTTTCGCACTTGAATTCTCAGTGTCTACGGCCAAGGCTATTGAGAATTGTTGTGAAATTCCCGGTTATACGCTTCCTCCGCATGGAGCTTGTGGTGATAACGAAGATCTTTGGCGTGCAGGCTGGTATGATTATCAGGAGGATGGAAATTGTGCGGGGCAAGCACCTCCACCACCACCTCCCCCTCAGCAACAACCAGGTGGTTCTCCACCAGGGCAGCCGACCTCAACAGCTGACGAACAATGTCTTGCTTCGGGCTGTAGCAGAGCTGAGGGACAGTATTGGATTGGCGGTACGTCAGATCTGTGCAGACAGTGTAGGGATGGTTGTACAAAGGCAGTCTCTGATACAAGTATTCCGGCATGTTGTGATCTGATGGCCAATAGTGATTCCAGACGAGGAAGAAACGGATGCGCTTATAGCGCTCCTGCAACACATGCCCCGGTACCTGAAGAAGGGACACCGGCACCACTCACGGGAGCTGAACCAGCGGATTGCAACCCCTGTCCAGGGAAGGACTTTCCATCAGGTATTTGTTCGGCAAAATTGGTTTCTGGAAGTTGGGATGCCCTTACGAGAAAGGCGGAATGCACATATCGGTTGAGTCGTAGAGATTTTAAACTTCGATATGATTTAGACGAAAATTGTAACCGGGCAGACGCTCTGGATGGAGGAGGTAGTAATATTAATACAGGGGTCTCCAATGCCTGTGCTGATTTGGAAAAATTACCCAGGCCCACTCCGACCGTAGCCATTCCTGTACCGGAGACTGAGTTAACAATAAATCAGTGTTATACAGATGTTGGAGAACAGGTTTGTCCTGAGAGGTCGTGTGGTGATGAGAAGTTGCAAGGTAAGGGCTTTGGTCAAGATACAGATATTGTATATACTTGTGAATACACGACGAATATTGATGGAAAAGAAATCCATTTTTATAATTCTTTTCAGGTTGGAACAGATTGTGAGAATCCAATACTAGTGAATGATGGAGACAGAGTCGATGTCTGCCCACTAGAAACGGGTTTGACAATAGAAGAGGGCACGGACATAGCAAGTGTTCTCGGTGCAGCGACAGGTGAAGAGCAGGATCCGGGTCTTTATCAGGTTACCAGAGGTGGGGATGTTATCGGACAGGTAGAGATTAAAGAAGACAATACACTGGTGAGGTTTTTCCTGGATTCAAATGGAGATGGGGTCAAACAGAAAAGTGAGCAGTACATTGATTCTTCTGAGTTTGACGTTAAGTTGAGTAAAGTCAAGGACTTGGTAAACTACCAGTTGTCTGCTGGCTGGAATCTCCTAGGTTTTGAGTTAGTATCCGAAAATTACCTCAAGGCAGCTGATTTGGTCTCCGGGATACGTGAGAGCGGAGTCAACGTCACTCATGTTTCCATCTATGTAAACGGAGAATGGAAAGTATATTCTGAAAGATTTGATAGCGATGGTGAAATACAGCAATATGGAAATAATTTTAATATTGTCCCTGGAAGAGGGGTATTTGTAAAAGTTGAATCATCCGGAAGCTTCTCATTTACCGGCAGGAAATTTTCTGCCCCTGTACCCCTCGATCTCATTAAGGGCTGGAATCTGGTATCTGTACAATCAGACAAAAAACACACGGCAACCAGCCTGATCGATGCCTGCGAAGGAGACAATATTAGCTGTGATACTGTTTCCAGATATGAATCCGGGAGATATGAGAGTGTCGTAAAAGATAAGGGTAGTTTTCGGACCAGAGGCTGCGACGCATCCTGTGCCGCGGGTTGGCCGGCAGAACGGGGTC
>JBHHUN010000029.1:0-11769 GCA_046753765.1 Candidatus Dojkabacteria bacterium | reverse complement strand
CACCACTTTTCGAAATCAATCCAGACTTTATACCGGACCCTGTCGATTATGACGCAGCGCAGACTGCGATAGTCACTGTAACTGGAGAACCAGGACCTTTACCAGAAGGGATGCGACTTCGCCCAATGTCACGGGAAGCTGTTAAGCAACTTGAAGCAACTGTCATACACATTCTGGGAGACCATCTCACCTAGCCCTTCACCTCACCACTCTCGTGTTCAAAGGTCACGAAGTCATCTTTTAGCCCATCAACAACAAAGCAGGCATGATGAATGCATTCTATATCATTATCTTCACAGTATTTGATCGCTTTATCAGACTCTGACCCGGGTTGCATCCAAACCTTTTTAATGCCTGCAGCCTTTATCTCTTCTATCACCTTCTCTGTGACCTTTGGTGGTACGACCATTACAGCCACATCTACCTGTTCAGGAATGTCGGCTACAACATGGTATATCTTGTTACCCCACAGCTCATCGTACTTGGGGTTAACACCGAACACCTTATAGCCAAACTCCTTTAAACTAATGTACATCTTACTGCCGTATTTCCCGCTTTTCTGGGAAACGCCAATTATTGCTATCTTGTTATCTTTGCTTATGAAGTCATCCATTTTTCTTTCTTAATAATACACAAATATAGCATATATCGAGATCAGGCTGCTTCTTTTATTGCATCCGGAACGTGATCAATAATAACACCGTATCCCCAAGTCTGATCGTGCATTCGCTTCGCTGACATATTCAGTACATTGTCAGGCTCCCGCTCATCTCCTGCAAGATTCTGCTGGCGATAGTATTCAAGCATAATACTCATTAAAAACCCCCCGTTTGCCAAGTAGATTGTCGTTGGGTTATCAGGTACATAAGTACTTGCAGGCCATTCCTGCCGTGCCCGTGGATGCACACCGTGTGGGTCAACTCTTAGGCTGTTCCAGGGAACTCTATCACCAGCGATGGAGCTGGTTACACCTTTAGCAGCGTCTCCCATGTCCCCCACAACGGCACAGTAGTGTTCGAATAAGATGTCTGTAGTTAGCGCATAAACTGCCTGGGCAAATATAGATGCATCGAAGTCTTCTGGTAGTCCCTCGTTTACAGTATCTCTATCAATTCCACCGAGTAATCTAAGACGCGTCTCTTCGGGTAAGATGTCAAACTGCTCCCTCATATAAGAGATATAGTTTGAATGACGACGGGCCTCGGTATTAGGCACCGGCTCTCCTTCTGAGAGACCAAATGCCATGTACCCCACGTTTAATTCCAAATGTATGTTATTTGCCTCTGCAAACTTCTCAAGAGCCATTACCCCCTGTGCAGTTGCAACAGCAACATCGATACGAATATTTTCCCCCTGTGTTTGCAAAGTTGTACGGTCTTCCATAATACTAAGAAGACCCATTATCGTGTCAGCAGAAGCCAGGCAATCCTCAACTATTTTGACCGAGTAAGGTGTATCTGATTCAATTGCGAAAATAGGTCTCATTATTTCGTATAGATGGCTCTGATAAGATACCCTGTTCTTTTCATCATCAAATGCATACTCTCGGGCTGCAAGCTCTGACATCGCCAAAGAATGTTCATTTGCTGCTCCATGCATCACCCTTAGGGTTAGGTTATCCTTCTCAACGTTGAAAACAGGCGTACCGCCTTCCTGTGTCACGGTCGTTCGAAGCAAGTCTGGCATTTCAGTCTCAGAATATGACATGAGTTCATTTCTCTTCATCGCTTCTGTAAAATCAGAAGGAGAAACCTCGGACCCAGGCATTATTTCGCTTACTGGAGAAGACATCCCTGCAAAATACTCACCACGTCGAATCTGCTTACCTGGTGGCAGGCTTATGTCAACAAGTTCCAGTCTTTGACCTGGCTCACCATGGATCCCATTGTTCCCCATGTCTAAGTCCTGCAGAGGCATCGCTTTAAGAAGATCTGCAAAACTAGGTGAGGCTGAAAGTACATCTGCAGTTGCCATGTGCTTTGTTTAAAAAAATAAAAAAACCGCCGAGCTGGTTATTCAATAACCGGCTCGGCGGTGGGTGTAAATAGTTCTTTGTGAAGGGAACGCAACCTGATTTTTTACGTTTCTCTCTCAAAATGGACGAGGCTTAAAACCGTTGCATTATAGGGGAGATATATGCAAGTGTCAAAAACGCAGAACATCGCTATGAATGCACGTATTCGGAGATCAGGTTTGTATCACTTGCAATAGCTGAGCCATGATTGCATCAGGTGAATATTGTGCGTGCTAAAGCCTCTTCTATACCTATCCTAGAAATTATGTATATGCTTAGAGAGATCTACTTTACTACCTTGAAAAGTGACACCCTCAGCTTCAAGCCTTGCCCTGTGTTCAGCACTGCCACCAAAAGCGAAAGTTTCTGAGAGCGATCCGTCTGCAAACACCACTCTGTGGCACGGGTTTGCTTCATCTGGATTGTTGTGGAGGATTCTTCCAACTGCACGAGGTGACCTGACACTCAGGAAGTTAGAGATCATCCCATAAGTGACAACCTTTCCTTTCGGGATTGTCCGTAGTAGTTTGTAGACTGAATTACTTATCTGTGAGGTCATCTGTGATTTCTTTAACCAGTTTCATAAGTTCTTCCAGATTTTTCTGCTTATCCATCTTTCCACTGCTGATTAACACTTCAAGCGTTTTACTTTGAAGGTCAAGCAGAAGCATTGCAGGGTAATCAATCTTGTGATCGGAGAATCTTTCAGCATATTCATCCTTATGAAGTAAGGTAACTTTGTACGGCAAGTCTTTAACAAACCTCCTCCATTTGCGTTTCATCCCAAGGTTCCCGTAAGAAAGTGCACACAAACTGCATTGATACGTTGATGGTGAGATAATTTTGTGGGCGTAGTCTATTGCACCATTTACAACTCCACTATCAGCATTGTATACAAAGATAATCTCCCCCTTGGTTTTCATGCTATCATTTATGTTTGAACTGGTATATCCTACTACATTTATAGTTGATCTTTAAAGTAACCCTTTTATGAAAAAGGCTCCGGTAGAACTTACAATTGAAGGGATGCATATTAACGGTGCAGGGCTCAGTGAATATAACAATCGTGAAGTCTACGTCTGGGGAGCCCTCTCTGGGGAAGTGGTCTTAGCAAAGATTATGAAAAAGAAACGTGTCAGGTACGAGGCTGTTGTTATTGAAGTGCTAAAGCCATCAAAGCGTAGGCAAACACCAACTGAAGCCCATTATCTCTCGTCAAGCCCCTGGGACATGATGACATTCAAATCTGAAAAAATGCTTAAGCAGAAGCTTGCTTCCGATTTCTTGTCAAAGAATGGATTTGATACAGGCAAACTCAAATTGCACTCACCTGGAAGCAGCTACGCTTATCGCAATAAGATGGAATTCAGTTTTTTTGAAGATGATGGAAGGTTTTCTCTGGCCTTTTATAAACGTGCCGGAAGGGGAAAAATACCAATCACAGGCTCAAGACTAGCGTCAGACGTAATCAACTCAGCGGCAAGCTCTATTGTCGACTTCCTCAACACTAAGAGCCTTCAGGGCAGACCACTCAAATCGCTTATCCTGCGCTCAAACGATTCAGAAGAGGTAGTGGCAGGATTGTTCGTGACCGAAGAGATCAATATGAACGGTTTTGAACTCAAAAAACCTCTGAATGGATTGAGGGTCTACTATTCAAATCCCAAAAGCCCTGCTTCAGTTATTGATTCATTGCTATTTAGTGTTGGTGATGACTTTCTGGACGAACAAATCAACGGGTTTGACCTGCGATTTGGACTAAACAGCTTTTTTCAGGTAAACACACACATGTTTAAAAAGGCTCTCAGAAGTATTGACAAACATATGGATTACTCAAAACCATATCTAGACTACTACAGTGGTATTGGATCGATCAGCATCAGTCTGGGAAAGAAACTTAAAGGTGCGATACTGGTAGACAGCAATAGCGAAGCTATCAATTACGCTCGTCTAAATATCATGCGTGCGGGTCTTTCCAGTTTTCAGGCAAAGGGGAATGCTGCTGAAAGTTTAACGGATCTAATTTCGTCTAAATACAATCTGATCGTTGACCCCCCACGTTCTGGACTGCATAAAAAGGTGATCACGAAGATACTGGGGGTGTTGCCAGAACAGATAATCTACATGTCGTGCAACATTGAGACTCAAGCAAGAGATATCGCGCTTCTCCAGGCTGGATACGAAGTCACAAGTTCCGAACTTTTCAACTTTTTTCCCAGAACTCCGCACATCGAATCTCTCTTCGTACTGAAAAAGAGAAGCTAACGTGGCGTATACGTTCTGTACCTGAAGCTAATCAGCCTGTCCAGTGCGTCTTTTAACTCCTCCGCTTCGTGGAACCGAAGGTTCTGGATCTGGAACAGTTCTTCTGACGTATTGTTGCTGGTTGCACCAACAACAGCCCTCCCCCTCCCTTTATTTATATAGATATTTGCGATATCTACTGCACTGTAGGTCTCACGATGCTCCCACAGCCCCAGGGTCGACCTTGTCTCAATGGAGAGGCGGTCACCATAAACTTTTACTGTGATAATATGCAGCAAGGACCTGGTAGAAATAGAATAAATAACCATATTTATGTCAGATTGATATTGAGAGGAGTTTTCCTGAAGTGTTTCGGGCAAGCGGTCGCTGTTCGAAGACGAGAGCATTATTTGGATATCTTTACTATGATAACGGATAGAAGCTAGTTCTAGTACAGATAGAGTCTGTTTTCGAACACGCAACAACCGAGCTGGTTTTTCAACCAGCTCGGTAGATTCTCGGGTTGTATTTTCCCTTAGAATGTAGCTGTAGCGATGAAAGTCATCTCATCGGTGTACGTACCCGTACCATTCCCGGCATCCGGCGAAGCTCCTACCTCGAATTGAACCCTTGACTGATCAAGTGCTCCACTTGAGCTAAGGATCGTTGCAGCGGTTCCACCAGCTGAAGCAGGGACTACACCAAATGTAGCGGCTGCATTCTGGTCGTAAGCCGTTGAAATTGTAGCGGCTGACCCGGAGACTACTGTGTTCGTCCCGGTATCATCTGTAGCAAAAGCCAGACCGTACTTACCACCTCCTGTGGAAATTACAGCCTCTGCAGCTACTGATTCGATCTCATTTACACCAGGACCCTCCAATGCGGAAAGTGCTGTGTTTCCTGAGTATGAACCTGTGTTACTGAGGACAGTAACGGCTACGCCACCGTTGGCGTTAGTAGATGTATCGAACCATATATAGTTAACTGCTCCTGAGACACCATCCGCATGTATAACAGTGTCGCCAGAGTCATTTACTGCGCTTGTGTTCATCTCTCCGAGATCAACAACATACCCAGTGTTGTCTGTTGCACCACCGTGACTATCGCACGGAGTTACTCCTCCTGCTACATCGCAGTCTTCGTCAACCTCAGATGTGTCTATATCGAAGGTAACGAACGCATCGATAAAACCTGTTACGTTAACAGTATCATCGTCAACAACAGGAACCTCAATTTCTCCTGTACTTTCACCACTGTTGTGGCTAAGTTGGATCTCATACTGTCCTGCAGTCGGATTAGTTACGCGATTTGTACCCCCAGCTGCTGAACCGTAAACGAACCTAATAGTTCCTGCGGCGTCTGAGTTAGTCCAGTTTGCTGCCGTTCCAGCACAGAACATAACTTGAACGTAACCGGTCGTATCGTTAACGTCAATCTGAATTTGGTTGTCAGCTGCAACCTCTAGTGCACAGTCAAGTAAACCATCGGTCGTTACCTCGGTAATTGTCTGAAGTGTTGGTGTTGCTGACTTATCGACATAGACGTCGAAATCTGCAGCCAGAGAACTGGCTGCATCAACAGCCCAACCTCCAGTACCACCACCGTCTTCGTCGAAGTCGATGACCAAAATTTCGTCTCCATTGACTATATCGCCTGTTCCCAGGTCGAGATATAGGTCAACTGAAGTTGAGGTGCTAGCCTGAATTCTTGTCAGGGTTGCACTCATTGAAGACATTGTTGCTGCTTCAGTTCTTACTAGAAATAATGCTGTCATCATGTACAGCACCATTGTAAAAATAGTTAATAGTGAAACAGCTTTGAATTGTTTCTTTGTTAAAAGTTCTTGCATAGTTAAAGTGAATAAAATAAATGGCTTCTTTAAAAGCGTACTTTATTCCGTCCTCACCTCCTCTCTGGTAAGATTGCTCTTCGCCAAAGGCGACTCGAAACCGAGAATAAAAAAAGCCAAGGTGCGAAATACAACATCGCGCTTTGGCTTTATATGAGATAATATTTGGTTTTGTATACAGGTATCAGCTCGCATCTAAGGCAGTGCGTACACATAGTTAAAGTACATGTAGACGTGCAATCTACGGATACAATCTAGACCTATTTTCCGGAGATGTCAAGCAAATCCTGCTGAGATCTTAGCCACTTAAGCACACTCTTGTCACGCTTCCCCATGATCTTGAGCATTTTCTCAATTATTCTTACTGCTGCTTCGAATTCCGGCTCAATGAACGAGTAGTTTTTACCACCCTTTATGTCTTCACCGAATGTGTGTCTTCTTATCACGATCTGTGAACCCGGATTCACTGTCTCAACTTTACTTGCTATTGTTAGGACTTCAGCCTCTTTAGGAAGAGCTACTATTACAGCTTTTGCCTCCTTAACTCCAGCCTGAAGCAAAATCTCTTCGCTTGTTGCATCACCATAAATTGTGTCGATACCGGTTTTACGAGCCTCCTCGGCTGTGTCACTATCAATATCAACAACAACTAGTTTGTAGTGCATTCTCCGAAGAGCCAGTGCGACATATCGTCCGACCCTGCCATATCCAACTACAATCATGTGATTTTTTCTTGAGTTAGATATTTTTACATCATTGTCTGGTGCCATAAAGATCTTGCGGTGGATTGTGGGATACCTGTAACCAAAGAAATCTCTGATCTTTTCGTAGATTGGGTCTGACTTCATAATCAGAAATGGGGTTACAAGAAGAGAGAGAATCGTGACCGACACAATGAGGTTGTTGAGATCACTTCCTATCCAACCATTATCTAAACCTATTTGCGATGATAAAAAAGCGAACTCGCCCACCTGCGCAAGACCAATTGCTACTTCCACTGCATTTCGAATATGCATCTTCAGAATTAGGTTTATCACAAGAATAATCAGGAATTTGCCTAAGAGTATTGCCCCAAGTACCAACAGCACTTTGAATACATTCCCAACCAGGTAATCAAATGAGAATAAGGTCCCGATTACTATAAAAAAGAACATCGCGAAAGTATTTTGCAGCGGTTTTATCTCGGAAAAGATCTCATGTTGAATAAACGAATCGGATATCATCACTCCTGCTAAAAACGCTCCAAGAGTATATGAGACCCCAAATTCTTCAGCCAAGAAAGAAAAAGCTAGAGAGAGAGATAGAGCTGTGACTAACATTATCTCAGTTGATCCAAGCCTGGAGATACTAGTCAGTATCCGCGGAATTACACTCCTTCCAACAACGACTGCAGATGCGATAAGTATGACTGCCTTAAGTAGTGATTCGAATAATCCTGCAAAGTCGACTGATCCTGTGGCAAAGTTACCGAGTAAAATGATAAGAACGACAACAGCGATATCCTGTAAAATTAGCCAACCGATAATGATCTGACTGGCATGGGTCTCTATCTGACCAAGATCGTCAAGCACTTTGATTACCACTGCAGTCGAGCTAAGGGCAAACACCGCTCCAAGAAACAATGATTCGTAGCTCCCGAACCCAAACAGAGGAAACACAAGCAAACCAAACACAATAGTCATGATTATCTGAACGACCCCCCCGTAGATCGCAAACTTCCGGAGTTCATATAGCTTGGATATGGAAAACTCAATACCGATAACAAAAAGAAGGAGAGCAATCCCTACTTCACCAAGGTTCTCAATTGCTTCGAAGTCAAAACTATCGTGACTTACTAACTGCGAAAGGACGGCACCCCCCATGATATACCCAACCATTAGGGGCGATTTGAGCTTGAGCGCGATGATTCCACTGACAACCCCAACTAGTATTATAAGTGCAAGCTGTGCTATAAGATCCATGAAATTCTCTACTTGCAGGTAAAAATTTTACTTGTTACGATTAACAAGATTTCACATATTCTAAATAGTATTTATTAAGAGTACAAACCCATGTATAGAAAACCGTTAGTAATTGTCTGTCTAATCGCGCTCATTATCTTGCCTGCGGTGACCCGTGGTGTCTCGGCACAGGAAGAGAACGGAGGGACTATCGTTGAGGATAAAGGTATCACAATCTCGCCAGTACGATTCGAATACAATTTAGCGCCTGGCGAAAGTGTCACCGGAACCGTCAAGTTGATCAACGATACATTTGATGACAAAACTGTTTATCTGACCGCAAGAAACTTTAAGTCTGGTGACGAATCTGGTGTTCCACTTTTTATCACCGAACAACAGCCTTTTGAGGCATCGCTAAAAGACTGGATCAGTCTCGAGAAAGGTGCAGTCCTTGTAAAAAGGGTTGAGACAGATGACCCACATGTCGAAAGAATCGAATTCCGAATAACAGTTCCCGAAAACGCAGAACCAGGAGGACACTATGCAGGAATCGTTGCTGGACTGGTTCCACCCGGTGAGAGCATCGATGCCGGTGAAGGCAACCTGGCTTTCAAAGATGAGCGCGCAGCTATTATACTGATAAACGTCGATGGCGAAGTCAACAGAGATCTTTCTACCGACAAATTCTACGCTACGGACGCTTTCACACAGGATAAACCTCTTGTAAGTATCTTTGAATGGATGCCTGTTGGCTTCATCACTGAGCTGCGTAATTCCGGAAATAGTCATACGGTACCTTTGGGGCACATCCTCATTTTTAGCGGTGAAACAAAAATTGATGAGATAGATTTCAATCCGGCCGATGGCAATATCTTACGTGAAAGCTCACGATCCTTCTTTAACCGTTGGACTGGCGCACTTCTTGAACTCGTACCCGTCTTGGATGAGGACGGCAATGAGGTAGTTGACGGAAATGGCAATGTACAAACCAGATTTGCATTCAATCTTGATACACCACGTCTACCTTTTGGGAGATTCACTGCGAAACTGGCAATAGGCTATGATGATAGCGGCGAAAAAAAGATCCTGGTTGATGATTTTGAATTCTGGGTGATCCCATGGAAACTTCTGCTAGTGATAGCGCTGGTATTGATAGCATTCATCTACTACAGGATTAAGAAAAGGGGTCGAAAATAAAGGAGTCCTAGAATCTGAAACCATTAATCTTTAATCAGAGGAGGGTACCCCATCTCAATCGCCAGGCTGTTAATCTCATACCGTTGTCCTTGTACTATAGCGCCCCAGTTGTGGCAGGTTGGACCACAATAAACATACTGCATAGTTTTGGGATCCGTCATATATTCCGGTCCGTATGCATTTACTAGTCGATCAGTGATGAGGTCTATTGCATCAGCGTAGGAGTCAAACCACATCCTGTTTGGTCCACTACCACCAAACCCCCAACAGTTTCTTTGCTTGTGTGAGAAAATAAACGTACACAGCCGTGTTTCGAAATAGGCAATTCCCGGTAACGTTGTGCAGTCAAATGGTGCCCCCCACTTATCGCATGCCTCTACGAAGGTCACCCCATGCCCGTACAGCGGTGACTCATGTCTGCGAAAGTATTCATCCAGGACAACAGCCCTGTAATCCTTGTTTCCAAGTCTCAAACTATTGTTTCCAGAATTGTCGACTCCAATTAGGTCTGGTTCTGTCAACACAACTGAGAAATTCTCACCAGAAGTAGTTTGAGGGCGTACCACAGCTCCAAGCCTGAATCCGGTTTCAACTGAATAGAGAAGTGGAAGAACAAACGGAACACTAATCAAAAACGCAAGAAAAGGCAGGCCCAAGTACCAGAACATTCTTCTAAAGTATTTGTTTACAAGATAGTAAACTGTCATAACTGGGCCAACAACGCACTCGCTCTTG
Source organism: Candidatus Dojkabacteria bacterium (assembly GCA_046753765.1). Taxonomy (GTDB): domain Bacteria; phylum Patescibacteriota; class Dojkabacteria; order B142; family OLB20; genus JBHHUN01. Next base: position 1,790 of record JBHHUN010000029.1, on the reverse strand, counting down.
CTGAAACATTTCCCTCAAAGTCTAAGTCAACTGCCCTTGAAAACGCTGCTTTCGCATCGTCGTAGTTTTCCTGATCGAGATCAATCATCCCCTCATAAAGATAGCTGAGTGGATCTGTACTATCTAAGCTTTGTGCCTTTGTGAGCATATCCTGCCCATCTGCCTTATTACCAGCCTTAAAGGTTGAAAAAGCTATAAGGGTGTACGCTCTAGCTTGCCTCTCGGGTGCAAGTTGATCGATATCATCAAGCAGTTTCTCTGCAACTACCTGCGATTTCTCAAAGTTTTCGATCCCTAAATAAACTTCTAGCTGGAGTATCTGAAACTCCGGTGTCACCTCACCACCAGTGTTCACATATCTATTTATAAAGGTATTCGCTTGATTGTATCGCTCGAACTCCAAAAGCAGATTCAGTATCTGACTGATATTGGCAATAGTTTCTTTTGGAGAGGACTTAATCCGGTTTAAGGTTGATCTAGCTGATTCCCATTCACCTGCATGAAAATATGCCTGTGCTAAAAGGATTTTTATAGAGCTATCGTCGGGACTCAGTTTTACTGCCTGTTTGAGGTTAGTGATAGCCTCATCGAAATTGAAAAGATTTAAGTAGATGACCCCCCGATATGTGTAGCTGCCCTCATAAAACTCATTTGAGTCAACCATCAGGTTCGTTATTGGAAATGCCACAGCAAACCATCCACTATCAAGCGCTGCGAATGCAATCTTCGCGAGGTTAAACAGCTCGTTGTCAGGATCACTCTCAAGTAACTCCGTAAGCTTTGATAATCTTTCAGCTATTGTTATCAGTGATTCGTTGCTGCCAGTTGCAGCCTGATCAAACATATCTATAGCCAAAGATCTCTCTTCGAGCAGCACAAGCCCCTTTACAATCTTGAGCTCTTGATCCAGCGAACCGGTGTTTAGGTTTTTGACGAAAGAGAGCAATGCATCTGTCTTACCCTGCAGGGAGAGTACATTTATTTTCCCAAGCATGGCTGTCCTACTCTCAGGATCGAGCTTCAAAGCCTGATTATAGTATTCAAGAGCTTTATCCAGGTCCCCCGTGATAAAGCTAACCTCAGCAAGGCGTTCATAAATCCCCGGCTTTTCTCTTGCGTGATCTTTTCCACCATCTAAAAGGCTTACAGCGTCATCGTACTGGCCTTTATCGATTAGAATATCTGCAGCCTCGATATATGATTCAGAGTGGCCATTATCAGAATCAATTGCAAGCCTAAACTGCTCCAGCGCAAGCGAGTATTCATTATTCTGCAGGTGATCAAGCCCCTTATTGTAAAACTCATTTTCAGCAGGATTAGTATTGCAGGCACTTAGAAACAATACCGAGACAATAGCAACCGTAATTAGTTTCTTCATAAGCTTAGTTTTATTGTCAATTATTTTTTGCTGTAGAAAACTTCTGGCCTACTTTTGTTGTTGAAACGCCGATGTACGGCTCTGGATTCACAGTTGGCCTCCCCGGAAGTGTTAGATCATAAATCCCAAAGTGCAGATGTGTAACTCTGTTGACCGGTGCAATTGAACTAACGTTTCCCTGATACCCTATCAGCTCTCCCCTCTTTACTCTCTGGCCAACTCGCAGTGAATGATATCTCTCCTTTGTAACCGCGTCTCCCAAATGCGCATATAATGTTTTTACTGTTAGGGATGGAACAATATCTTTGTAATCCTTGTGGATCACGTCACAAAGGATCTCGATCTCTTCATTTGGTTGATACACCCTTATCACCATCCCGCTGCAAGCTGAATATACAGGATAACCCTTTGA
>JBHHUN010000028.1:0-11922 GCA_046753765.1 Candidatus Dojkabacteria bacterium | reverse complement strand
ACACTCCCTAATATAACTACTACTATTTTTATATAAATAATAATAGGCACTATGAAAGTTTCATTAATGCAAGAGAACCTGGCTAAAGCACTCGGTCATGTCATAAAGGCTGTCAGCAATAGGCCTAATATCCCTGTACTTGCAAATGTGTTGATAGAGACAGAGAAGACCCGTATTAAGCTCTCAGCAACTAATCTCGAGACCGGAATTAGTACCTGGATAGGTGCAACGGTTGCTGAGGAAGGGAGGATAACTGTTAGTGCAAAATTACTTTCTGAGTTTGTAAACTCACTCAAGTCAGGGAAGATCGACCTACTAATGAATGAACAGGTTCTTGAGGTTAAGTCTGTGGATAACAATGCGCAGTTCTTTATAATTCCTGCGGAAGATTTTCCGGGTATTCCGGAGATTGAAGGCGAAAGCGTTCTTGAGATTAACGCACTCTCTTTTGCCGATGCTATCTCGCAGACAGCGATAGCCGCAGCTACAGACGAGTCGCGACCTGTACTTACTGGCCTATTGGTTCTTGCGGAAGGCAAAGACCTGACAATGGTGGCCGTTGATGGGTTTAGGTTATCGATGAAGAAACTAAAGCTTGAGAAAAGTGTTGGAAAGGAAAAAATTAGTGAGATTGTTCCAGCGAAGGCCTTAATGGAGGTTGAGAGACTTATTAGAGATGTTGCCGGCGAGGAAGATACAGTTAAGATCTATCTGCTTGGGGGGAAAAATCAGATGCTGTTTAAGGTTGGGGATGTAGAACTTTCAACAAGGTTAATTGAAGGGAAGTTTCCTGATTATGAGCAGAAGATACCTAAGGAGCAGTCGCACAGGGTTAAGGTGTCAAAACAGGATGTTGTTGATATGCTGAAGGTCGTGAATATTTTCGCAAGAAATGTTGTGGGGAATAAAGCGCGGTTTGGTGTGGATACAGAGGCTAAAAAACTAACACTGGCTGCGAATGTTATCGATGTTGGCAACAATGAAAGCTCGATTGATGTAACCGAGGTTCAGGGGGACGATTTTGAGACAGGTTTTAATGTCCGTTTTCTGACAGATATGGTTGGTACGATAAAGTCGGATAACATCGTGTTTGAGAGCAACGGGCCGACAGCCCCTGGTGTGTTTCTTGATACAAAGGACAAGAATTTTATTCATCTCATCATGCCCATGAGGCTCGAATAGTTAATGAGAGTAGTAAGAAGGCTTCGAGAACTTAGCATTTCCAACCTTGTTGTTATCCTTGCGGTCCTGTTTTTCCTATCAAATTCGTTTTGGGTGCTTTCTGATAATCGTCTACCGATGATTGGGGATGATGCGCGTTTTTTACAGGGGACGTATGAGCTGTATACTCCTGTTGCCCAGGGCGACTTTGAGGAGGCGTGGGATAACTGGCAGAACATGTTTATTCATCCTGATCGCTTTCCCCGGACTCCGCTGTTTGCTGCGCTGTCGGTGCCGACTTTTCTGATATTTGGGGTGAGTGAGAACGCTGCTATATTTACTAACCTGGCGGTGCTGGCCACTAACTCCTATCTGATAATGCTACTGGTAAGGGAATTGTTTCCGAAGCTTCCGCGGCGGAAGTATGCTGCGGCCGTCCTTGGGTCGGTGCTTGCGTATAACTTGCTTCCGGGAGTTTTCAGCTTTGGAAGGCTTTATATGAGCGAGACGCTTCAGACGTTTTTTGTACTTTTGATGTCGTGGATGTTGATTAAGTATAAAAAGACATCCAGCCCTAAGGTTTTTCTCGCACTTGGGTTTATCCTTGGTCTTTCTTGGCTGCTTCGCTATATCATGCCTCTCTATTTAGTCGTTCCGCTAGCAGTATTTGGTTGGCAGCAGATCCGGCAAAAAGAATCCCCTGGAACCTACATCAAACGTATTGCTGCTGTCTTGCTTGGGTTTGTTCCCGTTGCTCTGACCTGGTACGGTCAGAACTTTGAAACCTACACGGAGTTTGCCAGATTTACCAGCAGTGGTGAGCTGTCGCAGTACTACTCTCTTGGACCGGTTTTCAGCTTGCGTACAATCGGGAGGTTTTGGTATGTGATTGTCACCTGGATGTTCGGATGGCCTTTTATGGTTTTTAGTTTTGTGACTGGTGGCCTGTGGGCTTTATTTTTCGGACGAAACAGCTTTGGTAGAGTAGTGGAGTTTATAAAAGACAGAAAGCTGAGCCTTTGGGAGAGAAAAGACAGACTTGCTGCCAACCCGATAGTGTATCTGGCACTTATTCCTGTTCCTACTCTACTTGCACTCACTCTCTCAGACGGCAAAACTGCAAGATATTTCGTTCCTGTGATGATTTTCTGGGTGATACTGGTCGCAGTTAAGGCTGCGGATCTGGCGTTCAGCAAAAAAACTGCGGGGAAGGTTTGGATGAAGATTTTGCTAGTGGCTGCACTCCTCCCTGTTGCTTATATTTATGATTACACAGTGCTTCGGTTTTTACCCGCTCTTCCTTTGACCGGGCAGAGTCCAGCTGCTCGCCCTTGGGACGGAAGTATGGAATCAGCTGCGCATGAGAGGTACGACTTTTTCTATGAGGTCTTTGAAAAAAATATGTCTTCAGATGGCTCACTTCGGATCTACAACACAGCAGAGCAACCACAATTTAACGATGCTGAGCTCATTTGGTATGGGACCGAGCGCGGGTATCATCTTTTTAACACTCATGAGTTTTCCCGCTACAGTGATGTTGATGAGGGGCGGTCACAAATCAATGGAGCTGATGTAGTAATAGTAGAGAGCACTCCCGAAGTTGGAGAGCTCTGGGAGGATAAGTACCGCCAGATAAGGGAATATGTAACTGGGGGCGACAGATTTGTCCTGCTTAGCGAGCGGGCGATGAGTGATGGTTCAGAGATGCAGATATTTATTACGGTGAATTGATGGGAGTAAACCTGGAGGCAAAAGTTCTAAGCGAAAAAGACATAGGTACCTGGAATGATTTAGTAGACACATCTCCATGGGGGGACATTCTGCAGTATTGGCAGTGGGGTGAAGCAAAGCGAGGTGAAGGATGGACGCCGTACAGAATCGCTGTCTTTGAGGGTGATAAGATCATCTCTGGAGCCCAGTGCCTTGTTAAGAAAGCCTCGTTTCTGGGTAGCTACATGTATGTTCCCCATGGTCCGGTCTTTACTGATAAGGCTCAACTAAAGAGGTCTCTTGGAGTACTAAGGGAAAAGTTAATTGAGGTTGCCACAGATCTCGGCTGCTTCGTGATTGAGATTGAGCCAAAGACGGGTCTGCATGTTGATGACAATTCGATAACTGAAAATCTCAAACCATTTATTGACGAGGAGATCTTTGAGGTATTTAAGGGCGCCGGGTTTAAACTTACCGGGAGGAACATGCAGCCGAAGTACAAGCTCCTCTATGACCTAAAGCTTTCTGATGACGAGCTTCTGGCGCTCATGAAGAAGAACACCCGCTACAACGTTCGGCTTGCTAAAAAGAAAGGTGTAGTGATTAATGAGTATCTTCCCGATGATCCAAGGCTTGAAGATAAGCTGAGAGAGTTTTACGCTCTGCTTAAGCTGATGCAGAAGCGTGCCAAGGGGTATCCCGTGCGACCTTATGAGAGTTTTGTAAATCTGTTTAAGAACTTTCGGGGAACAGAAAACATTGCACTGTTCGAGGCCCTTTATGACGATGATGTGATTACAATGAACATCTCAGAGAGAACCGATAAATGGTCGTCCTCTTTCTATGCGGGCTCCAACAGGCTTCATTCGAATGTAAAGGCGGCCTATCTTTTAAGATGGGAGTCGGTTAAGAAAGCAAAGTCCTTTGGTAGTAACATCTACGACTTCTGGGGGATCATACCCGGTTCTGATCAGCACAAGGGCTATTCAGATACAAAACTCAGTTTTGGAGGTACCCGTATAGACCACGTTGGTATTTTGGCCTTGCCACTTGATCGCTTTGAATTTATGATTTGGGATAAGATCCTGCCTGTACGAACGAAGCTGTTCTCAATTTTTAGATCACTTAAACCTTAATGTGAGAGGGACATTCATAGCAGCCTCCCCCAACACCCAATTCGATGATGCCATGTTGGCTCTCCGAATGTTGTTGTCTCCATGGAGGTGGTACAGAAAAGCTTCAGTGAAAAAGTTTGAAGATGCAGTAACCGACTATCACAGAGGCGGTTCCGAAGTGGACGACCCCGGGCGACCAGGCACTGTTGAGGCAGTAGCATTCGATAGTGCACGCAGCTCTTTCTATTCGATCCTTGCTGCTTACGGGATCGGAGAGGGTGACGAAGTAATAATCCCGGCGTTTACCTGCCTTGTCATAACTAATCCGGTTATTTGGGTGGGTGCGAAACCTGTTTACATCGACACAGGTGACGACTTTAATATGGATCTCTCTGACCTTAAAAAGAAGGTCACAAAAAATACAAAGGCGGTACTTGTTCAGCATACTTTCGGAAAACCGATTGATGTTGGCAAAGTTAGAGAGATCGTTGGTGAGGACGTGAAGATTATTGAAGACACGGCGCACTGTCTTGGTGGAGAGCTTAACGGCAGGAAACTTGGCACTCTTGGCGACGCCGCGATACTTACATTCGGAATAGAAAAGATCATATCAACCGTTCGCGGTGGAATGGCCATAACCAATGATCAGGAGCTAGCAATTAAGCTCAGGCAGAGACAGATTGGTGCGAAGAGGTTTGGACTAAGACGGCTTATCGCCTCGCTTATTAACCCCGTGTTTTGGTGGTTTGTGACACCTGTGTACTACTTGGGCATCGGCAAGCTTACTTTGGGGAGGATATTTGCATGGATCGGTCACAGGATAAGCCTGTTTGGCAACATGATCGAAGATTGTGAATACGAGTCGAAGATGCCCGCCTGGATTCCGGCCAGACTTCCCGGGGCTTTGGCGACTCTTGGGTCTTTGCAGATGAAAAAGCTGGATAGTTTTAATGCTCATCGAATGAAGATAGCGTCAATATACGAGAGCGAACTTGGTATATCCTACCCTTCTGACCTACCTGTTAAGAACGTCGTGTTGCGATTTCCGGTTCTTGTAGATGACAGGCATGCAGTGCTGCAGGCTGCTAAGAAGATACACGTTGTGCTTGGCGACTGGTACAAAAGCATCCTTTATGCACCTGAGTTTACATGGAGAGGTTTTGAGTATATAAAGGGGATGGCCCCAAATGCAGAGAGATTGTCGGCGATGATAGTCAATTTGCCAACGGGTGTGAATGTTAGTGTGAGGGCTGCAAAAAAGATTGCAGGTCTTGTAAGGAAGTTTCGATAATCGAACCAGTAATGATACAGATAAAACAGATAACCGAAAAGCACGAATATGACAAGCTGTGGCATGAGCTTGGTGGACACCTTCTGCAGTCCTGGCAGTGGGGAGAGATAAAATACCCCAGGTGGAGACCGATGAGGTTGGCGTTCTATAAAAAAGGTGGTTCGAATAATGGGAGTGAGGGAGTTGCTGTTGCAGTTCTAACAATCCTTGTAAAAGATTTCAGTAGGATTGGCCTTATGTTCGGATACGTTCCAAGAGGCGACATTCCTACTGAGAATTTCGAGGAGATTTGGGAGGCCCTGGAGAAATTTATAAGAGAAAAAGGACTGATTGATTTAGTGCTCTTTGAGCTGAACACCCCAACTACACAGGCTAACGATTTTATAACCGCTCTTCCCCGATTTAACTACCGCGTACAACCTGGCTGTTCTAACGTCGTTGACCTCTCTGTTGGGGAAGAAAAGCTTTGGATGGGTATGAAGGGAAAGTACAGACGCAACGTTAAGAAATCGGTCAGGGACGGTGTCAGCGTCACAGTCTATGAAGAGGGTGATGAGGCATTAGAGAAGTTTTACGGTGTAATGAAGGATCTCACTGGTCACAAGGGGTTTGTTATTCAGTCGCGGGAATACTTTGAAAAAGTATGGAAGATATTGAGTGTGCAGCAATGTGCTCGCATCTACATAGCCGAGCTGGATCTAGAACCAGATCGGATGGTTGTTGGGGCATACTTTATTGCCTGTGATGATAAGACAGCGTTTGAGTTGTATGGAGGGGTTACCAAAGAAGGTCGCTCCACAGAAGCAGGCTACGCCCTTAAGTGGGAAGCGATCAAAAGCTCTGCTAAAGGTGGAAAGCTGTACTATGACCACTGGGGAGTCGCTCCGAAAAAAGGAGATGATTACGATTTGTCGCATGAGCTTGGCAGGATCTCACAGTTTAAGGCTGGTTTTGGTGGGGAGGATGTGTGCTATACAGAGACAAAGATCATGAAGATCAACTCGCTCAAGGCGAGGATCTTTTCTCTTCTGCATTATTTGCAGAGGCTGAATATCTGGGTGAGGAAGTAGATCAGATTTTGACCAGTTTTGCGTAGTCTCTTGCAAGTTCCTTTGTTCCGCCTTTAAACCCAACAGTTATTATAGAATCATCAATATCCTTAACTACTCCAACACCGAAGTGCGCATGCTCCACCTTATCGCCAGGTTCAAGTTCCAGAACCTGCACTTCACCACTGAAGCCCGAATCGTCGCTAAAATCACTAGAGCTCCCCTCCTGCCAGCCTGACGAGCTTATGGCTTGGCCTCCATCGAAATCCTCAAGTTCCACTAACTCCCCGGGTATATCGGTAACAAACCTGGATACCGGGTTTGAGCTACGGCTTCCATAGAAAGTTCTTGACTGTGCATGAGTCAGGTACAGCTTCGCCCTCGCCCGTGTAATAGCAACATACGCAAGCCTCCTCTCCTCTTCCATCTCTGAAGGCTCAAGGTAAGAGTTTGAATGAGGAAAGAGCCCCTCCTCCATGCCTGCTACAAATAGAAATTCGAACTCAAGCCCTTTTGCAGAGTGGATAGTCATGAGTCTTACGGTTGGCTGTACGTCGTCATTGGTACTGTGGTTTTCAATTAAGGAGATTTCTTCTAGAAACCGTTCAAGGCTTTCTGTCGGCTCAAGGTCGGAGTAGGCCTTTGCCACAGTTATAAGTTCACGCACGTTCTCAAGCCTCGTCTCGCCATCAGATGACCCGTCATCGAGTGACTTCTGATATCCCGAGAGATCGATTGTTAACTCAATAAGTTTGTCTACTGTTTCAGTTGCTGCCGCATGAATTAGTTTCTTCATGATGCCTGCGAACTTCCCTACTCCTTTGCTCCATCCGGCAAGCTCATCACTCCCCGCAGTAACAAGATACTCTGTAAGCGATTTTCCCTGTTCGTTAGCAGCGTTCTCAATATTGGCAAGTGTCTGCGGTCCGATCCCTCTTCTTGGAACATTTAGTATCCTCTTTACACTAATATCGTCCTTTGGGTTAAAAATAGTTCGCAGATACGCATTTACATCTTTAATCTCCTTTCGTTTATAAAACTCAGTGCTGCCAACTATCTGATAGCTGATCGCCTTCTGAAGCAGTGCCTCTTCAAGGGCGCGAGACTGTGCATTCGTGCGGTACAACACAGCAATATCGTCTCCCGGCAGGTTGCGTACCTTGTCTGCTATCCATCTGGCCTCGTCCTTTTCGTCCATTGCCTCGTAAACTGTGATGGTCTCCCCATCATCATTATCAGTCCATAACTCCTTTTGCTTCTGGTTAGCGTTAAGTGCAATCACCCGATTGCCTGCAGCCAGGATCTTTTTGGTTGAGCGGTAGTTCTGCTCAAGTTTAATAGTCTTTGCTTCGGGGTAGTCTTTTTCGAAGTTTAGGATGTTTTCGATAGTCGCACCCCTGAAGCTATAGATTGATTGAGCGTCGTCACCAACTACACAGATGTTGTGATGGGCATCAGCGAGGAGTTTTGCAAAGACATACTGCGAGTGGTTTGTATCCTGATATTCGTCTATCAGGATATACCGAAACAGCTGCTGGTATCTCTTTAAGATCTCCGGATCTTTCTGAAACAACAACACTGTTTTCATTATCAGGTCATCAAAATCAACGGCAGAGTTGTTTTGCAGGATTGACTGGTACTCAGGATAAATTCTTGCAACAGTCTCCTGGAAATAGCCGGCTGCGTAGGTTGCATATGCCTTAGGGCCGATAAGTTCACTTTTTGCTGTCGAAATATAGCTGAGCACTGCTCTGGGTTTAAAGTTCTTGCTGTCAATATCGAGCTTCTTCATTGCCTCTTTCACGCTGTCCAGCTGATCGGCTATGTCGTAGATCGTGAACTGTTGGCTGAGACCAGCGTGCTCTGCATTACGCTTGAGTATCTTCACGCAGATCGAGTGGAAGGTCCCGACCCACGGTAGTTGAAATGTTGCTTTCCCTTTATGACTTGATAGAAGTTCCCCGATTCTCTCTTTCATCTCTCCGGCAGCTTTGTTTGTAAAAGTCACCGCCAGAATGTTCTCCGGCCGGGCAAAGCCTTTATCTATCAGGTAAAAAACCCTTTGTGTCAGAACACGAGTCTTTCCACTGCCCGCGCCAGCCAAAATCAGCACAGGCCCCTTGACCGTTTCAACCGCCAGTTTTTGCTCTTTGTTCAGCTTATCTGCCATCCTTTATTCTATCATCCGGCTTCAGTGAAAATACTTAACGGAAGTTAATGATATAATCTGGTAGAAAGAAGATCAATTATGGCTGTAATGGAGGTAGTAGATATAACAAGAATCAGAGGTGATCTCTTTCAGCTTGCAGAGAGTCTGAATCTTGCAATATTAGAACAACGGGCTGGATTAGGTCAGGAAGATATTCAGGCTGCCAGAGATTCTATATCACGGTATCTTGAGCGGCTCAGTAAGATTGTCGAAGGCGGAATCTATGGGCAGGTAGAGAGTATCATGACTGACCTGAATATGAATTTTGAGTAGCAAATTTTGTTTTGGCAAATCTCCCCTGGCACTGTAGAATTATCTCATGCGTAAAGTTATCATTTTCCTGTCCAGCGCATTACTCTTCCTTACTGCTGCCCTGATTTTTAAGGTTCATGCTGCGGAGTTTAATGTAACCATCGACAGGACTTACACCGTCGAATCCAACGCCACTATGCAGGTGGTGGAGACTCACCGTGTTACCAACCAGTCTTCTAACCTCTTGATTTCAAAAAGCAATGAGGAAACCTTCCAGGTCCCCATGGTTGGTGATAATGATGAAGCCTTAAAAAAATCAGTTGAGTCAGTGGTGATTACAGTTGATGGCCAAAAGCTCACTTATTCGACGGTGTATAACGACAACTTTGCAGAGCTTTCTGTGGCTTACCCAAAAGAGCTACGCAAAGGGCAAAGCCTGGACTTCAAGCTTGAATACACCAACTTCGGTCTGGTCGAGAAGTCCGGTGCCCTTTTTGATGTTTATGCTCCGGGTTTTGCTGAAAACTTCAAGTTTGAGCAGGATCTTACTAAGGTAAGCTACAGCACAAAGTTCAAGATCCCTGAGAGCCTGCCTGAGCAGAATTTTGTTATCCCAAAGCCCCTTTCGGTTGAGCAGAAGGCTGGATTTCGCGAATACACATTTAGTCAGAACACACTTATTGGCAAAACCATCTGGATACAATTTGGTAAGAACCAGTTTTACAACTTCAAGATAACCCAGGAGGCCCCTGCTACTGATGACCGTAACACAGGCTACTTGAATGAATATAGAGTAATTCTGCCCAGAGATTTTGAGGAGGGAGAGATAGCTCAGAAAGTGTATTTTGAGAAAATCGACCCCCTTCCATTTCAGGTTATCCTCGACAAAGATGACAACATGGTTGGGTATTTTAAGGTTCCGAGCCATGAGGCTACCACGATCACTCTAGAGGGTTATGCAAGTGTTGCTACCTTAGATACTGATGTCGATAGCACCAATAGTGGTGAGACAACGCAGTTCAGCATGGAGATGCTAAATAACCTAACGACTCAGGCTGAGTTTTGGGAGGTCACTGCACCTCAGATTCAGGAGTTGGCTCTTGAGCTCAAGGGCAGTAAAACAAACGTCTATGAGATAGTTGAGGCAACCTACCAGAACATTGTTGACACAATTGACTATAGCGAAGTCAAACGCTTTGGTATCAATGAAAGGCAGGGGGCTTTGAAAACTCTTCAGGGAGGGGCTGCGGTTTGCATGGAATACTCTGACCTGTTTTTAACACTTTCGCGTGCTCAGGGTATCCCAGCACGAGCGGTTTTTGGGTACGGGTATGACTCGCGGTTGCCAGCTAATGAGCAGGAGGCTCACCAGTGGGTAGAGGTATTTATTCCAGGACTTGATAAGTGGATCAGTGTTGATGTTACATGGGGAGAAGCCGGACCTGCGCTAATTGGTGGCGACATGAATCACTTTTACACACACGCAGCCAGCATTCACCCTAACGATCCCCCTATGGTTGAGCGCGTCAGTTACGGAGATAATATCGAATTGCTCCCCCCCAAATTTAACTTTTCTGCTGTGGAGACACTGCCCGACATTGCCGGGCTCATGTCACAGACCGATCTGCTTGGAACTTACCCACAGGTCGAAAGGTTAGAGATAGGCGAGCAACTGAATGGAATCATTCGCAGCATCGGCAACCTGTTCTCTGACGATAGTTCCCAGGGTAGAGGTCAGCTTCTTATCCTAGGCGGTGGGGGCATCACCATCATTGCAGTTGTATTGTTGCTCATGTTTTTCGTCTCCTCTTTACGTGCAAGAAGACAAATGGTTTAACTACCAAAGAGAGCGTGCGGTGATCGCCTGTCTCTCCTCTATTTTTTCGGAAACACTTTACTTACTCTCTCCCAGCTGAATGCACCAAATAGCAACCACCCAGGAACAACAGCAAGAAGCAGCGAGATGTTGTTTATGAGGCTGTACTGATTTACCTCAGAAGTGACCATCTGTGCGAAGTCTCCTGCAAGAGCCAGCAGTGTTGTGAATATAACGAATCCAAACATTAGTACTCCTGCTGCCGAGAACATGGTTCTGAGCATCCTTCTCCTGTTTTTTCCTTCAACTATTTGTAGTGGTACGAAGTGCAAAACTCCAATGATTACCGCTAGTAGGAAGATGGTTATTCCGTAGACGATTTTGCGTTGGTTTACAGTATCAGAAATCTCAAAATCCGGCTCTGGTGCGATTATGTCATCTGGTGGGAGAACTGTCTCGCTATCAATTGCTGGTAAAGAGTTATCCGTGTCAAATACTGCGGAGCCTTCTGCAAAATCACCAAGCTCATCAATCGGACCTCTGCCTGGTGCAGTTTGCATCATCGGGATGGGCCGAGGGTAGTATTCATCCTCAACACCAAACAGGAGCGAGAAGCTGCCCTGGAAAACCGATGTTAGTCCGGATACACCGACCATGACACTCATAAAGAGAAAAAGATACAGGTACATTCTGAACATCCTGCGTCCTGTGAGTGCAACAGGGTTTTTCGCAAAGATGAAATAAAGAACTAGACCAGCAGCCAGAATGAAAAGAAGCGGCTGAAATAGAAAGCCTGGTCCGAAGCTTCTCATGACCTCTAACATAATGGGACGGGTAATAAATATGGTGTATTCTAGCAAGAATAGAGGGTGATGGGTAATGTGTGCGTGTTACAGGTATATGTTACATCCTCTCTACTGTTTTGATTCCAAGAAGGTACAGGCCCTTCTGCAGAATCTTTGCGCTTGCCTGTGTCAACGTAAGGCGGGCTGCTTGCGTGTCAGAATCCTCCTCTTTCAAGATTGGTTGCTGCTTGTAAAAGCTGTTGAACTTTTGTGCAAGGTCGAAAAGGTAGCTTGTAAGTATGTTTGGCGAGAGTGTCTTAGTTGCGTCAATTACGACTTCACTAAACATGTAAAAGCTACGCAGAAGCTCAAGTTCGCTCTCGTGGGTTAACAGCTTCGCGAGTTGCTCCTTGGTTAACCGTTTGTACTTGCCCGCATCGAAGAGCATTCGATTAGCGCGTGCGTATGTATACTGGAGATACGGCCCAGAATTCCCCTCAAAGTTAAGGCTTGCCTCTAAATCAAATGCAAGAT
>JBHHUN010000027.1:0-12063 GCA_046753765.1 Candidatus Dojkabacteria bacterium | reverse complement strand
GTGAACTAAACAACCCTCACCAACCGCGCCTTCACAATCAACCTGTCCTCACTGCCGTTTTCACAGGTCTGCAGCGTAAGGGTAGGGGAGGGGGATTGAGCGGTGTAAACCCAGGTGTCCTTTCTGTTGACGACGAAGCTCCTGAATACTTTGTATGTGAAGGTCTCTCCATTGTAGAAGATCTCTATCTTCGCTCCATTCCTAAGCTCATCCAGCCTGTTAAAAAATCCTGCATGCCCATCGCGGTGAGCATAAAGATACACATTCCCCGACTTGGTAGCCTGATCGGGAAGCCTCGTGTAACGGCCATGGGCAACATTCTCATCTATAACTGGAAGATAGGCACCTCTTCGTGTGGGATCTACGTTTGGAACAACCCTTTTTTTAAGACCTATCGCTGGAATCTCCAGATAGAATCCCCCAACATCTGCGGAGCCGGGAATAGCTTTAACACTGATACCCCTGGATATCCCGGGTACACCATAGTTATTTACTTCCTCCGAAACGACTGTGATGGGTGCAGGCTGGGAAGCGGTAACAATCGACCCTCCATTTACCGGCAAATTACTGAGAGCCACCCAGGAAACCAATACAAGAATTGTCGTTATAGTAAACAACTTCATATACTTGAGTAGAGAAATAGGAATACAACGATTATACTACAAAGATAGGCGTCTCAAGAAAATTTACAGCCTAACCCTAACCAGTTTCGAAGCGTCAACATGAAGTAAAAAGTGACCTTCTCCACGGTAGACGTGAAGGATTCGAGTTCCATTTATCACCTTCAGAGAAGATAGATTGCCATGGACAAATCTTGCCAGAGTGGCGTTAATATTTTGAATATACACCCCGCTGGTGCCGGTCTTATCAGATATAAATACAAACGCATTATCATTAATAAACCGTACATCGCTGTGGTTTGCCGGAAGCAGGGTGATCTTCTTTTTAGTCAGGTTCTCAGTATCAATAGCCCAGATATTACTCTCGCCACCTGCCTTGTTAAGCAGAAGAATTGTCTTTCCGCTGCTATTGATATCCATTACCTCAAACTTCCCCTCACTCAATTTAACTGTTTCTGACTCATCCCCAGTGGACCTCCAAACACCATTTGATGTTGTAAATACTACACTACCGTCACGTCCGAAGATCAGACTGGTTACACCTTCTTCTCCGCTATACACAGTCTGCGCAGTCTCGCCAACAAACCTTGTTACTTTCGATGGGCTGAAGTTATCTACTAAAACAATGTCTCCACTTGCAGGCCCGTACGCAACAATTTCACCACTCCCCGAAAGTGAGTCAACGATCTCCCCGCTTTCAAGATCAATAACATAGAAGAGGCCGGCACCACATTTTACGTAGCCGGAGGAAGTTGTCTGATAAACTTCAGGGCAGTTTAAACTGGTATTAAGCAGGTTTTTTGATCTTGATCCGTCGTAGTTTGATATGAATATCTGGTTGTTAAAGCCATCGTCAATTACGCTTAAAAGATTTCCCTCTTGAACAAGCTTTAATTCGCCCAGCGAATTTCGCCCCTGCTCAACGGCCAGAGATTTTGAAAGCTGGTTAAATCCTGATTTTGTTACCTTAACGTCAATCGTTTCTACCAGATCAATATCTTTAAGTTCGATCTGGCTACCGTTTAGGTCCTTACTCTCAAGCTGTACAAACACCTCGCCGGTCTTAACCTCAACCTTATCGGGATTCACTGCGTCACCTGTAAGCCAGTTCTTCACCTCGGCAACAATGTCTGCTGCTGGGTTTAAGCTAAGGTTGAGTTCGTTTAGACCGGGCTCAACAACCAGGTCACTTTTTATATCCTTGTAATATGGAGACGTCACTTCAAGGGCGTAAGTCCCAATAAGCAGCTTATCCGTTTCTATTACAAAATCCCTGTCGTACGAAAGTGGAGTACCGTTCAGTGTCGCAGAAAACTCTGATGAATAGAATGGTTGGTCGTCCGAGCTGGTTCCTGAACCGGCTACGGCCAACTGTACTCGTACCTCACCAAACTCAAGGGGGACAAGCACAAAGTCGATGTTGTTCTCCAGCCTCTGAAGCTTCACCTCTTCGCTAAATGTGCCATACCCGTTTTTTACGATCTTGATTTCGTAAACTCCGTACACAAGTTCACTAACTTCAAAATAGCCTGAGTCATCAGTCTCCGCCTCGATCCCCTGAACCTCTACACTGGCTTTTGACACTGCATTGCCCATAGAGTCTCGCACGTAGCCCTGGAGTGTGGTCGGCAGTATCTGCTGATCGAAACCTAAAACGATGAATAGAATGGGGATAGAAACCAGCACAACAAGTACAAGAAAGAAGATAAAGAGCGACTTTGGCCTTCTCACAATGCTGAATATTGAACTGTGTTTCTCGTCTTTCATCTTAAAAATTCGTCGAAAATCTGTTACAATCCATAAAATGCCCCGTCTGGGGCTTTTATCTTTTATACAATCCAACTTGAAAAACGCCAAAAAGATATTACTGGTTACCAAAAAGAGCCCCAACTTCGACACCTACATAAGTTTACAGCTCCTTGCTGAGGTTATCAAACAGGATTTGGGTAAAACAGTTGAAATAGCCTGTGAATCAGGGTTACCAAAGGCTTTTCTTTCACAGTTTCCCCTTCCTGATGTCAAAAAGATGACGTCTCTTCCACCAAAAAGTTTTGTCCTTGAGTTTAAGAATCAGAAAAACAAAGTTAAGAACATACAGTGGAACCAGTCCGAGGAGAAGCTCAGTCTTTACCTCACGATGCAGGGCGGCAACCTGAATTCTCAAAATCTCGATATCAGGGTCACAGGTGCTGACCACGATCTAATCGTACTTGTTGGAGTGAATACAATTGCTGAGCTTGGCAATCTGTATACGACCTCAAAGAGTCTCTTCGAAGAAACTGACATCTATGCGATTGGGCTGCAGCCACAAATCAAGCTTCCGAAGGTAAAAGTCAGCGATTACCAACGTTCTACAACAGTGTCTGAGCAGACATTCGAGTACCTGCAGACCAACGGTGTCAAGGTGAATGAATCGCGAGCATCAAGGCTCCTTGCAGGAATTTTCTCTGCTACAAGAAACTTCAAAGTAAATGTTAAGGATGCAAAAACGTATGAAGTTGCTGCAAAGCTCACCAAGTCTGGAGCCAAAAATGAAACAGCCGCTGCGAATGCATTGAAAGCTGCAGGGGAGAAATCGGCAGGGAAAACAGGTGGCACTGCAAAAGCAGCCAACGCAGACGGAAAGTCCCCGAGCACATCTACACCAGCTAAGCCAACAACTCCATCAGCAGGTGACGGAGCTTTAACAGCCCCCCAAACTTCATCACAGCAAACACAAAGAGATGGACGAGCAGTCAGATAAGTTAATACAGGAAGGGAGGAAGATCCTGATCATCCCGCGACAGCAGCTCGATCTGGATGTGGTGGCGGCTACTTTTTCACTCGCTCTTGGACTCAAATCACTTCAAAAAGAAGTGAGCCTTTACATGGAACCAGATATCTATACAGAGACGGTCCGCAGCAAGTTTCCTCCTCATAGCACAAAGTTTTTACAAAAAGACGAACCTGGGACTTACGTGATTACTCTCGATAACATTGACGCCGCTGTTCAGGAGGTTAAGTGGAAAGAAAAAGAGGGGAAGGTAAATATCTTTGTTAAAACCGAAAAGGGAAATCTATCAAAAGAGAAGATCAAGATCAATCAAACCGTGACAGACTATGATGCGACAATTCTCGTGGGTTTAAACTCAGGGGAGCCACTTGGTGAATTCTACAAATTGCATCTTCACCATTTTCGAGGAGAAAAATTAATTGCAATAGCGAAAGACAAACCCTCAGATTCGTATAAAGGAAGTTTCACGCAGGTGCGGGTAGCAAGTTACAGTGAAGCGATGTTTAGGATTATTAACCGCCTCGGCATCACCATGAGCGAACACATCGCTACCAATCTACTCGCCGGGCTTTACTGGACAACCAACAGCTTTAAGCATGAGCTTTCAAAGGACAGCTTCGGGCTCTCGTCGCAACTTATCCAGATAGGTGCAAGCCAGGAACAGGCCAGAAACATCGCCTTGCAGACTATCAGTTTTGCTGGCAGCACGTACTTCGCCGACGTTTATGGTAACTTGAAGGCTGCCGGTGACGGCATCTTCTACTCCGTAGTGCCAGAAAGCAGCCTGACGCCTAATGGAAAAGAGGAATCACTTTTTAATGATTTTGTTCCTATCGTAGAGATTATAGGCTGCAAGATGGCTTTCGTTATTGTCCACGGCAAAGAGAATAACAAGGTTTTCATAAGAACCAATTCAAGGAAGATCGATATAAAGCCGTTGATTGCAAAATACAACGGTACCAGCACACTTTCGAGTGGCAGTTTTGTTACAAAGACGCCACTTGCAGGACTCGAGGAGCTAGTTGTGAACGAACTTAGAAATATAGTCCTCGGAAAAGTCCCCGGGGCAAAGCACCCGCTTGCGCAAAAGACGAACGATGGGGGAGACACGAATGAACAATCACAGGATAATTCTGAACCGCGACAGATTCAGCAGGTCAAGAAACCAAAAACCCCACCAACAGCACCACCGGAACCGACAAACCCACCACCTGTAGATACCCACGTACAAAAAGATCCGCCTGTTCCCACAGCTACACCAAAAACTGCATCAACACCTCAAATTCCACCCACAAACCAAGCCGCCCCAACAGTGGACCCTCTAGCAGCCGCACAAAAAGTACCTAAGCCACTTGATCTTGAAAAGAAGGAAGAGGGTCAGCCTATGACGCCTGCAGCACCAAACTCACCGTTGCCACCAGCGAGCGTTTAACTTTCTGTGAGATTTTCGAAAACTTAACCTCTAAGATCGAAGTAGTCTGCCAGTGACTCACCATTGATGGTTACCTCAGCAGAGTCAACCCATTCAAACTGAGTGACTGTGTATTCGATCTGCGCCTTGATGCGTGGGTCATCGCACTCACCAGCAGAGAGCAGGTTACCGCTGAGAGCAACAGTCGCTGTTGTACCGTCGAGCATAACGCTGTCTACTGTTACGTTTGACTGATAAAGAGCGTTCCTTACTGGTGGCTCAAAGTACTCCACTTGATCAAGCGCAAACAGCCTCTCGAGAGCTGTCTGAATTGGGGTGTCTGATGCAGAGCCGAGCTCTTCAGGCACACCTGCCGTCGTATCACCGCAACCGATCTCATCACCAATGGTTTCCCCGTTGGGGTCAGTGTAGAAAAGCATAACCGTGCTGGCCGCGTTGCCGGCGTCCTCTTCACTGACTGGTCCTGTAGAGGTTGTTGGCGTGGTCGTTGATTCAAGATCATCTCCATCATCAGGAGTTACAGTATCAGTAGCTGTAGGCGTAGTCTGTTGGTCTGTGTTTGTGGTTGTTGTATTCTGCAGACTCGGAAGGAGCAACACAACCACTAATACGATAATAATAATCAATATAAGGCCCAGCCAAAGCATCCATCGACTGTCACCTTTTTTTTGTGCAGCGTCCATTGGCATGGCTGCATCTGCAGGTCGAGTAGGTGTGGGAGGGTTGCCGGCCGCCACAGGTGTTTCCGGCAGACTTCCAGGGGAACTATCTACTTGCGGGTTCTGAGCGACATCGCCGGTACCCGGCTGATTTTGTTGATTCTCTTCCATAATTAGTAGCGTTTTAATATATCTAAACTGTATATGAACTCTTCGGAGAACACAAATCGGAGAAAAAAACTTACTCTAGCTCGAACTTTCTTCGCGGCTGGAGAGGAATCCCTCAGCATCTGAGATCATTACATTCCTCGGTTTTGAGCCGTTTGGAGGGCCGACAATGCCATGCTCTTCAAGTTCGTCGAGCAACCTTGCCGCACGGTTGTATCCAATAGATAGCTTTCGCTGTAGCAAAGAGGCAGATCCTTTTTGTGAATTCACAACAACCCGGACGGCATTTGCAAACTGATCGTCATCTGAAAAGTCTGCACCTTCAGGGGGAGGAGGGGCATTAGGGTCACGCTGCTTTTCAACAACTTCTTTAGTGTAGTGAACCTCGGGGACCTGTTCTTTGATGAATTTAACCACCCTCTGAACCTCATCGGGCGCTACCCACATTCCCTGGATCCTCACCGCCCGCGACTTGGATGGATCTTTGAAGAGCATGTCGCCGCGACCTAGTAGCGACTCTGCCCCGATATGATCGAGAATAACGCGCGAATCTATCTGAGTGGTAACGCTCATACCGACACGCCCAGGAATATTTGCTTTGATCAGTCCAGTGATGACGTCAACTGACGGTCTCTGTGTCGCAAGTACCAGGTGTATTCCTGTGGCCCTGGCTTTCTGTGCCAATCTCACAATGGCAGCCTCCGTCTCAACTTTGTTTGTAGACATCATCATGTCGGCCATCTCATCAATCACGATAACTATATAGGGGAGGGCCGAAAACCCCTTCATCTCATTGTATCCCTCGATGTTTCTTACCTTTGAATTCTTGAAGATTGTGTAACGCTCATCCATTTCAGTAATCGCCCACCTGAGGGCATTGAGAACCTTGTCCATCTCAGTGATGACTGGTGTCAGCAGGTGCGGTATTCCGTTGTAATCTGACAGCTCCACCTGCTTAGGGTCAACCATAATAAACTTAAGCTCATCAGGAGTCATCTGCATCAGCAGGCTGATGATAAATCCGTTCGTCAGGATCGACTTACCGGAGCCTGTTGCCCCCGCAATAAGTAGATGCGGCATCTTCTGTAGATCAAACACGAGAGGGGCACCACTGATATCCTTCCCAACTCCCAACGCCAGGTGAAACTTGCCTTCCCGCATCCTTGAGTCTTCCATGATCTCTTTAATATAAACGTTTGTGCGTTTACTGTTAGGAACCTCAATACCAACGTATGACGTTCCCGGAATCGGCGTCTCTATTCTGACCGCACTGGATGAGGTTGCAAGGGCCAGCGCAAGATCGTTAGCAAGATTGGCTATCTTTGATACTTTTGTCCCAAGTGCAATATCAAGAGCGTACTGTGTAACAGTCGGGCCCACAAGAACCTCTTCGACCTTAGCCTTTACACCAAAACTGTTAAGCGTCTGCTCGATAATATCTGCATTCTTCTTGATGTCTTCTTGTGGTGGTTTTTGTTTTTTGTAGGGATTAAACAGGGTTAACGGTGGCAGCTTCCAGTCAGGAAACTGAAGCTCTTCATTTATGTAAGCTCCTTCAACCGACTCTTCTTTTATATCGACCTTCGGCTGTTTACTCTTTGGTTTCTCCCGAGCCGGTTTCTCGGATCCAGCTCGGTTCTTCTCTTCTGACGCATCCTCATCATCTTTCCCTCCGGCATCTTTCTTGCTTTTTCTAAAATCGCCGAATGTCGTTGGATTTAGGATAGGCACCTCCTGAACACTTTCTTCATCGCTGCCTCTGCCAACGCTGCTGAACTTCGACCAAATCCACTGCAATCCACTACCAAGTCGATCAAGAAACTCCAGTATGGACATTGAAAGACTTAACGGAATTGCAAACACAATCGCAACTATCAGAACAACAGGTGTGAAATTGAGAAAGATATTTTCGTTCAGAAAGGTGTAAATGTAGTGTCCAACTACACCCCCGTACCTGAACTCCTGTCCTAGCGGAAGCGTACTACCCCCGCCAAATATGGCATTTAAGAATGCGGGGTAAGCGAGAAGGAACAGAATCTGACCAAGCAGACTTCTTCCTCTTGCAAGAGGGAACTCACTTCTAAACAGATACAAAGCCAGATTAAAAAGAAAGATCGCCAAAAAGAATGTTGCATCTGCAGTCAGTGCGTGGATGAAATCGAATACTCCGCCTTCCATGAAATAGCTAAGAATGGCCAATACTCCGCCAAAAAGAGCAATCAGACCTATGAATGCTTTGGTCTCTTGGGAATCGTATGTAATGTTTTTCTTCTTTTTCTTTCTACCCAAATCCTGCTATTTACTTAGATTACCATTATAAACATAAGCCACAGCCAGCACAAAGCGGGGAGGGAGCAGTTTGCACATTGGAGTTATTAGTTTTTGATTAAATTCAACCCTGAGATTTTTCCAAAATGTTTGACATTCAGTGTAGCGAGATCTCCTCCGTTCACGATACAGGTTGCTGCTATGGCAGCGTCTGCAAACTCAATGGGGCTCCCTATATCTCTCGCAATCTCACCAGCTCTCAAGGCAATCTCGTAAGTGTACGGGAGAACACGAATGGGGGCTAGCAAACGTGTTAGCTGATCTAGTTTTTGGCTGTCTTTTGTACTTTTTCCTTCATATAACTCCTGAATAGAGATTACTGTAAGGGCTAGGCCATGTCTGGTGTATTTCTTATTGAGATCCATAAGCGAGGTCAAACCCAACCCGCTTTCCCTAAGGTGGTCGATGATAATGTTTGTATCCAAAACTACCATCTCTTCTTTCTCTCTTTCGAAGCCTTGAGCTCAAGAGCTCTTTTTTTTGAGCGGGCTTCCTTTGTACCACCCCATGCTCCCTGAGTTTGTCTCAGTGTCTCTTCGTAAGTGTCCTCAGTATCGATATCTGTTATCACAGACTTTACCGGAATCAAGTAAATACCCTTTCCCATCTTCCTTATTGATAAGGGAACAGTTTCGTCTATGTTGAGAGCAGCTCTGTAGCTTTTTGGGATAACTAGCTGCCCTTTTTTATTCGTGTAAGCTATCGTTGTACTTTTCATACTTGTAATAATATACTACTATATACTCTCTGTCAATGCTGCTCTCACTTCACCTCGCCAGCTGCGAAAGTTCGTCGGTTAAACCCTTAAGCTTCGCCTGCGCTGCCCCATCCTCCGTGGTGTCATACGAGAGAGCTTTTATCCGTGCACGTATACTTTCGCGCTTCAGTATTAGTGTTAACGATTTAACCTCGCTTTCAAACTTCTCTTTTGTGTCTACTGGCGACACATTCGTTAGGGTTAGCTCAGCTAATCTCTCTTGTTGCCTTTTTGAGAGTTTATCTGCGATCTCCTGTAGATTCTTCCCTGTCTTCAGTTTCGAAATGATCGCCTTGTCATCTTTATCCAAAAGTTCTTCGAAAATTGTATTATCGATTCCGAGGGTGTATTCCGGGTGGGCTATAAGAAGTGCCAAGAGGTAGTCTTTTCTGCTGAGTTTTTGACTGCTTTTACTTTGTGCCTTAGTGCGACCCCGGGAAGGCCTATCTTCCTCAGACTGACCACTGGATTGGACATCCGGCTGGCTGGCGAGTTCTTTCTTAAGTACATCAATGTCCGTTTTAATCCTCTGGCTCAATTTCTCAAGATAGTGAGCCTTTTCAATAGAGCTCGAGAGTTTTGAGATAAATTTAAGCACAATCTCTGCATAACGCTTTTTACTTGCGGCACTTTCAAGGTCCATCCTGCCTGCGAGTCTGTTCATAATGTGATCGATTACCGGCTCGGCACACTCGACGGCTTTCTTCCAGTTTTTTGCGCCACCGGTTTGATCGCCATCGTTATTGATCAGCTCATCAACGTCCTGGTACTCCCCAAGATCGATAGCTCTCACCGCCAGTCCCTCAGGCTCAGTAAGCTCAAGCGCCCGAAACAGAGCGGTCTCGCCAGCAGCATCTGTATCAAAGGCAAAATAAATTTCGTCCGCATATCGTTTTATTAGCTTCACCTGCTGACTTGTCAGAGCAGTACCCAGTGGGGCCACTATGTTTTCTATGCCCGCAGCGTGTGAGGAGAGGATATCGATATTGCCCTCCACCATGATTACGAAACCACTTTTTCTGATCGACTCTTTTGCCTGAAACAGCCCGTATACGGTCTCGCTTTTTTTATAGACATCTGTCTCGGGGGAGTTAAGGTATTTCGGGCGGTTCTCTGGATCGATCACGCGCCCACTAAAGCCGACTGTCTCACCAAGATGATTTTTGATGGGGAACATCAGGCGACCGCGGAATTTATCGTAGACGCGTCCATTTTTTTCGACAAGCAACCCCCAGTTAGCAAGATCTCTTCTCGCGAACCCACGCTTCTCTAAAAACATCTTTTGGTTTTCAAACGAATCAGGAGCGTATCCAATCTGAAACTTAATAAGCTCTTCTTTTTTAAGGTTGCGACCACGGGCATACTTTCTCCCGGGTTTCCCAAGCTCATGTTTCGCCAAAACAAAATGTAGGTATTTTGCTACAAGCTCGTTAGCCTCAAGGAGTCGCTGTCTTTGTTTTCGCCGCTTAGCCTGCTCGGGACTATACGTCCGCTCTAAGGTCACAGCGGCTTTCTTAGCAGCAATCTCCAACGCATCGGGAAAGTCTATACCCTCAATTTTTTCGATAAAACTAATCACGTCCCCCGACTCACCACAACCGAAGCATTTGTAAATTCCAAGCTCAGAGTTTACTGAGAAAGAAGGCGTCTTTTCGTTATGAAATGGACAGAGCCCAAAGTGGTTTCTGCCGGACTTCTTCAGGCCAGGCACATGCTCCTGAACTACCGAAACTATGTCCAATTTTCTTTTAATCTCATCTATTTGGTCTCTGCTCACCTGGGAGTGGTAATTAGTCTGATTTTATCACAGTAGGCAAACAGCATTCACTGTTATATAATGCAGTTGATTTCACAGAACCAATGCAGCAAACCAACAAAGGCAAAACTCAGTTTTTCAACGATCCGAGGATAAACCTGATTGATCCCGGGGAGTGGGATAAGGCAAAAAAGATATCTATCAACCTAACAGATCAAGTCTCTGAAGCTCTTGGCCTCAAGCCTGAGGAGCTGGAACTTGAGCACCCGAACGACCCTACACACGGCGACTATTCAACCAACATTGCATTGAAACACGCGAAAAAACTCGGCAGAAACCCACGTGAACTGGCTGAAGAATATGTAAAGAAGCTGGAGTCTAACAATGAGCTCGATTTCTGCATCGACAAAATTGAGGTTGCAGGCCCGGGTTTTATTAATTTCCATATCTGTACCGGGGTATTTATAGAATCGATGCTCGAACTTCTTGACCTCGAGTCAGCAGGAGGAAGTTCTCTTCTGGGGGGGAAACGAATCATGTTTGAATATGCTCATCCCAATCCGTTTAAGAGCCTCCACATCGGTCATTTGCGAAATGTGATTCTTGGCGAGTCACTGATCAGGCTTCTCGAGTCACAGGGCGCCGAGGTTATCAGGGTCAACTACCAGGGTGACGTCGGCATGCACATTGCTAAAACCATTTGGGCCATGCTCAAACTTGATAAGGCTGATTTTCCTGATGACCTTGATGAGAGAGTAGCGATGGTTGCGAAAAGTTATTCTGATGGAGCCACCGCATTTAAAGAAGATGAGAAGGCGAAGGCAGAGATAACTAAGATTAACAAGAAGATCTATTCAAAAGAGGACGAAGAGGTTAACAAACTCTACGAGCTTGGTAAACAATGGAGTATGGATAAGTTCCATAAGATTTATGAACGGTTGTACTCAACATTTACGCGCGAGTACATGGAATCTGAAACACTTGAAGAGAGCGCAAAACTGATCAAAAAAGCTCTAGATGAAGGTATCTTAGAGGAGTCCGAGGGGGCTGTCATCTTTAATGGTGAAAAATACGGATTGGATACGAGGGTGTTTTTGAACAGTGAAGGGTTGCCAACTTATGAAGGAAAAGAGCTGGGACTGGCATACATGCAGGTACGTGACTATGGGAAGATCGACCTCATCATTCACAACGTAGCAGTCGAACAGATCAGTTTTTTCAAGGTGACATTCAAGGCTGAAGAACTTCTTGATCCGGAGAACTTTAAAGGCAAGCAGTATCACAATGTGTATGAGTTTGTTGGGCTCAAATCTGGGAAGATGTCGAGTCGAACCGGAAACGTGGTTCTTGCAGAAGATATTCTAGATGAAGCTGAGGAAAGGATCGCCAAAGTTGTTTCAGAGCGAGCAAAGGCTGACCCCGATTCTCCAATTACAGCATCCGACGAAAATATCGCAAAAGTAGTCGGAATCGGTGCAGTAAAATACTCATTTCTAAACATCAACCCTAGAACCTATCTTGCATTTGATTTAGAGGCAAGCCTTAACTTTGAGGGGAATTCTGGGCCGTA
>JBHHUN010000026.1:0-13318 GCA_046753765.1 Candidatus Dojkabacteria bacterium | reverse complement strand
GTTTCTCAGCAGGTTTTTTGGGATTGCTGCACATGGAGATCACGCAGGAAAGACTTGAGAGGGAGTTTGATATTGATCTGATAACTACAGCCCCAAGCGTTGAGTATAAACTGAGGCTTGCTACGAAAGACTACAGCAAAATCGAAAACATCAACGTTGCAAATATTGACGACGATGGTATGCTCCACATTCGCTCGGCGGCAGACTACCCCGACCAAACACTTATCGATGAAGTACAAGAGCCATGGGTGAAGCTGGAGATTCTGACACCCGAGAAGTACATTGGAGGGCTTATGGACCTAGCGCAGTCACACAGAGGAATTTATAAAAGCATGGTGTACCTTACGGACCAGCAGATACAGGGCTCCAAACATGTCACCCTTGAATACGAGATTCCCACGTCAGAGATAATCACTAATTTTTTTGACCAACTTAAATCAGCCTCACAGGGGTATGCATCAATGGATTACAATTTTTTTGAATATCGAATTGCTGATGTTGTAAAAGTAGGAGTCATGCTTAACTACGAAACTGTTGAGGCACTTTCGTTTGTAACTCACCGTGAGAATGCTGAGGCTATGGGTCGTGAGACCGTAAAGAAGCTTAAAGAGTTGATCCCAAGGCAGAACTTCAAAGTGCCAATTCAGGCAACAATAGGTGGAAAAGTGATCGCCCGCGAGACACTTGACGCCTTCCGTAAAGACGTCACAGCAAAGCTTTATGGTGGTGACATTAGTCGTAAAAAGAAGCTACTCTCGAAGCAGAAAAAAGGAAAGAAACGGATGAAGATGGTCGGTCGGGTGGAAGTTCCCAAGGATGTGTTTATCAGGGCCCTCAAACTTGACTGAGGGACCTCTCTTGATTAAGGCAGCTCACTCAAATGAAACTCAGAAATCGTAATCACAAACTCGCTACCATACCCGATATTTCTGTAAGCCGTTATTTGCAAATTCACATTGGTTTCAGCCCCTGGTTCGAGATTTATCTCAAATTCTCTAAGTAATCTTTCACTGTTATCATCGTAGATTATATGCTCAACGTCATCCACAACAAGAGAATACCGCATACCACTCCTAAAACTCTCAGCGATTCCAGCCTGCACGCTGACTGTTTGATCATGAGTGGTGTTGTTTTCTATCCGGGCAATTTGCGAATTGCTCACTCCAGCCCTAAATCCCTCATTGCTGAACAGTATTGAGATCTTTTCACTATCAGCGTCAAGAAGTTCTGCGTTTAGGTTTCCAAACTGCTCGAAGACAGGGATGATATCAAGTTCGCCCTGATCAGTTGATGCTCCCAGTATTGCCGTTGTCCCAAACAGATTTGCTCCAACCGGTGAAAGCGACAGTGCCCCAACGAACGGCACCACCATAAGTGTCAAAAGAAATACAGTTAGAAGGAAGTCGTTACCGAACTCGAAAAGTGGTTTGAGGCGTTTCATGGTGGTTACTGTAAGTGCTTACAGAATACATAGAAAACGAGAAGGTGGTCAAGTATCGGGACATTAAACTAGAAGGTTTCTCCCTGTCATCTCAACGGGCTTTTGAATGCCCATAAGACCAAGGAGTGTCGGGGATACATCGGCAAGAATACCAAAGCTTAGCTCACGGGGTTGAAGCCCCTCTTTCATCACAACAAGGGGAACGGGATTTGTGGAGTGTTTCGTATCAACACTGCCAGTTTGCAGATCTATGAGCTCCTCTGCGTTGCCGTGATCAGCTGTTATCATCATGGCTCCACCACGGGGGATAATAAAATCGTGTAGTTCACCAATAAACTTGTCGGCAACCTCCATCGCCTTGACTGTTGCATCAAGCACACCAGTATGCGCAACCATATCCGGGTTGGCAAAATTTGTCATTATTACATCGTAGATACCCTGTTCAATCCTCTTCTTTATTAAGTCAACGACAATTGGGGTACTCATCTCTGGTTTCTGGTCGTAAGTGGCCACGTCTTTTGGTGAGGGAACTTCGATACGGTCCTCACCAGCATACTGCACCTGATTTCCGCCATTAATAAAATACGTCACATGTGGAAACTTTTCAGATTCTGATATCCTTAACTGTCTGAGCCCATGGTCAGATAGTACACGTCCAACAGGTGTAGTAATTCTCTCAGGAGGAAATGCCTGCTTCTCAGGGAATCCTTTCTCATAGTCAGACATCCCAACAAAGTATAGATTCGGCACCACTGCCCTCTCCCAGCCTGGAAAGTTTTTATCCTCAAACGCCCTTGTTAGTTGAACAGCTCTATCAGGCCTGTAGTTAAAAAAGATCACCGCATCACCGTCTTGGACCTTTGTCATCGGTTCGCCCCCCTTTGCAATGACATACGGCATAAGGTATTCGTCATATTTATCCTGTCGGTATGAGTCATCAAGGGCTTCTTTCCAGTTCTTAACCATCTTTCCATTACCCTGAGTTATCAGGTCGTATGCTTGACGTGTGCGATCCCAGCGCTCATCTCTGTCCATTGCAAAATATCGACCAATAAGGGATGCCAACTTTCCGACATTTGTGCGCTTCATCTCAGCGTCCAACCTTTCAAGCAGCTTTTTTGCTCCCTGTGGTTTTGAATCACGACCATCTGTGAAGACATGCATAAACACATTGTCACCATTGGCCTTAGACTCTTTTGCCATATCCAGAAGCGCAACAAGATGCCCGAATGAAGAGTGCACCTGTCCGCTTCCAACAAGCCCCATGATATGAACACTGTTGTCATGTGAGCGTTTAAACGCCTCTAAAAGATGTTCATTTTGCAGAAAAGTGCCTGAATTAATCGCGTTATCGATACGCGGAAGCTCTTGAAAAATAACCTTTCCAGCACCAAGATTCATATGGCCAACCTCGCTGTTTCCATCAACTCCGTGAGGAAGTCCAACATTTAAACCAGCTGCATGAAGATAGGTATGCGGATATTTGGGCCAGAGCCTGTCAAGGCTTGGGGTATTGGCAAGTGTGACTGCATTGCCTGGACCCGGTGGAGCAACTCCAACACCATCCATGACAACAAGGAGAACAGGCTTTGGTCTTTTGTACAGATCCGCCATCGGGCAGCAGTCAATTAATCTCTTACAAGTTAATGAATTTCAGAAACTTTTTCAACTAGAGGCGATCGAGCAAGAATCCCTCCTCGGTCACAAACAATCCATAGACAATCATCTCACTTTGAACATTCTTTCCGGGATAATCCCCCATAGCAGTATCTATTATTGCACTTAGGTTTGCCTCGTTTCTCTGCAGGAATTTGAACGTCTCGTCAACACCACCATTTAGTTCATAGAGATCCCTGCCTTCTTCTATTTCTGTTTCTACATCAAGGAATGCACTTTCAATTCTTGTAATCTTATAAACCGTTTTAAATCCAAGGAGACTCAGTGGATCATTGAACTTCACAACCTGACCTCCAATACGGATCTCGTCACCTTTAAACTCGAATGACTGTTCACTCTCGAATTCTTCACCAGGAGTACTCGCACCAAACACCGCGCTGAGCCCGGTTGGGTTCTTTACCTGTCTGTATTTTACCTCAAATACGTTTTCCTCACGTGGGATTACTTCAACTTCTGCGACTTTTGTCTTCTCTGTAAAGACCCTGTAGGTGTGCAGCCAGGCACCCGTGAATCCTATAACCAAGATCCCGAGCAAAGAGACCAGCAGGACTATCACAAGGACCAGATTTAGAATAATTCGAGCAGTTTTGTTACCCATAAATCATTATTTCAACTGGTATATCTTATCAGCTATTGTTATCATATATCAATCAAGCACAGCACTATGAAGCAGTTGAGAGGCATTGACCTAAAACGCAAACAAAAAAATCAAAAACACGGACTCGATCTCGTGATAGTTCTCGAAAACGTACAATACGCTACAAATGTAGCTAACATTTTCAGGATAGCGGATGCTGTTAAGGTGTCGAAGATGATACTGACCGGTGTCACAAGGACACCGCCGTTTGGCAAGGATCTGGCGAAGACTTCAAGACACAAAGAGAAAAACGTTGCTTGGGAAAAACATCCAACCACAGGAAAAGTGATTGAGAGACTGAAGAGAAGCGGTTACAAAATAGTTGCCCTCGAGATAACTGATGAGTCACTCCCAGTGGGTAAATACGTGAAGTCGGAGAGAGCTAAAAAGATAGCTGTAGTTCTCGGAAGCGAGGTCCACGGAGTCAGCAAAAACACATTACTTGATTCAGATGTTTCGGTACATATTCCAATGTTTGGAAAAGGCGCATCGCTCAATGTAGGTGTTTCCTGTGCTATTTTTCTGTATAGTCTAATATTAGCTCTTTAAACCATGGAAAAACCATTAAAACGTACCAAGATAGTAAGCACTATCGGGCCCGCCAGCTGGCCACCTGCAGTACTAAAAAAGATGATCAAAAACGGGACAACTGTCGCCAGAGTAAATGGTGCTTTTGCAGACGTGCCCGAACTTGATCGAGTAGCAAAATTGATAAGGGCGATCTCAGATGATGTGGCTCTGATGTTGGACATCAAGGGACATGAGCTCAGGCTTAATAAATTCCCCGAAGAGATAAAAATCAAACCGGGTGATCAGATAGTGTTTGGATCTAAAACAAGCGATCCTATTTATCCTGTAACTTATCCCGGTCTATACAAAGAGATAAAAAAAGGACAGATTATCTTAATTGATAAGGGCGAGGCAAAACTTGAAGTAACGAAGATAAGCGGGGGGAAGATATACGCCACTGTGATAAACGGGACCGTCATAAAAGGTGGAAAGGGTATGAACGTCCCCGGGGCAGAGCTTACTAATGAGCCGCTCACAAAACGTGATGTCGAGCAGATCAGCTTTGTTGTTAGCGATAAGTGGGAGTTTATCTCAGCATCATTTATCCGCTACGCAAGCGATGTCAAGGCCGTAAAAAAATATCTTAAAGGCTCTCTCACAAAAGTAATCTCAAAGATAGAAGATCAACAGGGTGTTGATAATTTCGACGAGATTCTGGCTGAGAGCGGAGGGATAATGATTGCTAGAGGGGACATGGGTGCTGAAATCCCCTTGGAGAGGCTCCCCATTCTACAAAAGGAGTTTATCTACAAATGTAACGCAGTTGGAAAACCAGTAATCACGGCGACAAACATGCTTGAATCGATGATCGAGAAACCTCTGCCGACCAGAGCGGAGATTACTGACGTGGCAAACGCAGTACTTGACGGAACGGATGCAGTTATGACATCGGGAGAGACATCCACAGGAAAATACCCAGTCGAGACCATTGAAACTATGAGCCGAATCGCCACAGAAAACGAAAAATACTTGATCCCTGAGATCTTTGACTATCATTCAACATCAGATGACGATCCCGATCTTGTGGCTGTCGCAATGACAAATGCCGCTTTTGAAGTAGCGCAAACACTACCACTCGATAAGATATTTGTAGTTTCATCAACCGGTGTTACTGCCAGGCTTATGTCCAGGCATAACCTCGCGGTACATGTTGAAGCATTTGTCAGTAATCCAGTCATAAAACGGCAGCTTGCACTAACAAAGGGGGTAACTGCGCATGTATTTCCCAGACGATACATTGACCGGGACCATGCAATAAAAGCCATCTTGCGCTTCGCTCTGGCACAAAAGATAATAAAGCGGAGCGAGAAAGTACTCATTATTGGTCGAAGACCGTTTGAAGAAACCTCAAAATTCAAGTTTCCTAATATCTTTGAGTACGTTGACCTTACCGGCTTTAAACTCTAAGGTTCAAACGTAATGAAATACTCAACAGGAAGTTTCACAGGGTAATCTTTGCGTACTCTTGCATTCCCAAACACTTTACTCATAAACGAACGCAGACTCATATCATAAAAACTCAAAAACGGTATCCTAAGGCCTTTACGGGATGCTGCACTCGATTGTCTCCCTGAGAAACTTCCCAGGCCCGCCATTCTGCTTCTGTAAAGAGACCACTTTCTATCTCTGCTGTTTCTCTCACTTACGAGCCCAAACAATGGATTCTTATACTTGGGATACCTCTTCGAAAAGATTGACCCGTTGAGATGCTGTGGGAAAAAGGGCCCTAGAAAACCATATGTTCCAGGAGCAGAAAGTCGATCCACTTCATTTATTAATCTATACTGTTCTTCAGGCTGCATATAGTGAAACAGGTAGCTACCAAAAATCACTCCTTGCACTGAACCGGTTTCGAGCGGGAGCTTTTTACTCAGATCGAGGCTGATAAATTCGATGCCTTCTTGTTTCTCAGTTGGAGGATTAAAATCTATCCCTATCAAGTTTCGCACTCCCATTCTTCGTAAATCCTGAACTGCCTCGCCATGTTCTCCACACCCGATATGCACAGAATAATCCTTCCTACTGGAAGCAAATCTAATCGCCTTCAGGATATTCAACCCACGCCTATTCTTGGGGAAGATGCTATTTAACATCCAGAACTTAACGCGCTCGTTGGATGCATCCCACATGTATCTTGGGGTCATTCCACTGGATCGGATTTTTCCAGCCTGCTTCTTGATTTTGCTCCTAACTCTTTCTGTCTTCTTCATATCTGCCTTGGGGGGATTTTATCATAATTGAATCAACCTTAAATCCCTACTTGAATAAAATGATATTACCAGTTATATTTAGATTCTTCACTATTGGGGAAGAGGGTGTAAGTCCCTCACTGTGCCGCAACGGTAAATCGACCACGATAAGTCCGAAAACTAATTGTGAGGACTCTAACTTCCAACCTCCGAGCAGAGGCGGTGTAGATGCAGGCAAATCTATGACCTCTCTCCGGAAGAGGTCTTTTAATGCCCGGGACAACGATCTTACAACCGAGTACATTAGAAGTTCAAACGCATTCGACCAGAGTCGAGCTTAGCAACCATACACCCATTTCCTACCAGATCTATAAAGACCATGAGCATCTGAACGCAGGAACTATCACTCCTGTAGGACTAGAAAACCAGGTAGAGACATTTCTTCGGGAAAGAGCGTTTCTAGCACTCGATGACTTTGAGCTACAGATCGGGTCCGATGGGATTATTTACTCTCCTGATTTTCCTGGCCTTCCCGTCACAGATCTGTACGCTCGAGAGAGTGGTGATCCTATTTATGACCTGAGAGCCCCCTATGACAGTGCATACATGCAAACGATTCAGGAATGGTCTGCAGCAAGCGAGAACGATTTCTCCTGGATCAGGTTTTCACCAACAACTGGGGTAATGAGTAGAGAGACCAAGATTGAATTGGGGAGGACAGATGGAGACAGCCTTCAAGTGATCGTTTTAACAATCCCTTTTCGTAAAAATCAAACAAGAGAATCCGCATTTAACGAAATCAGAGAACTGACAACTGCATTTACTGATAGATTTTATGATGCTCAATCGGAGCTCGAACTTCTTGCAGTGCCTGTGATACTTGAAAGAACAGATATATCGGGTCTTTACACCGAGGAGGATGAGGTAAAAAGAGATCTTGTCGTCAAACACATTGACAGAATACTGTCCAGGATAAGTGGTGTACAGTACTATATGGGAAGGCCCTTGGGAGAGTTTAGAGTGCGCGACCAGCAGCAATTCATAGAGATACTCTCAAGATTGCGAACAGATGGAATTGTACAAAAATACCTGGACTCTCTTTCCGGCGACAACCCATCCGAGCAAGAAGAGGCATTTAATTCTGTCGTTAACAACTTTGATCTATTGTGGCGGGAAAGAGGAAACGAATCACCAGATACATCCACAGTAATGCACCTTTCTCACAGACCGCATATGCCGGAGCATGTAGCTAACGGATGTGGGGGATATGGTGGACGCGCAAGGGATATTATCGCTTCGGGAATCAACCTGACTGAGCGCAAAGGTGTACTGGGAGCCGGCTACCCAGATGACTTCGGTAGCCCTCATTTAGGCAGCTGTGGTGGCCCGGGAAACCAAAATGGTGGTTGTCGGAGTCTAACGATCGTAGGTGGGTGTGAGTTGTGCCTCGACTGCCACTATAAATATGCTTCTGACTAGTCCCAACTTAAGCCCGGAAGACCCGCTTTACCTACCTCGGGAGTCGTTTCTACACCAAATGTTGCGGGAATTGGACAAGGTTCGAACTTTTTTCACTACCTACCCCCTCGTGAATATCACTATACCGCAGGTTTCTTTCAACTGGGAGGAATGTTTCAATACTAAATTGTTAAAATATTCTCATGCGTAAACTCTTTACATTTATTAGGTGTTCTTGTATGTATTTCTCAGCATGGTTTTCAACGTCATAGCCTTGTTCAAACAGGTGTTGGACATAGGCGTTTATTTCTTTTTCACCTAACTTGCCGTGTTTGATAGCCCAAAGGTGTTTTGGAGAGTCGAGGTAGGCTATGAAGTCGGTTTTAGTTAGGTTCATTTAATAAGTTTCCAATTATTCGAGTAATACTCCATGTCATTGTTTAAGTTTCCAAGATACACATTCCCATCCCTGAATTTAATATTTACTCTATACCTCTTGCCATGCCCCACCTCTAAAATAATTTTCTGTCGAACAAGTTTCTCTATCTCATGGAACGGTAATATCAAAAAGTTGTTTTCAGATTCTCCATGAAGTACAAATATGTAGTAAATATTTCCAGAATCATGTCTCTCGAATGATGCTTTACGAATATCAAAAACATAGGTTTTAAATGAGTTTAGGTTTGAAGTCTTAACCTGAATCCCATACATCTTTCCCTTCTTGGTTGCGACAATATCAAGCCCTACATCAACACTCATAATACTTGCATTAAATCCTAGGAAAAGGAGGTGGGAACAAACAAGATGTTCACCTGCTTTCCCTGTAAAGCCACTAGCTACAACAATTTTTTCTTCTTCGATCTTATCTTTTTCTATGGCTTTTGTATCTGTAAGTATTTTCTTATTTGGATTAAGAGCGAATGTGGCTGTATCAGTTTTAATAAAGTCTGATGCTTTACCTTTATTCTTAATATCCATGATCAATTGAGCATTCATTGAGGCTTCGGGAGTTTTGCCATCAGTTTCTAGGAGTCCCTTTTCGAGTGCCATTTCTGTTATCTCTTTGTAGTGCAAAGGTTTCTTTAATTCTTTTAAAACTTGAATTGCTGAGTTTCGATATTTATTCATCTTGGTTACCGTACAAAATTACTTGATTGAGCATTCCCATATCTTTCATAAACAAAGTTATAAACTTCTTGCCCCTTTACCTCACACTCTGCTTCTGAGTAGGTTGGTTCAGGTAGATAACTGTAAACAACATTGTATATAGTATTTTTCACTCCTGCTCTAGTGGATTCTTTTTCTCTCCAATCAAGGACAAGCTTTACTTCTTTCAACTTCTCTAGTAGGGTTCTAGCTGTTGCTTTCACTTTACTGACTTCATCCTCTCTTAATTTTTCTTTTAGTAATAGATCAAAAATAGCAAGCTCATCTTCTGATAAGTTCTCTTTTACTGCTCGTTGTTCTTCATCTGAAAGTTCCTTAGCAAGATCAACAAGATCCTCAAAGAGCTTATCTATATCATGAGCGCCGTTATTGTACTCTTTCAAAAGAGACTCTAAGCGATTTAAGAACTTTATTCGAGATTTATTTTTTATGATCATCTTCTCAAGTTGATCTTTCAGTTCTTTTTTCATTCCTTCAACTTGAATGTGTTTGTTATCTAAATCTTCAAAGAAATCTCTTAAGGCATTTGCATCAAGTTGGCTTAAATCTCTGACCTTTTTATGTTGCGGAATTACATATTCACCAGTCTGGATAGATCTATCAAGAAGCTCTTCGAGATCACGTTTTACACCAGACACATCTGTGCTCTGAGATCCAACATCTCTTACTCTAGAAGCCAATACATTCATTGCTGTTACAAAGTCATAGTACTCCTCTGCATCTGGATCTGGTAAAACTGATTTATATAGTAGATTAAGTTCAGTAGCAATACTTAACAACTTCTTTTTATTATCTGCATTTGCTAGGGCAATGTCAGTATATTGATTTATGAGTATAAGCTTCTTCTCACCGTCGACTTGAAGTAATTGTTCAATATCCATGCCCATCTCGCCCGTTATATCATTGGCTGTCTTTATAGCTGAGATTAGTTCATCAAGAAGCTCTTTTTTATCCCTTATAACTTCGTCTTCATCACCATTTGTAGAGGCATACATAGCAAGTGCTCTCTTAATGTTCTTAAATACACCAATATAATCAACTATTATGCCGTTTTTCTTATCAGGGTATACTCTGTTAGCTCTAGCAATCGTTTGCATAAGCGTATGATTCTTTAGTGGCTTGTCAAGATATAAAGTAGATAGGTTTGGTACATCAAAGCCTGTAAGCCACATAGCACATACAAATACTATCCTTAGATTGCTTTCTGGTTTCTTAAATTCGGTCTCGAGATCCTCAGTTTTCATTCTTTCTCGCAAAGGCTTCATATCTATATCAAATTCTGCCATATCTTCAATCTCGCTCTGGCTTTGGCTTACTATAACTGCCATGTCGGTATCTTCATGTAATTCTAGTTTTTCCAGTATTCGCTCACGTTCTAACTCATCATCTGTTCTACTTAAGTCTAGCCTTAGTTTGCCTAGATATCTTTTCCATTCATCCTTAACTTTCTGATACATTCTAATCGCACTTTTCTTATCTACACTTACAACCATTGCTTTTCCGTTGTAACCTCTACTAACGTAATGCTGAACAATATCTCTAGCGACAACGTTTAACCGATCTTCTCTGGTGACAATGTGATAAAAAGTTGAGAATTCTTTCTCTAGTTTTTCTTCTGCATCTTCATCTAAATCATAGAA
The DNA here is from genome assembly GCA_046753765.1 of Candidatus Dojkabacteria bacterium. Classification (GTDB taxonomy): domain Bacteria; phylum Patescibacteriota; class Dojkabacteria; order B142; family OLB20; genus JBHHUN01. Next base: position 2,539 of record JBHHUN010000026.1, on the reverse strand, counting down.
TTCCATAACTCGCTCGATGTCATGCTCAAGGTTTTCATTTACATTTTTTAGAAAAGGTACACGATTTTCGTAGAACAAAGGAACTGTTGCTTTGTCTTCAATTGACTGCCCAAAGTTATAAACAGATACATAATCACCAAAAGTCTCCCGTGTCTTTTCTTCACCCTTAGACATTAAGGGAGTACCTGTAAATCCAATGAATGAGGCATTTGGCAACGCTTTCCTCATACTCAAGGCAAAATGATCATACTGTGAGCGGTGAGCCTCATCTGTTATAACGATTATGTCGCCTCTATCTGAGATGGCTTCGTCTACATGTTGGAATTTCTGAATTGTGGTGAATATCTGTCTATGATCTTCTTTGAGCAATTCATGTAAATTGTTAATGCTTGTTGCTCTAACTTCTTTTTCATAAACTGCACCAACATTTGCAAAATTTCCATACGCTTGTCCATCAAGATCTTTTCTATCAGTAACAACTACAAAAGTGAAATTTCCAGGCAGTAGTCTCAGAACCTTTTGTGATAACCACACCATAGAGTATGATTTTCCAGATCCTTGTGTATGCCAGAAGACTCCAAGTTTTCCATCTAAAGCCTCTCTATTCTTAACATTCTCAAAGGCTTTATTTACGCCATAATACTGAAAGTATCTTGGGATGATCTTCTTTATTTTTCCTTTTGATTCGTCAAATAGTACATAATTTTCAAATAGATCTAGAAGCCTACTTTTTTCGCATACTCCAAATACAAGCGTCCTGAGATCAGTTTTAGATTCGTCATTCTCACTTTCTACTTTCTTCCAGTCGTTATAAAACTCATATGGAGAAGTGAAAGCCCCTATCTTATTCTCAATCCCGTTTGATAGCACAACTGCCATGTTGTACCAGAACAGTTTTGGTATTGTTTCCAAGTATGGTTTGATATTTTTATGGATGGCATCACTGAGATTCTTGTGAGATGCTTTTAGTTCAAATAAAATAATAGGGATTCCATTTACAAATAGTATTACATCAGGTCTTTTTGTATAGACATCTCCAACAATCCACATCTGGGAGACTATTTGAAACTGATTATTTTCTTTATTTGTGAAATCAATATACTTGATTCGTTCATCTCGGGTAGAGCCATCATCTTCTGCAACTTTAACCTCAAGGCCATCTTTAAGAAGTTTATAGATCTCTTGGTTTGCTTTAACTACTGACATTGCTGAGCGATCACGAGCAAGTTCAGAAACTGCTTCTTCGATTGAGGATAGGGGAACACTGGGATTTAATTTGATCAAAGTTTCTTTCAAAACTTTTGGTAATAATACTTCTCCACGATTATCTCGGCCAAGTTTTGCGTCCTCAGAATCAGTAAAAGCATTTATATGGCATGACCTATCTTGCCACAGTTCTTCGATTAAACTTATTACTGTTTTTTCGACTAGGTTGTCTTCGTTGAATTTGTTCATGATTTTACGATATTAATTCATTATCAATAGTTATATTAGTTTCTGTCTCTGATTCAATTTGAGATATAGAGGTCTCGTCAGAAGTGAGAAACCTCTTGATAATGTCAAATTCTGCCGGAATTTGATCTGTTGTTGTAGCCCATTCATATGCTTTTTGAACTTTATTCTTATTATTTGCGGATAAATTCAAAAATGTTTCTAAATTCTCAGGTATTTCTAATCCACTCCCTTCTTCTAATGCAAATTTTAACTGATCAAATGCATCTTCTTTATCATCATCTTGATCCCAAACAGCAAAGAACTCTGTAATTCCAAGCAACCTGCATACCCCGATAAAATATATAACTCCCGATTTCCCACCACATTCAACAACAGAAACACCTTTGTTATCTAGATTTAAATCCCATTTCTCTTCTGCGAGTGTAGAAAAGAGTATCTTATCTGAATCTCCTTCAACTAAAAGTATTTTCTTAGCAAAGAATAGTTCATTTCTCTCAGTATTAAAATGAGTATAGATCTTGTATTTATCATCTTCCATATTACTTTTATTTAGAAATTGTGTATCACTTTCTAAAAGATAGGTACCTTTTTTTTAAAGTCTTCCTTAATGGATATACCTCGTAAGCTCGAGATGCATCAATAAAGTTGGGATTATGAGTTGTGTATAAGATTTGACTACTTGCTGAAATTTCTTGAAAACTCTTATATAAACTTCTTTGTGCCTGTGGGTATAGATAAATTTCTGGTTCCTCAATACCAAATATCACCTTTCCTCCCATTAATTCGCTGTAAGTTTGCATAATAGAGATCATGAGTAGATTCTTCATCCCAGCGCCTACTTCTTGACTATCAAAAACTTTATTAGGTAAATCCTCTTTCACATGTATTTGCAAAGTCTTATAAAACCAATTCAAGTTATAGATATCTAATGATGGCTCAAATGAATTAGCTAATCCTGCACTGTTAGTTTTACAATACTTTTTGAACGTATCGCTAAATTTCTTAAAAGTCACACTTTCTTCATCAAAATCTTCTTATAAAAAGGCCTTTGCAGAGTATATTTCCTTCTTAAAATCTTCTTTTA
>JBHHUN010000025.1:0-13413 GCA_046753765.1 Candidatus Dojkabacteria bacterium | reverse complement strand
TCGAATTAAACCACATGCTCCACCGCTTGTGCGGGTCCCCGTCAATTCCTTTGAGTTTTAGCCTTGCGGCCGTACTCCCCAGGCGCCCTACTTAAAGTGTTAACTGCGACACGCAACTTGAACTCAGATGAACCGAAGTTCAACTGAAGGTCAAATCACACATCTAGTAGGGATCGTTTACGGCGTGGACTACACGGGTATCTAATCCGTTTTGCTCCCCACGCTTTCGAGCCTTAGCGTCAGTCTAGTCCCAGGAAGTTGCCTTCGCCATTGGTGTTCCTCCTGATATCAACGCATTTCACCGCTACACCAGGAATTCCACTTCCCTCTGACTGACTCAATCCTGATAGTTTCTAAAGCAATTCCGAGGTTGAGCCTCGGGCTTTCACTTTAGACTTACCAGGACGCCTACGCATCTCTTTACGCCCAGTAATTCCGGATAATGTTTGCACCCTACGCTTCACCGACCCTTCTGGCACGTAGTTAGGGGGTGCTTATTCATATGGTACCCTCAGAACTTGTTCCCATATAAAAGGAGTTTACAACCCGAAAGCCTTCATCCTCCACGCGGCGTCGCTGCATCAGACTTTCGTCCATTGTGCAAGATTCCTAATTGCTGCCTCCCGTAGGAGTATGGGCCGTATCGCAGTCCCATTCTGACTGATCATCCTCTCAGACCAGCTACCCGTCATAGGCTTGGTGAGCATTTACCTCACCAACTACCTGATAGGACGCAGGCCAATCCCCTAGCGACCGAAGTCTTTACCGTGCTGGTTATAAATAACCGGCCCGGACTATCCAGAATTAATTACCCTTTCGGGTAGCTATTCTTGACTGGGGGGTATGTTCCTACGCGTTACTCAGCCGTTCGCCACTATCCACGAAACCGAAGTCAGTGGATCGTTCGACTTGCATACCTTAGGCACGCCGCCAACATTCATCCTGAGCCAGGATCAAACTCTCCATGATGTATAAAACATAAAAACTAGTTTTACGTTCTATAACCTCAGAAAATGAGGATTTGAATCAACCAAGCCTGTTACATGTAACGGGCTCGGGAAAAAACATGTTTAGTTTGTCTTAGCTTCAAAAAACTTAGACAAGATTTATTGACGTTGACCAAACTTCATTACTTTTGCAAGCAAAAGATGAAGTCCTGTCACCTTTTAAGTTGTCAAGGTGCCGAACTCTAAAAGAAGCTGTGAAAAAGGCATTTAATCCATAACTCACAGGGGAGTTGTAAGAAGATTTTAACAGAAGCCTGCCCTTCAGTCAAAGCTTTACCGCTTCTTTTTGGGCAGGTACTTTTGATAGTCGGAGCTTTTTTGTACCTCTTTCTTCTTGACTGGCGCCCTTTTTATGAACCAGTAGGCAAAGTATCCAAGGCTAACCAACATCAATATTACTACCAGTAAAACGAGAGCTCTCATACTAAGGACGTTGAAGCCCTGATTGCGGAAAAACACCAACAGCAGCAAGACAAGACTAAGTATCAGCTGCCTCCTTGCGGCACTTCTGATTATCACGCGCCTCACACCATCAATCCTTTTGAAGCGTTTAATGAAGAGGCTCAGAAATAAACTGATGAACAAAGAAACCAAAGTTACAGCAAGAGCCCACTCAATGTATTCACTCACACCAGGATCGGTATTAAACAAGTACTCAGTGTCTACCAGATTTGAAAAATCAAAGCTGAAGATCCTGCCGTCTAGCTGCGCGAAAAAATCTTGAATGTTCATTTTACTCTTGAGCGATTACTCTTTTAGTACCTGGTCCAAAAGATCGCTGATTACTGGTAAGCTGAATGTATTACCCTGTAATGCGTTTACAACCAATAGAATCCATCCAACGAATGCACCAATACCGATCAAACAGGATAGAATCCATCCGAGGACTGGTATGAAACCGAGAGCAACAGCGACAACCCAAAGCACGAGTAGCCCGATGCTCTGTTTTGCATAGTGCCTCACAAATTTTGAGGCATCGCTCATGGCGAAGTAAAAGATAAGTCCAATTAGTGGTAGCGTTGCCAGAACTGCCATAAGTGTGTCGTCAGATTTGGCTTTGGGAGCAGCTTCTTTACTTTTTTCCATGAAAGAATTGATAATAGATTAACTGCCTACAGTATAGGAACGGGAAATGTAAATGTCAAAGAGGAAAACACGAAAGTTTACAGTGTTGCCAGCCTTTTCAACTCCCCAGGTGAGGTTGTATCTTCCGGTCTTTTATCCTGCCGATCAAATTGAATCAGACGTGGGAAGCGCAATGAGTAGCCCTCTCTTCCAACAACTCCGTGTACTTGGCTTTTCGACACCTCATCTGCCTCAACGACTACAACAACCTCTGGTCTAACAAGCACATCGGGCATCACGCGCCTGTCAATCTCATAGTTTTTAGGAATATTATCGACTGCAATCTGATCGAGACGTCGTTTTATCTGTACAAACTCTTTATCCGTTATACCCGTCCCCACTTTGGCTAACGAAATGTACTTATCTGTGGCCCGATCGTACGTCCCAATTAAAAACGCCCCGATACCAAACTTTGTTCGTGCCCCCGTACCAAGATAATACCCCATTACGACTGCATCTACTGTATCGGCCATGTGGGACTGCGATGCAGCCTTGAGTTTTATCCAGTCGTAATTACGTGTACCAGGATCGTAGTGTGTATCCAGCCCCTTAACTATGATACCTTCCAAACCATCACTTACGTATTTTTGAAAAACATCCTCCATCTCTTTTGCAGACTTTACGATTTGGCTTTCAGAGAGCACCAGTGTCTTGTTATCATTTGCTTCCATTACCTTTCTTAGAGTTTCCAACCGCTCATTTTGCTCAGCTTTTAGCAGGCTGGTTCCATTCAGGTACATAATATCGAAGCAGAACACCTTGATCGGAAACATCTTCGCCATCTCTTCAATATTTGTCTTTCGTTTTCGCTGCATCGTCTCCTGAAACGTCAGTAGCTGATCAGATTTTGGATCATAAACAATAGCCTCAGCATCAAGCACAATGCTCTCAACCTGGAACCTTTGAATGGCATCAATTACATCAGGGAACATAAAGGTCAAATTCTCCATCTTCCGGCTGAAGATTCGTACATGCTTCAGGTCGCCCGAGGACTCAATCTCATCATCAAAACCAGCTTTCGAGAAGTGAACTTGGAAACGGAGCCCATCATATTTTGGTTGCACCACAGCCTCCCCCATCCTCTCGAAGATCGCTTTTGTGTCTTTCTCGCGCTCGACAAGCTTTACTGCAACGGGCACACCAGGGGTAACACTCATTTTCTCCAGTCCATCTATCCCTTCTGTTTTTAATACCTCTGCGATCTTGCCCAGATCAGCACTCACGCCAAAAGCATGCTCAATCCGGCTGCGAAGTGACTTGTCGCCTGTAAGCATCCATGACATTGCATCGAGAACAGTTTTATCAGACAACCCGAGACGCAGCTTTCCAACGATTATCCTGCTGATAAACTTGAGCTCCTTACCTGATACTTTTTTTGAAAGCGCAACGATGAGATCTTTTTTTTTGGTCTGCGAGTCCTTTCCTTTGATTATTGCAATCTCCTCTAAGTGATCGCGCACTTCTTCAATTGAAAGCCCTGACGATTTTTCACCACATACTTCTTCTGCTGCAAGACCAATGTCGCCAACTTTTTTATAGACTTCCTCAACTGGCTCTTCAGATAAATCATCAAGTGCTTTTAGCAGCAGTTTAGTTGAGATATTAAACTCAAGGTCGATGAAGAGCGGCGCGATCCTCCCCTGCAACATGTACATCGCCTCGTTTGCCTCGCTGTTTTCGAGTTTTTGTAGAAGCTGTACAAGTACCTCTACCATCTCATTTCGGGATGACAACTCCTCCAATTTTTCGAGATACTCAATAAATTCTTGAAACCTCATAACTTCGGTAAAAATCTATGCTAACAAATATCGTGAAGCCTTTGTTCTACCCTTTTTAATAATCAATTTCTTGTCCATCAGATCCTTAAGGTCCCTCAGGATTGTATCATCGCTGATATCAGGGAAGATACTCAGAAAATCTTTGTTACGGAAAGTGTCATGCTCTTCAAGATAGCGAATTATTTTGATCTGCCTTTCATTGAGCGCAACCTGGCCCATCCTGCGAAGCAGATTTCTGTCCCGTGAAAGTTCGAGTACCTGGTCTTTCACCTTTTTAAGCTCCACAGCAACACCGTAAATGAAATATTCTAGCCATGCTGTCATATCCCCCTCATGAGCACTATCGAGTGCATCGTAGTAAGATTTCGAATCCTGATCGTAGTACTCTTCCAGACTAAAAAATTGTTTGATGTCGTAGCTGTCGCGGTACATCGACCATGTGGCCATGATTCGTGCAGTACGACCGTTCAGGTCCACAAATGGATGGATTCGTACAAGCTCAAAGTGGATAATACCTGCCCTGAGCAATGGGTGCAGCTGGCCGCCTTCGTGGTTGTCCCACTGTATCAAGTCACTTACCTCTGAGGGCACCTCACTCACCTTTGGCGGATCAAAAACTATCTCACCTGTTCTGGAATTAACAATCACCGCTTCGTTGTGGCGATACTGTCCGAGCTTAGAATCAGTTAAGATCTTTCTTCCCAGACGTGTATGCACATCTGCCAGCATCGCCTCGCTAAACTTCTGCTCTTTTTTCGTAGCAATGAAGTCCACGACGCGTCGATAGTTGAGAATCTCCTGAACGTCTCGAACCCTGGTCGTTTCAACGTTTTTTCCGGAGACAATCTTCTCGGTGTCCTGCAAACTGAGCGCATTGCCCTCAATTGCAATTGAATGATGAATCGTCCTCACAAGCGCGTTGGTTTGAAACGCTCTTTCCCACCGAGGGATTAGTGCTGAATTCTCAATAATCTGCCTTGCTGCCTCAGCCTCAGCAACATTCAGAAGTATCTTATTTGTAATCCGGTAATCGGGCTTTAAAGCCATTACAACTCTTCGTTAAGCACATATCTGGCAGATTTTGTTTTGCCCTCTTGTCTTACCAACCCTTCCGCTTCAAGCCTATCCATATCGCGTCTGAGAGTCCTCCGTGTAACACCGGTTATCTGCCTTTCTATATCTTTCATTTCAATCTGATACGAAGCTTTTACAAGGTCGAATATCTCCTGCTGCCGTGGTGTCAAATTCGGCGGTTCAATATCTGTGCTGACTTTCTTTGGTCTGAACAGATCGTCGCCGTTATCATCCTTCTTTTCGGGAAGACCAAGATCAAGTTGTCCACTGTTAATCTTGCGGGTGATTTGAAAACCCGCATACACAGCGCCGATTACTACCAGAACCTTTAGGATACCTTTAATAAACTTCATCATATTGGAGCAAGCTAATATGTAAAAACAAAGATTAAAATTCCTCCAGATTACCCAGATTGGAGCCAACTTCAACGTTTACTTTCATCGGGACGTCAAGATTGATCACCTCCAGCATAGCCTTGTTTATATCGGTAATAAAGTCTTTTACTCGTTTTTCATCGACGGACTTTGCTTTTACTTCAAATACAAGTTCATCGTGTATCTGTAGGATCATAGTAGCTATGTCGTCATATCTTTCAGCGGTAATGCGGTCAGCACTGATCATTGCAAGTTTCATCATATCAGCAGCACTCCCCTGTAGTGGGAAGTTTATAATTTCACGCTCTAGAGCCGCCCGCAGCTGCCAGTTTGATGAGTCCAGCCCACTGGTATTTTTTCTTCTGCCAAGCAGCGTTTCTATCCATCCTTGTGTTTTGGCCTGCTCGAGCAGCCTATCATAGTATGTCCTGACCTTCGGGTAGCTTGCGTAAAACGAATCTATGAATCCCTGGGCTTTTGTCCGGTCTATACCGAGTCCTTCAGAAAGACCGAATGCCGAGATTCCATAGACTACACCAAAGTTAACAGTCTTACCTACCCGACGTTCAAATTTAGTAACCTTTTCAACATCTCGCTTGTACAGTTGAGCAGCCGTCAATTTATGAATATCAATATTTTTCTTAAATGCCTCTTTGAGCCTCTCTTCATTAGAGAATTGCGCTAGAAGTCGCAGCTCTTGCTGGGAGTAATCAAAGCTCACGAATATATGCCCATCTTCAGCTACAAAAGCCTCTCTAATTTTATTACCCATCTCTGTACCGGCTGGAATGTTCTGCATGTTTGGATTTGCAGATGAGAGCCTGCCTGTGGCTGCCACTGCCTGATTGAAACTCGAATGGACCCGGCCTGTATCAGTGTTTACCTGTGACACGAGCGCGTCTGTATATGTTGATGACAACTTGGAAAGCTCACGCCAATTCATTATCTTTTGAACAATCGGGAACGACGGCAGCAGCTTGGACAGCTCCCTCTCGTTTGTCGAATAACCACCGCTCTTTGTCTTTTTACCACCTGGCATACCAAGTTCACCAAACAATACCTCTCCAAGTTGTTTTGGCGATGCAATATTAAACTCGTGACCAACATGATTAAACACCTGTTGTTCGATACTCCTTATCTGTTTCTCAAGCTCAACCTTTAAATCATTTAGCTCACCAGTGTCCAACTTAATTCCGTTCCGCTCCATTTTGACCAGAATCGGCAGGATAACGAGCTCTACCTTGGTGTACAACTCTGACAAAGTCCACTTACTTTTGGAGTCCTTGGAAAGATCGTCTAAAAGATCTAAGAACCGTTCATACAACTTCCAGACCGCGACGGTTTCTCGGAGCAGGTTGCCATCTGATTCGGCCTGTTCGTCCATCACCGAACCCAACTGGTTAAAAGTGAGCGTTTCAAGATCAAACTTCCCGGATCCATAAAGAGCAACATATGCAGCCAGCAGTACATCAAAATGTATTTTCTCCCGAGCTGAGTCCCCGGAACCGGGCCAGAGGGAATAAAGCCGATGGAGATCGTATTTGCCGTCAAAGGCGACGATTTCTTTGGTGATCAATATCTTATGCAGCTTCTCACTGTCTTTCTTAGCTATACCGGAGAGGTTGACTGCCAACACGTCATTACTGTTGGCAACGGCCAGTTCAGTAGCAGGATCAAAGATATTCTCACTGTCCCTGGCTACCCTAATAGCCAACCTGTCGTATTTATCCAGGAATTCCCACAGCGGTTTCAGATCGGTTTTATCAATGCGTTTCGCCTGTTTTAACGTATCACTGTCAATCAGGCTAATCTGCGCATCGAAAGCTGTATCCAACTCATCGTTTTGCACTTCTGGAACTGGGAGCCTACCCATGAGAGACCTGAATTCCAGCTCCTGGAACAACCCCTTCGCTTTGTTGTAGTTATAGTCACTTACCTGAGCCTCATCAATACCGAACGGAAGCTCCACATCAGTTTTAATAGTTGCAAGATCTCTGCTGAGGTAAGCAATATCTTTATGCTCGGTCAGCTTGTTTTTGACTGCAGGCTTAAGCTCATCAAGATGTTTATAGATATTGTCCAGATCGTGGTACTGCTGGATCAGTGCTGTAGCAGTTTTGTCGCCAACACCCCTTACCCCGGGAATATTGTCTGAGCTATCACCTCGCAAAGCCTTGTAATCAATCAGGAGTTCGGGTTCAAACCCGAGTCTTTCGATTGTTTCTGTTTTATCATACATGACCGATTTACTGATACTGGTCCCCGCCAGGAACACGCTCGTCTCACCATTAACAAGCTGGAGCAGATCGCGGTCACCGGTCACAATAATTTTCTTTATGCCTCTGAGCTGCTTACTTTTTGTAAGTGTCCCAATGAGGTCATCTGCCTCAAATCCCTGCTTATTCATGTTGGGGATATTGAGTGCATCGACTACCTCGTGAACCCTGTCAATCTGATTAATGAGGGCATCGTCAGTTTTGGGTCGGGTGCCTTTATAATCCTTGAACAGCTCATGCCTGAAAGTTGGGCCAGGAGAATCAAAAACAGTGATAAGGTACTTTGGATCAAACTGCTTAAGTACACTCAGCAACAGGGATGTGAAGCCATAAACTGCATTTACAAGTTCACCTTTTTGGGTTGTCAGTGTTTGCGGAAAAGCGTGATATGCCCTGTGCACTAGCGCATGTGAATCGACCAACAGAATAGTAGGAGTTTCCGCCTTACCCATGTCTGATTATATCAAATAGCCCATTTAATATCTGTTTTTCGGACAAACAGATCTGCTTCAATTTTTGGTTAGATTTTGTAACAGTGCTAGACCTATATAGTAGGTATGTAACCCAAACACCATGTTCAACTTACTAAAAAAATCGATAACCGTAATAATTGCAAGTGCTGTACTGGCAGGCGTTGCATATCTACCTGTATCAGCATTTCTTGACTATCAGGAACACCACAAGGTACTTGCCGAAGAAGCAATGCTCGAACTGCTGCAGATTCCTTTTGATTTGAAATTAAGTACTCAGGCCGAAAAAACTAATCGAAATCTCCACAACCGACGTTACTCTCCCCTGCGAAAGATCTACGGCTGGAAAGCTCGTGATGTATCAGGTTACTTCATTAACCATGTTGAAGAGCTGCCTCTTTATCGGCAGGATTACTATTGGGGAAAGTTTGAAAACGCAAAAGCCGGGGTAGACGGTCTAAATGACATACCTGTGCTCAAACCTGGTGACAGTGTGGGCGTAGTCAAAGATAAATACATTAATATAGAATCCTGGAAAGGATACATTCAGGCTGCACACGGTTACTACTTTGGCTCAGGAGTTTGCTGGAGTACCAGTGCCCTGGGGTTAATGATGGACGGAGCTAATGAAAGATTTCGGGACAGCTATGGCATAGACCTGTTTGTATACGATAGTTGGGACCGAGCCCCACACGGGACCTGGTACAGCACATACGGTGGGTACGGGTATACAATTCTACAGATATCAGAGGGTAACCCACTTCAGGACTACCGCTTTAGAATCAATCCTAAAATTTCTCAGATAGAAGATCTAGAGGATTTTGAACTTAAGATTATCATGCTCTCAAGCAGAGAACACCCAGAAGCCTACAATGGTGAAAGCATTGCAGCAATGCTAATCTCTAATAGAGATTTCTAGCTATCTAAAAAACGCCAGGAACTCTTCTGCTTCAATGACTTCCTTATCCAGAAGCATGCCAACAAGTTTATCAAGAATGCTGCGTGACTCGGTCAGGATTTTCCTCGCTTCGTTGTAGCTCTCAGTAATAATCCGTCTTACCTCTTCGTCGATGAATTTAGCACTTTCTTCAGAGTAATCGCGTTGTTCACCATAACCGTAACCGAGATACTGTAACTCGTGCTCCTGGCCGTATTTAACGAGCCCGAGCTTATCACTCATACCAAAACTCTTGACCATTCTTCGTGCAAGCGACGTAGCTTTCTCGATATCATTGGCAGCACCACTGGTTACATCACCAAACACAAGGTCTTCAGCAGCATGACCAGCAACAAGTGACTTAATCTTTGAAAGCATCTTTGTCTTGCTCATTGACACCTCATCGGTCTCAGGAAGCGGCATGGTATATCCAAGAGCCATTCCACGCGATACGATAGTCACCCTGTGAACCGGATCGCTTTCCGGAGTGTTCTTCATAACAAGCGCATGACCTGCCTCATGATATGCGGTCATCTTAAGCTCTTTTTCAGTTCTCTTTCTTTTCTTCGCGGGTCCCATCTGCACTTTGTTTGCAGCCTCTTCAAGATCATTGAAGGTGATCTTTTTTCGGTTGTCTTTTGCCGTGATAATAGCTGCCTCGTTAAGCATATTCTCAATATCTGCGCCCGAATATCCAACTGTGCGCCTTGCTAATTGCTCAAAATCAACCGCTTCATCAATCGGCTTGTTTTTAGCATGAAGCTGAATTATCTGCTTTCGCCCCTCGATATCAGGCATATCAAGTACGATTCTGCGATCAAACCTTCCGGGCCGTAAGATTGCCGGGTCAAGGACGTCTGGTCTGTTTGTTGCAGCAATGACTATTACATTAGCGTTCTTTTCAAACCCATCCATCTCAACAAGTATCTGGTTTAAAGTCTGCTCTGTAGTGCTTGACTGTACAGTCGTACCACGCTTTCTGGCGACTGCATCTATCTCGTCAATGAAGATAATTGATGGCGCTGCCCTTTTTGCTTTTTCAAATAGATCACGCACCCTCGAAGCACCTGCTCCAACAAGCATCTCTTCAAATTCTGAACCGGATGTGTGGAAAAACGGAACACCTGCCTCACCAGCAATTGCCCTGGCAAGCAAGGTCTTACCTGTTCCAGGAGCACCTACCATAAGCAGTCCCTTTGGTATTCTTGCTCCCATTTCAAGAAATCGTTTAGGCTCTTTCAAGAAAAGTACCACCTCGCGGAGCTCTTCTTTTGCCTCATCGACTCCGGCGACATCTTTAAATGAGATCTCAGGTTTACGGCCAAAGATCATTCTTGCCTTCGATTGACCAAATTTCATTAGTGAGTTGCCCGATCCCTGAATACCCCTGAACATCATCAGAACAAGGAATCCAAAGCCAACCAGAATCACAATAATAATCACATCGCCCCATGGTACCTGAGGAACAACTGTGGTTTTAATCTCAACATTCTCATCATCAAAGGAGATACCTTCACCCTGCAGAAAACTGGTGAAATCCTCCTGGATTACCTGCCAGTTCACAAAGTCTTCGTTTATCTCCTCTTGTCTTAGAGTCGCGATGACACTATCTTCGAGAACCCATGCATTGGTAAATTTGTCAGCATCAAAGAATTTTAAGAAGGTTTCGTTGTTTTTCTCAGAGACAACTGTTCTTAAAAAATGCACTCTAACGGGAAGCTCATTTATGTCCGCGCCTTTCTGATCAAGCATATCAAGGAACTGTTCCTCCCCGGCTTGTGTCAGCAAGAAGTCTTTCTCGCCTGAAGCTGAGTCTGCCAAGATCAAACCCTCTCCAACAAAGACATCCGAGGCCCTTGTTACAGAAGCAGGATTTGTTACTGCATCTACAAGCTCACGGAAGTTTAGGGGCCGTACCATGTCGTAAAGCTCATCCAGAGTGATCTCCTGAAGGTCTGAACTAGAAAGCTTGAGTACCTGTGTTTGCTCTGTCTGTTTCAAGTCCAGCTCTTCAAGGGTGTTGGTTGTAAAGACGTACTTCGACTTTGCTACTGCACGCCCATCATCACGAATATCAACTGATGAGTACTGGTTATTCTTAATGTTTGAGACAAATTCGCTCATGCTCACCTCGCTTGCATCTAGGGATGAGTTGAGCTGGCTGAATACAAAGGACAGTATGAATACGATGCTGATAACTAGAAGGATTGTATTGAAGTTAAAGCCAATCCTTATGACTCTTTGTGGTTTTACGCGGGGCATTCGTTTTGGTTTGTTCGCCATGTTTATATGTTTTTATTTGAGTTTAGGATTTAATTGTGCCAGAGACAGGAATCGAACCTGTGACCTGAGGCTTATGAGTCCTCCGCTCTAACCAACTGAGCTACTCTGGCCGCCACAGGAATCCAACTAAGCTAGATTGTAGCATAAAACGGGAAATGTTGAAGACAGGTAGGAAGACTTATTTGGTTGCGGGGCCTGGACTCGAACCAGGGACCTTCAGGTTATGAGCCTGACGAGCTGCCACTGCTCCACCCCGCGTCAAAGGATTGTCCTTGATAATACAGCATTACCCTCCTAAAATCAATTTCTTCCACCACAATGAGTTGTTGTACAATGGGATCGGGTCTTTATTAAACTTTATGCTCTCAATTTCGTGCTGCTCTGGCCTGTTTACAAAGAACAATTCGGCACCAGGTTCTGCCAGATTCCAACTGTCACGGGCGTATGAGCGTCGGTACTCTATTGAGCTATAATAATCAATTTCGCCATCAAGCCTCTCTGCCTCTGCCTGTAACTTCTCCAGTTTTGCCTCCTCTGACTCTATCCTCTTTAGATTTGTCTGCCCCTTAGAATATGCCGTATAAATATTGTATCCAAGCGTTAGGATCACAAGAAGCATGAAGAATTTGACAAACAGATCTGAGTACCTGATCTCGATCTTTCCAACTCTCCGCTGCACTTGCGATATCAGCTTTTTGAATGTATTGCTCAACTTTCTTGACATATATCCTCTAGTTATTGACTTGATAAATTAGCACGTGGTATTATCAATAACTCAGTTCTATAACAGCCCCTTATTACAGTATAAAGTAAACCAATGGCGTTAGACAACCACCTGGAGCAATTTGTAAACTACCTCGAAGGCATCGGCAGGTCCAGGTCTACTATCATCGCTTACAAAAAGGATATCGAGCAACTGAACAACTTCCTTGATGAGGAGCACAAGGTGAGTGAAGCAAAAACTCTTACGAGTGAGCTTTTACAGGAGTACGTTGAAAGCCTCATCGACAGTGGTAACTACACTCTCAAGACTGTTTCTCGAAAGATCAACAGTTTAAAAACATTCTGTAAATATCTCCTCAGCGAAGGTCTTATAGTAAATGACATCTCGAAACCGATAAGTCACCCTGAATTTGAGCCTCAACTACCCAGGGTTCTCTCACCTCTCGAGTACAGGGCTCTGCGTGATACAGCCAGGTCCAACCTAAGACTGTACACTATGGTGGAATTGTTACTGCAAACGGGGATACGAATCGGAGAGCTCTCAAGGCTAAAGAGAAAACACGTGCAGTTTAACCGAAAACTCCTGCATGTAGTTGAGTACTCCAGTAACCCGTACAGGATGATAGAGCTGAATGAAAACATTCTTGCGGCCCTTAGATCTTTTACTGAGGAGTTTAATTATGACACCGATGAGGAACACCTGTTTCAGACCAAAACTGGGCGTGCTGTCTTGATTCGAAATATCAGAACCGCTATCAACCGGGCCTTTAAAAAGGCAGGGATCAAAAACGCCACTGTTAATGACATCCGCAACACATTTATTGTATTCCAGCTTGAGAACGGAATTAAGACAGAGCGACTCGCCGAAATTGTTGGTCACCAGAAACCAACCACAACAGAGAAGTACCTGCAGCTTGTTGAGGATCGGCCGAAACGCACGACTAACAAGATCGAACCACTTTAACCTCCCCCGTGCTTAATGACAATCTAAGACATCAATGCTAAAATTAGCTGCAATTTTGCATGTGGCCAGCCCGTCCTCTGCGTGTGCAGAGTGATGAATCCCGGGTTCGCCCGCCTTCGCAAATGCTTCGGCGGGCCAGTAGCTCAGGCGGTTAGAGCACCGTTCTTATAAAGCGGGGGTCGGTGGTTCGAGTCCACCCTGGCCCACATAACTTACCTATGCGATCCTATCTGGATAGTTGAACCTCTGCAAGGAACTCAGGTCTTACACTTATCCATGTACGTGCTCTTACCAGATCTTCTTTAAACCAAGTATCTGCTGCACCCAATCTCGTTGGGAAATCTCTGAGGGAAGAAATGGTCAACCAAGATGGCTGTTGTTGTACAGGAGATGCCAAAAGTG
>JBHHUN010000024.1:0-13864 GCA_046753765.1 Candidatus Dojkabacteria bacterium | reverse complement strand
GTTACTGGTGATGGGGAGAGTCAACCTGATTACAGCAATTGCATATATCAGAATCAGTGGGGTAGATTTGTTAATGCGCTCAGGCAGAGATATGACGGTAATACAGATATTGCATACATCGATGTTTCGGGTTATGGAAACTTCAACGAGTGGGGGTGGGTCGATGGAATTACTGAGTGGGAGGACAGTATAAATAATCCTTCAACACTTGATGGGTATGCTCGTAACAGGCTCGCCGATATCTTCATTGGTGGTTCTAATAATAACCACAAATGCCGCAGAAATAACGGGACAACTAAGACAGTCAGCTACAGCTACCCCGGATTCCAGAAAACCCAGTTGGTAATGCCTTGGGCGGGGATAAGACAGTCAGTCAAGTACGTTTATGATGCCCGGAGTGATGTTGGGTTCAGGCACGACTGTGTGGGCAGAACCGACGTTTCCGCCGAGACCAAACCAGAGATTAGAGATGCGTTTGGAAAACGCTGGAAAACGGCCCCCATTGTCTACGAGCTTTGTGGAATAAACTGGAACAATAGTGGTTTTCAAAGCAGACTTAATAACTCTCTCAAGTTTTCTCATGCCAGTTTGGTTCATGATAATCCAAACAATACTGCAGAGCCGAAGTCTGTGATGAAAGGCATCATGAAGAAGGTCGGTTATCGCTTCAAAGTTGTGTCAGGTAGCTACTCTGACAGAGTGGCACAGGGAGGGAAGTTGAGTGTCAGTATGAATTGGCAGAATGTAGGGTATGGGCGAAGCTATCCAAGCATGGGGCAAAATCTGGTGGCAAAAACGATGCTCGTGGATGGGAGCAACATAATAGTTGCACAGTCTGTTTTAGACAATCGCGTTGATAGATGGATGCCTGCTGATCCCATTGGTTCCAAAGCACCAATTAAATCAACTTCAGCTAATATTCAAGTCCCGAAAAATACTAAGCCGGGAACGTACTATCTAAAGGTGGCGGTGTTTGAAAACCGAACCGGCAAGACGATCAAGTTAGCAATAGAGGGCGGGAACAATAAAAACTACTATCAGGTAGGGAGCGTTACAGTGACGTCAGGTGGGGTGAGCCCCACACCAACACCAAGTCCAACAACGACGTACGTTGTTGTAAGCCAGGTACCATCTCCGACTGATTCGACCAATACTTCAACGTCACCTAATCCATCAACGACTGCAACTCCAGGTACTTCAGTGACTCCTGAGACTACTGGCGTCGACGGCTCTCTATCAACAACTATCCCCAGCTACCCAGAATCCTATCCACCCGATTCGTTCCCTTCTGGTTCTGATCAGGAGACAGGTGGGGAGGCAGGCGATTTGGAATCCGCGATCAAAGGACTGATCAATACACTTAAAGAACAGTTACGCGTTACTTCCGATCAGCTTGTTTTGATCTCAGGGGCGTTGTGCATCCTGCTTCTGCTGATTCTGCTCGTAGTTGTGGAGATTGTGAAGCGGAAGCTAAGAAAGAAACCATCCAACTTCTTCCAGTAATCTAGATCCTGTATAATTGGTCCATGTGGAGAGGTGAGAAGTTGAAGATCTGGTACACTTGCTTGCTTTGTTATCACTTATTCTCTCTTATCTCGTCTTACCCCTGATGACTTTTCGAATCAATAAGATCCCAACGAAAGATGGAAACGATAGCCCGATCCAGAGTGATGCAAAGACTAATTTGAATTGGTCGGTTAGCCATAGGGGAAACCCACGCGTTACGAACGGTCCTATGAGGTTTCTGACATTGTAAGGTAATGGGGCCGGACAGAGGTTCCCAGTGCAGGGTGGAAGATGGATTAGTTCGATCCCCCAGGGAATCAGCATCAGCAGAATAAACCCGATCAAAACGGAGAAGAGTATTAGTACGACTAGTTCCTTTTTTTCATGTGACGTTCATTTATAGTGTCAACTTTTGGGTTTGAGTAGTTTCGATCTCTTACCAGATTTAACCCTCTTTACAAGAATTATTCCGACAAAAGAAAGGATAGTAAGCATTAACCATCTCAAACCGAGGTAGTTCAGGAGAAAGTTTGAACTGGTCCAAGGTAAACCATTAACGAGAATGGGGCCTTGGTAAAACTCAATAATCGGAATTAACAAGCATGCTCCTTCTGTTGGGCAACTTCTAAGGTACTCGAACTCCCATGGAATAATTAGCAGTAAGGAGAATCCTATCAAGACGGAGGCAAATAGAGTGATGAGCAGTTCTTTTCTATTCATGATTTGTTACTTTCATCCAAGTGTACAGGTTCTGATTCATTGTTGCAAAAGCAGCCCTGAGGTATAATTGGTCCATGTGGAGAGGTGACAGAGTGGTCGATTGTGCTGTCCTGGAAAGACAGTGTACCTCACGGTACCGCAGGTTCGAATCCTGTCCTCTCCGCCATACCGCAAACAATGAAAGCTGTCTGGTGTGAGTGCAGAAAAATTTTCTCTACATTTTTAAATCTTTTCGCGCGCAATTTTTTCTTTTAAAAGGAAAAGAAAATTTTTCTGTTTTGGTTCCGCCGAAGCGAAGCGGGGGCGGGCGGAAACGCACATCATTATTCTGGATTTTGTTCAAAAAAAGTTCGAACATCGTCCAAAAAACACCGCCAGTCAGAACTACAGGTATTTCCGACTCAACAAAGAAACAGTACATTTGCTTCTTGAAAAGTATATTAATGATTATTTGAGTTAGAAAATCAAGAACTCTAGTTTTAAGAATAAGACAGAAATTATTCGACACCTTTTATTGAAAGAATGGCAAAAAGATACTGATTCAGAACCCGAACAATAATTTGTCACTATAAGGTTCATTATGATCAATACCATATTACTAGATATTGATAACACTCTTCAAAAAAAAGAGAATGATACTTCCACAGAGACTCTAAATCTCCTCAAAACACTGCAAAAAAGCAACATACGCATTTCTTTTGCAACCGCAAGATCCAGGTATATGATCTATCAAATTTTAGATAGAAAGAAAGGGATTAGGCTTGGTGTGTCAGTAAATAATAAGTTTTATGCCAATGTTAAATATCATAAAGAACTTTTATCGTTTTTAGGGGGGAAAGGATTACTTCCTTTAAGGGATGATAATGTAAACACCTCTCAAGTCTGTTCTATTTGGATCAGAGATGTAGCAGAAGAATTATTTGAAAACCTTTTAGTGATAGCTCAGAAACATAATCTTCGAATGACGCACTCCATTCAACTAGATGGGCTACACTCATGCTTTCTGACTAATAAAGTCTCTTCTAAAGCTAATGCCCTGAATGATTGGTTTACTTATTGCAATATTAGCAAAGATCAAGTTTTATTCATTGGCGATGGTATAAACGATGTTGAAATTGCGAAAAGGGTTGGTGTCAGCTCTGCCGTTAATAACGCTGCAAAAGAATTGAAAGATGTAGTATCTTATGTTTCAGAGTATAAGTATGATCGTGGTGTGAGTGATATAATAAAAAAACATGTTGCGATCTGATATATCCCGATATCACTCACTTGAATTATCTTCAATAGTTTACTAAAAGTGATCCACTATGAAACAAGTCATCCTTACTCGTCACACAAACAATAGAGTCAAAAAAGATGCTCAAGTAAGATTGAACGATTACGAGCTTACTAGCATAGGAAAAGAACAAGCGCTTGAAGTCAAGAATTATCTTTCAGATAAAGATTTTGAGGTTATATACACCAGTCTCTATCTGAGAACTGTACAAACCGCTGAAATTATAAATGAAGACAAAAAAAGTAAGACCATAAAAACAAACTCCTTTAATGAATATTTTTTAAGACCAGACGGTTCAGGTGTTGAGAGTACTGATATGGGTATTTCAAGAACGATGACTAAATTATTTTCAATCTTTGATATATTTGAAAAGATTCTTATTGTTGCGCACAGTAGTATCAATCAAACAATTATTCATTCTCTACTAAACATTCAATACAAAAAATCACTCAAATACTTCAACGACTTTGGTGAAACTCACATACTTCGGTATGATTACAAACAAGGGGATAGTAATTGGCGTATAGTAGATTCTTTCAAGCCAAAACAAAAGTGATGGTTTAATGAAGACTTTGGATAACCTCAAGAAGTTTGGCTCTCTCTAAACCGCCAGAAAGTGTATAGTATTTCGTACTAGGAGCTTTTAGTGCACCAAATACTCCACAAGAATTCCTTACGGCTTCTTCTTCGTAGGGTGAGAAGTCATTCAAATCAACTCAACTACTGTTTCAGAATAAACAGCAGATCTTCTGAACTGCACCATTCTACTTCTGTGAATAGAACCTATAAAGAGTGATCTTGCATCCTCTTTTTCTAATCTTTGTAAATTATACTCACTCCTTCCTTGCCCTAGATCAAGAAACAACCAGTCAGATATACCCTGGAGAAGCCTATATGCTTTATCTGTGACTACCTCTTTAAAAAGTTCCATGGTTAGTGAAGAAAATCTGCCAGAAGTTGATAGTACTGGAGGATAGGTTGTACGGTTTATTCAGCTGTTGCTTGATAACTTGAGAGGGATAGGTTTCAAAGAGGGCGCGAAGAGCGTTTATGTCCCCCTTTTCTAGTACTCTTTGGACAATATATTGTGAATGTTTCTTTCTATCCAGCTTTTTGACATCAACATCCCAGAATAGATGCCTGAAGCTGGTTAGAATGTTGACTTGCATATTGAAAGTATAGCATTTTTGTAGTTTCTAGTGCGTGAGCTTTCCGGCAACACTCCCCGAAGCCCACGCCCATGAAAGATTATAACCTCCAACATCACCGTCAACATTCAGTATCTCGCCGCAGAGGTACAAATTCGGAACGAGTTTTGACTCAAGTGTCTTTGGATCAATCTCCGAGGTATCAACGCCTCCAGCAGTAAACTCGGCTTCGTTCCAACCCCGTGTTGCTTCAATTTTAATCCTGTACTTGGTCAAATTGTCTATCAATTGATTGATCTCACCGTCATTGAGTTGTTCTGAAGTCTTTTTGGCGTCTATTCCTGTAACTTGCGCAATAGCCTGTGCTACTTTGGTCGAAAATAGACCGTACAGGCTTTTTAGCACCGTTTGTTTTGGTCTTTTCGCCCATCTTATTTCAAGCAGCTCTCCCACTTCTTGATGTGTTTTCCCAGGGAGGAAATTCAGGACGACCTCAGCTTTGTTCTTTTGCTCCCTATTTATATGGATCGATATCTCCCGACTGATATTTAGGATAGCAGGGCCGGAGAGACCGTATTTCGTAAACATAACTTCATCGGTGCTGGTTCTTACACTTTTGCCATCAATCATAGCTGTGACTTCTGATTCAACCTTGTTTCCCTGCAGGAGGTGTGAGAGCTTGTTTTTCGCCACAAGGGGCAGGGCAGAAGGAACAGGAGTCACTATCTTGTGTCCTAGTGTTTCTGCAAGAGTGTATCCTGAGCCGTTCGAGCCAAGTGCCGGGTAGGTTTTTCCACCAGCAGAAAGAATCAACCTCTTCGTAGTCAGTTCTTGGATTTCATTACTTTTATCAGTAGACGAGGAGCTTGTATATAGCGTGAATCCACCATCAGATCTCTTGATGCTTTGTACATCAGTATCCAGAATTATCTTAACCCCGAGGCGCATTATCTCATCTTCCAGCATATCCCTAATCGATTGTGCCTGATTTGTGACAGGGAACACTTTTCCTATATTAGTTTTCTTTTCTTCGTAGAGTTCAACGCCGAGCTCATTAAAGAAGTTAACGATATCCTGATATCCGAACTGGTCAAAAACCGCCTTGATGAATCTGCTGTCTGCTCCGTAGTATCTTTGTGTGGGGCTGTCCGCCAGGTTAACGTTTGTAATGTTGCATCTACCTGCACCGCAAACCAATATCTTCCTTCCAAGAGCAAACGTCCGGTCAACCAAAGCTACAGTTTGATCGGGGTTGGATCGTTTCGCAGAGATCGCAGCCATCATGCCTGCAGCCCCTCCACCTATGGTTATTGTGTCGAAATTTGTATCTTTCATTGTGGCCAATTATATCACCGATGAAGTCTAATGAGTTCCAGAGAGGATGCTTGTGGAGCCAAAAAGGATGATATAATCGGACTTTTATACAGCCGTTATGGCCTTGAGTCCCGAAGTAGTTAGTTCATGCCAAGCCTTGCATGTTAAACAAGTGACCTTTGAAACTGGGGCTATGATGCTGTTATTCCGAGACGCGCCGAGTGTTATAGAAAGCCATACACTTCAGAGATTCCAAACAGTAGTTGAACCCTAAGGAGAATTTGTAAAACTATTTCAATTTGCAGTTTTTAATGCTATTATTAGTCTCGCTGTAAGATTTTACTTACGGCATTAGTTAATTTTTGTTAGTTTTTTCCCAGTGAAGAATAAACTATATGTTGGCAACTTGCCATGGACAGCCACGAATGATGAGCTGTCAGAACTGTTCAGCGCCTACGGAGAGGTTGTTGAAGCAAATATTATATTTGACCGCGAAACCAACCGCTCGAAAGGCTTTGGATTTGTAACGATGGCAACTGAAGAGGCTGCTGCTGAAGCAATGGAGAAGCTTGAGGGTTCAGAGTTTGGAGGCAGGACCATCCGCGTATCTGAAGCAAGAGAACGTAGAGATGATGCCTAGATAGTATTGAGATTAAAAGGGGTCGAGCCAGTTATGCATAACCGGCTCGGCTTCATTTTTTATTGCCTGTAGCCCTGGGAATTGCTAAACTTAATGCAACATGATCCTAGTCCTGTTTATTATAATTGGTTTCCCTATAGGTTATCTGGTTGGTAGACTTCAACCAAACAAAGGTTTCGGTGAGGGTGGGAACACTCTCATTGGTCTTGCGGGGGCAATCATGATAGGTATTTTGTTTGATCGTCTGCAGGTGGGGTTTTTGCTCACTCTGGGAATGTCTGCAGCAGGTGCTATCAGCTTCCTGTTTATCGCTAACGCGTTTCTAAGGAGATCATAGCAACTCCATTTGTATCCACTCCTACGTAATTCAGAAGGCCATTGAGTTCTGGTTCTGTCACCGGATTGCTGTTTTGGACCTCATTCAGATCAGAGACAAGTGTGGTGATTTCTGCAATAGCGTCAGTTATCAAAAGCCCACTTGAGAGAGTATTGCTTGAATCTGATAAAACATCTCCTCCATTATCTTCTCGTTCAGGTTGTTGATTTTGATCAACTGTAAAGTCCTCATCCTGCCTATATCCCTGGTCCTCTTCTACTGAGTTCATGTCAGCAGGATCAGTAAGTTGAGAAAGGAGTGTGTCGTTATCACCCTCACTGTAGCTTCCGGAGGATCTGCTACTCATGAGGTCCAACCTGGAGATCAATATCAACCCTACTGTAAGCAGAAGCAGCGCCAAAGGAAGCATGTATCGTATCTTGAAAAACCAGACTGGTGCATTGGTACTTTGTATCCCGCTAAGTACCCTCTTTTTGGTAAGGTTTTTTCGGAGAACGTATTCTTCAGCGGATGTTTCCTTTTCTAGTGTCTCTCTGAGCAATTGATTAAAATTGCCGTCGTTCATGATTGATACTCTAACCAAAGTTTTTTAAGTTTTTTGACGAGCCTGTTTTGGATCACCTTGGCGTTATTTGTTGTTACGTTAAGCTCTTTGGCAGTCTCAGCGAGTGTGTAGTTGCGTTTAAACCGATACTCTACAAACTTCTGATCTCTCTCTTTAAGTGCATTCACAAGCTCTTCTAGTATTCTGATGTATCTAAGTTTCTCTGAGCTTATTGTTCTACCTTTTTCTACCTCACCTATCAGCTCAACATCTACTGCAACCACATTTTCTCTTATCTTGTATTTCCTTCGTAAAAAGTCGTTAAGTTTGTGCAACGTAATTCCAATCATCCAACTTTTTATGCTTCTTGATTGGTCGAAATTCTCCAGACTTTTCCATACTGCCATAAACACTTCTGAGACAACATCTTCGGTATCGTCGAAGTTAGAAAGCCTGCGATAGACAAAGTAATAAATATAGTCAAAATACTCTTTATAGATCTTTGCAAATTCGTTCACTGTGAGCTTGAATCTGGTCTTGATTATACACTGACAAATTATAGTCCTTCTAAATTGTCAAGCTCTCCTTCCAGGTCAATGTCTTCCAACTCATCCAGCACATCCTCTATGTCATTCTGAGTTTCGTTGATCTCATTGGTTTCGTTAGTCTGTTTATCCTCTTTGTTGTCGGATGACTTGTCCTGATCTTTGTCTTTATCTTCAGAAGCCCCGTCTTCTATAGTTTCTTTCTCTTCATTGTTAGTGTCAGCCCCATCGGTCTGCTGATTAACAGTTGGATTGAAGATCTGGGGCTGCGAGGTAGAAACTGCTTTAATAACTGTTGCCACAGTAAATCCCAGAACAAGTAATATTACAATCAGGATAATAATCTTTTTCATAGTTTTGTTTTCAGGGGTGGGTATACCGACCCCGAGAGCACTTTAACTTTAATCGATACTTGTTGCAGAAATCTGCAATTTAACTCTTCTCAGATGCGGCAGAATTGTCCCCGTGATAAACTCTCTGATTTCACGTGCCTGCTCTCTTACCTCTTTTAAATGATATTTTGCCTCTCGAATTGCTTTTATGAAGCCTTCCCTGTCTCCACTGCAGGCCAGTTTTGCTGCACGATTTAAACTGTGAAAGAACTTGTTGTACTCAGCCTTAAAATTTGCAACCATTTCACGAAGTTTCTTGAGGTCGCGCTTCAAAATTGTGACATCAACCCCTTGATCTTCAAGTCTCTTAATGACTTTTTCCAGCAACGTCATGATTTTGTTGTACTTGTGCATATGACGTTCCATGATCCCCTTGTGCTTCCTTATCACATTGTTGATTCTATCTCTAATCAGATCGCACTTTAGGTCAATAGCTTCGTGCGGCCTAAGTGTTGGAGTCACTGTAGTAGTGGGTTCGGGTTGTACTTCCTGCGCGCTCACTGGTACAAGGAATACACCTCCCAATACAAATACAGAAACCAAAACAGAACTTATAATTTTTTGTGCTCTCATTTTTATATAGATTGATAAATAGAGAAGGTCCTTCAGTAAATGATTCTATGTGGGGTTACGTTTGCAAAGGGAATGTAGAAAAAATAGAAAAAGTGGATGTGTTCTCTTGACTATTTGGGTATACCCCGTATACCATGTAGTTAGATTTAAGTATACTATCCACTATGGCACCACACATCACTCCAGCACAAGAGAAAACTCTCGAAGTTATTAAACACTTTCTTTACACGCAAGGGTTTGCTCCAAGTCTCTCCGAATTGCAAGAGGCTCTGGGTGGAATAACTAAGAGAGGAGTAGTAAAGCATCTCGAGGCGCTGGAGAAGAAGGGGAGATTGCAACGCTCCAGCAAGCCTCGGGGCATTAGGCTGATCGAGGCCAATGATGAGGCGATCATGACAACGAACATCCTGGGATATGCTAATGCTGGCTCTCCAATGACCTTTGCTGATCAGCAGCGTATCGGAGTACTCAGAATCGATAAAAATCTCCTTCCGGTCAACAAAAATATATTTGCGTTGGTGATTAAGGGCGATTCAATGAACACGCGTAAGGTAAATGGCACCAAGCTCGAAGACGGCAATTACGCAATTGTCTCTAACAATGAAGATGTCCGCAACGGCGATGTTGTGCTGGCCATTATTGACAACTGCGCGACCATTAAAACTTATCGCAAAGATGGGCGTATGATTGTCCTGTATCCGGAGTCGTCAAACCGGGTGCACAAACCAATTTATTTAAGCAGTAACAACGACGGCACTATCTACGGAAAGGTGATAGCAACACTTAGAAACCCGATGTAATTATTTATTAAGTCAGATCAAATGTCAGCGGTTGGATTTCATGTGCCAGCTACGGTAGGGTTCGCCTCACCGGCAGAGGACGTAATCGATAAAGGGCTCGATCTTAACGAGCTTTTGGTCAAACGTCCGCAGGCTACGTTTTTCATGCGGGTCAGTGGTAGTGGAATGATCGGCAAGGGGATCAACGCCGGTGACATTCTTGTCGTTGATCGGTCGCTTGCAATTGAGAAAGAAAACATAATAGTTGCTTGTATGGATGGAGAGATGGTGATTAAACATATACGCAAACGGCTCGGTCAACTGGAATTACTCTCTGACAGATCTGGCCGGACAGCAATCCGGGTGGATACACTTAACGATTTTGAACTTTGGGGGATAGTTACTGCGGTTATACGTTCTTTTACATAAAACTTATGTCGACTTAAGCCTGCCCGTTCACCTCGAGATGAAGCACCACTCCTATTCACCACTCTTCATCTCAAACAGGCAGGCTTAAGTTGATACAAACACTGAATGTTTGCAGTAATCGATTGTAACAATTTTTTTGTTTCCTGCGAACGGGTATTCAATCCTAAGCTCAAAAGTAAACCGATTGTGGTAGCCTCGAGCAATGATGGTGTAATCGTCGCCCGCTCTAATGAGGTCAAAAAGCTAGGTATACCTATGGGGGCAAAAGCTTACGAGTGGCGAGACACTATCGACCGCTATCAGATACAAATCTTTTCGGGCAACTTTCCACTTTATGGTGATCTCTCTAGAAGAGTAATGCAAACCATTGCAGAGCTGGCACCAGACATCGAAGTGTACTCTATTGATGAAGCTTTTCTGGATCTCACTAACTTTCACACAAACGATGTTGTTGGTTATGGGCAAATGTTAAAAGATACCGTTTACGGGTGGATAGGTGTACCCGTCTCGGTGGGGATAGGTCCTACCAAAACTCTCGCAAAAGCTGCTGTAGAGATTGCTAAAAAAAACGAACAGTTTAATGGTGTGAGTTCGGCTTACACTGATGACTTCGACGACTGGCTTAAAACAATGCCTGTTAAAGATATTTGGGGTGTGGGGAGGAGTTACAGTGCTTTTTTAAAACGTAACGGTGTGTTTAACGCCCGTGATTTTAAATATGTATCTGACACATGGGTAAAACAAAATATGAAAGTAATAGGCCAACGCACATTGCTGGAGATGCGTGGAATCCCTTGTATGGGGGTGGCAGCACAGCGTAGTGCGCGAAAAGGTATCATCAGCTCAAGAACCTTTGGGCGTCCCGTTACAAATTTAAAAGAGATGCGCGAAGCTGTTGCAATGTACGCTGCGCGGGCGGCAGAAAGGCTACGTAATGATGGCTCTATTGTATCCAAAGTGCAGGTCCTTATCACAACCAACCGACACAGGAAAGATATCCCACAGTACTCGAATGTGGGAAGTTTCAGATTAGGACAGCCGACCAACTATACTCCCAGCATCATCTCTGCCGCTAAGAGAATAGTGGAGACTATTTACAAAGACGGATTTAGCTATAAAAAGGCAATGGTAATGCTTGGGGAGATTTCGCCCAGCTCCCAGGTACAGTTAAACCTGTTTCAAGAATTCAGAGATGATAAACGCGACAGGGAGCTTATGAAAGCAATCGACGTGTTAAACCGCAAATGGGGTAAGTCAACTATGCTTTATGCTGCTACTGGCATACCTGACAGGCGTGGGTGGAAGACAAATGCAGCAATGCTATCAAGGCGTTATACCACAAGTTGGCAGGAGATTCCTGTAGTCAAAACTTAAATATTAAGACTCAAGCATGGCAAATGCTTCTCCAATATGGTCTATCACGTCTCCTGCGTTCATAGCCCTCACACCTTTGAGATCAGCAGCCAATTCTCCAGCTAAACCGTGGACATAGACACCCAGCAGACAGGCTTCGAGATTGGAGTAGCCCTGTGCAATCAACGAAGTGATAACACCTGTCAATACATCTCCAGTTCCACCAGTAGCTAATCCTGGTGTTCCGCTAGAATTAAAGTACACTTTACCCTCAGGTGTAGCGATTGCGGTATGTGCGCCTTTTAGTACAACTATGACATTGTGCGTTTTAGAGAACTTCTTAAGAAGGTTCAACCGTGAGAATCCGTCATCTGATCTACCGGCCAACCTCTCAAATTCATTTTGATGTGGTGTCAGCACCGCATAAGGAGGGAGCATTTCAAGGAAATCATCATTACGAGCAATAATATTGAGTGCATCGGCATCCAACACAAGTTTAGTATCAAGCTCAGATGACTCCAATACTTTCTCGATAGCTTCTTTGGCATCAGTCCCCGTGCCGATGCCGGGACCAATTCCAACAACGTCATAGGAGTCAAAGTTTACAATCTCTGAGATCGAGCTCTCGTTTTCATCTATTTGGACCATAGCAGACGGTTCACTGATTTGGATTAACTGGTATCCTACACCGGGAACGTGGGCAGTTACCAAGCCCGCTCCTGCAGCCACTGCCCCCCGAACGGCGAACACTGCAGCACCCAACTTTCCCTTTGATCCGGCCGCTATCAGTGCGTGACCGTGATCACTTTTACTGTCAAACTTTGTTCTGGGCCTGGAGAGCAGTAGTAAATTCGCAAAAGCGTCATCGGTCAGCTCGAAGTCGGTCTCCTCGTCTTCAATGAATTGTGTGTTTAAACCAATGGGCAACACGACCCAGTCGCCAATATATCTGTAACTGTCCTCAAGCATGAAGGCTAATTTGGGGAGCTCAAGCGAGATTGTGAGATCAGCCTCAATGGAAGTGCTGGTAGTCAGTTTGTCAGCAAATACCCCAGATGGAATGTCAACAGCGATTGTGGTGCACTTTGCGGAGTTTATATGCTTGATGACCTCACCCGTGAGTGAGGCTGCATTGACAGGCCTTGATAGACCTATGCCGATTATCGCATCTATGACTATTTCAGAGCTTTCAAGTTCTGCAAGTTTAGATCCTTCCTTGATGTCATAAATCGGGACTGTCTGTAGTTTGCGCAGCCGATCCTCGTTAGTCTTGAAATCAGATGTCGGATTTGAGCTTCTGCGTATTATGTAAACCTTAAGATCATACCCCGCTTCGTGCAGTAGTCTGGCGATAGCCATTCCGTCACCACCATTATTACCTGTCCCACAAAATATCTTGACAATTTGGTTCTCGGGAATTAGTTGCTTGAACTCATCGACAAAAGCTTCTGCTGCAGCCTCCATCAGGTCGATTGACGCGATACTGTCGTTTCTAATCGTGTACTCGTCCAGTTTCTTTACCTGTCTTGCATTTAGTATCTTCACTATTTGGTGTCAAAGTCGAAAGTATCAAATACCTCATCGATCAGCTGGTCGTCAATTTTGTAATAGGCGAACTCAGGATCAAATTGAAGCTCAATTATAAGGAGGGGTAATTGGTTAGCTCCTGATAAACTAATCTGGTAAACAGGTGGAGGTTCGATGCCAGTCATAGATCCCAGGTGAATCTGCTCAAGTTTTAGACCACCTACATCCCGCACAGTTCCCACAGTCTGAGGTGCGACATATTCATCTCCACCGTCAATCAACAGTTTAAGACTCATCAGTACATTTGATGTGCCAGAGGTCAGTTCCCGTGTGCCCCTGACAATGAAGTCTACCTTGCTTACCGTTTCGTCTTCAAACTCTATTGTCTCCCACTCATCTGGATACTGCATTGTCAGATAACAAAGTGCGGTCGATACATTACACAGTTGATAGGTCTGGGAGAGTTCGGTGACCTCAGGTACAGTTATGGATGGAATCGTGGAAGGCGAAGTATCGCCTTCAAGAATTGTAGGCGTAGGAGAGGTATTCCCCGTTGCTGTTTCGGTGCTCTGGTTGCTGTTTAAACTGAATAACCAGACTACTACCCCGACGGCCAACACACCAAAAACAAAGATCAGAACGATAAGAAGTCGACTTCCGCCATCACCATTGTTGTTATCGATCGGAACAAAACCAGTTGTGACTGCCATAGTAACGTGTGTTTGGAATATTCTAATGTATTCAAGTCCAAAAATACAGTAGTTGTTGACAGCTGGGAGGT
>JBHHUN010000023.1:0-15127 GCA_046753765.1 Candidatus Dojkabacteria bacterium | reverse complement strand
GCTGACATGCAGCACCAGGCGTTGGTCTTGGAGCATCAGTGGGCAATGCAGTTATTGTAGGCTCTCCTGTTGGATCACCCCCATCACCATTACTTGCAACGTCACCCCCTGTACAAACGTCCGTAAAGAAAATCGTAAACCCCGGATCCTGTAGCTGTGTGAAGCATTCAGAATCATCTGCAATCAACCCCCGCATCAGAGTAGCAACAAGTGGTTGCGCCAAAAAGAACAGTAAAAACCCGATAACCCACTGCCCTGCCCTCTTTTTGGCCTCAGCAATCTTTTCATCGCTACCACCGGACGTCATCCATATGAAGCCTATGTATGTGAGCAACATAATGAAGATGATGCCACCACATGCCCAAACTGCATACAACACCCTTACAGCTAGAAATTCGAGCTCTCTGATAGAGGGAGGATCACCGCAGAAGTCTTCAGCCGCAGGATCATCTTGCCTTGGATCACAATCCACCGAAACAGGCGTTATCTGCCCCTCAGCAAAAACAGAGCTGGATACGGCCACGGGAAAGACAAAGATATTTATCGTAATAAAAGCGACTCCCAGCACTCTAAAGAATTTTTCAAGCTTCAACTTTATCATCAATTCGAATTGACTTTACTTAAGATGATCACCTGCTAATCGGCTCCTTGCAGATACTATTGAAATTTCCACCAGGATAGCTTTGATTTGGCCTCTGCCCTCTGCTTATTCTCTCATAATCCTCGTCGCACCTGAAGCAGTTTGAGTTGTTTCCTCCAGGATCGGCATCATCGTAGCAGGCCCTGCATCCCGTACTGTTTGGAGCTGACAGGCAAACCTGATGTAAAGATGGATCTGGTCTTACGGCACCGAAAAAAACAAAAACAAGCACAATGCCAACTATCGCAATAAGCATTGATGCCACACCAAGGAATATTGCCTTTATTGCCTTTTGAGCCTCTTCTATTTTGCCTGCGTCACCCTGTGATGAGATATACTTGATCGCTGCGACAATCGCATATACAACAGCCACTAAAACGACTGCCCCAAGGGCAAGTATTAGTGCAAGCTGGATTCGGCTGGTAAGAAAACCTGCAGCTCCCGAACCTCCAGGTCCGAGCAGGTTAAAGATATCCTGAATCTGTGGTGGAATTAAAGACTGAGCCAAAGCTACTCTGGCAGTCAAACCTAACATCAACGGCGCAGCAACCGCAGCCAGGACTGCTTTAGCTGATCTTTTCATTTGCTTTAGTTACTTATTGGCTCGTGGCAATCGTCGTTCCTCGCAGGACTTCCTCCGGTTGCAATTTCTTCGTAGTATGCTTCACAATCTCCACAAGTACCAGCTTCTGCATCACCTGTTTCTAAACAGTTATCACATCCTACACTGTTGGGTGCACTCAAACACGTTTGAAACAGCGATGGATCAGGCCTGGTTGCTCCGAAGAACACAAACACTAATATTATCCCGACAATTGCTATAAGCATGGCCCCTACTCCTAGAAAGATAGCCTTGATAGCTTTCTGTGCCTCTTCGATCTTTCCTGCGTCACCCTGTGATGAGATGTATTTTATCGCTGCTGAAATTGCAAATATAACAGCAACCAAAACAACTGCACCAAGTGCAAGCACAAGTCCAAGCTGAATACGGCTGGTCAGAAAACCCGCAGCTCCACTACCGCCCGCACCAAGCAGGTTAAAGATCTGTTCGATCTCTTTAGGCAACAAACTCTGAGCATATGCAGGAAGCAAGTACCCGGCTGCCAGAAAAGAAGCTATGGAAAACGTTGCTACTCTAATTATCTTTTTCATGCAATTAATATATTAATAATTAATTTTGATCGATAGGATCTTTGCATTCCTCGTCTCTACCAGCTAGTGTACACTGCCTGCTACATGATCACAAGTACCTCCAGTGCCCATAGAAATACAATCATGCTCCGCTGCACCACTACCGCCCTCTCCCAACAGGTCAAAGATGTTTCCAATTTCATCGGGCAGCAAACTCTGAGCATAGGCTGGAAGCAAATATCCAGCTGCCATAAACGAAAGAAGGGAGATGGATGTCGTTTTAAGTACTTTTCTCATTGTTGGCTATATTAATCACTAAAGACAGTAACAGGATAGCGAATTTGTCGGGCAATAACAACTACAAACCACATTCACTCATGACTCTACACCTCTTTTATAGTCCATATGGGACACACTGTGTCTAAGAGTCTTTCAATCGACGAAACCCCTCCTGTAACACCCGAAACGTCCCTCACTGTCCATTCATGCGTTGTAAACACATCACCAACTATTGGCAATGAGAGCTCGCAGCAACCTACAAATATTCTTGTGGCTCCATCTTCCTGCATATCCCTAACCTCTGGACTCTCTACGACCTGAAAGAGAAACTCACCGCTCCCACTACCGCCGCACTGCGAAAGATTATTGGCCCACTGGTATATATTCCCAAAACCAACCATCGATCCAAGAAATGACAGCACCACAAAAAACACAAGCCCCATAGCAATTCCAACCCAGATGTTTCTAATTGTCGTCATTGCTCCTTGGATCGATTCCGGGTTACCTTGCGAGGCAACAATCTTCAAGGCTGCATAGATGGAGAGCCCCACCCAGACGACCAACAAGAATGTAAAGAAAAGACTCATAAAAAATCCCACCGCCGCGAGAAGCCCTCTAGAAAATATTCCCCCGAAGTTGAAGAGGTCAAGTTTGACACCACCGATGTCGACCTGGTTTAGAAATTCTGTGATATTTGATTTAAAATTGAACATCTCTATGACTTAATCTAATCTCTTGGAATAAAGCCTCCCCCAGTTGGAACCCACCTATTGTTTAGACACTCATAACCTCTTGCTCCATCCTCTGTGATCGCCAGCGCAGTCTGACCAGTTCTGCAAGTACCACATTCAACGTCTCCTGCTGTTATTACAAGATTATCAGGAATAATATTCAGTTCAAACAGGTTATCCTCAATACCCAAAGCCATGGCTGCAAGTTGAATTATCACCACGGACACAAACGAAATCAACACTCCGATTAGTGCATTTTTAAACACCTTCGCTGAAAGCTCCACCTTCTCGGGGTTTTCAGCTGCAGTTGTTCTGAGGAGCATTCCATAAAGTCCATAAAGGATCGCTACCAAACCTATCAGCGAAAATACAGCCATTAGTGCAAGTCGCACTATTCTCTGAAACGCCTCTGATGGTGGTCCAAAGTCTGCACCAAACAGATTGATTGTTTCAGTAAGCTCTGCGTACGGGCAAAGTACTGTTGGACAGTTGGTATTCGAGGGGTAGGTGCAACTCTTTCCTGCTGATACACATCTTCGCGTACATAGAGTACTGCACTCGGGATCCTCTCCGGGTTCTGGTGGATCAGAAACCATGTATGCACTGCATCTTGGGTCAACAATTAACTCATCAAGATCGCCACCACTCTCAACGGTATTAAACCCCGGTTCAACATCAATCGCCTGACAACCAGCAAGGAATACAAAAGCTACGATCAGTAGTAAGAGTGTTTTCTTCATTGTTCAGATCAAAGTACTATCCTGTCCCCACAAGGCTAGAAATACCAAGGAGCGTTCCTATGATGTTCACGATCAGTGGAGCAAGGACAATGATGATGAACCCAATAACGCCAGCAGTCAGAATCTTGGATGATTTTGCTTCCTGATCGGGATTCCCTGCTGCAGTAAGTTTAGTGAAACCACCGTAGATAATCATCGCGAGAAACGCCAGAATAGCTGCAGGCTGAATAAGGGAACTTAAAGACTCAAGAATGCTCTGCACATCTCCAAATGCATCAGATACGGGGTTTTCAATATCAGCAGCGGCCACCCTGCCGGTGAACATTACAAACGTTATGAGTGGCAGAAAAACGTGTCTTGCTGATTTTTTCATGTTTGATATCTGTATCTGCCATAATTTAACAGATCAGCAAGGGGATGTCATCCCTGCTCATCATCAGCAGGTCGAAGTGTTGCCGGGACGCAACGAGTTACAGAGGAGATCAGGTTTACCTCGGAATCACACTGTATTCAACCAAGGAAGTCACCTGGAAGAATTCCCAGTACGTTTATACCCAGGAACCTCAATATCACAACCGCACCAATAAGAATAATGAGAGCGATTATTGCAGATGTTATCATCTCCCGCGCCTCACGGATCTCTTCGGGGTTGTCCGTCTGCATCTTGAATGCTGCAGCAATAAACATCACTATCATGATTCCACCTATAAGGCCAACGCCTATCTGGAAGATTCTGGTGATCAGGCCGTCACGAGTGGTATCAACGCAGCCGAGGCCGGTCCAGACGAAGCCTACTGTTCCTCCCGAGTTATTTTCAAGACAGGTTTGACAGGCAGCGAGCTCAGCTTCTTCTTCGATACCAAAACACCCCTCAACAGAAGCATCGGGAATATCATCAGTCTCAATCCACTGACCATTGAAGCACACTCTGGTTTCAACACCGCTACCAAGGTCAACACTACCCTCTTCCCTGTCTGCGTAACATTGACCGCAAGCGTCTTCGTCAGGATACTCGGCATTCGGGTCTCCAGGAGTGTCATCGCTCAGTATCGAGCAAGAACTTTCCGACGGGCAAGTAAAACCCGTTGCGAATCCGTCAATGTCGCTCAAACTTCCTAAGATTATTATATCCCTTATTTTGTAATCTCCTCTAACACCATCAACCGGCTCCCTATTGTAATCTAAGCAGTAATCATTACGTGTATTAATGTCCTCAGTTCTATCATTCTTCCATCTACCGTCCTCATATTTAACAGACCTACCAACATCACCTCTTACCCATCTTGAACCTTCCGGGCAACAAGAGATCTTGCCCCCATTCTCCAAAGCTAACGGGGCATTTGCCGGGCAGCACCTGTACGAATCTTCATCATAAACATCCTCGTCATGAGGAACTAGACTGTCTGATTCTGTCTCCATTACCCTTGCTATCACGTCTGGGGCTTCTTCTTCCCGCACAAAAGCACATCCGCGAAACCTGTTATAACGAGTACCCCCGGAAGAATAATTATCAACAAATCTAAAAAGTCCTCCTGCGTCAACAATAGCCTCATCTGTAAAACATGCGAATTCATTCGATCTGTCTCTTAAAAAAGTCCTTTTGTGCGGCATATCTGGCGTACCGTTCGAACCATCCGTACAATCGTTCCCCTGTTCCACACAAGACGTTGCGGCAAGCACTGGAATAACATAGCCGGAATGAACCTGCAAAATATAAGCAAACGAAGTCAGCAACAGAAATAAAATGAGAGAGATTTTCGATATCTTATTCATCAGTCGCTATTTCACAACACTAAACTTATCTAAACTCACAACCCTCACACCACCCCCACTCTTAAGCCTTTTCCCAACAATCAGTTTCGCAATCGGGTCCTCAATCTTCTCCTGCATAACACGCCGGAGCTCGCGTGCACCATATACAGGACTATACCCAATATCTGCCAACTGTTCCAGTACTTTTTTGGTGTACGTGAGTTTGATGCCTTTCTCATCAAGACGCTTTTTTTGAGCCTCCATCATGAGGCCGGCAACCTGCTCTACCTCAATTGGAACAAGAGGCTTAAACATTACGACTTTGTCGAACCTGTTTAGAAACTCTACACGAAGGAATTCTCGCAACCTTGGAGTCACAGCCTTCAACACCTCTGTATATTCTGTCCCCCTTGAGAGCATATCTGCTATCTGTTTAGAAGCCGCGTTTGAAGTAGCAATGATGATTGCATTAGTAAAATCGACTTTTCTTCCCATCCCGTCCTGTACTGATCCTTCATCTAAAATCTGCAGAAACAGGTCAAGGACCTTTGGGTTCGCCTTCTCGATCTCATCGAGCAGTATTAGCGAGTACGGTTTAGCACGGATTGCTTCAGTGAGATATCCACCCTCAAACCCCTTGTCACCCTCTTCCCCAATCAATCGCTTCAGATTCTCCTCTTCCTGATACTCTGACATATCAACCCTTATCATCAGCTTCTCGTCACCGTAGTAAACTGCAGTGAGTGCCTTCGCAAGCTCGGTTTTTCCAACCCCCGTGGGACCAAAAAAAAGGAACGACGCTATCGGACGCTTTCCACTGACAAGTCCCGCTCGTGACCTGCGAAGTGCCGATGCCACTGCAGAAACAGCCTGATCCTGTCCGATCAACCTTTTATGAAGCTCTTCCTCCATATTCAGGAGCGTCTCAGACTCCTCATCATCAATCGCACCAACCTTCACACCAACCCTCTTCGAAACGTACTCCTCTATGTTTTGCTCACTGACAAACTCTCTCCCCTCAGTCTGAGCCTCGACCATTATCTCATCGAGCATGTCTATCGCTTTATCCGGCAACACCCTTTCAAAGGCAAAGTTATGCGACAGTTTGACAAGCCGTACAATGGCGTCAAAGCTAACATTTACTTTGTATCTCTCCTCAAGCCTTGGCAGAGAGTCCATAACTATCTGAACACTGACCTCGTCGGCGGGTTCTTTCAACTCGATTACATGGAAAAGCGAAACAAGCGATCTCTCAGGTTTGATCTTCCTGGCATACCCCGAAAGATTTGAGGTCGCAATAACGCGAAGCTTGTAACGATCAATTGCATTGATAAATAGGTTGATAACCTCTCCTGCTACATCTTTTCTAAGCGATACAACCTGATCAAAATCGTCCAGCACAAGAATGATGTTTTTGGCAGCAGCAGTCTCTTCGAGTACCTGCTCTACTCTGGTTTTGAATTCGTCGACATTTGCTGCAAGGGCGTAAGCCTTATTAAAGTCAAACCCCACAAGCCTCATATCCTGTAACAGTTTAGGAACATCTTCTACCACCATCCGGACCGCCAAGCTCTTAAGCAATGTGGTTTTTCCAACCCCGGGAGCGCCAATAACAAGCGACGCGCTTGCCTCACTGCTCTCAACAGAGGCTATCAGATCTGCAAGCTCCACATCGCGTGCGATAGAAAGAGTAAAGTCACCACGGGCGACCTCCGCTGTAAAATCACGCGAAAACTCAACCAGCGTTGGCGAATATCGGGACGTAAACGCCCGGTTAACAGTATTTGTAGGCTTCAGGGCACTCCTCGACTTAAATAGCCCGATGTATCTCTCTTTGTCAGATCGATTCTTTATCCAAAGCTCAAGCGCCTCAATATCTTTAGGACCAATTTCACGATCTAGAAGGTACTCGGCTAACGGTTCACGAAGTATGTAGAGAAGCATCGAAAGCTCATCTACCCTGTTTTGATCCAATCTGTATGCCTCCTGAAATGTCTTGACCAGAATCTTTCGAATCCACGTGTCAAGGTATGCGTTTTTCTCGGCACCAAACTTAACCGTAATCCCCATAAGTTGTTCAGCCGAAAGCCCGATCCTGGTAACAGCCTTTGCCACTTTGGGGTACCTAAGCACCTTCTTGATTAAAAGCTCCATAAACCGATCAACATCTTCATTAAGTAGATCATCAATAATGTTTAGAAGGTCATGGTCAAAGTAGTCGGTCAGCTCTATTGACCCCGGAAGGTGGCCATCTTCGATGTCCCTTTTTAAATGATTGAGGTCCTTAAGGCGCAACGAGTCGATAAAGTTCTCACGATTCCTGGTGAGATAGAAAGAGTAAAGCATAAGGATAAAGCCAATCCAGAAGACTACCTCAGGCAACCTGTCCGTGTTTAGAAGCTCAACAAACAGAAGTCTCCCCCCAACGATATCAACAACAAACACACCCAGCATCGCAAAAACTCCCACCAACAAGAGAAATCGCCCCACCACCACCTCAAACTGCTCTTCTTCCTTGCGAAGTCCGTGCTCTTTATAGAGATAGTCCCAGTTCGCAGACAGCGGTATCTGCTTGAATCTTCCAATCTTTTCTTTTCCTTTAAGAATCTTCACAACAGGTTGATTGCAAAATTAAGGAGGCCATAAACTGGCAACAGTGGAAGCATCAGAAAAATCATGTAAGCAATAAGAAGTGGAGCCGTAATAAGAAGCTGCATAGCACTACCAACAATCACCCAGACCAGTCTTATTGGGATGCTGATTACAATGCCAATATTTGAATAATCCTGGTACAAAGGCACAAACAAGTTGCGCAACATCGGCACTACATTGAAGTATCCAAGAGTGAAGTTCCAGATACCAACTATACGCTCAAGCACGTGTCTGCCCCGGACAAGGTACCACCAAACCCAGAAATTGATTATGTAATGCTTGAAAACCTCAATCATCTTTGGTGTTATGACTCATGAAAAGTTTAGCACAGGGAGATGGTGATGTCTCGGAGGGGATGAGATATAATTCATAGTATGAAAAGCGTTACACCTTATCTCAGGAAACATTTCGCGAAGATCTACTTCGCCCTTATGTCGCTTGTGATCTTTCTGCCTTTGCTCGGCAGAGGGTATATCCTGACATTAGACATGATCTTCACACCGAACATGCATTTTCCCGTCAGTAATTTCTACGGGATATTCAGCGAAACCGCCCGAGATGCATTACTACACTCTGTATCTCAAATAATCCCAAGCGATCTAGTCCAAAAACTACTGCTTCTGGGAATCTTTTTTATGATCGGGTACTTCATGTACCGGCTTCTTATTGGCCTTACCAAAAGGCGAAAGCTATTTGCCCTGACTGCAGCAACACTATATATGTGGAATCCATTCACTTACACCAGACTACTTGCAGGTCACTGGGCATTTCTTCTTGGGTACGCACTTCTCCCCCTTTTTATTATCTATGTGATTAAGTTTTATAAAACGAAGCAATTTTCAAACCACTACCTGCTTATAGCTGCGCTGATATGGTTCGTAGCAACACTCACGAGCGTACATCACCTGATACTAATGCTCATTCCCGTCTTATCGATCGGACTGATTTACTTACTGACCACCAAGAGATGGGAGCGGATTATCGGCAGGATAGTTGTTTTGACTCTACTCATATTGCTTTTCAACAGCAGCTGGCTTCTCCCATCGCTATTCAACGGAAATGCAGTAACGGTGGGAGAGAACAATCTTCTCTACTTTTCGCCCACTCCTGATATTGATTTTGGACTGACCTTCAACCTCGCATCGTTTTATGGCTTTTGGGCAGAGCAGAACCTGGGCTTGCTCCCTAAGCAGCTTAATGGTTTCTGGTGGCTGACATCACTGGTGCTAATGGCAGTTACAGTGCTTCCCATCCTGAAGATCGCTCTAAGCTGGCTTTTCCCAAAAAGAGTCAACGGTTACAAGAAAAGCAGGTTCAGGCTTATCGTCTCACTGCTGCTGCTTAGTGCTGTGGGAATCGTTTTGGCACACGGATCGATTGGATTCATGCAGCAGTTCTGGAACTTCTTTTTCAACAAGATCCCTATACTGCAGCCATTCCGGGAGACACAAAAGTTCCTCAGCCTTTATATATTTGGCTTCGCAGTGCTCTTCTTCTTTGGACTTCACGTTATCCAAAGCAGTATTTATGCTCTCAAGAAAGAGAGAGGCTACTTTGCCCATACGAATACAAAAATTATTTACTACTTGACTTCTTTTCTTCTTCTCGCACTGGTATTTTTTTACACCTATACTTTTCCTCTGGGAGCGGCCGGACAACTCAAGCTTTCAACATACCCCGAAAGCTGGCAGATTCTGGAAGAAACAGTATCAAAAAGTGAGAGGCTGGAAACTATCCTTGTATTGCCGTGGCAGGCATATGGTGACTTTAGCTTCATTGGGCGAAGAACAGCGGACCCCGCACCGGGATTTTTCAGCGGGTACGTGGTCAGTGAGCAGATCCCCTCAAACCTCCGAGAAGAGGTTGAGTGCGATGTGGAGTTCGCTGGCATCAGAAAGCTTACTGCCCTTGGGCTTTGCCTAAACTTCGACAGCTCAGAGACGGACTGGATAGATCAGATTAAACGGAACGAAATTGACTATGTAGTACTGAATAACCTGCCAGGAGCTGAGACTTACGGCTTCCTGAATGACAAAGAGCACTTCGAGCTTCTGTTTTCTGATGAGCATGCACTGGTGTATGAGGTGCTCTAACAAAAAATCCCCTCCATACTTGACTTATTCCGCTAACTAACCATATAATAGTTACTAAGTGAAACAAGTCAATAAACTTAAACAACTATCTGAGCTTCCTTACTTTGATACTCAATCCATTGGGCAGATTACAGGGCTTACGGAACAGGGACTAAACAATACCGTATCACGGTGGTTAAGAAATGGGCTGTTGATACAGCTTAAAAGAGGCAGATACGTAACCAAAGACTACTTTAGATCGAATCGCTCGAAACGCGAATACATAGAGTTCGTGAGCAATAAGATACGTTTCCCCTCTTACCTGAGTCTAGAATATATCCTTGCTAGCTATCAGATACTTTCCGAATCTGTGTTCAGCATAACTGCGATAACCACGAAATCTACAAGAGATTACACAAATAAGCTTGGCAGATTTACTTATCGA
Source organism: Candidatus Dojkabacteria bacterium (assembly GCA_046753765.1). Taxonomy (GTDB): domain Bacteria; phylum Patescibacteriota; class Dojkabacteria; order B142; family OLB20; genus JBHHUN01. The sequence continues at coordinate 4,685 of JBHHUN010000023.1, read as the reverse complement.
TCTATCCAGGAAGACTTATTTACAGGATTTGAAATAGTGAAGAAAGGCAAATTTGACGTCGCTATTGCCAGCAAAGCAAAAGCCCTGTTTGACTATCTTTACCTTAAATTCTATCGTTCTGTCAGAATTAGCAAGAAAGATATTGAAGAGTTAAGACTTAATTTAGATAGTTTTGATACAAAAGAGGTGGAGGAGTTTGGGCAGTATTGTGAAATTTCCAATATTCAAAAATACAAAAAGTTACCTCAGCTATTATTTGCCTGAGCCATGATACTTAAATTCACAAAGAAAATTGTTGATGAAGGGACTCAAGAAGGGCTTAACCCCTTATACATCCGCAGTTCAATTAAAGAGTACCTTCAGATACTTGTGCTGTACTTTATTTACACCAACAAACATTACAAGGGCAGGTATATTTTCACAGGTGGAACGTGCCTCAGGCATTTCTTCGGCTTAGAAAGGCTTTCCGAAGACCTTGACTTCGATACAGTAGGTAAAGTAAACACAAAGGATCTCGCACATGGACTAAATGATTTCTTTACGAAAGAGCTTCAATTTGGGGACATCTCGATTTCTGTTAAACAACAAGGAAAACAGGTATTGCTTAAGTTTCCAGTACTTATGCAACTTGGTCCTGCCGATCCAGGCGAATCTGACTACCTTTACATAAAATGCGATATCGAACCGGCAATAGGAAGCAGTTACAAAACTATTCTATCTTCGAAAACTGCACATGGGTATAGTTTCGTGGCGCTGCACTATGATCTACGAAGCCTTTTTGCAGGAAAGATAGTCGCCATACTCACCCGGAACCTGCTTACCGGTAAACAGGACAGGCAGACAATCAAGGGCAGAGACTTCTACGACCTGCTATGGTTTCTCAAACACGGCACTCCAGTGAACCTTGAGCTTGTCAGAGAAAGACTGGGAGAGACTACCCTTAGCCTTAGTGATTTGCAAGCACGCATCACCGCAAAGGTAAATCGGGCTACCACAAAGTTCACAACTGATTTCAAGAACGACCTACTGCCCTTCATTGCAAGTACCAGCTTCCTGGATGACTACGTTGACAATTATGAGTCCGAATTTCGCAGATACAATTTGACTGCAGATGCTTCTGAACAACAGTGACCCTGCCTCACTACTACCGTTATCTTTGGAAACAATCAAACAGTCTTGACCGAGTTTACACCTCCATTTATAGAGCGACTGTCCAACATGATCTATCAGGATATCCTTGCGGGGAATTTCACCCCATTTGCCCTTGAGGCTGTTCTTCTACACGGGCTGTCTGTGACACTTGAGAAGTCTATCACAGATACATACCTTACAACAGAGAAGCGACTTGACCCGGACGACCCTATACATGCCTCAATATATATGGCAGCGAAAAAACTATCTGCGAAGGTAGACCTCCGATCGGGAGAAAGGACAAGGTGTAATTAATCGGCAATGTGTTCGATATATGTGTAAACATATCTCCAAAATATTTTGACTAAACTGGTTACTATAAGTTATAATCCAGCAGATTTTCTATACTTACTTTCTCTGCCCACAGGTTAACTGATACTTTCTTTGATGGCTGTTGAAACTGGTGAACAACGTTCTTGTGTAATGCCTCATCCCGAAGGGCCTCTCGGCCTATGGACAGAGAGTCTACGTACTCCTAGGATAGTTTGTGTTCGATTTCAACCTCCTCCCAGAGATCCTGGTACAACAGCAATCTTTGAATCAGCACCAGTGGGGTCAGAGGCTCAACTTGATCTTGTAGCTCGCGGCCACGAGTTGATTGGTAAAATGAGGAAACACCTCGCAGGATCCGCTGAAGACAGAAGCTACAGATCCGTCAGACGAATTGCCGATAGCTTGTATGAAACACAGCAATCTATCCATACTTTTGAATGGAGCAAAATACCGAACAATTCCGGAAGCCTCGAAAGAGCACAAACTCGCAGAGACCATTTGGCTGCAGAACTAATGATAACCGAGGCTGCTGCTACTGTTGCAGCCGGTGTACACGACAGTGGTATTCACGCACTATCAGCTGCACAAAACCTTACAAAGCTTACAGGTATCCCCCTTTACGAGGCTGCCCAAGTAGTTGCTCTAAACAGAGGAGAAGAACCTGTAGTATTGGCTGATACCCGGCAAGAGAAAAGGCAAAGGCGACATTTTGACAGCAATAAAAAAAGAAGAGATAGAAGACTCTTGCTTATGGAAAACTTCAGGGACACTAGCCCGTTTGCTACAGAAGCCTACGGAGCTACTCAAAGGATTCTGGAAGCTGCTCCAGCTGTCGCTCACCTCCTGACTGACCAACACCAGGATGAATTACATGTTGAACTACCAAGTGCAGGGATCACCATCCTTAGGATTGGTACACCCCAAGACGAACGACACGCTGCGGTGCCGAGTACTGAGGCGGATCATAAGGGAGCATTCGCACCAGGAGGCAGATTCGCATTCTTAACCTTTGCAGGATTGACCTTGATAACACTAACTGCATGTGATCTTGATAAACCAAGCGGTCATGGGATCACTCCTACATCTCCCCCTACTGGTACAGGAACGTCTACACCGCTAGTGCTGGCTCAGGAACAGGAAGCAACATCAACACCCTTCCCTTTCTCGACCCCTACATGGGAAGGCACGCCGGATACAGAAACACCACAGATATTTATAGCGGCAACAAATACACTACCACCCGTTGTAAATACTGCAACCGCAATTCCCATACCCAGTGCCACACCAACTCTGCCGCCAAGTTTAACACCAAGTTCAACCCCGACACCAAGCGCGACTACAGATTCGCGAGCTACAGCCACAGCAGTAGCATCTTGTGTTAATGATTTACGCGGCAACCTGGATATGAGCGAGGTAGGAAATGGAAGATTTGCTGGTACTGGCAGTGAAACTGAGTGGATGGTCCCTCCATTTGAAAGTGTTCTTGCACACTTTGAAACTAACGAGGACCCAACAGTTTTCAACGAATACGTGCAAGCAACTGCAGACATGTTGATGTTCATGGGTTCAGGAATTCGAGTCCTCCAGCCGGGGGCCGAAGGTACAGGCACGTTACTTTCGACACTGTGTCCCGAAGGAGAGATGTCACTATTTATGAGACCAACAGAACAGGCTGTCATATCCGAACGAGAAGGATATGACGGAACTCCCGGACCTATCGATCAGGGTTATAAGCGCTACTACGATTTGACTGAAGCTGAGGCAAATGCCAGAGTTTTCATGACCGGGGTTCTCATGGAGCAAGGCAGTGCTTTGTCCCTTGATGCACCCACAACACTCTATATTAGGGACCTACTTGACGGGAACACGGTACAGCAAGATGCATTTCTAGGCGAGATTGACGATATTACCACAGTCCGTGTCGCACTTGTGCCCGTCGGATTAATGAGTAGAGAAGCCGGGGGAATCGCCCCAGCAGCAGACACCGATCAGTCTGTATTTGTAACAGCTACATTTGACCATGCAGCTGGCACTGTTACTCTCACAAGGAGCCACGATCCAGTAGATATATTTACAGCGGAAGATAGTAGAAACGGAAGAGCACAGGTATTAACACGAAGTGATAGCACCGGGAGAACAGTCGGGCTAAATGTCAGCGGAGCTGATAGTGCCGACTTCTCTGAGGGTGAGGTTGCAGGGTTCATGGTTGTTGCAAATTTTGGTGACTCAGAACTTCGTGTACTAATGGACAATGGCTTACCTGTTGTGAGGCAATATGTTGCACCAACGATTACACCAGCACCTTCCGCCACGGTACTTGTTACAACGCAGGAAGCTGTATATTCTAATGGAGATGGAGCAACTGATGAGCCAGTGGTGACTGACGCGCCTCCGACACAGGGGCCGCCTCCTCCGACACAGGGGCCTCCTCCTCCGACACAAGTGCAGCCTCCTCCAACACAGGGGCAGCCTCCTCCGACACAGGGGCCACCTCCTCCGACACAGGGGCCGCCTCCTCCGACACAGGGGCCGCCTCCTCCGACACAGGGGCCGCTTCAGTCCGGATGAACAAATTGAAGTTATTTATCATATTTTTAATTATCTAAGTAAAATGCAAAATCTAAGAAAGAAACTGAAAAGCCTCTTTGCTATTGCAATGCTTTCAGTCCTGCTCCTTTCAGGAGTGGCAACAACAGCCCCTGCTCACGCAGGCTTCACAGAGTGTGGTGTTCCCAACGTCTGTTTTTATAAAGACGTATACGACAACGCTGCCAAGGTATGGGTACCTGACCAGGTAACTGCATACACAAATGATTACATCAGCTTTAATATTGGGATCTGGAATACTACGGGGCTACCGATAACTGACGTAACCTTTACGGATACGCTTCCCTCAGTATTCGAGTATGTGCCTGACTCAATGACGATCCTTGGATATACAGGTTCGTACAATCAGTATGACCTGTTTGGAAGCGGTATTAACGTTGGGCCCCTACTAAATACAGAGTCAGTACAGGTCATCTTTCAAGTACAAATCAAAGAAACACCTACTGGAACCCAAGTATTCACAAATACGGGCAGTGTAGACCACAGCGGAGGATCTGATAGCAATACTGCTTCAGTAGAGGTAACTTCATTCGGCCCTACCCCAGGCAAACTCCTAGTTAACGAAATCAACCACGCTCCCCTCGCAGATTGGAGCCAGGACTCAGACTACAGAC
>JBHHUN010000022.1:0-19652 GCA_046753765.1 Candidatus Dojkabacteria bacterium | reverse complement strand
AAGCCACCATGAATGAGTCTGGTCACTTTCTTACGATTCCGAGGGTACAGGTAAGCGAGGTTCCAGGAAACGAGCGGGAATACGTTCACACAATGTGGTCTGCAGTTCGGTTACCAAATGGTGAGGTGATGGATATTTCTGATCCAGAGTACGGAAGGAATCCTCAAAGTGGAGGAGTCGTTATTGCTGATGATGGTGTTTATGTGTTGGACACTGATGAGTTCAATGCAGCAATTGGTATAAGCAATCCAGGGGGGGCACTGCTTCCAGCCGGTATTAAGGCAGCCTGGGAAACTGCATACACTCTCACTTATGTACCAGGTGAACCAGATACGTTCCAGGATGAGTTGGACGCGATGGGGCGTACCTATGCCGGGTATGACATGGTTAACTATGAGGATTTCTCAAATACTGTTTTCACTGTTACTTATGAGGGAGGAGAAAAAAGAACTTACTTCATTTCAAGCCTGCTTCCACTCACAGATCAAAACCCCGTTGGGGATCGTGGTGTCAAGGACTTCACTCCTGAAGGGATAGTGAGACTGATTTACAGTTACGTATCAATGCAAGGTGGAGACTCTGTTGAAAGCATAAATGTAATGCTGCCAGATCCGGGCCTGCCTACACTTGTGATGACTCCCGACTCATATTGGTCTCCAAATGAATTTTGGCTAGAGCCACTTTTTCAGGAATATATTAAAGAAGCAGTGATAAATCATTTGGACCGCACTTCTAACAGCTACGCTATGACCATGGGAGGGGGCATTAGCGTTGCACAACCCTCTCTTCTACCGGGTTACCTTTCAGTTATTCGGTTAGATGCATCGGGCAGTTAATAATTAGCCTAATATCAGCTATAATCTGTCAGCAATGACTGATCTAACACCAAAACAACTCAAAAAGTTCGCAGATCTTGCCCGCATTAAACTCACTGACGAAGAGCTAAAAAAATTCGGCACTGAGATCTCATCTATCCTTGCATTCGTATCAAAACTTAAAGAGGTTGATGTAAGTGACATTGAGTATGCATCCCATGTTGATGATTTCAAAGGCGATGTTCTTCGCGAAGATGTACCAGGGAATGCTATGACAGAGGATGATGTTTTCAGGAATGCATCGAAAAGACGAAGCGGGGAATTTTTCAGTACCAGCAAGATCATATGAACAACCTCTCGACTCTAACAATCTCAAAAGTGGTTGGAAGGATCAAATCAGGCAATCTTTCGTCTGTCGAACTCGTAGCGTATCACATTGATCTAGCGAAAACCCGCGGTAAAGAGCTGAATGCGTTTATCACCGTGATCGACTCTGCACTCGACAGGGCAAAACAGATAGATTCAGACATCGCAGCCGGAAAAGACACAGGCAAGCTGGCCGGAATCCCATTTACCGTCAAGGATGTGATAATGACCAAAGGTGTCCAGACTACGGCTTCATCCAGAATGCTAGAGGGTTTTATCGCTCCGTATACTGCTACAGTAATAGAAAGGCTCGAAGCCGAGGGTGCAATAAATATTGGTAAAACCAACAGCGATCCATTTGCGTTTGGTGCCAGCGGTGAGAATTCAGGGTTTGGACCTACAAAAAACCCAATCGATGAAACACGTGTACCCGGAGGGTCAAGCTCAGGAGCAGCGGCGTCACTGGCAGCAGGGATCGGTCTTTTTGCGATTGGTACAGATACGGGTGGGTCTGTCAGGCAACCTGCATCTTTTTGTGGCCTTGTAGGATTCAAGCCTACTTATGGTCGCAACTCCCGCTATGGCCTGATAGCAATGGCTTCCTCATTCGACACTGCCGGAATCCTGACAAGGAATGTACGGGACACGGCACTAGTGGAATCAGTAATGGCAGGGAAGGATTCGAGAGATGCGACCAGCTACGATGTCCCCGTTCCTGACTATACAGCTGAGCTTGATAGAAGAGTCGACCTTGAAGGCGTAAAAATTGGAGTTCCAAACGAGTATTTTGGTGAAGGGTTGTCGGTCGAAGTGAGGGAAAAAGTGGAGGAGGCAATCGCAAAGTATTCACAAGCTGGAGCCAAAATCCTGAAGATAGATCTGCCTATACTCGAAAGCGTTCTACCTATATATTATGTGCTTGTTCCCTCAGAGATATCTTCAAATATGGCACGTTATGACGGGGTGAGGTATGGGCGCAAACTAAGCGATGATTATCTCGAAAATATCTTTGCCACAAGGGGCAAATTCATGGAGGACGAAGTTAAACGCAGGGTTATGATCGGTACTTACACTTTGAGTGCCGGATACGCTGAGGAGTATTACAAGACTGCACTAAAAGTGCGCGTAAAACTGACTCGTGAGATAGATAAAGTATTTGACAGCGTTGATGTAATCATGGGGCCAACATCACCGGTAACTGCGTTCAAGTTGGGAGAGAAGAACGATGATCCGCTGCAGATGTACCTGGTTGATATCTATACTGTAACTGCAAATCTTGTGGGTGTCCCGGCGATAAGCATTAATTGCGGTACCGACAAAGACGGCTTGCCAGTTGGCCTTCAACTTATGACAAAACGTTTTAACGAGTCACAGCTGTTTGCCCTGGCAGCAGCATACGAAAAACTATGAAATACGAACCGATTATCGGCCTGGAGGTTCACGTTCAGGTGAAAACAAAATCAAAGATGTTTTGTGATTGTCCGGCCGCCTACTTTAACAATAAGCCGAATTCCCACGTTTGCCCTGTTTGTCTTGGGCTGCCCGGTGCTTTACCTGTTCCGAATAAGCTTGCAGTCGAAAAGTGCCTCAGGCTTGCGCTCGCATTAAATTGCAGCATTAATAAGCATTCGAAATTTGACCGGAAAAACTACTTCTATCCTGATCTACCAAAAGGTTATCAGATCTCGCAATTTGATCTCCCATTTGGATATGAAGGTTATTTTGAGATCGGGATAAATGGTGACAACCGCAGGATCAGAGTTACGAGAGTTCATATGGAAGAGGACACGGGGAAATCTTTGCACGAAGAGGGAAAAACGCTTCTCGATTACAATAAGTCCGGAATTCCACTTGCTGAGATTGTTTCCGAACCTGACTTCACAAGCACAGAAGAAGTGCTAGAGTTCGCAAAGCGACTCAGGCAAACAGTTCGCTACCTCGATATCAGTGATGCAAATATGGAGAGGGGTCAGATGCGTTTTGAACTGAATATGTCTCTACGTGAACAGGGAAAAAGGGGGCTTCCTGACTACAAGGTCGAAGTCAAGAACATTGGATCAATCTCTGTACTTGAAAAGGTTATTAATTTCGAGAGTGCTCGTCAGGCAGAGATTCTTGAAAGCGGTAAAACACCAACTCAGGAAACGCGTGGTCTTAAGGATATGACTGGCGAAACAGTAAGTCAGCGTATAAAGGAAGAATCGGAAGATTACCGGTATTTCCCGGAGCCGGATATTCCGCCACTAAATTTCTCTGACAAACAGATAAAGAAACTCGAGGAATCGGTAATAGAACTTCCTCAGGCTAAAAAAGATCGCTATGTCGCCGAGCTCGGGTTGGAGCCTGACACTGCAGAAACAATCATCAGCAAGAAGGCTCGATTTACGTGGTTTGAAAAACTAGTCAAAGGCGAGTCGAACCCAAAGCTCATCAAAGAGCTAGCAAAGTGGCTTATAGGTGATCTGTCCGCGTTGCTCAAAGCAGACAGGTCTAAACTCGCGGATCTCAAGTTTAACCACACACAGTTCAAGAATCTGATCTCCCTTCTCCTTGAAGGGAAGCTCTCCGGGACACTTGCAAAGAAAGTTCTCGCGATAATGTACAAGACAGGCAGGGCACCAGAGGATATCGTGAAAGAGGAAGGAATGGAGATCGTAAGTGACACCGCCGAGATCAAAAAGATCGCCAGAAGCGTGATTAACGACAACAAAAAAGTCGCTGAGGATGTAAAAAAGAACCCAAATGCGGTAAAATTCCTTGTAGGACAGATAATGCAGGTGACCAGAGGGAAAGCAAACCCCAATGTCGCTGAGCAAGTCCTAAGGGAGATGCTCGAGCTGCCTGTTTAGTTATTACTCAAGTATTATGTTGGACACATTAAGGTCGCGCTTAAGAAAGGGCGTAGTGGTCGTGCTCGCAATCGTGCTTTTCGTCTTCATTTTTTTCATCTCTGCATTATACACAATTGTAAATGCGGGAGAGGTAGGCGTTGTGAGTACATTCGGAAATGTTTCAGAAAATGCTTTGCAGCCGGGATTCCATTTAAAGAACCCGTTCTCACAGATTATCAAGATGAATACGAGGACCGCTTCTTACACAATGAGTGGCTCCTATGCTGAGGGTGAGATACAAGGCGATGATTCCATACAGGCCCTGGCAAAAGATGGCGGACTTGTCTGGTTCGATGTTACTGTACTTTACCGGCTTAAAACTGAAGCAGCACCAGAAGTATACAAGTCACTCGGAATAGCATACCAGGAGAACATTATCAGACCCGAGATCAGAAGCACTATACGTGAGGTAGCTGCTCAGTTCCCGGTCAACGAGCTGTATTCATCAAAACGTGAGGAAGCACAGAATACAATTCTGGAACGATTAGTCGATAACGTGTCCGAGCGGGGAATAGTAATTGAAGACGTTTTACTCCGTCGCGTTAACATTTCAGAATCACTTTCTGATAGTATTGAAAGAAAGCTGGCAGCCGAACAGGCAGTAGAACAGCAAAAGTTTGAGATACAGAAAGCAAAAAAGGAAGCAGAGAGAAAAGTTGTAGAAGCTAAGGGACAGCGTGATGCACAAAGAATTGTGAATCAAAGTCTTACCAATAAATATCTGTATTTTCTTTACGTAAATAATCTTGAAAACAGGGAGGGGACAATTTACGTCCCAGTAAATCCAGATAATGGATTGCCGCTGTTTAGAAATCTTGAATAGATGAAGTTTCAGAGGCTCACAATTATTACCATTGCTATACTGGTTATCTCAGTACTGACGATAGGTTTTGTTGTGGCGCAGGAGCCATTGGAAGTAGAAGAGATTGGAGTCGGGGAGACCCAGGAGATCATTGACCCTGATCTGAAACCAAGTCTCGCGGTGAGTGAAAAACAGCAGCATCCAAGCAAACTCATTACCATAATCCTGACAATAGACTCGCAGATAGACTCAGACAGGGTGAGTGTTGACTGGAATTTCCCGTCAGGATTTTTCGTAATTGATGGTCCATTCAGGGATGTGATTTCTGTGAGAGAAGGGGAAGTTACGGAGTTTAGAAAAGACTTCACTCCTCGTGAAGGCTTGCTCTCTAACGGTTTGGAAAAGAAAATTGAATTTGGAGCAAAAGTGGGCGCTTTTGTTGCTGAAGAAAACTACCTTAGCGCAACTTCGGTTCTTGTTGATTTTAACTCGGACTTTGAACTGCTACCCATTGATCCTGACTATCAGCGGGCAAAGATTATATCATTCGCGTTGAATTGGCTTGTTGTGATCCTTGTTGTCACAGCTATTGTGGCTGCAATCGTAGTTGCTGTACGCAGATTCATAAAGTATGTGCGTACTCCTGATCCGGAAACCTAATTTTGTTGATTGACTCATGGTGAAGAAGGTCGAAAAAAAATCGAAAAAAGAGGCGAAGAAGCACCCTGCCACCTCCACTGCAGAGTCAGCAGCAGGGGCGCAGCAGGTTCTCGATCCTCTCAGTGTGTTAAACCCCATCGCCTCAGAGGGAGCAAAGGAGGGGATGAGTACAGTTCTTAAGCTCGTGATCTCTGCGTTAACACTTGTCTCAGCGCTTGCATGGAACGATCTAATAAAGACACTGTTTAAAACTATCAAAGCACAGTTCCCTGAAGGAGAGGGTGAGATTGCTGAGTTGGCTGGTCTCCTGATTTATGCACTTCTGGTAACTTTGGTGACTGTTTTCACCATTAATAGACTTAAAAAGTTACGAAAGAAAGTCGATCCTGATGCAGTTGATAAAAAGAAATGATTAAAATTCTGTTAATTTCTGTTTCCGATAATCGCTGAATGCATTGGCAGCAAGCTCCCAAAATCACTCCGCGGATCCGAAAAAATCTGAACAAGTATTCAGATATCGAGGCACAACTGTTGTTTTCGTTTGGTATCAAGACTCAAAATGATGCCGACGACTACTTCAACTCAGGCCTGAAAGATCTTTCCGATCCTCAACTTATGCCTGGAATCGAATCAGCAGCCAATCGAATTGTTGAAGCTGTCACAAACAAGGAGCGGATCTTCATTTATGGCGACTATGACGTCGATGGGATAAGTGCAACCGCCATCTTGTTTGATCTTTTGTTTCGTCACCTTGGGGCGGAAGTATTGCCGTACATCCCCAACAGATTTACCGAGGGGTATGGAATGGGCTCACAGGGGCTCGACTATATCCTCTCCAAAAAGGGCAAATTAGTTATTACGGTAGATTGTGGAATCCGGGATAAGGAACTCGTCGAAGAATATTCAACAAAAGGGCTCGACTTCATTATCACCGATCACCATACAATTGACACCAACGGGAATGGAGAGCAGATTATTCCCGAGGAGGCAATTGCCGTCGTGCATCCCGGGGTTCAAGGTACAAAGTATCCATTTCCAGGAATTTGTGGGGCTGCTGTCGCATGGAAACTTGCCAGCGAGGTCACAAAGCTTGCGAAAGATCAGGAGATACTGAGCGACAACTTTTCAATTGATATTTATCTGGACCTTGTTGCACTGGCAACTGTTTGTGATGTGATGCCGTTGCAAGATGAGAATCGGATTCTTGTTAGGAAGGGATTGAAACGACTCAGCAAAACTAAAAACCTTGGACTTAAAGAACTTATGAAGATTGCTGCAGTCGACAGCGATAAGCTTGAGGCGTATCATCTTGGCTTCTTGCTTGGACCACGAATCAATGCAGGAGGACGAATAGAACATGGAATGGACGGCGTCAGAATGCTGACTTCACGCGATCCGTACACCGTGAAAGAGGTTGCCGCGAAACTTGATCAGCTCAATTTTAAACGGAAAAGAGTTACAAAGCAGCTCCTTGAGGAGGCAGAGGCTCAGGTTGAATTTACAGAAAAAACAAGACTGCTCTTTGTATATGGTGATGATTGGTCTGAGGGGGTTGTTGGTTTGGTGGCTGGCAGGTTATCTGATAAATACTACCGTCCAGCAATTGCAGCTGCCAAAAGCGATGGTATAGTCAAGGGATCAGCAAGAAGCATCAGAGGATTTAATATTACCGCTGCAATTGCGGACAGCGAAAAACTTCTTGAGCGGTATGGTGGACACGACCAGGCGGCAGGATTTTCCCTTTTGGAGGAGAATCTAACGAGTTTTATCCAGGAGCTTGAGAAGTATGCGAAACGTGAGCTTAAGGAGGATCAGTTGGTAAAAACAATTCAGGTTGCAGCAATCATTAAGGCATCCGAGATAACCACTAAACTATATGAAACCGTGGCTCGTTTTAAGCCATTTGGTCAAGGAAACCGCGAACCGTTGTTTCAAATCGATAACCTGACAGTCAGTAGAGCAAACGTGGTTGGTAAAGAAGGAGACCACTTGAAACTGACACTTGAATCAGATAATACTACTATTCCTGCGATTGGATTTAGAATGGGGAGTCGTTTGGATATACTTAGGGGTTATGCTACTATTGACGTCGTAGGTTCGGTGAGCATGAATGAGTGGCAGGGCCAGACCGAAATTCAGCTTAAGTTAAAGGATTTTCGAGAGCATGAACGTTAAGATCGGAGATTACGTCAGTAACAACTTTTTCAATATCTTCATTGGATTTTTGGTGGTAATTAACGTACTGCCGTTTCTCGCGCCTCTGCTCGCAAGTTGGGGGTGGACATTGCCATCTGCAATCATCTACAACATCTACTCCTTCTTCTGTCACCAGTTTGCGTGGAGAAGTGTTCATATCCATGACTTTCAGGTTGCATGGTGCACACGAGACATGTTTATTTGGGGGGCACTTCTTTTTGTTGCTCTGCTAGCAAAGTATAAGAATATCCAAGGTATTAAGTGGTACTGGTTGATCCCATTCACCATCCCAATAGCATTAGATGGTGGAGTGCAAACAGTTGCAACTATTTTGGGTTTTTCTAATGCGCAGCCACTGTACATGAGCACAAATTTCCTCAGAATGATCACCGGTGCATTTTTTGGAATGGGAATAGGGTTGTGGATGCTTCCAACACTAAAGGAATTATCGGATATACACTTGAAGCCGGATGTCAGCAAAGAATAATATGAAAAAATCTAACGGAGATTCGAGCAAGAGCTCGAAAACAGAACCAAACATTAAAATGACAAGTCCCGCGAAGACTGCACTGTTCGTGTTTGTCTCATTGTTTGCATTCTACGTGCTGCTTGTATCATTTTGGTCAAGTACGTCGCCTGCTAATGGTCCCGAAAACGCACTCGACTTTGCAGTGAAAACCCCAGCTGAGCAGTTTGACTGGTTTATACGTAGAGAGAACGGTTTGTAGTCTTGCCATTCATATCTCCAGCGGAAACTTCTGCGTCAGTTTCTTAACTTCTCCAGCGATCTTCTTAACAGTAGCATCCTTCTTCACCAATTCTTCAAACTCGGAAAACTTCAGATCTTGGTGTGCTTTTATAGCTTCTATCACTTCGGCTATCCAGTCAGCTATCAGACCCATCTCTTTCTCTTGCATCCCTCTGGTCGTTATCCATGGAGTCCCAATACGGAGAGCCGACGGATTAGCGGGGGAGCGTGTTTCCTGCGGCATCGTATTCATGTTAGTGATTATGCCAGCGTGATCAAGGGCCCGAGCTGCCTTTTTTCCAAAAACGCCACTTTTTGTAAGGTCAACCAGTATCAGGTGTTTATCGGTTCCGCCAGTAACAATATCTAAACCATTTTTAATGAGCTTTTTTGCGAGCTCCTGTGCATTGAGTACTACCTGCCTGCTGTATTCTTTGAACTCCGGTTGTGTTGCCTCTTTGAGAGCCACCGCTATTCCTGCAATTGAGTGATTATGGGGCCCCCCTTGCAACCCGGGAATAATAGCTCTGTCAATCTTCTTCATGAGTTCTTCTTTTGCCATGATGATTGCTCCTCGGTTTCCTCTGAGGGTTTTGTGTGTAGTCAATGTAATAACGTCAGCTATTCCGACAGGTGATTTATTAACTCCACCTGCAATCAACCCTGCTTCATGCGCTATGTCAGCCAGGTAGTAAGCTCCAACCTTCTGTGCGATAGCTTTAACTCTTTTATAGTCGATCTCTCTTGGGTATGCTGTCCCACCTGTGATTATCAGTTTTGGCTTGTGCTTGACTGCGATTCTTTCGACTTCGTCATAATTAAACTGTCTGGTCTTGGGATCTGTCTTGTATTGAACAGTATCAAAGAAAATCGATGTTATATTTACCTTCCGGCTTCCACCTAGGTACTCTGGATCATCCGGATCGGATTTACTTTTTGGCTCATATGACCATCCATGTGACAGGTGACCTCCATCTGGAAGATACATTCCCATGAGCTTATCCCCCGGCGCGAGTAGAGCAATGTAGACGGCTAGATTTGCGGGACTTCCTGAGTGCGCCTGTACATTAACACCCCAGTCATCTGGTAAAGAGAATAGCTTATGCGTTCTTTCTCTTGCAAGGTTTTCAAGGTTATCGATGTTGTAATTCCCTTCGTAGTAGCGTGCTCCAGGATATCCTTCAGAGTACTTATTCATAAAAACAGACCCCACGGCTTCCCGAACCGCCTTTGAAGCAAAGTTTTCAGAAGCAATCATCGACAGCTTGTACTGTTGCTTCTCCTCTTCGCTTTTAAGGATCTCATATACCTCTGGATCAATTGCTTTCAGGTTTGGTTTTTTCATAAGAAGATTTAATGCTAAGATCATAGCATAAATGTTTTTGTCTTATGTCTTTATCCGACAAAAAAATCACCATTATCGGGGGAGGGATACTTGGACTTTCAACAGCATACTTTCTTGCGAAGAAAGGAGCCGATGTCACTGTGTTAGAGAAAAATTCTGACTGGGGCGGATTAGCCTCGGGGATTCCAATTGCAGACACGACTATTGAAAAGTATTATCATCACTGGTTTAGAAGTGACACAGAGATTCAGGAGCTCATAAAAGAGCTCGGTTTGGCAGAGAAACTGAGATGGATACCAAGCAAGGTAGGCTTGTACTACAAAGGTAAGATCTATGGGTTCTCAACTGGACTGGATCTTCTTAAGTTCCCACACCTCAGTATCTTTGATAGGTTACGATCTGGAGTAGTAACCTTTTTTCTTCAGAAGATAAAAAGTTACAAACGATTCGACAAGATTTCTGCAATCGATTGGTGCCGCAAATATTTTGGCAAGAGAGCCACCAGTGTAATCTGGGAACCGCTACTTAGGGGCAAGTTCGGTGATGCATACGATAAAGTAGCAATGACATGGCTCTGGGCAAGGATACATGATAGGTCCAGCTCTCGGTCAAACCCACTTGCGAACGAGAAATTGGGTTACTTGGATGGAGGGTTTCAATTATTTATAGACACCCTGGTCGACAAGCTAAGGGAGCTTAATGTAAAATTCATCTCAAAAGCAGAGATTACCGATCACAGTTACAAAAACAAAAAGCACAAAATCGATTACCGGGTGAAGGGCAGCAAGAACAACACACCCTCCGAAATTACATCGGATAAGATTATTGCTACCGTTCCAGGACCAGTGTTTACTAAATTGTTCGATGTGAGCGCCGAAACAAGGAAACGAATAAACTCCATGAAGTACCTTGGTGCAACGACACTGCTACTCGTCCTGAAGAAGAGCATGATGCCGTATTACTGGTTAAACGTAAACGATCTCTCATTTCCCTTTCTGGTAATGGTGGAACATACGAATTTTGTTGACAAGAGGTTTTACAACGATCAAATAATTCTCTATATTGCTAAGTATATTGATCCTGAAAAGCCGTTATTTAACAAGAGCAAGAAAGAGCTCATAGATGAGTACGAAGGATATCTGCGAAAGATAAATCCTGAGTTCTCAAAAGAGTGGATCAAAGAGAGTTTTCTATTCAAATCGGCTTTCGCTCAACATATTGTGACAACTGACTACAGAAGGCCTGAGTATCAGACTGATATCCCCGGTCTTTATCTGGCAAATTTCAGTCAGATTCATCCTCACGATAGAGGAACAAACTATTCAGTTGCGCAAGCTCGCGAGCTTTTAAAACTTATCTAATAACTCATGGACGTGCAGGCCTTTATTATCTGGTATCTTACATTTATTGTACTGGGTATAATCGGATTGCCGCTCGCAAACAGGTTTTTCCCGAAGTGGGCAGATAACGGGTATGCATTTGCCAAATTCATTGGTTTGTTTCTTGTAACAATTCCTGTTTGGTTTTTATCTTCATTACATATACTCCCATTTACTCAGCCAATCCTGTGGATTGTGCTTCTGGCTGAGTTTGCGGTTGCGGTGTACTTCATTCGGAAACAAAAATTCAAACTCAATAAACTGATCGTTGCCGAAGAGCTGATCTTCCTTTTAATACTTGGAATATGGGCATATATCAGAAGTTTTAATTCGCAGATCCAGGGCACAGAAAAGTTCATGAATCTTGCCTTCATGAATTCGATTCTCAGGACTGAGTTCTTTCCGCCGCTTGATCCGTGGTTTAGCGGTGGAACCATCAATTACTACTACCTGGGCCACTACATGTACTCCTTCCTTGCGAAACTACTTTCGATGGGTATGGGACTTGTTTATTCTCTTGCTCTAGTGACGATAATCGCGCAAACCTTTGTGTCACTGTTCTCGATCTTTGTAAAACTCTCCGAGAAGATGCAACCGAAGTTCAGATATGGTCTGGCAATTCTCGGCTCGTTTTGGATAACATTTGGCGCAAACATGCACTATGCATTTTACTGGTTGGAGAGTGTTTTAACCGGTAGTGAGTTTCAATACTTCTTTCCAAACCCAACGAGAATAATTCCGTTTACGATTAATGAGTTTCCATCCTACAGCATAGTTCTTGGTGATTTGCACGGCCACTATCTGGCGATTCCATATCTGATCCTTGCTTTGGCGCTTGTGTTTACTGCGCTCAAGATTAAGATCGATACCAAAGAGAAGATCTGGTTCAACATCATGATCTCCTCATTTGTAATGGTGCTCTACGGTATCAACAGCTGGGATGTGATTACAGTCAACTACATATTCTTGGTCGTGCATCTTTTCCAGGCATGGAAGATGAAGGGCGATCGCACGAAGCGGTTTGCAGCCTTTATTAAAGCAGAGGTAGCATTAATTGTTCCGGGATTAATTTTGATGCTTCCGTATCTGTTTGAGTTCAGCCCTGCAGTGGGGGGGCTTGGCCTGGTTCCGCTTGACAAAAAAAGCGCAGTAGGGCCCTGGCTTTTGATGTGGGGTATGTTCCTCGTGATAACACTGTTTTATGCAGGATTTGTCTGGAGGAAGAAGCTCAAAAAACCAAAGCAGCTCTACCCTGTACTTATGTTTTTTATCGCAGCAAGTCTTGTAATTGGAGTTGAAGTCTTCTTCTTAAAGGATATATTCTACTCGTCAAATAATGACTACTTCAGAACGAACACTGTATTTAAATTCTACTACCACGCATGGATCATTTGGGGGATAGCTGCAACCGGATTCACATACGTAATACTTGGGAAATATTTGAAGGATAAGAGTAGAGCCATGCTTGTGAGCATGATGTTGATTGTAGTTTTCTTCATTGGGTCAGCAGCGTACATATTCAAAGCAGTAAAAGACTTTTATCCGTTTGAGACACCAAAGATTGTAAGCTTAGACGGTACTGCATATCTTGATATTGATAATAAGGCTGACTATGAGGCGATAAGATGGATTAACGAAAACATTGAAGGCCAACCTGTTTTTGTTGAGGAAGTTGGCGAGGCTTATACGTACTCTTCAAGAATTTCGGCTCACACTGGCGTACCCGCAGTGCTCGGATGGCCAACCCACGAGTGGCAGTGGAGGGGAGACCCCACAATTGTTTTTGACAGGGCTGACAAAGTACGGGCGTTTTACACCGCCGTCGACGAAGCCACCTTGAGCAGCTTCACAGAAGAGTTTAATGTTGAGTATGTTTTCGTTGGTGATAAAGAAAGAGAACAGTACGGTGAAGTGAGCGAAGAGCTTTTTGATCAGAACTTCGAAAAGATATACGATAACCTGAACGTGAGGATCTACAAAGTCAACTGACCAACTGCAGCGTCAACCGTATTAGAAATTAACATCGCAACCCCCAGCGGGCCTATTCCCCCAGGGACCGGGCTTAACCACTCCGCAACACCCTCAACTGCATTTGGGTCGACATCCCCGGAAATGCTTTTACCTGTTTTGCTGAATCCTGCATCTATTACAATTGAGCCCTTTTTTAACATCTCACCCGAGATGATCCCCGGTTGACCAGTGGCGGTAATTACGACATCAGCCTGTGATGTGTGTTTATCAAGATCGCAGGTTTTTGAATGGGCAAGGGTAGTGGTGCAGTCGTTGTTAAGTAAAAGCGCTGCAAGAGGTTTCCCCAGGATGTCCGAACGGTTGATAATGAGTATATTCTTTCCGGTCAGATACTCTTTTAACCCTTTTTGCGACTCAGTCGCAATAAACTCGAGAGCTTTTACGACTGCTCCAGGAGTTGCAGGGATTAAGACATCTTCGTATTTCTGCCACAGTCTTCCAAGACTCAGTGGATTTAAACCATCAACGTCTTTTTCCGGTGAGATTGCTGCCATAGCCACACTTGGATAGAAGTCTGGAACTGGTAGTTGGATGATAATGCCATTTACATACCTGTCGCTATCCAGCTCGGTCACAAAAGAGGCAAGCGCATCAGGCGTGCTGTTTTTGAGCTCATGGACGCGTACTTCGACCCCGTATTCCTCTCCTGTCTTGCGTTTCTGGTTGACGTATACCTTGCTGGCGAGGTTACTTCCAACAAAAACTATATCCAGTCTTGGAGTCACTTTATGCTTGGTAATTTTTTTTGCGGCTGCATCAAGAATCCCCTTGCTTATCAGCCTCCCATCAATCACTTTCATGGTTGCAAGTAGTAATATGTGTTGCTAAACTGAAGCATTATTTTAGCAATTATAGCATCGATTCTATGAGCAAAAAATACGTACTTCAACTGTCCTCCAAATACAAAGTCGAAGTCGATACTGCTCGATTCCAAGTCAGGTCTGGATTGGCAGGGGTTTTAGATATTGCGAACCTGTTGACCCCGGCACTCTGGTATCTTTTTCTGTATCTGCTTTTTCCTGCGGCCCACTTTTTGGGTATGGCTGATGCAGGAGGGGCACACTTGCTTTGGCTCTATGGTTTTGTTGTGAGCCTTCTATTTCTGCAAATAATCAAACGCTTGATATCAAAATCTGACTACCTGCCGACCGTTCCCTACGACCTCTTATTACTGACCTTTACAAGTTTGGTTGCTATTTCACTTTTTATTTCTGTGTTGAGTACTGAGCAAACATTCAGTATCTGGGGCGGTAAGAATCTTAGAGTAATATCGGGGCTATCTATTATAGTCCTCTGGTTTCTCTACTATCTCACTAATATATTTGCAAGAAATTCAGTACTGTTCTCCAGGACAGTACATTTTTTTGCATGGTCACCAGTGGTAGCAGTTGTGGTCAATTTGTTGGCCAATGTGCCATATTATCAGGGAATTGCCATGCCGATGATGGTAATGGCCCCTGCATGGTTGTGGCTTGTGCTTTCTAAGACAAGCGGAAAATTTGTGTACGCACTGAATCTTCTACTCTCGCTTGTTATGCTCGCGGAGCTTAAAGATGGGCTGTCTGTATTCATTTTTACTGCTTCTATCCTGGTGGCTGGAGTTTTAGTTTTTGTTGCAAACTACAAAGGGATTGGAAAGCTTTTTAGCAACCTAAATAAAGGAGTAAACAAACTCATATCTAGAAAAGCTACCTTAAGTGGTTTTCTAAACGACAATGACTACGCGCTATACATATTGCTTACAGCGCTTACGGTCGTTGCTGGTGCGCTTTGGATGTTATCTAACAGTGACCAACAGATCTTTACTGGTCTTACTAACGGAATAGAGCTGCTGGATCTTGGAAGTGGAGTTAGAACAATACTGTTTGGGAATGGACTGACACTTCTTGGAGGGTCTTTTGTTTTGCAGTTTCTGCACTCTTATGGAGTACTCAGCAGTATAGTTATTGTGATATTTCTTGTCTGGGTATTCAAAGATCTCATCACTCAGTTTTTCAGGCAGAAAGGCTCAGAGCAGAGAGGAGTGATCCTTTTTGTGTTGACCTTCCTGACTACAAGTTTGATCACTTTCATAGTTTCGGTGGGTAGTGATCTGCATTTTATTCTATTCTGGTTGTTTTTGGGGTTTGCGGGAGTTTTAAAGTCGGTCTATGTGCAGAAGACAAAACTGGCGCTTAAGAACGATGTGAATAAATTCAATAAACTTAAGAATAGTACGATGGGTATTGGGTTGCAATATGCAAGAATAGCAATTATATTATTGTTGGTACTGTGTGTATTTTACTTCTGGAGCTTGCTGCAGTTGATTCAGGGATTTATATCGTAGCTGTATAGAGATTTAATGAGTAACAGAAGAAGACTACTAGTAGGGATTCTGTTTGTGTTAACGCTGGTTGTAGGCGCTGGTGCCGTGTATATCGGTGTTCAACTGTCGCAGCAACCTGATGTGACTCCATCGATAACATCTGCTTCCCCGGGATCGACGTGTTGTGATAACGAGTGTAATTTGGGAAATCCGAATATCTGTTGGTGTGCACATATATCTGGCCCCGGTGCCAATCAATGTACTCCCGATATCAATGCTGATGAGTGGATCTGTGGAACAGGAAATTACGACGGGCAAATTTGTTACACTTGCCCTGATCGTCCTGAAGTTCCGCCAGAAAGAGTGGGGCAACAGTATTGTAACAGTGTTGGTGCACAAGACTGCAGCTCAGGTAAAGCAGCATGCGGAGGAACAACACAACCAACAACGCAACAGACAACACAACCAACAACGCAGCAGACAACTCAACAAACAACGATTCCACCAGGAAACTGTAATGACGCATGCGGAAGGTCGTCGAGCCGGGCTAGCTGTAACAGTCCGCTAAACTGTGTTGAGTCAAGCGATCCTAATCAAATCTGTGCAGTTGGAAGTCAATCCTGTATCTGTAGGTTGGGATCAAACCCCACAGACCCGAATTGTGCAGATATTACCCCAACCCCTACTACCATCTTTGGTAGTGCCTGTGCAGAGCCATGCTCTACTGCGCTGGGTGGAAATGCCTGCCCAAATGATCATACGTGTGTAGATAATGATGGAGATGGAACTGGTTTATGTCAACTTAACTCGTGCATTAATAATCCAGGGAGCTGTTACTCAGATGGTTGTACACCTGTTCCCGGCTGCGGTGAGCCATGTGACCCGGCCGAAGGTAGCAATGCCTGCCCAAATGACCACCAGTGCGTGGATGTAGGTGGTCAGGATTTATGTCAACTGAACCAGTGTATTACTACACCTTCTGAGTGTGAATCAAATGGTTGCGATCCGTTGGGTGCAGTCACTGTAGATAAAACAGGTACTCCATCTTGCTCTTCAACAGGGCTGCAGTCGATAGTGACATATCAGATCGTTGTTACAAATCCTGATGCTGGTGCCAGAACATTCACAATTACCGATGACCTTGATCCAGGAGTCTCTGACAGTGATGTCTCAAATATCAGTGGTGGCGGATCGCTTTCAAGTGGCACAATCACCTGGACAGATGTGACCATAAGTGGTGGAAGCTCTGTAACGCTCACATATCAGGTTGTATTCCCTGAATCCGCATTTAACCAAACTTTCACAAATACAGTTGTAGTTACTGAAGCTGGTATCGAAAGGGGAAGAGACACTGAAGACCTTGTTCCATTCTGCACACCGGGAACGGCTCTTATTAGTGATGAGGCAGATCGGATAATCTTTGCAGTAGCGCTCATCTCTACTGGGCTGCTTATGTACAGGCTCGGCTTACACTACAAGATCGGTAGCTTCCTTTGGAACACATCCGTTCAGGAGGTAGTCACAAAACGCGAAATACTCAAAGGTGATCCCGATGATATGCGCTCATTCGAAAAAGAGACCCTGGATGATGTCCTCGATGATCTCGATTAATCGCCCCATGCAATTCTAGATGTCCGTTTCCATATGTGCTAAGCTGGATTATTAAGCTTGTGTGAGTGTGGATCCAAAGCGTCGAACACTAATCTTAGCACTCTTTGTTTTAACCGTAGTAATTGGCGGTGTCGCTGTTTATGTCGGAATTCAATTGTCGCAGAGGCCAACTACACCTCAGCCCGTGATAGCTGCGTGTGTTACAGGTACAGTTCAGTGTAGGACCGATAACCCGGGGATCTGTCCTAATACAAATCCAAGTGATGGTAACCCGGTGATTGCGGCTATGGTAGGCCAGTTATGTGGTGGTGGTGGTGCGCCAAGCTCAACAGATTGGGGCAACTGTACATATTTTGATGCCTGTGCACCCCATGTAAACGAAACTGCAGCCAACCCTGCTCAAGTGTGTACAGCTAACTATCTCGACGTCAGTTCACAGATTATTCGCGTTAGCTCAGGAGAGCCAGCTAATGGCTCATTTATAGGGTGTGAAGCAAATCCGTCTGGAGTTCACACTGGCCGCAACTGCTTTTGTAGTGAAAATGTTGCAGAGCGGTCTACGTTTTCGGGGGGAGATATTACGTGTGTTGTCGATGCTGGTGATGATTCATGTGCTGCCAGGGTGGCAGCGGCTGCCAGTCCTACACCGACACCAAGCGTCACCGATTCCCCCACACCTACGGTAACTCCAAGTCCAACACCAATAATCACAGTGTCAATCACGCTGACTCCGACGCCCTCGCCAACAGTAACAACTTCAGTGACACCAACACCTACTCCAACAACTACGACCACTATAGTCGCGACGCCTACACCAACACCGACACTTGCACCAACTGCAACACTGACTCCAACAGTGACGCCAATTCCATCTCTGACTGTCGTAAAAACTGGTGAACAGACATGCGTTCCACCGCAAAACGATTCGCGAGTTACTTATAGCGTAGCAATAACAAATCCGCTCACTGTGGCCACGGTAGTATATGTAGAGGACACGCTCGATGTTCGTGTGCAGTCTTCGTGGGTACAAATGGCCTCCATTACCTTTGGTGGCACATACAGCGGTGGCAAGATAATCTGGGATGGCGTCGAGATCCCTGCATCGTCATCTGTCACACTCAACTATGAGATTATATATCCGGCAGAAGAGCTTGGAGTCGGATATTCAAATTCGGTTGTGGTTCTTGAGGGAAAGGGCCAGGTTGG
Source organism: Candidatus Dojkabacteria bacterium (assembly GCA_046753765.1). GTDB lineage: Bacteria > Patescibacteriota > Dojkabacteria > B142 > OLB20 > JBHHUN01. The sequence goes on along the minus strand of JBHHUN010000022.1, from coordinate 1,297 downwards.
AAGCGATACATTGACACTAACACCATTCTGCACACCCGGGACAGCGCTGATCAGTGATGAAGCAGATCGAATCCTATTTGCGGTGCTACTGATTGTAATTGGTTTTACAATGTACAGACTGGGTCTCCACTATGAGTTGGCTGCATTGTTCACAGATAATGGGGATACAAGAATAGGGAGGATTGTAAGAAAGATGGATGAGGAGGATAGGCAGGAGTTCCAGAAGAAGACACTGGGTAAATCCAACAAGAAACGTGATTAACTGAATTCACTTACTGCACAACGTTTGACTGTAGCTGTAGGTCAATTCCTGGTTGTTTCACTCCAGTGATCTCGTAGAGGGTGTACGTGATATCTGCGCGCGTTTCTGATACTACAGGATCGAGTACATAATTGTTCAACACGTAATCTGTACAAAATGTGGCAATGCTTCCAAATGCGGGTTGGAGTGAGCACCAGTAACCAAAATGAAAGTACACTTTACCCTCATACGTTTGGAGTTGCTGGTTAATAAAGGGCTTGTTATATAAAAGGTCTGTGCTGCGCCCATTCATGCCATCGAGGTGGTAAACGTAAGCTGTATTGGTATATATGATATCTTCCTGTTGTACATGTGCCTTCACTTTATTGTGGATGAATTCTGTATCCCAGACAGCTTGCCACCCCTCTTCTCCTCTTTCGTGCAAGTCGCCTACCAACATAAATGAATTGAGTAACAGAGGAATTGCAAATAAGATAAACAGATGCTTGAATTTAAACCAGTTGAGTACCGCCCCAAGGGCGATCCCGACAAGTACTACCACGGGAAAGACTGAGTTAACGGCATATCTGATGTCGGCTCCGTACTGATATGATCCTGCATAGAAGAAGAGGTAAGGTGAAAACAGCACGATAAATGCCAGGACGTAGTAGATCGTGATTGCGGCTTTTTTCTTGACAAGAACCAATCCAGCAAGAAGGAACAATGCCAGCAATGGAAACTCCAGGTTGGCAGTAAAAAACTGGATATTTGTAGAAAGATTATCGCTGAAATAACGCACGTCGAGTTTAGGCTGGTTAATTGCACCCCAACTCCCATCTTTGAATACAAAGTACTGAACCAGTGTCGGGATGAAAAATATAGCCGACAGGAGGATGGGGGGGATTAGCTTTTGCAGCTCTTTGAGTTTAGGCTTCTTTTCGATAATAAGGTGAAGAAGTGTAATAAAACCAATAGGAACAATAAGTAGGATCATTTCGTACCTTGTTGCAGTTGCCAATGCAAAAAGAATCCAACCCAGGAGATAGAAACCGTATC
>JBHHUN010000021.1:0-19725 GCA_046753765.1 Candidatus Dojkabacteria bacterium | reverse complement strand
AGGTATCCTTCAACTAATAAGTCGGCATAAGCTGAATAGTAAGCGGTGCCAAGTGTTCCGGCGTTGATATTGCTTGCGTTGAGGTAGAAAGGACTATCCTTTCCATCTAAAGTGTCGGCATCAAGCCCACTGCCTGCTCCATCAACAACACTGAAGAAAATATTATTTGCCCCATTATTCGGAGTTATTGAGATATTTGCTCCAGGGATCAGGTCAACATTACCACCGTTGTTCTCAACACCATCAACCGAGCTTAAGAAAGCAACACCAAGATCTTCAGACTGGATAGATCCGTCAATTATCTGTTCACTCCCCACTTTGATGGTTTCTGACTTCACAACTAATCCATTTTCCGTTACAAACACCCTCCAGTCACCTTCTTCAGTGGTTAAACCAAGAACACTACCGTCCCCGTTAGCATCACCAGTCAAAATTGCAGTATCCAAAAGCTGGTTGTCAGGTAGGCGGAGCTTTGCAAAAAGTTCATCTTTAAGATCGGCTTCAGAGATGGTACTGTCCGTTATGAATTCAGAAACAACATTTGAAGCGCGGGAAAAAGCCAGAAATGAAAGAAGAAGCGCGGGAATACCAATAAGTAAAACAAGTATGATTGCTACAGAAGATCTGTCTTGTTGCATCTGGAAACAGTAAGATATTAATTTTTGTGGGCAGCGGGTTTGGGCAAATTATATCAATACTTTACTGTGTTAAACAAGTGGGTGAGATCAGAGAGTGATTGAGTTTACTTTAAGCTCATCATCTAAAGTGAAGGTAAGAGTGACCTCATTGTCGTTGACCCCTGAAATTCCGGCGCCATCTTGCAAAATCTCTTCGAATTTATATGGAATAGTGTCTATCAACGCCTGCTTCAACTGGTCGACAACGTTCTCACGCTCAACCTCACCGCAACACTCTCCGTCTCCCAGATCAATATCGACTGTTCCTGCCAATAACTCTTCGATCCCCTCATAATCAAGTGCATTAACCCTCTCCATAAATGATCGAGCCACCGTTTCATTGTCAATATCCTGCCCCTCAAACTCACTAATGGTTATTTTGGTGACAAGCCCCTCGCTGCCCACTTCATAGTCTAAAGTCATCCCGTTCTCGCTGGCTCCAATCTGCGAATTGGTTGTGTACGTAAAATCAAATATTCCTGCTTCTGATATCTGGAACAACAACTCATCAACTGCTTCAATTTTCTGAAGCATTCCGCAACAACTTGTGCCCGAGATCACAAGATCTACCTCATCAGCTATCAGACTGCTTACAAGAGCGGTATCCCTGGAATTTACTGCCGAACCAAAGTCGGTTTTAACTCCGTCCGGTCCTTCTTCGTCAACAACAGTAACCGTATTCTCGTGCACGGCAGATTCTTTTACAACCTGAGTGATATTTTCAGGCGTACTGAGAACAAACATCAGCGGGAGTATAAATACTGCCGCTACAGCAAGTGCAGCAAGCAGTCTGTATCTTGTTATAAATGAAACGCTGTGTTTTTTTTGATCTGCGAGTTCACTAAGGAGATCCTGCTTTAGTCCGTCTCTAAACTCTGGATCTATGCGCGCATTTGGAGACTCATCTCTGAGAGCTCTAATCAACTGTTTTTCCTTTTTAGTTAGCTTATCTTCAGACATCTGCATCTAACTTATCAATTAATCTGTTTGCTATCGGCAACGCCTTTTTGATAGCTCTGTGCTGAATCACTCTGACATTGGCTTCGCTCAGATCCAGCTCACTGGCAGTCTCTTTGATCGATCTGGACTCAATAAACCTCTTTCTAAGCACATCGCTGTACGGTGGATGTAACATTTCAAGCACCCCTGCAACTATCCTTTTATCTATCCTTTTTCCACTTTGAGCATTGTTACCACCATCCTCACTTTCCTCCCCTTCTTCCTCTTCTACAATTACAATCTCCTCCATCAAACTGAGATTACCGTGCTCTTTCTTCTGCCAAAACTGCCTTACTTTGTTTATGGCAATACCAATAATGAACGTTTTAAGTTTACTGTCACCACGAAAATTTTTAAGCACACTCATCAGCGTGAAGAAAGTGTCACTAACAATCTCTTCTGACCACTCTTTTCTGCCTGTACGCATATACACAATCCGATAGACATCGCCGACGTATCGATCATAGATCTCGGCAAAGGACTGCTTATCAGAGCTTTGCTTATATAAGCGGACAAGATCTTTGTCGCTTTTGTCAGCATAGTTTCCAGTCACGAGTAGTTACTAATACGTCTATTAAATGTTACTTAATCACGCCTGAGTCCAATTATATAAGAGATCTGACTGTGTGCATAATCGTTGAGATTCGGTTAAAATGGGTGAAACAGTGGGATCATGGAGCTAAAACGCGAAAAACCAAGTGTGCTACAGGTATATGCCCTTACTGGTCTAGGGCATCTTCGTGAGGCTACATCGATCAAAAACGCGCTAGACGAGGCAGGGATCGACAACGATACCTTGGATATCCTCTCCTGGGCCAGTATGCACAGCTTGTATACAAAGTTGACTGTAATTCCACTTAAGATATTCAAGTGGTTTTTTGAGATTACAACCAGGAATACCAGCGCATTTAATGCTTTTCAGTTGCCTGTACCGGCATTAAAACTGTTTTTGATTGTGATAAGGACCTTTGAAGTCCCCCTTGGATTTGCTCTTCGAAGATACCTCGAGAAAAGTGACTACGATATCTTCATTGCGGTTCACCCCTGGGGTCTTGGTGCATTGTGGTCGTTTGGCAGAGGACGATATTTTTCTCGCAGGCTGATAAATGTAATCCCCGATGAAATCGACTACGGCTCAGCAAGTTTTTATGGAATTCCAGGAGGGAAATCGGGACCAATGCACTTGGTTAACAGCATGCGAGTGAAGAGCCTGTTTGAGGAAGTCGGCGTTGATACTGACAGGATAAAAGTGATCGGCCACACTCTTGATCCAAATGTTCTAAAGCACAGAGACCAGATCTTCAGGCGCGTACAGAAAAAACTGAACTCAACTGAACCACTTACACTTGGACTATATATTGGAGGGACAGGTACGGAAGACGAGACCACCAGGATCAAGCAGATAATTAGAGATCTTGCTCCTCACATTAAGATCGGAGGCTACAACATAAAGGTTATCCCTGGCCCGCATCTAGAATTTGCATCAGAGCTTCAGGAGCTGAGGCGTGAACTTAAGCTGGAGCACGCTAAAAACTTTGAGATCTTTTCCAGCGCGAATAGAGATAAAGTTATCGAGGTCGGCCACAAGTGGTTTATTGAGGATATTGACGTCCTTTTTGCAAAAACCGGTGAGATTATCTTTTACTCTTTGGGAACAGGAATTCCTCATATCTACTTCCCCCCGAAGGGTGCAAACGAAGTCGAACACGTGGTGCTCATGAAAACCCTCAATGCCATTCACGAGTTTGATACAATTGTGGATCTGCACAAGTTTCTTCAGGACAGAAAATACCTCGCAGAGCTTTCAACGTACAGCCACAAAGCAAGCTACAAACTTGACGGAGCTTACGAAGTTGTGAGATATATTCAGTCTTTACTTTCTGACATCGGACAGTTCACACCTAAGAAGTGAAATCATGTTTCGCAAAAGCATCATTGAAGAATCATTACGCTACCGACTGTTCTGGCAGTTTTTTACGAACTCTGTAATATATATCTCGATATTTGGCCTTCTCGGGTATATGTACCTTCTCGGAGACGGAATCAGGGAGGCAAATGTACTCATTCTATTGTTACTTGGGATCCTGATCGATTTACTCCTGTCGAGCCTGTTTGCGCGTAGCAGATACATTCGCTTGTTCAGCAATATCCTTCCGTTCATCTTCATATTCACAGCATTGCTCTTTTACGAACAAGATAGCATCAGTGTCCTGACCCCATTTCTGTGGATATTTCTCTTGTACTCGATAGCAAATGCTCTGGGTCAAGAGATTATGCTTGCCCCCAACCCATGGGTCAGATCGGTCAGCTTCATGATTGTACAGGTCAACAAGATTTTGGCTATATTTGTAAATACACTTCTGATCGATAGCAGGTTTTCTCCCGATTTGATGTTCAGATTAAGCGTTTCCAATGCAGCCTACGAAAACTCCTTCCCCTTCATCTACCTGGTTACCAATCTGGTTATAATAACTTTCGGTTTTTTCATAGCTATGCTGCAGCTACTACTGCGAAATGCGAGGCTATCCATTTTCGCAGAGCAGCTCAAAAACCTCTCGAGCTGGAGTCTTGATAGTGAGGTCATTGAACAAAGCCTAGCTGACGGAGAGATGTCCCTCTCTCACCAGCGGAGGACTATCCTTATTGGTGATATTAGAGGGTTCTCCGCCTTTTCCGAACGCAATCACGTCAAAGAAGTGATACGCCTTCTTGAAGGCCTCTACTCTATTATTGAAGAGACTGTTGAGAGTTATGAGGGATTTAAACCAGAGTTTATCGCTGACGAGTTTATTACTTTTTTCCAAAACAACCGTAGAGGTGTTAAGTGCGCAATGGAACTGACTAGAAAAGTCACGGAGTATCTAGGGGAGTTTAACCTGGCTATGGGAATGGGGATGGATAGAGGTGTCGTGCTTGAGGGGATTGTTGGCAGCAGAAACTCGCGAAAGTACACGATTATGGGTAGATCCGTTAATGTTGCCTCCAGGCTTGAGAGCCACACTAATGGCGGAGAAGTGCTTGCAAGCGCCCGGGTTGTTTCAGACCTTAAAGATATTGAGAAAGAGAGATTGCAGCATATCTCTCTCAAAGGAGTAAAGAGAAAGATCACTGTTTATAAACTGATAGAGTTTAAACCCAGCAAGGCAGGTGGGTTACTAGGAAAGATAACGAAAAAGGTAAGAACCCTCACGAGGTAAAGGTGGTTATTAGCTTTGAGCCCAGGATTTTAATTTATCCACCTCTTTTCTGGCTGTATCAGGGTCTTTAAGGGCGGGTGTCTCCATGATAAACGGCAACTTCTGAAGTTTGGGATGATTGAGGAATGCCTGCATTGCTTTTTTGCCAATCAAACCCTCACCTATGTTTTCATGCCTGTCTCGTTTTGAATTAAACTCTGTTTTCGAGTCGTTAAAATGAATTGCATGGACCAAGTCCAAACCAAGGATTCTCTCGATCTCGCTAACAACCCCCTCAAGGTCACCCACCAAATCATACCCCGATGCGAACATATGCTGCGTATCCAAACAGAAGAACACGCGTGACTTATCACTGACACCTTCAAAGATACGCGCGAGCTCCTCAAACTGGTCGCCAACCACTGATCCAGCGCCTGCTGCACATTCAAGCAGCAGTGGCTTGTCGTTCTCGGATTCCTTCAAGATCCAGTCTATGCCCTTAATAATCCGCTTAAAACCTTCATCTTCGGTTGTATCTTTGAACGACCCGACATGGAAAACCACTCCATCGGCATCAATAGCCTCAGCAAGGTCAAGATAGTGCCTCAGGGCAAGTTTGCCAAGATGAAATTTCTGTTTATCAGGGTTTGCGAGATTTGTGAGGTAGATTCCGTGAAAATACACCGTTTCTATGCCAGAACCTTTCCGTGCACTGTTGTAGTTATCTATACTCTCCTGCGGGAAGGGCTTGGTATGCCAGCGTTGAGGAGGGGAAGGATGGATCATTATCGTGTTCAGCCCCAGGGCAGAGCCATTCTCGATAGCCTTCTCCAACCCACCTGCTACAGATACGAATGCGCCAAGGTGTCTCATAGTTTTGTTGTAACAATCAGAAGATATTTTAGCAGATATTTTCTTCCCCTGAACACACTTACCATATAATACATATAGACCATGGAGGCGTTAACCACAGCTGAACATCTAAACCCAATCGGAAAGATGCAATTCTTTATAACGCAACTTTGGATGCATCCACTGCTTAATCAAGACACCCAATCACATCGATTACAGATGAGAGATGGATTTGAAGCATTATTACCTGCTGAATTACGGGGTAAAGTTGCCGCTGTATATACATTCGGTAGCAGTCTTTGGGTAGTTGGTGAGGGGTCTGATCATGATCTACTCGTCATTGGTTCCTCCGATGAAGTAGTAAATAATCTTAATATTAACTATTCTTACAGGCTTCGCAACGCTGGTTTTCAAATTTCTTCTGCCAGCTTGGAGAGCTTCAGCTCCAGCAATCCTAATCTATTTGGCCCCAGAAATGCCGTACAACTGCTATCCTGTCCTGATGAATATGCTGCAGGTAACCTAAGTATCTTGCATCAAGCCCGTATGAATGCTGTAAATACCGCTCAGGGAGCTGGTCAACAGCAGGATACATGGGAAATAGCCGAGGCTCTTTTTAGAAAGAAATATTTGAAATGGCCTTATAATTTCGATTCCGATGATGCACTCAGATATGGTCATCAATTAGTCCTGAAAGACAAAGAAGCCAGATTTCGAAGGGCTCTTTTTCGTCGGTCACTTCAGGAAGCAGATCCTCGGCAATGGAGACAAACATATCTTGAGCAGAGAGAGCAACTCTATTTCCCCGACTTTGAAACGGTTGTTGCAGCTTTAAGAGAATCAGGCGGAGCTGTTAACCTAAACCTCAGATTCGCAGAGGAGGGCCAAAGCATATTCAGGATCAAGAAGTCACGTGATATTGTTCGTACCGCACTCATGTACGGGCTAGATAGAATGATGCGCTAGACCGATTTCAAAGCAAGCTTATTTCCAGAAACAAATATTGGTGCCGGGGCGTTGATCATTCAGCGATCAGTTACAGCAAGGAACTACTTCTGTATGCTTATACTGAAATCTTCGCTACGAATCAACTCCTGTGATTCTGAGGAAAGTAGCTCGTAGCTAAAGTTATAATTACTGCCTTCACTACTGACATATTTAATCTTACCGAAAATTCCGCCTTCTCCGAGTAACTCCTCTGACAGTTCATGCTCATCAATGATCAAACCTGCCGCTGCATCGTAAACCTGTATGGTGACTGCTGCTCCACCTTCAGCAAACTGCGATGCAAAGAAGGCAAAAGAATCATCGCTGTAAATGAAGTTAATTGTCACATCCTTGCCAATATCAACCAGTTTATTCAGTTTAAAGTCATAAATCTCCACTATGAAAGACTCCAGTCCACTGACTACTTCCCCGCTATTAAACAGATAATATCTTTCGTCAATCAGCGCAGACTTCAGATCATCTTCGTCATAATTTTGAATGCCCTGTGGTAATTTATAAACAAGACTACACTCAGCATCAAAGCCAGCCATAGCTATCTTCGTTCCTTTCGGATTAGTTGGACTTTGGAATTCTATTTCCCGATATGAGGATACTCCCTCCGTTTCAGTACCAAAAGTATCATTAAATCTCTCCATACAATTCCCGTAGCTTTCAAGATTTGTGATCTGGAGTACTTCAGACACGCAAACAACAAATTGCTCATCTTCATTCACGGTTACAGGATTTTCACAGCTCGAGGCGAAGTCTTCAACAGCAGTAGGGTTCACATCAGGAGTATCGGTGGGTTGAACTGCCTCTTCAGTTGTCTCAAGCTCATTTGACACCTCTTCTGGTGGTTCAAGCACCCCACCAAACAATAATATCAAAGCAAAGATAATAAACCCGAGACCAAACAGGCTTAACACAACTGTCACTGCCAAGGGGAATTTTGCTACCTTTGGAACCGGAGGGATTTCTTCTTGTGGATTGATAGTATCTTGTCCCATGCATCAATATTACTTCATTTATGCGTGTTTTTAAACTACTGATTGTGAGTGTCGGGTGAATATGTTTATAATGAGATTGATTACATCTTACTAACTGTCCATGAAAATATTCGTTGATACAGCGGATCCCGACGAGATAAGAAAGTTCCATGATCTTGGTATTGTCGATGGTGTCACCACTAATCCTTCTCTCGCTACGAAAGTTGGCAGGCCATATAAAGAGATTGTTGTCGAGATACTGGAGATGATAAAGGGCCCCGTTAGCCTTGAAGTACTCGGGACGGAGTATGATGATATGATGCGTGAGGGCCGTGACCTTGCAAAATATGCAGACAACGTTGTTGTAAAGCTGCCAATGGGGATGGCAGGTGTCAAAGCGTGCAAGCACCTGACCGGTGAGGGGATCAAGGTGAATATGACACTTATATTTTCCTCAACACAGGCATTGCTGGCTGCAAAGGCCGGAGCTTACTTCGTAAGCCCATTTATTGGACGTATCGATGATACATCTGCAGATGGTATACAGGTTATTGCAGAGATCAGACAGATTTTTGATAACTATGACTTCAGCACTCAGATTCTAGCTGCGTCCGATAGAACACCAAGACACGTAGCACTTTCCGCAATGATGGGTGCTGATATTGCCACGATAAAGCCGTCAAACCTAGAGAAGATGTTTAAGCATCCTCTAACTGACATTGGCCTTGAGCGATTTTTGAAGGATTTCATGGACTCGGGGCAAGAGCCACTAGTTTGATTACTTCTGACTTAACTTCCTATTTTGATTGTACCTCTTTGCGTCTTTCTCAAGCTCCCTGTTGAGAAAGAAATTGATTGCGATCCTGATAGCGACAAGTCCACCGAGCTGGAGGAGTTCTTCTGTTGATGGAGTTTGGATCAGTGCCAACAGATCTGCAGCAAGCAAAAATTCAAGGCTGATTGAGATGCGTTGCGCGAAATGATCTTTGATCGTATTGTAGGTTGACCTCTTCTCTTTGTAATTTTTAGTAAAGCTGCGAACTTCGAAAACAAGCATTTCGGCTGCTGCCCAAAGTGCCCCCCAGACAATAATTATTACCGCTATTAAGCTAACAAACGCCACTATGGTGTTGAGCACTTCCAATGTAATGTCCATCATTTATTATGTTTTCTAGAAAATACTTTGAGAGCTGCCTTTACGATATCGTCTTCCATTACATTACGTGACTTAGCAAGCTCAAGTGGACTTCCTGACTCGCCATATTGATCCATGACAGCCACCATCTCAATAGGCATAGGATTGCTTCGTGCGAGAACACCAGCAACCATCTCACCAAGACCTCCGTTAATCTGAAGCTCTTCTGCAGTGACTACTGCTCCTGTCCTTGTCGCCTCCGCAACAATCCCTTCGGCATCAAATGGCTTGATCGTATGTACATTCACAACACTTGCATCAATCCCCTTTTTCTTTAGAGATTCTGCAGCAAGAAGTGACCTGAAGACCATATATCCTGTTGCAATAATAGTTATCTCTTTTCCCTCCCGCAACAGCTGAGCTTTTCCAAAGTTGAAAGGTGTATCATCAGAAAACAATAACGGCGTCTCATTTCGGCCAAGGCGCAGATAAACAGGTCCATCAATATTTGCGATAGCCTCGGCTGCCAGCATTGTCTGCCGGGCGTCTGCGGGTACAATAACCTTCATGTTCGGTAACGCTCTTAACATTGCAACGTCCTCCAACATTTGTACTGTAATCCCGTCACTTCCATGGCTGAAGCTCGAATGAGAGGAGACTATCTTCACGTTTGCATTCATCATAGCAATCGAGGTTCGTATCTGGTCAAAATTCCGGGCAGGAGAAAAGTTTGCAAAGCTTCCTATGTAAGGGATCTTGCCACTCAGCGCTAAACCTGCAGCAATACACGCCATGTTTTGTTCGGCAATCCCAACCTGAAAAAATCTTTCCGGATATTTGTCTCTGAAGCGGTGCATTCTGAGTGACTCAGTAAGATCGGCGTTCAGGCCAACCACATCAGGATTTTTCGCTCCAATCGTCAAGAAGCCCTCGCCAAAACCATCTCTGATGGCTTGCATCTCCAGTTTCGACATGTCTCGTAGAGTTACTTTATCCATTGTTTCTGTTGAGTTCATCTAAAGCCAGCTTGAGCTCCTCGTCATTGGGAGCTTTCCCGTGCCACTGCCATTTATTCTCCATATAGCTGATTCCCTTTCCGGGAACTGTGTTGGCAATAATCATCGTCGGTTTATTTTTTATTTCCTTTGCCTTTAAGAAAGCGCTTTTGATCTCATCAAAATTATTTCCATCAATCTCAATCACGTACCAGTTGAATGCTCTCCACTTATCTCCCAGTGGTTCGAGTGGCATGATATCTGATCCGTCTCCACTAAGTTGAATGTTGTTGCGATCTGTTATGAAGACAAGATTGTCAAGCTGAAACTTTGGGGCAAACATCGCTGCTTCCCATACCTCGCCCTCGTTGCTCTCTCCATCACCAACTATGCAGTATGTTCTCCAGTCTTTTTTGTCGAGCTTAGCAGCAAGCGCCATCCCAATTGCAATCGACACCCCTTGGCCGAGTGATCCACCTGTTGTCTCTACACCAATTTCCAAGTTGCGTACCGTATGCCCCTCAAGGCGAGAGCCAAACTTACGAAGCGTTGGAAGCTCTTCTTTTGGGAAAAAGCCGGCCTCCGCGAGCGTTGCATACAAGCCAGGGACCATATGTGCTGCGGACAGGACAAACCTGTCACGGTCAGACATCGCAGGGTCTTTTGGATTGACCTTGAGCTCTTCGAAATAGAGGGCAGTGAGAACATCTGCTATTCCAAGAGCGCCACCAGGATGACCCGACCCGGCAGCATAGACCATTGAGACTACGCTTTTGCGGATGTTATTTGCTTTTTTCTGTAGTTCCTGGACAGTGTGCACGAGCAGTCGGTAACTGAACTTGTCTCAGTATATTAAATATCGGTTAACGGGACAACAGTATGACGTTATTGATATCTTTGAACCGGACCAAATCTGCTATCGGTTCGCTGCTGTGGTTCTGCTTCAGCCTGAATCGCCATCTCAAAAGGTAATAAATTCCTCAAGATCGCGCCTTTTCTCAACAATCTCCATCAATTGTTTGTAAGCGGCAACTGGGTCATCTGCCTTTGAGATTGCCGATCCAACACTGATGAGGTCAACTGGATAGTCAACAACGGTTTGAAGGGTTTCGAAATTGACCCCCCCATCAATTCCGATTAAACCATTAAACTCACTGTCAGCCAACTTTTGCACGCGCTCAAGCATTTCGGGCATAAATGGATTCCCTTGCTTGCCAGGATTGATTGTCATGATCTGTATAAATTCCACTAAATCCATGTATTCTTCGATTTGTTCCCAGGTGTTATCGGGATTTACAGAGATTCCTGCGAACTTCTCTTTTGCCTGGATCTGTTTTATTAGATCGATTACATTTTCTTGAGTTGCCAGATTAACTGTTACAGTTTTCACCCGGCTGTGTTCCAGTATTGTTGGGAATGTTTTTGATGGTTCGTCCATCATCAGGTCGAAGTGATAGTCGAGATCGGATTCTACAGATAAGTACCCCTCAGCTGTAAGAGTTTTGTTATCTGTCCTGCTCCAATCGATTATGTCAACATCAATATCTTTTACAAATTTCGTTGCGTGTTTAAGTTGGCTCTCAAAATCTGAGAGACTATCAACCAGAAGTGCTGGGTGTATCGTCATTTTCTTTCGTAATCAGATATCTTTTGAATCCTGCGGACATGTCTTTCTGCTTCCGAGAAAGGTGTGTTTACAAATTTTTCGATAATTGCAAAATCAACTTCAGGATCAAAGGTGAATGCATCAAGGGCTAAAATGTTGGCATCGTCATCCGCCCTTGCCGCTTCGGCGTGTCGCTCGGATTCAATATAGACAGCCCGTGCACCCAAAACCTTATTAGCAGCGATTGTTACACCTGTACCCGAACCGCAAATTACAATTCCGTGTGAGCCTTTGTCTCTCACAACTTCTTCTGCCAAAGGGATAGCGTAGTCAGGATAGTCGTCTTTCTCGTCGTACCTTGTATTTCCCAAGTCCTTGACCTCATACCCAGCCGACTCAAGATAGTCGATTATCTTTGATTTAGGTTCGAAACCCTGGTGGTCTGCTGCGATGTAGATCATAGCTATTGGTTGTAACAGTTGTTACGTTATCATAACAGGATTGGATAGCATGTTAAAAGCAGAGTTGAAATTTTCGGATCAAACTATCAGAGGAACATCATTTAGATCGATCTACTCATGTACAGCTGCCCCCTCTTAAACCCATGTTTTTTGTAGTAGCTACGTGTGCCAACAGCGGATATCACGCTTATTCGTTCACGCCCAGCAGCCTTAGCGAGTTGATACGCCCGCTTAAGCAACTTCCGCCCAACCCCAAGATGCTGTGCTTTTCCTGCTCGCTTTTTGCCAACACCCACAACCTGGCCGTAAACATGAATTTCTCTGATTACCGCATTATCCGAAAGCTCATCGATAAAGCTTGCACTGTCAGGCAAGCTCAAACGTAAGAATCCAACCAGTTTATCTGTCGAGGCAGTTTTATAGGAGATGAATATTTCTTTGCCAACAGAGCTTCTGTACCCTATCTCCTCAAGTATGAGGTCGCTTTCACTCACTTTCTCAGACCTGATCTCACGGCAGCGGATACATTGACACGATCTGTCTTCATTCATCAGTTTCTGTTCCGCAATCTGTCTGAAGTTAGTCAGCTTGTTACCCGCAACTATGTCAGTCGATGGAATATCACGAATAACTCTAGTGAGCCTGCAGTATCTCGGTGTGAGCTTCATTGTTGAGGTGAGCACTTCAAGTAATTGATCGTAAGAGTACGGTTTATAGTCTCCAGATTTATACTTTTCGAATAGCTCGGTGTTCGCGATGATCGATGTTGGATAGATTTTAAGTTCATCGGGTCGTACATCTTTTGTCCAGAGACGCTTGTAATCGCGTATGTCTTCTTCTACATTTGATCCATAGAGACCAGGCATCCAGTGGGCGTGAATCTTCAATCCCCCTTGCCGAAGAAGCCTAATTGCATTTTTAGTCTCAGCAGTGCTGTGTCCTCTTTTGTTCACCCTGAGAATTCGATCGTTCAGGCTCTGGATACCAATCTGTACCTTTGTTGTTCCAAGCCGCCTCAGTTTCAGAATCTCTTTTTTGTCGATGTAATCTGGCCTTGTTTCTATCACTAGACCAACGCAACGTGCGTTTGCGTCTTCGTTGACACTGTGCGCTTTCTCCAACTCATTCCAATCAGACAGTTCACCCTCCATTACCAACTCCACGCCTGTTGTCTTCATCTCATCTCTACCGTCACGTACACCAAAATCGTTGAGTGCGTCAAAACACCTCTTTACAAACCAAATCTGATACTTTTCAGGGTAGAAAGACCACGTCCCACCAAGTATGATTAGCTCAACCTTACTCGTAGTGTGTCCGGTGTTGCTCATCGCCCGCAAACGGTTGTAGGTCTGGAGATAAGGGTCGAATCTATTGCGCTTCGCTCTTTGTGCTCCCGGCTCATCTGCAAGATAACTCTTCGGCATCCTGATATCATCTGGGCAAAAGATACACTTTCCGGGACAAGGAAACGGTTTGGTTAGCACTGTTACCGGCGCAACACCTGATAAAGTTCTTGTCGGTTTCATCCTGAGGCGATCCATTATGATTTGGCTCAGTTTTTGACCTTCATTCTCAATCAGTTGCTTGTACCCAATAATGAGCTGATCACGACTAAATATTGAGTTACCATCGCGCGGGAATTTCACCAGGATCTTCTGCAGTGAGTTTTTCCGCCAGACATCAGCCTTCTCAATCTCCTGAATGATGCCTGCAATTTGATCACTGTAAGGTTGTGGGTCGAAATCGTACCTCTTCATTTACTCCAAAATAGTAGTATAATTGTATCATCACGACCTCTAACATGCGCCCTGAGACCGTCGACAAGCTGAATGAACTTAATCGCAAATTTTATTCTAAAGTTGCCGAAGATTTCTCTGATTCGAGGCAGTACTTCTGGAAAGGATGGAATATACTGTGGGACTGGATTGAACTCAAAGGACTCACAGTCGGCAAGATCCTGGATGCAGGATCGGGAAACGGCAGATTTGCAGAGTTTCTCATCCAGCGTATGGGGAACGATTTTGAATACCTTGGGATAGATTACAGCAGAGACCTCCTCGGACGGGCAAAACACCTTGCTTCAGACCACATCCAGTTTGATGAGATGGATCTAATTACCGATCTGAAGAAACTGAAGGGACGATTTGAGCTGATAGTCCTTTTTGGGGTGATGCATCACATTCCGGGATACGAAAATCGTGTCAAACTGCTTCAGGGTTTAAGCAAGCATCTGACTAAGGGAGGACATCTGGTTGCTACCTCCTGGCGATTCGATCGCGATAAACAGCTCTTCGACCGTAAGCTATCCTGGAATGATTCGGGACTTGATGAATCAGACCTGGAAAACGGTGATTTTTTGCTTGACTGGAGACGTAAAAAACAAGCAAGGCGATACGTTCACCTTGCTCTTCCTGAAGAGCAGGAATCACTGGTCAATGATAGTGGGCTTGAGATCAAGTACCACTTTGAGGCCGATGGCAAGGAGGGAAATCTGAACAGGTATGTAATCCTTTGTAAAAAACATTAGAATGTTAGTATGCTCACTATCAAAAAACACAAAAAGGAACTACTTGTATTACTCCTAAGTTTTGTTATCCTCGGTATTTCCGTGTCCCTTTCAAACTCATCGAAGAGTGTCCAGGGTGAAAAGACTGAGGAGAGGCCAACTCCTGTCGTAGCAAATTCAGATGAGAGTGACGGGAACCTGACCATCCCCGATGGAGTTGAGATCGACATACTCAGGTCAGAGACAAACGGTGTCATCAAACTGGATTTTACAATTAACAATAACGCAATGAGTGTTTGCTCTCAGACAATGTGTATTGCCGTTCTGGAAGAGGAGGTCGGAGGTGTGTTCGTCGAGGTCGAAGGAAGTGAGTCGAATGTCAGCCAGGTCGAAGGGATGAATAGCATTGAAGTTAGTAAGGAAGACATGAGCACAGACACGGAGTACAGACTTAAGATAAAGGCGTTAAATAGTGAGCTCGCGGTAGTTGGGGATTTTGTTTCTGAGCCATTTGTGATATAATTTGTTTATCAATCACATTCTATGCAACCGGGAATTGCTGAAACAGAATATCTCGGGGATCCAATTCAAGGAGACTTAGTTAGAGACCAATCACAAGAATTTGATCTTCCCTTTCAACTTGATGACCTTCCAAGACCATCAGCCCATGAAATTGATAAAGGTGGATTGCCACAAGGAAAAAAGCTGGGAACGAGAAGCACAGTAGAAGGAAGATCATACTCCTACCTCCCCGTATATATTCTCCGACGTCACCAGGTCAAGCTTCACCCAAGAACCACTATTTATAGTGACATACAGATTAAAGGTGGCGGTGGGAGAGTTAAGGAAGGAACGCTCGTTGAACGCACAACGGATGCAGATGGAAATCTGGTATTCGATTCTGGGAAAGCTATCCCCGAAGTTGTCAAATCAGGTGGTAAGCGTTGGATTACAAGGTTTAGCGAAAAGGATATCTGGTCCTTGAGGTCCCGGCTTGGCGTCGTTTCTGTTGAGTCAGGTCTTAGAGATTTTTATACAAATGATTATCTCGAAAGTAATTTCGGCTTGAGAACGAGAGCACTGGTCGCCATTTGGGAATGGCCTGACGATGCGTCCATTTCAACTGATGAAGGGGTGATCACACTTGCGGATTTCAAAGAAGATGTGGAAGGTACACCCGGCTATGAAGCTTGGGCACTCAGGTGTAAATACAGAATTCAAGACTACACTCGGTTTACAGCAGAACTACTGGCAGATGATAACAGAAGACTCCCTTTTGCCGGAGGAGACACAACAATTCAACGTAAGAAAAAGGGAAAATATGACCGTTATCTCAGTCACGATCCTGAAAATAGACCTTTAACAAAAGCCGAGCAAACACAAGCTAGAGAGCAAAGCCTTTTTCTTGCTCAACAGATCATTTTGCGGGCACGAAATGATGAAGACCCCAGGTTTCAAGAACTGGCAGCAACTTTTACTGACTTGCTTGCAGTTGACCAAATTGATAAGGATGATAATTGGCTAGTCGAACTGGAAAAATTCTATCTGAATTACCTCCCGATTTTCTCAGAAGTACTCGGGGAACAATTTGGGATACTTGAAGAAGCAGGTGCGATCTCAGGAGCTTTCAATTCACAGAACATAACCCTTCTAGCCGAAGTAGTAGATCATGATGTTACTATTATTGATGGAAAGCAATTCAATGAAGCAGGTGAATTAAAGCCTCTCTCACAAAGCAAACGGCAACTGTATAAGGAGAACTTTGATCCTGAGGATTCAGACAAAAACTCAATCACTCAGCTCATGCGAGGCTGGATAGCAGTTTCTCAACTGATGCGAGATCTCTCTCGAACAGGAATCATTCAAATCACTGAAGAATCTACATCTCAAATAAGGGAAACATTTTTGTCTGGATATGTGCAGCAGCTTGAAAAGTCCTTGAATGAAGCCGAATTATCAGAACGAAAGTCCAATTTTTCTAATTTCCTTGATAAGAACAGGGATAACGAACTCTTCTTAACGCTGCACAATGTTCACAGACCTCCAGTTGAAGAAGACTATCTCGGTGACGGTATAATTATTCGTTTCGTAGAGCAGGCAAGTCGACTGTTTTCAGAAACAGCTGATACCAGAGTTGCTGCCTAAACTCCTCTCGTATAGAGACGCCTTTATTTAGCCTCTAGAGGTAGAATCCTTGCGAAGTTTAGCCCATGGAATTCTTTGCCCTGTCGAAATCTATGACTCTGACAATAATCTGCCACTCATTGGGATCTGTCAACCATACTAGGGGATCAAAGCTGATGTTGTCAGGATCGAATTTGAAGTCACCAGTATTCAGATCTTTGGGAGATCCATCGACGTCGAGCAGATAAGGGGTCCTTACAAAAGAGATAACAAAGTTCTCGAAGTGATCGTGTCCGTGGTCTATGCCGTGCTCGTGCATAATTTGCCTCATTGCCGCGACCCTCTTTTCAACAACACTCCTGAAGTGATCCCTACTCTCCTGAGGAGCCTGTATGTCTTCTAGGTATCGAAGAAGACTACTAGCTGTCATTCCTCCAAAAGCTGTATACATTCTCTCCCCATCTCTTTTCAAAATCACTTCCGTTGGGAGTGCATCTTCAGGGTGTTCAAGAGAGAACTTGGGACTGATCTTGCTCGCCCTTTCCCAGGTATCGTTTGCTTCGATGGGTTGTGTTCTAATAATTACACCATGGCCTTTGCCACCGACAAACATCTCTAGCTTTGACCCAGTTTTTGCAATCTCAAGTTTGTGGCGTGCTCTTTGCCCAGAGATGAGACTGATAATCTTGGGATGGAATACCCCGTACCTGTCAATAAATAATCGGAGAAATTGCAATTCAACTAGAGAAAGCCCTTCAAGTTGCAAGTACATACGGGACCAGGTCTCATTTACATACTTTTTCGTTACCCCGTCACCTTCCTGGAAAGGTACCTCCTCTAGAGAACGCGCAAGTTGTGCTCTCAGTCCCAACAGCATATCCATATGGAGAGTCGAGCTCTCTTGCTCGGATTCCAGTTCCGGTGCTTGAACACCCTGTGCTACGTGTTGTGCCCAGGCCTCTGTTGCTGCTGCCAGATCTTTCCAGTGCTTGTTAAGTACAGATTCTAGCTCTACAACCGACTCCACCCCAAGGGCTTCAAAAAACATAGGGCCAATATTCTCCCAGGTCCCAAGGGCCTGAGCTTTATCCAACATGGGAGCGATATGGCTCAGTAGGCGCTCCTTTGCATCACTTTCAATCTCAGCTAGCCATTCATCATTAGGATAATAACGTGCTTCTGACTCGCGGAAGTAACCCCTCGCCCCCTGAATATCGTCTTTGATTATTTTGTCAAGCGTTCGTCTTAACTTAGGCCTTCTGTTATAGATGTCTACATTAATTACTAGCCAATGCTGATATCCATTTTTATCTTCGTCAAGCGAACGCACACGTCTGTCGTCAAGCAACTCTCCTTTTTCATACCTACTACGTAAATCAACAAGGGCCTGGAGATCATCGGGCTCAGTGACCAAATCGAGACCAAACAGATGAACCCTTTCAGGGTCGGCAAGCATATCTATTCCCTTTCTTGTAGCTCTTTCGAAGACAATTCGCCGAATACGGTTCCTGTACCCTTCACTAGCGAGTTTCCCCAGGACACCAAAGAATGCGCCAACCCCTGTTGTATCAAGCTGCTCCAGCTCTGATTCTATTATCCCCATTACCCGCTCATACAACTGTTCGGTGCGCTCATTAGCAATGACAACACCAAGTATGTTGCCAATAACTTCTAGTCTGTCACATGATCCCCTGACACTAACTGCGCGATCTATCACCAAACTACCCAGGAGATCGAGTACTACTTCTTGATCCTCTTGCATGTTTGCTAAACCTATCAAAACTTCCTGTACTGCATTAATCGGGAGTTCATCATCGAGGTTAAAATCGAAGTCATCTCCTGCTTCTGACTTTTCCTCCTCTTGTACATAAGCTCGTAAGGTGTGCAGTACAACCTCCACTTCCCCAGCACGCGCCAGAGTTCCTAATACGTATCCCATTTTCTTTACGATTAATACACTTCTAGTATTATCCTCTTCCACCAACCCATCAACTATGGCGGCGACCTGTCCAGCATAACCTAGCTCTACCAAGGCCCGCAACTCATGCTTCACTTTGTTTGCGTCGTCAAACATCCCTCCAGAGGGAATCACGTCTTTAGCATCCAGGTGCGATATATAATCCAAGCGATGCCGAAAAAAGGTATCCATCTTTGTAAGCCTGTCACCCAGCTCGAGTCTTTCTACCGACCCACGTGTGTGTTCTTCTTGTGTGACTTTGTATACATCTCCAGCCATATTATCAGGATTTGATTAGCCTCCCATCGCTCCACTCCCCCACCTTCTTATCCATAATCACATTTTTCTGCCCATAGTAACCCTCCGACCTCCGACCGATCTCAGTAAACCCATGTCTCTCATAAAATTCAATCAACTCCTCGAAGGTAAAAAGTTCGATCAGGTGAGCACCTTTATTCGTGATGTATTTTTCGTATTCATGCAGCAATTTCGTGCCAAGCCCCTTTCGCCTGTACGGCTTTTTAAGCCCAAACCAGCTGATAAATGCAACCCCGCCGTACGAGTTATCTCCTACAATAAAACCAACAACCTCCTCTTCAACCATTACAACAAAAATCTTGCGAATATTGCGCTCCATCCAAAACCTGAA
The DNA here is from genome assembly GCA_046753765.1 of Candidatus Dojkabacteria bacterium. Lineage (GTDB taxonomy): Bacteria > Patescibacteriota > Dojkabacteria > B142 > OLB20 > JBHHUN01. The sequence continues at coordinate 615 of JBHHUN010000021.1, read as the reverse complement.
GTTTGCCTTTGGATAGTCTTTCGTTAAAAAATGAGTTCGAAGCTTTGGGGAAAAGTGACCGTATCCCTCATTCATTAACTCAGTAAAGCAGTCATAGAAAGAATCGAGATGCAGAGAGTTAAGCTCTTTAATTACCATTTGCTGGACAGAAATTTAAACTTCTTATCTAAGTTGAATCTATGGCCAAGACGCTCCAGTATCTTTAGAACATAGGGCATTACTAGCAAGTGTGCATAAACTCCCAAGATAAGCGCCTGTAGCAAAAGTGCTACCGCATAGATCAGTGGTGTTCCCAATGCCACAAGCGGGAGTATAGAAACTATCCCCGTAAGGCTTGCTATTAAAACAAACTCCTGCCATTTCTCGTCAACCAGTTGTCGCCAGATTTCAAAGATATTGTCGACAGTGTTCTTTTCCCGTATATCTCTAAACCTCACAGTTGCGTACAGCGCAGGGAGCTCAAAAATCCCGAATGCAATAATAAAACCTGCTACCAGCCAGTTGTCCAGCGGTACCCCCACTCCTCCAAGAGCGCTTACGATTCCGACTAAAACGACCAGTCCAAGAGCTGAAACTGCAATATCGGCGAGCATGTAAATCACGATCCTCAACCTT
>JBHHUN010000020.1:0-19898 GCA_046753765.1 Candidatus Dojkabacteria bacterium | reverse complement strand
AAGCTCATCCTGGCATTTTCGCCAGAATTGTTGTCACGTTTACAGCTTTCACCATTCTTATGTTATTTGCTCTTACATATTCAATCAATGCATCCGTTGCGCAAGCTGATGTACTGGGTCATTTTGTCGTCCAGAAAGATGACGATTTAAGTGAACTAGTCACGCCTCCTAATCAGGCAGACATCAAAGTAGCTGTTAAAAAGCAAAGGGCTGAGGAGAGAAGAAAGGCAGAAGAAGAAAGACTCAGGCGCGAGCGCGAAGAGAAGATACAGCGTTTGATAAACTTCTTGGCTGCCAACGGTTCACCTGTTGCTAACCACGATATCGCCAACATTATTATCACCCAGTCTGAGGCTTATGGTGCAGATTACCGTATTGTGACAGCCATTATGGGAGTTGAGTCAGGCTTTTGTAGACAGTCGTTCTGGTATAACTGCTTTGGGTATTTAAACGGCGTGAGTTACAGCTCGTACTACGATGCCTTCTTAGACCTCGTGCCAAAAGTGTCAAGCCAATATGCTGCACGTTATGGGTGGAATTTTGAGGCACTTGCCAAAGTTTACGGCCAACACGAGTGGGAGCGTACCGCCGCCAATATGAGATGGTTCGCCAGCAGAATCTAACTCCCTTACTGGAATCTGCATCGAAAACGCAAGGGTCTGTAGTTGCAGTGATCACAGTCACCCGGAAGTAGCTGTCTCGGGGAACCCAAATGAAGGATTTGCCTCCAATTTCATTTTCTAAACTAGCTGCTATTTTCAAGTTTCTCTGACCAGCCGATTGTAAACGGCAGGGTGTTATTATATAGTTAAGAAATCCTAATTATTTCGTTTAGCAGAAGGGCGCTGCCCCCTTGCTAGGCTGTGTGATCCGACAGAACCTAACTGTGCCAGACCAATCATTCGTTCATCTACATCTTCATACAGAGTACTCACTGCTGGACGGTGTTGCCAAAATCAAGCCGTTAATCCAGAAAGTAAAAGAACTCGGAATGAATGCCTGCGCAATTACCGACCATGGCGTCATGTACGGTATATATGAGTTCTGGAACCAGTGCAGAAAAGAAGGAATCAAACCGATCATCGGTTGTGAGATTTATGTCGCACATCGTACAAGGCACGACAAAACACCTGGGATTGATAACAAAAGGTACCACCTCACCTTGCTGGCAAAAAACTTCGAAGGCTATCAAAACCTCATGAAGATCGTATCAACTGCACAGACCGAGGGGTTCTACTATAAGCCAAGAGCCGACCGAGAGCTGCTCCAAAAGCACGGCAAAGGAATCATAGCTCTCAGTGGGTGTCTTGGCAGCAATTTCAACCGTGCGCTCGCCTCCGGACAGAGAAAAAAGGCAGTTAAGTGGCTTCAATTCCTCGACAAAACATTTGACCACACATATGTTGAGCTGCAAAGAAATGGAATTAAAGATTCTCACGATCTGATCCCCAAGCAAATAGAAATTGCAAAAGAGCTAAAACTGCCCATCGTTGCTACCTGCGACTCTCACTACCTTGAGCCGGAAGACCATAAGATTCAAGAGATCGTCTGGTGCATTAGTGACGGCAAACGTCTTACCGATCCTGATAGAAGGAGATACGGCTCAACAGAGTTTTACGTTAAAGGGCCTGCCGATATGGCAGAGATATTCAGAGACATCCCCGAGGCAGTCGAAAATACACAGAAAATTGCGGACTTAGTTGAAGAGTATTCGATTGAGTTTGACAGAATCCAGCCCCGATTTGATAAGACACTGGACGGCAAGCAAACAAGGGCATTACTTAAAAAGAAAACACTTGCCGGCGCAAAACAACGTTACGGAAAACTCACCAAAAAGATAAAAGATAGAATCGGCTACGAGCTTGAAGTTATTCATAATAAGGGTTACGACGACTACTTTCTGGTCGTTGAAGACTACTGCAACTGGGCAAGAAAGCAAGATATACTTATTGGGCCTGGTCGCGGCAGCGGTGCAGGCAGTGTTGCATCATACTCACTTGGCATTACCGACCTCGATCCATTCAAGTGGGAGCTCATCTTCGAGCGATTCCTAAACCCGGAAAGACCGTCCCCTCCTGACTTTGATATTGATTTCCAGGACGATCGCAGAGACGAGCTTTTTGAATACATGTCTAAAAAGTATGGTCGTGAGAATACTTCATTTATTGGAACCTTCGGGAGGCTCAAAACAAAGGCAGCTATCAGAGATGTCGCGAGGGTAATGGGGATTGACCTTCAAACCGCTGATAGACTATCAAAAATGGTGCTTATAAAATTCGGCAGAGTTTTTTCAATGGAAAAGATGCGCGATGAGGTTATGGAGTTTGACGAGATTATTAGCTCGTCTCCGCAGCTAGAAGAGCTTGCAGGTTATGTTTCAAAACTGGAAAACCTGGCGCGTCACGTCTCTATCCATCCATGTGGCTATCTGGTTACACCAAACCCCATCACAGACTATGTGCCACTCCAAACCGAGGCCAAAGGGGGAGACAAAATCATCACACAGATCGAAGGGTACAGTCTGGAGCCTATGGGCCTGATGAAGTTCGACTTCCTGGGACTTTCAAATCTTACAGTCATTTCAAATACTGTAAAACAAGTTAAATTCAATCACGATGTTGACCTGGACATGGATACAATCTCCTTTGAGGACGAAAAAACCTTCGAGCTATTCCAGAAAGGCAATACCACCGGTGTGTTCCAATTTGAATCGGACGGAATGAAACGCTACCTCCGCGATCTCAAACCCACCGAGATGGAAGACCTTATCTTCCTTAATGCAGCCTACAGGCCTGGTCCAATGCAATATATTCCAAGCTACATCAAGCGAAAAAAAGGAGAAGAGAAGGTCACATACTTGCACGAAAGCCTCGAGCCTATCCTCAAAACAACGTACGGTTACGCTATCTATCAGGAGCAAGTAATCAATATTGCTGTTACATTTGCCGACTATTCACTTGGCGAGGCCGACATTCTCAGGCGTGCTATGGGGAAAAAGAAACCGGAGGTAATGGCAAAAGAAAAGGAGATATTCACAGAGAAAGCAAAAGCAAAGGGACACGGCGAAAAACTTATCAATTCAGTTTGGTCTTATCTTGAGCCATTTGCTGACTACGGATTCAACAGATCACACAGTGCAAGTTATTCGATGATCGCTTACCAAACGGCCTACCTCAAGGCAAACTACCCACTTGAGTTTATTGCGGGGATTATGGAGACTGATATTAACTCTTCAGACAAGCTACACCGCGATCTTAAAGAAGCCCGTGATATGGGAGTTGAGATCCTGTCCCCAGACATTAACAGGAGCTTCTACACATTCAGCATAGAAGGAGGGAATGCAATCCGATTTGGTCTGGGCGGAATTAAGGGCAGCAGTGCCAAAGCGATGAAAAGAATTGTTGAAGAACGAGTAGAAAAGGGTGACTATGCAAGCTTTGAGGAGCTAGTGAGCAGAGTCGGAACTGCTAATCTGGCAAAGAAAGACCTTGAGTGCCTGGTGATGGTTGGCGCCCTTGATCAATTTGGATACCGAAAGCAACTCCTCGAATTCATTCCTTACATTGTTGAGATTGTCAGCCGTCGCGAAAAAAGTGCTCAAGCTGGACAAAGTTCATTGTTTGGGGATGGTTCGGCCAGCGAACCTGAAGACCTCATAGAGATGCCGGAAGTTGACAAAGAAGACGAGTATCAAAAGCTCACCTGGGAAAAAGAACTACTGGGCGCATTTATTACTGATCATCCGATTGCTAAACACCAGCATCTTCTAGCTACAAATGATGTCATCCCGCTCCATAAGGCATCAACGCTTGAAGACGGAAAGCTTTTCAGAACGCTGGCAATAATCAGCAGGGTAAAGGTTATATATTCAAAGAGGGATAACAAGCCGATGGCGTTTCTTGAGCTTGAAGATCAGGATATCAAGGCGGAAGCAGTGGTTTTTTCATCACGCTATGTGCAGCTCAACATGAAGATCCAGGAGAATCTGCCGCTTGTAATCTCTGGACGAGCCAACTACAGAAATGACGAATTTAGTGTAATCATTGAGGATATTATTAGTCTTGATGATTTTAACCCGACAAATGAGATAATCATTAACATCATTGAGGAGACAAACAAAAATCACCTCATGGAGCTAAAAAAAACCATAAGTAGCAATCCAGGTAACTTCAAGCTGCGCATTATCTATGGAACAAGCTTCGATAAACGCGAGCTTGTGAAAGGAATAGACCCCTCGCCTGACGTGCTTTCAATAATAAATCGATACAAACAGTGAAGCACGATTTCAAAAAGCAGTTCGGTCAAAACTTTCTCAGGGATATAAATGCTGTTCTTGAGTTTGTAAACAGCTCCGGCGTAAATGGCACTGATAACATTCTCGAAATCGGACCCGGTGACGGCGCTGTTACGGAATTTCTAATCCAGCAGGCAAAAACAGTTACCAGTATTGAGATTGATTCAGCACTCACGTTTACTCTGGAGTCGGCATTCGGTAGCAATGACAATTTCAAGCTTATCAACGCTGACATTCTTAAGTTTAATGAAGAACAGTTTGAGCACAGAGAAAATTACAAAGTAATCGGCTCCCTACCTTACAACATCTCAAAAAAGATAATAAGTAAATTCCTCACCAGTAACTCCCCACCACAAAGCATGACAGTGATTATCCAGAAAGAGGTCGCAGAAGACTACTCTGCAGAGGCACCGAAGTCGGCGTTTATAGCAAACTTTGCTTCTCTTTACTCGGACGTAAAGTATCTGTTTCCAATCCCAGCCCACGCCTTCGAGCCAAAACCAGCTGTTGATGGAGCTGTTATTCAATTTACAAATATCAAGCCAAAGCACGCCGAGCCACTTAAACTAAAAAAACTGATAAAAATCGGTTACTCATCACCACGAAAAAAACTAAGCAGTAACCTGGGCAACGTAGGATATAATAAAGCCGTTATCGAAGATTGGCTCAAGGCTCAGGGACTAACAGAAAGCGCCAGGGCAGGTGAGCTTACACTTCAAAACTGGATTGAACTTTACGATGAAGAAGCGAAAACTAAAACTCTCGACAGCCCACGGAACGGTTAATACACCGGTATTCATGCCGGATGCTACTTATGGAACTATTCACAACGTCAGTTTTAAAGATGCGGCAGCTGCCGGGGTTCGCGAGATTGTCACGACTACTCTACACATCGAGCAGAAGTTAGGAAGCGAGTATATTCGAGACTTCGGAGGAGTTCACAGATTTTTCGGCTGGAATCGCCCTGTTTTAACCGATAGTGGAGGTTTCCAGGTGTTTTCACTCATACATCGTACTAAAAACAAAAAGAACTTGATTACAGATGCAGGTGCAAGCTTTCAGGACTTCAAAACAGGTGATTTCAATTTTCTCTCACCTGAGCGATCACAACTCATCCAGCATAACTTAGGGTCAGATATAAGGGTTGTACTGGATGAGCCTGTAATTGAAGATGACAGCCTCTCTGCTATCAAAAAGTCAGTTGACAGGACAACTATGTGGGCAGAGCAATCCAAACAGGCATTTCTAAAGTTGCTGCGTCTTACAAAAGGCGATTTTGATGATCCAAAGATTAAACGCCCAATGCTTACTGCAGTCGTGCAGGGAGCAAACAATTTCAAAGAGAGGAAACGGAGTGCAGAAGCTCTAATTGAGATTGGTTTTGACGTTTACGGTTTTGGGGGATTGCCTCTTCGCAACAAAGAATCCTGGAGAACAGACGCCCCCGAAGGCTTTTATCACGAACTCATTGAGTACGTTGCATCTCTACTTCCTGAGGATAAGGTGAGGTACGGGCTGGGGATCGGAACGCCTGATGACCTCGAATATGCATACAACGTGGGATGGGATATCTTTGACAGCGTACTGCCTACACGAAATGCTCGTCATGGGTATTTGTATGTGCATAGAGGAGAGGGTGACACTCATTACAAAATATATGACGTTCTGCATATCAAGACAGAACGCTACAAGTTTGACGAGGGACCTGTTGACTCAAAATGTGATTGCGAGTGCTGCTCTACAGTATCACGCGCATACCTACGACACCTTATGCGGATTGGCAATGGAGCAGGGAAGAGATTAGCAACGATACATAACCTGGCGTTTTATTCCAGTGTGATGGACAGCCTACGAAAACAGGCGTAGGCGAGATCAATTAGACTCAACCTAAGTCCGGACTTCTATTTAATTCCAAGCGCCTCAGGCGCTCTTCAAGCTCCTTTATCTTTCCCTTCAACTTCATGTTCTCAGATACGTCCTGAAACCCATAGCTCATATATATTACCGCGGCCATCCCAAGCACTCCTAGCACAATTGCAGAAGCTCGGAGTATCAAAGTTGACGACGAAACAAGAAGGGGAAATACCTTAGATTCAACAAATCCCGCTTCGGGTACCTCTGATGTGTCAGAATCTTCCGAAGGGCTAAAAATATCGCTAAACCCCTGCAACAAATTCACCGGTAGTGACAATATTGGATCAAGTTGCTCATCAAACCCTCTTATAGTCTCCAAGGTGCCTGTCTGCTCAAGACTAAACCGTGCAACTGCCTCATACCCCTGCGGAACAAAAAGCGCTGACAAAACCAGCAACGCCAGCAAAGGAAATATAAACTTCAGTGAGACAGCTAGCACCTCTTTCACCTTCGACCTGAGGAAAAAGACTATCGAAAGAGCCACCACAATCACCAAAACCACGATAGTTACTACATTCATTAGAACTTCTTGTTACTGATAATATAAGCACCAATTGACTGACCGTGCGATGCTGTCTCATGCTCATCTGTCGCGAGCATCATTACCTTGATCTTTATGTTTGCCACCTCCGGCATTGTCTTCAATCTGGGATTAATTGTAAATCTAAAATCCTGCAACGGATTACCTTCTGTTATCTGCATTATCGTATCGCCATGTCCATGATACGTTTCATACGAGTCGGGGTGCGGGGCACGGTCCCTAGACCCAAAAACAAACAGATTCACACCAAACCTCTTTTTAAAATGCCAGTTAGCATTGTCCATCATAAAACCCAGAGTGCTTGAGGTCCAGCACACACCAGAGGCAAAATAGTAGCCCGGAGGTTGAACGTAACCATTATACGTTTTAATATTGATGAACCTGTCGGCTATAACACCTATTGAGTCACCCGGCCTCATAATTGGTGTCTTATTTATTCCGGCCACGCCTGCTGCTGCATTCTCATATTTCCTGTAGTAGTAGTCCTCCTCAATGAGTGGTAGTTCGCTAAAAGAATTATTGTAGATCATATCTGCATCAACCTGTGTTTGTTCTCCCTTCCCATAGACGAACTCGAAATCCTCCATCTGCTCATAGTCGAAGCTTGTATCTACCTGACCTAAAACAACCTGAAAATTGTCTTTCTGCGCTGTCACTTCCGCAATCTGGGTATCTGCTTGCACAGGAACACCGGTTGCCTGGGAATCTGGATGTCTGCGAATTCCAGACACAGCTGCAATTGCCTTTAACTGAGGGGACACAAGTAAATCACTTTTAAGGAGAATGTTAAGAGAGCCAACTGATGATATAACAACAGCCAGCAAAAGCGCAGTGTATGCAATAAATAGTTTCATGAGCGTGCAACTCTGTCAAAATGTAGCATATTCCTGATAAAATGAATAGTTTTCATGAACAGATTCCAACTAACCTCAAAATTCAAGATGTCACCACCTCAACAAGAGGTTGTATCGACGTTGTCGAACGGGATCGAAGCAGGCCTTGATCATCAAACACTGATTGGAGTCACAGGTTCAGGCAAAACTTTTGCCATGGCGAATATCATTGAGCAAACCCAGAGACCAGCGTTGATACTTGCACATAACAAAACACTTGCAGCGCAACTTTACTCTGAGTTTAAGGAGTTCTTCCCGAAAAATGCTGTAAGGTACTTCGTTTCATATTACGACTACTATCAGCCCGAAGCTTACGTCCCCAGACGAGACCTATATATAGAAAAAGAAGCAGACATAAATGAGACGATTGAGCACTACCGTTCTGCTACAACACAGGCAGTTCTTTCCAGGGCAGACACACTGGTGGTTGCATCGGTATCGTGTATCTATGGACTTGGAAACCCGGATGACTACATGTCTCTCTCCCGAGAGGTCAAAACCGGCATGAAATACTCCCGCAGCAAATTTCTCCGCCACCTTACAGACATGCAGTACGAGCGAAGTGAGTATGATTTTTTTCCGGGACTGTTCCGCGTTAGAGGTGACAGCGTTGACATTTACATGTCAGACGGCGAGACGGCTCTTCGTGTGGAGTATTTCGGTGATGATATTGAGTCTTTAAAAATCGTAAATCCAGTCACCGGAGAACTCATCGAGTCTCCGGACGAATATATGATCTTTCCAGCAAAGCAGTTTGTAACGCCTTATGAGTCTTTAAAGGCTGTTATCCCACAGATCGAAGAGGACCTTAAAAAAGAGACTGCGAGCTTTAAGAAACGCGGGAAGATACTTGAGATGCACAGACTTGAACAGCGAGTCAGATATGATATTGAGATGCTGCAGGAGACAGGATATACGTCGGGCATTGAAAACTATTCCCGCTACATCGACAGAAGAAAACCAGGAACACCTCCATCAACTCTCCTTGACTACTTCCCCGAAGAGTGGCTTATCTTTGTTGACGAGTCGCACATGACACTCCCCCAGGTGCGAGGAATGTATAACGGTGACCAGGCACGCAAAAAAACACTCGTAGAATACGGTTTCAGACTGAAGGCTGCGATTGATAACCGTCCACTTAAATATGAAGAGTTCAACCAGAGGCTGGATAAAGCCATCTATGTTTCAGCCACACCAAATGACTTTGAGCTCGATCTCAGCAGAAAGGCAGCAGCCAAGCTCTCTATAAAATACAAGGACAAACTGCCAAAGGGCTACCGTGGATATGCTGAGCAGCTAATCAGACCAACAGGTCTCCTTGACCCGAAGATTGAGATCAGACCATTGGATTCAGCATCAAAATCAAAACTCGATAAAGATCTCAAAAGACACGGGTTCGAAGATATGATACTTAGCGAGGATCAACCACTTAAAAACCAGGTTGATGACCTTATCGGCGAGATCAGACTGACTGTAGATCGTGGACAAAGAGTGCTTGTTACTACACTCACCAAACGGATGGCAGAAGATCTATCCAGCTACCTCAAAGAGATCGGAGTCAAAGTGACATATATCCACTCAGATATTGATACAGTCCAGAGAGTTGAACTTCTAAAAGACCTGCGACTGGGTAAGTACGATGTGCTTGTGGGCATCAACCTTCTGCGTGAGGGTCTTGACCTGCCTGAAGTGTCCCTGGTCGCTATACTTGATGCTGACAAAGAAGGCTTCTTGCGGTCCAGGACCAGTCTTATCCAGACAATCGGAAGAGCTTCGCGACACGAGGAGGGAAGGGTGCTCATGTACGCAGACCACATCACCAACAGTATGAAGGCAGCGGTAACTGAGACGATGCGCAGGCGTAAAGTTCAGAATCAGTACAATAAGGATCACAACATCACTCCAAAATCCATTCAAAAAGAGATAAAAGACCTGCTTGAAACACAACGCGGAGACAAACCAGATCCCAAGAAAGACAAATCATTAAGTCTTTTCAAGGCAGCTGAAAGCTTTCCGGCAATGAAGAAGGGTGAGCAGAATCAACTTATTGAAGAGATAGAGATGCAGATGAATATCTACGCGGATATGTTGGAATTTGAAAAAGCAGCTGACCTACGGGATCTCTTAGCGGAGTTGAAGAAGTAATTGTTAAATCTCCGCTCTATTTCGCATTTAACAGCTTATCCCTTGTTAGCCTGAGCTCTGCAGAAAGGTCTCTAAAAAGGATCACTGAAAGCCCGATAGCAAACAAAGTTGTCAGTACAACCACCCAGCTGTAGGTCTTACCTGCAAGCATGTTTATTAGAACAGCTACGTTCGCCAGCCAGGTGAACATGAACCATATCACTCCCGAGTGGTAAAGCTGAAACGAGCTGCTGATTAGAAAGAGCAGGTTATATTTTGCCAATGAGTTTACTGTGCTGACTTTGATATGCGAATCGTGAAAAAATACAGCGTTTACCAAGACAAATGAGAAGCCTGCTGCAATGATAGCAAACATGATGAGGTCAGAATATGATGATAGTGTCTGAAGGTCTTCAAAAGGAACAACCGGATGCAGTGAGAAGATCGCCTCAGGGAAGTGCTGAACGCCAATTGTAATCCCAAATACCGCCGCGACAAGGTAGATACCCGCGATCTTGCCGAGCAGCAAAAGAGCTGCAGGCAACAAGGAATAATCAATCAACTTGATAAGTGAATTGGACATATTTTATTCTAGCTGGAAATCTGAAGGATTGGAAGTTATTTGCTCTGTGCGTTTTTAACAAGGCTACTAAGTCTTGACTTGTACCTTGATGCGGTATTTGCGTGCAGAACGCCCTTTTTAGCTGCAAAATCTATTTTTGAGTGAGCTTCAGGAAGTTTGGCTTCAGCATCTTTCACCTTGCCGGCTGACACGGCGTCTCTAACAGCTTTTCTGGCTGCTCTGTACGAATCCTTAACGACGATATTCCTTTTTCTTCGACGTTCACTAACCCTGAGCGCCTTTTTTGCTGATGTTGTCTGTGGCATAGCGTGAATTCTATCAGTAAATGCTCTTTCACACAAGATTATACCAGATCTGATACAATCAGTGCATGAAAACTGCACAGGAATTGAAAAATCAATACAAGTTGCTTGTGACGAGGTTAGCCACTATCAAAAAGAAGCTGGATATAAAAGAGCTCACCGCTGAGGCCTCAAAGCTGGAAGAGCAAAGCAGGGCACCTGACCTTTGGGATAACAAAGAGGCCGCACAGACTATTCTCAAAAGATTGGGATCAATAAACGACGATCTGGAAAACATAGCCTCTCTTGACAGCTCCCTTGAAGATATCGAAGTGATGATTGAGGTCGCGGAGGATCCCGAGAACACCCCCGGTAAGCCTGATCCTGACGTATGGAAGGAGATCGACGAACTTGAGAATAGATTAGATAAAGAGGTAGATAGGCTTGAAACGCTGACGTTTCTTGGTGGGAAGTACGATGAGCACAACGCCATTCTTTCGATCCACTCCGGACAGGGTGGAACAGAGGCTAACGATTGGGCCGAGATGCTCCTTAGAATGTATCTGAGGTATATGAACACTCAGGGCTTCGAAGCAGAAGTTGTGAACAAAGTAGCGGGCAACGAAGCAGGAATAAACAACGTCACCATTGAAGTAAAGGGAAGATATGCCTACGGCTATCTCAAGATGGAACACGGTACACACAGGCTCGTGAGAGTATCGCCATTTAATGCACAGGGGTTGAGGCAAACATCTTTTGCAGGAGTCGAAGTAACCCCCCTTATCGAAGATGATGTTGAGGTTGACCTGAAGCCGGACGATGTTGATTTTTCTGCTGTTCGTGCGTCAGGAGCTGGGGGACAGAACGTAAACAAAGTAGCTACATCGGTAAGACTTGTGCATAAACCAACCGGAATAGTAGTCAGTTCTAGCTCAGAGAGAAGTCAACTCCGTAACCGCCAGATTGCAATGAACATACTGCGTGGAAAACTACTCCAGATTGAGATAGAAAAGCAAGAAGAAGAACAGTCAAAACTCAAAGGGAAACACAAAGTAGCAGGGTGGGGCAATCAGATTCGAAATTACGTATTGCAACCGTACAAGTTGGTGAAAGATCTACGAACTGGGGTCGAATCCAATGATCCCGAAGCTGTTCTTGATGGAAAGCTCGAGGCGTTTATAGAGGCACAGATAAAAAGATAAAGCTTTTTACTTTTTGATAACCAATTTTTGCCCAGGAACTATTAACGCTTGACTCCTATTTGGTAGAAATCCAATCTCGTCTCTGTTCACCCTCAGTAGTTTTCGCCACTTAAAACCACTGCCATAGACCGCTTCAGAGATCTCCCACAGCGTGTCACCGCGCTTCACAGTGTACACACCAAGTCCAATATCACCCTGTACGTAATCAGTTGCTCTCCATCTTCCGGAGGTATCTATGCTTTTTGCAGTTAAATGCGCTTTCTTAGCCGACTCGCCTGTAGATGCATCCACTCTTTCTGTGCTTATTCCGCCGGAGATATGCTTCCCTTTGTTTTCACCGCTATTGCTTTTGTCATCTCCGTCAACTTTATCATCCGTATCTATCGATCTACTCCCTTCGTTATCATCCTGCGCAGTCTCGCTTTGGCTGCTGTTGAACACAGCTATATCTATCCCATCTAAAAGCCCTGAACTTAAAAACACAACTCCAAGCCCAATAAGAATCACCGCGATACCCAAGCGTGCAGCCTGAGGTCTCAACCTATAGGTGACAACCTCCTCATACTCCTCTTGAATTTTTTTTCTGGGGGTTCTTCCCACCCTCGAAGACGTGCTTTTTGCCAAAGCTTTAAGCAAAATTAAGTATCTGAGGGCAGATTATATGTATAATAATCTAAATTGCACAGATATTCAATTTCTAATAAACTGTAGCTTGTCGATATGATTCAGTTAATCTCAGTTAGCAAAAGGTACGGACCTGAAATCACAGCACTCGAGGAAGTCTCGCTTGAGATTCAAGAGGGCGAGTTCGTTTTCGTAGTAGGCCCATCAGGATCAGGAAAGACAACACTCAATCGGTTGCTTATCCGCGAAGAGCTTCCATCAACAGGAAAGGTGTACTTTGAAGATGAAGATATTACGCGTTTCAAACGAAAACAGGTCTATAATTTGCGCCGTAAGGTAGGAGTTATCTTCCAGGATTACAAACTCATCCCTGAGCTTGATGCATACGAAAACGTTGCCTTCGCAATGGAAGCTGCGGGGCGATCAGATAAAGAGATAAAAGAAAATGTACCTTACTTACTGGATATTGTCGGGCTTTCACACAGAATGCATTTTTTTCCACGTCAGCTATCCGGTGGAGAGCAGCAGAGAGTAGCAATTGCCCGAGCAATGGCAAACAATCCGCGACTTCTCATTGCCGACGAGCCAACTGGCAATCTCGATCCGGATTCAGCTTGGGACATAGTGCAAATCCTCTCAAAGATCAATAACTGGGGGACAACGGTTCTTATGTCGACACACGGTTCAGATATTGTAAATTCTCTTCACAAGCGTGTACTCAGGATGGAAGGCGGCAAAATTGTTCGCGATGATTATCGTGGTAGTTACGATGAAGTTGACGAGTTTAGCCTGCGAGTTCTAGATGCATCAAGAAAGAAAACTAAAAAATCAAAAACAGCTGTAGGTAATGAGAAAGCAAAACCAACGCTAACTCAAAAAAGAGCAAAGGCTGGCAAGCCAAAACCGAAAACCAAATCAAAAAGTGCGAAATCACCCGCCGAAAAGAAGAACCAGGCTGGATTACAAAAATCAGCTCAGGCCAAAAAAACAAGAAAGAAAATTACTTTCAAAACAAAGAAAAAAGAGCAAAAAGAGCAGGATGCAAAGATGGAAAAAGACATACTCGAGAAGATAGACGGAGGAAAAACTGATACATCCAAGAAAGCTAAATCAAAAATTAAAACTCAAACTGACAAAAAATAAATCATGACACCAGGAACATTTCTCAAAAGATCGCTTTCACAAACAGGTAAACAGATCAGAAGGAGCGGGTGGCTTGCATATGCATCAGTGCTCGTGATGACGCTCTCTTTCTTTATAGCGTCAGTCTTTATACTGATCGCATTCACATCTAACCTCTTCTTAAAATCCATAGAGAACAAGCCACACATATATGTTTTCTTTAATGCGGGTACAAAGGTCGAAAACATTGAAGAGTTAAACAACAGACTGCTCGATAATGATGAAGTAGCACAAATAGAATACACCGATGAGAACGGTGCCCTTGCAGAGTTCCAGTCAGTTCAGGAGAGAACAAACCCACAGGTCGCAGAAAACATAAGGCCAAATGTTCTACCTCCAAGTCTCGGAATAAGGCTGCACAGCATCGAAGATGCAAACACAATCATTGATCTCCTTGAAACAGAACAGGAAACCAACACCGACATCTTTGCTGTACGGTTCTCTAAGGAGACCATCGATACTATTCGAACCCTTTTCCACTGGCTCAGAACCGGTGGTGGAGTAATTATGGCGCTGCTTCTTATAGTCATCTTCTTTTTTACGCTACTAACCGTTGAATTTAGAACGTTTAGCCGATCGGAGGAAATCGGCATCATGCAACTTGTCGGCGGAAGTTTGTGGTTTATAAGGTCACCTTTTATATTTGAGGGCGCCGTTTACGGCTTTCTCGGTGCGTTTATCTCATCAACCCTACTATATATCCTTGGCTACATAGTACTGGTGGCAAACAGAGATACAAACGCTGTCAACTTCGTCGTAAACTTCCTCGGAAACCTTCAGTGGCCCAACTTCGAGCTCATTCACCTTGTAGGACTTTTCGTTGTGCTTGTTGTGCTGGGCGCGATCGTTGGAGGGCTGAACAGCCTTATCGCCATCAAAAGATACATCAATTGAATAAATACGTAACATAGCATAGAATAGTATTAGCATAAGTAACTGTACCGTGAACAAACTGAAAAACATATTCAAACTCTTTCCCCCTCTGATGCTTACGGTGATTATACTTGTATTTTCTGTTCCCTCTACCGTTTCAGCTACACTCGAGGATGATCTTACTGAAATTCAAGAAAAACTGGAAGAGATTCGGAATCAAAGGAAAAATATTGAGTCCAACATTGATAACGAAAAAGCTGCAGCTAACAAGTATGAGGCAGAGCTCTTCCAGCTGAAGGACAAGATCGATCTATTAGAAACACAAATAGAAGAGAAAGCACTAACAATTGAGGAGCTGCAAGTAGAGATTGAGATACTTGAGAATGAAATAGACGAAACTGCCACTACCATTGTCAATACTGAGAATGACATTACTGAATTGCAAGATGAAACAGACCGAAGGCTTATTGACATGTATTTGTCACAAAAAACATTTTCCCAGTTTGACCTCATTTTAACGACCCAAGGTACCGATATTGTTAAGATAAATCTCTACCAGAGCTCTATACAACAGGAAACAAATAGCATGCTTGAGGATTTGGCCAGAATGAAGGAAAATCTGGCGATACAGAAAACTAAACTCGAGGACGGTAAAATCCAAGTGGAAAGAGATGAATCTCAGATTGAAGAAGAGAAAATTGCACTTGAAAAAGATAAGGCAACGGTTGATTCGCAAAGGGCTATCTACTACAGGAAAAAAGAAGAAAGCCTAAGCCTTATCAGCAGCCTGGAAGCTCAAGCAAAACTACTTACAGAGCAGGAATTTTTGGCACTGAAAGAACAAGAAAAGATCGAATCTCTTCTCAATCCTGGGAATTTACCGATAAACGGTTATGCAAAGAAGGGTGATGTCATTGGATATCAGGGCATGACAGGTTGGTATGTTACCGGACCTCACGTACATTTTAGAGTATTGGTTAATGGATCACACACAAACCCATGCTCTAAACTAGCAAGCAAATACTTCCCCTCAAATGGTGTTAGTTGTGGATCGGGCAGTATGGGATGGCCACTTTCCGGTTCTTTTTATTTCACCTCTTCCTATGGGAATCGATGTACTCAATGGGGTTGTAGTTTTCACTCAGCAATAGATATCGCGCATTCAAGTGCAAATGCACCAGTTTACGCAGCACATGGGGGATACCTTAAAAAAACTGTAATAAGTGGTGCAAATGTAGCGATGGTATGCCAACATGTCAATTGCAATCAGGGCTTAAGAACTGAATACTGGCATTTGTCCTCGTTCACCTACTAATACTAACAACGTTTAGGATTCGTTAAGATTCTTCGATTATAATCTCCCCAGTTATCAGTAAATTAATGCGTGGACTTTTGGTAAGTCTGACAGTTTTGTTAGTTGTCACTCCCGGTCTTGTTGCTGGACTTGTAGCAGCCGGGAGCGACGCTTCCCTTGTGATAAATGAGGTTATGCCAAATCCTGTTGGAAGCGACAGCCAGTATGAGTGGGTTGAGCTTTATAACAGCAGCGCAGCAGCCGTTGAGCTGTCACAGTGGCAGCTTGGTGCAACAACCCTACCCAACTACCAGTTACAGGCTTATGAATATGTTGTTTTGGCAAGGGATGCAATCGCTCTTTCTACCAGGCTCCCTGAAGCAAGTATTGTTGAGAGCACCTTCTCACTACCGAACTCTGGCGGAGAGGTGGCGATAATCTCTACCGAGGGTTCTTCGGCGTTCAATTATCCACAGTCAAGCGAAGGAATCAGCTTTGAGCTTCTCAGTGGAGATTGCAATACTGTTGCAAAGCATCCCAATTCAAATTCAGGCGGTGCTGTTAACACCCCTTGTGATCCCGAACCAGTGAATCTACAAGAACCCAGTGTCTTCATTTCCAGGGTCGAAGCAGCACCAACCACAGGGGATGAGTGGCTCGAACTTACTAATTTAAGCGATGAAGAGGTAATACTTGATGGTCTAACACTTAAAGATGCTTCTGGAAAGGAACATCCATTGACCGGTCTCTCAATCCAGAGTTTGGCGAGTGTAAAGATCTTCCCAAAACCGGTCAGCCTTAACAACGATGGAGATACAATAACTCTTTTTGGATCTGAAGGTCGGCAGGTAGATGTTTACCGTTACAGTGCCGAAGATGTGGTTGCATCAAAGCAGAAAGATACTCAACCGATAGCAATGCCTTCAGTGAAACCAACATATGGGGCAAGCAACCCAACCGTTTGTAGCGCTGTGCCGCAACCAACCGTGGAGCTCGAACGTCCAAGGCTCTTCAGGTTAGATCACTGATTACTAGTGCGTCTTCGAGAGTCAGGTCGTCAACTTTCAGGCGTTCCAGCTCAATTAACATCGCTGGATGTCCCAGTTTTCCACCTATATCTTCAGCAAGTTGCCTTATATACGTACCCTTTGAGGAATGTACTTCAATATCTAAATAGGGAAGTGTTTCGGGGAGCTCTTGTGTATCAACATTCAGCTCAAGTTCACTTACAGTCCCATTACCCACCAGTTTAATATCATAGATCTCGATCTCTTTACGTGGCACCTTGACCTCAAAATCTTTTACACCACCATTAAGCGCCTTAAAGACTAATGTTTTTGCATCACCCTCAGTAATAGTTTCAGGCTTGTACCGCTGGTCCCGCATCAACACCCTGAGCTTCTTACCACCCACCTTTACAGAGCTATAAACAGATACAAGTTGCTGCTGTTTACCCTTGAATGACTCCAGTACAGCGGCTATTTTTTCCAGATCTTTTTTCTTTAGTGCTTCCACAGCTCCTGCCGCGGTCACAGTTCCTTCAGGGTCCTGCGTGTCAGTAGAAACACCGAGTAACAAACGTGCTTTGTACACCTTATCGAGATCAATAAGCTTGTTGGCAAGCTTTGTATCTTTGCCCACCAGTATAACGACAAGCCCAGTTGCAAAAGTGTCCAACGCACCCGCGTGACCGACCTTTCTGGTGCCCAGCTGCCTGCGTACTTTATCGACCAGGTCATGAGAAGTTTCACCTTTTTGCTTGTTCAAAGCAAAAACCCCAGAAGGCCTGCCAAACTCGTCACGCCTGATTTTTCCAGCAACCTCTCGTAAATCCATTATTTAAACTTTGAAGACATGCTATATTAGCATATCAGGTTTCAAACATAAGTTTTTACCTCAACACTCATGGCAGTAGTCAACTCGGTACTTGCTAAAACCGGCTGGATAGCCGAGAAATTCATGCTTCCCGGCACAGACGGTAGCACATACCTGCTCAGCGACTTTAAAGACAAACAAGGTCTTCTTGTTATATTTACCTGCAATCACTGTCCTTATGCAAAGTCTCACTGGCCAATATACATTGAGCTTTACCACAAGTACAAAGATGATATTAACTTTGTAGCTATCAATCCAAATGAAGATCAAAACTACCCGGAAGACTCGTTTGATGAGATGAAAAAGAGAACGGAAGAGTGGGAGATCCCCTTTCCATACCTCCGAGATGAAAGCCAGGAGATAGCTACCAAATACGATGCACGAAATACACCCGACAGCTTTCTGTTTCGGCTTGTAGATGAACAGTTTAAGCTGTATTACAGAGGGAAGGTGATCGACAACTGGGAAAACCCCGAGCAAGCCGAGGAGTTTTTCCTGGAGGATGCAATGAAAGACCTGATCGCCGGAAAAGAACCTCCCAAAGAGCAGCCGCTCGGCGTTGGGTGTTCAATAAAGTGGAAATAACAGATGATACCTTCAAATCACAACCGATTCATAGCAAAAGTATACAAGCTGCTTGCCGGACTTGGCATCGATACTGACAAACTAAGCATCGACCATACTGCTTATCAAGCTGACAGCGCAGAAGACTACGAAAGTCAGAAAAAGCATGTAATGGAGAGCGAAGAGTTGATATCCGAGAACATTGTGGGTGGTAGAAGAGTAGGAATATTTGGTCTTAAATCCCCGCTTAGCTATAAGGGCGAGTCATTCTCTGTCATTGAGATTATTGAACCCCGCGCGGGGCAAGAAGTAAAGTCTGCCTGGGAGCATGTTGAGTTTATGGTAGAGGGGACTCTCGAAGAGTTTATGGCAAAGCATCCCAAACTCCAATGGACTAAAGATGCAATCGATCGGAATGAGTTTCCTATGTTAATTTTAAAGCTGACAGAAGATATCAGGGCGAAATTTCCGCGAAGAAGTGTCCTTGATGAGATTGAACGTCAGAAACAAAACCATTCCAGTCTAAGGGTGCAGATAGGTAAGAGGTCTGTTGAAATAGATTACACATCACCTGAAGGTATACATATTTTGGGTATTTCTGATCGCCCGTTCGAAGCTATTGTTAATGACACAAAACGAGTAGAGTACAGAACTAACACGCTGCATTCACCCTTCGATTACTCTAGGATTCGCAAAGGTGACGGTGTCAGGTTTATCAATGAACAGACTGGGGAGACTCTAGAGCGAAAGGTGTCACGAATCAGCCACTACAATACTACTCGCGAGTTGTACGAAAATGAAGGCCTGAACAACTCGTCATCCAAACCAAGGACAGTAGACGAGGCGATCTCAAGGCTCGAATCGCTGACTGGATATAAAGAGGGGATAGCAAAGAATGGGGTCTTTGCTATAGCAATCTACTAAGATCCGTCACTAATTTCACGCCGCAAGAACTCTGTAAACATTAAGTGTTAACCACTCTGAAGGCTCCCGTTTTTGACCAAAGTCCCAGTCTTTGTGCACCCGATAAACTGATTCCGGTGTAAATTTCCCGCCCTTGTCTACCTTTTGCTGCACAATTTTCACCAACTGTTTGTATTCTTTCCGTTTTCTTGCAGCCGGTAATTTATGCAGTGCAAAAAGAAGATGTAGGATGTGGTACCAGACAAACTGAACTTTAAGCTTCTTGAAATCTGTACCCATTCCAAACAGGTACGGCTTTCGTTTTTTTCGGCTTCGCCACAGCGTAAAGATAGTATCGATGCCAGTCCGCATCTCTTTACTTTTGTGCCATTCAGGCAGCTGTGCCAGTACCTTTACCATATAAAAGTTAACATAAGGACAGGGATCTTCTCTTCGTCCGGGGCCCTTAAAGTTGGGTCCAAACACGGGATCGGCCTTGCAGGGCCAGCCGTTATCCCTGACAAGGCTGGTTAAGTAGTTAACTGCTTTCTTGACTTGAGGATTCTTTCCATACCCGAATTTGACCAAGGCATAGACTACTACCACAGCATCACAAAACATCCAGCTTAGTTCATCTTTTCCGGTTCCATCAAAAACCTTGGGCAGATTGATAATTATCTGGAACGGCCCCTCAGGGGTTTGGTGTTTAAAGATCTTTGCGACAACATCCTGTATTGGCTTGTCCCGTTTA
>JBHHUN010000019.1:0-20977 GCA_046753765.1 Candidatus Dojkabacteria bacterium | reverse complement strand
AAGAAGGCCCGTTGTTATCACTGACTCTCACATTTTCAGCGGGCTTGAAGCCGGGTACCGTATAAAAGACAATCGCCCAGCGAAAATTGTAAAAGCTGTACATGACCTGATTGGTGATAAGGAGTTATATGCGAATGAGCTCGATAGGATCAACAGGTATATCTCGAATAACTCGTGGGATCAGATCGCAATAAAATACTTGTCAGCCATTGCTGCGCTCTTCGACTAGGGGAGCTGGTTTGAATACCCAAAGCTTGTAGATGAGAAATGTCCACGTGATCTGGAGACCCATGACAAACACTTTGGCTATGACCGGGTGAAGACTCATGTACGTGAGGAACACATAAAGGATGATGTTATTAAGAACATAGTTGATAGCGGCGATCACAAGATACCTAGCAATCTTCCTTCTCATCTTTTCTTTGCCAACCTTGAATGTCCAGAAGTTTGACATTATGAAATTGAATACCATCGAGAGCAGGAGTGATGTCATATTGGCTGGAATTGGTTCAACGTGGAGCAGGTAAATGAAGATATTGAAAAGGATGAAATCGATTGCAAACGAAGCGACTCCGATAATAAAATACCGGACGAAACTTTTCTGTACCATCTGTTTTGATTTATTAATTGCCCTTTTCAAATGTTGATATCACCTTAAGTAATTTCTCTGCGGATCTCTCCCCAGTGTATTTATCAGAAACGTATTTTTTTGAATCTGTGAGCTCTGACCCTTTTAGAAGCTCAATTATACTGTCTGCGATCTCTGTTGGCGAATTGTGGTTTGTAAATGACGCATGGCTCTCAAGGGTTTCATGGAACAGATCAATATTCGAGACAAGTACAGGTAGGTTGAAGTACATTGCCTCTATAGGAGGCATACCGAACCCCTCGTAAAAACTGAGATAGATAAATCCTGCGGCCTTTGAGTAGATCGAGGCAAGATCTTCATTTGAGACATATCCAAGAAAAACCACCTCATCTTCGATCCCGAGCTCTTTTACGGTTGAGAAAATCTTCTTGTAGTACCAGCCCTTCTTCCCTACAACGACTAGTTTGATTTTTGAGCCAGTCGCACTTTTAAACTCTGCAAAACCCTTCATAAGGTTGATATGGTTTTTTCTTGGCTCAAGGGTGCTAACAGATAGCAGAAATTCGTCCGGCAGAGTGTACCTTGAGCTGGTTTCAAGCTGTTGTTTTGCCCGGTTAATAATCCAAAGATTTAGAGCGGGGTAGATCACGCTGATTTTCTCGGAAGGCACCTTTTTGAGCTCAAGTAGCTCATCTTTTACCGCTTGTGAGATGGTGACCACTTTCCAAGACCTCCTGAGCGCCATCTTTGCTGTGAGAGGATAAAGAATCCGTGCTTTAGGTTTAAAAAAGCCTGGTGTCTTTAGTGGTGCCAGATCATGTATGAACTGAACAGTCTTAGGAAACAGAAGGCTGAAAAGATGATTGGAGGGAGAGATAAAAAGCTCGACACCCCTTTTCTTTGCATCACTTGAAACCTTGCGCATCCAACGTACCCCTGAAAACAGTCCGCGACTTCTGTGAATCACTATGTTTTCGGTGTTTGGAAGGAATATCGGCGCTTTAGAGTAAGTGAAGTATGTGTTTTTTGTATCAATTTCGACAAGTTTTGATACGATGCTTATCGTATACTGACCGACTCCCGCCGGAGAATCTTCACTTGGGGAGAGGTCTATTCCAATCTTCATCTAGCTTGAAAACCTCAACTTAATTAATTGAGCAACGATATCGAAGCCATCCTTAAGCTCGATTTTTTTCCCCTCTTTTTTTCCTCGTGGTATGTACTTCACTGGAAATTCATTGATCTTCCAGCCTTTTTTTATGCCCTTGACGAGCCATTCGGCTTCGATTCCAAATCGTTCAGACTGAATTTTGAGACCTTTGAACTTGCTTAATTTGCATAGTTTATAAGCACACAGTGGGTCTGTGATATTGCGTTGGAACAGGATTAGTATCCCCAGTCTCGTAACCCAGCGAGCGAGCCCAGTAGTGATGTTGGCGTTCTGTGGAAATATCCTGGTTCCGGCGATAAGATCAATGCTTTGATCGTTCTCGATTTGGCTCAGCATCTTTAAGATGTCGTTTGGGTCAAGCTCGCTGTCTGCATCTTCGACCACAACATACTCACCTTTTGCGTGCGCGATACCTGCCTTAACAGCGGCCCCCTTTCCCTTGTTTTTCGCGTGGAGGATAAGCTTTAGTTTTAACTCTGGGCGTAATTTCCTGAGTAATTCTCTACTTCCGTCTGTTGAGAAGTCGTCAATGACAATGATCTCTTTATCGACATCTAGAGCATAAATTCTGCGAACTGCCTCTTCAACTGTTTTTATCTCATTCCAAACGGGAATTATTACGCTAAGTTTTGGACGATGAATCATTTCTAATTATAATCCGAAATGGGTCTTTTTTGCTCCCATTTCCATGCACTTTCCAGAATATCTTCGAGCAAGTACTTGGATTTCCATCCCATTAATTTGTTGATTTTGGCTGTGTCAGCTACTAATCGGGCTGAATCGCCCTCTCTCCGGCCAGATTCTGAGTACTTGAGTTTCTTGCCAGTAACTTTTTCGATAGTATCAATAACCTCACGAATGCTGGCACCCTTTCCTGTCCCAACGTTGAAGACATCAAATCCATTATTTTGCTCCAGATATTCAATCGATTTAACGTGGGCTTCTGCGAGATCCAGTACATGAATATAATCTCTTACTGTTGTTCCGTCAGGAGTATCGTAGTCCGTTCCGAAAATCTGCATTTCAAAGTCCCCGGCTATCAGACTATGGAGCAGTCTTGGGATAAGGTGTGTTTCAGGTTGGTGGCGTTCACCAAGTACGCCATTATAGGACCCAGATGGATTAAAGTATCTGAGTGCAAGTGCATTGACACCATAAAACTCGCTGTAACAACGAAGTATCTCCTCGATGATGTATTTTGTATAGGCGTACGGGTTTTCTGTTTTAATAGGGGCATCTTCCTTGATTGGGACTGAATCAGGTGTTCCATATACTGCGGCCGATGAGGAAAACACAATATTCTTCGTACCGTTCTCGAGAAGCACAGAGAAAAGGTTTTGGCTACCGACCACATTGTTCTGAATAAACTTCACCGGTTCCTTTGTCGATATCCCTACCTCAATGTAGGCTGCAAAATGGATAACAGCGTCAAACTTTTTTCTCTTCAGTTTAGATTTGATGTCTTTCAGGTTCTTGAGTTCAGCGCTAATGATCTCAAATTCTCCTACCTCGTCCTTAATTGCGTCGAGCTGCTCAGTTTTATCTTTCTGAAAGTGGTCAAGAACGGTTACATCGTGACCTTCCTTCAATAATAGAAGGGTAGTGTGTGAGCCGATGTACCCCGAGCCACCTGTTACTAGTATGTTCATGCGAAGTGTTTTAAAGTATTTAAGATTGTTCTGAGACGATCAGATGTAAAGTATGTCGTCCCATGGATGTCTGTACAAACCCTGTTCCAGTCTTTTCTGGTCAAGTACATGCCCAATGATACCAATACTGCGCCCGAGAGTGAATATTGCGTTGAGTGTTCCGCTGTCTACCATCTTTAAAAGTTGTGTCTGGTTGTAGCCTGAGACTTCGAGAATATCAAGGAAGATGACAGCAATCGCACCATCTACATTCAGAATTAGATTGTTTTTTTTCTTGAGGGTTTCTGCTTCGACCTTGAGTGCGAATTTCAAATACTGGGGGTTCTTGATTTTACTTTTTGCGAACTTTTTGAGGAGTGAGACCCTCTTATCCGGATTCTGGGCTGATTTGATTCTGTGTCCTATCCCCATAATGAGCCTTCCCTGTTGCTTCATCGTAGCCACGAATTCAGAAGCACTGATTCCTTGATCACGAGCCGAGAGTGACCACCTTGCTGCTCCATCAATTGCCCCACCGTGACGTGGACCAATTGTGAGAAGCCCTGAGACCAGGCTGTCAACGACGTTTTTCCCGGCTCTTGCGGTGACAATTGCGTTATGGGCAGTCGCCACTGCAGGACCATGATCCGAAGTAAGTTTCAAGCACAATTCAAGAAACTCCTCTCCCATATGCGGCAACTTGCCCTTAAACCAAAGCCCGTTGAGTAGGTGCCCGATCGGTTTGTCCGCATAGTCAGAGATTAACTTCTTGTTGAAGGTCGGTTCTTCCCCTCTGTCGTCACTGATTGAAGAGACGACAGTCGTACTTCGTCGGACCTTACCTTCTTTAAAAGCTTGTTTGTAATCAAGTGGTGGCAGCTGATAGCCTCCGTCAATTGGTGCACTGTAAGATTTCTTGCTACCGACCTCCGCTTTGAAGACTTTTTCAATAAGTTTTCCGAAGTCATTAAAAGAGGAGGGAACGTACGCACCTGCATCTTTAAGAGCCCTATTTTTTGCTTGGGCCGATTCCTTTTTGCCACCTGACTTTGCATTGGCATGTCCAAATTGAACCTCCGTTTTGAATTGCTCTGCAACGGTGCCAGTAATCCAGGCAACGAGTGGCTTTTTGATTTTTTTTGACTTCAGTGCATCGACAATCTCATACTCAGCCACGCCGCCAATCTCACCGAGCACCACATGCATCTTTACATCTTTATCGGACTCAAGTCTTAGGATGTTATCGAGGAGGGTAGACCCAGGAAATTTGTCACCACCAACAGCGATGCTTTCGTAGGCACCATCTGCGTAGTTGGCAACGATTGTATTTACCTCAAGCGACATGCCCCCAGAGACTGTAACAACACCGACACTGCCTGGCCTATAAAGTTTAGCAGCGATGATGCTCTCGATGGAGCCTGCAGTATTTCCAACCCTGAATTCTCCAGCCTTAATTGCTCCAACAGTTGCTGGACCAATCAACCAGGTTTTATTTTGTTTTGCTGCCTGGATAAGATCTCGTGTTTCGTTTTCACGTATCCCTTCTGCGGTGATTGCAACGGTCCTGATGGTTTTTGTGTTAACAGCTTCCATGCTTGATTGATACGCGCTTCGCATAGAGGCGAAATTCACTAATATGTCAGCTTTAGGGTGAGTCTTTGCTGCTGCTGCAATAGTGGTGTAAACGGGAATCAATATCTCCTCTGTTCCCCAGAAAACCTTTTGTATGCCGGATCTATTAGGGTTTACTACTGCTGCAACACTTGGCGTTTCACGTTTGCAGAGCCAGTCATAGTCGAGCATCCGTTGAATCGGTAACGTATGTTGATTGTAGAAAATTGCTTGCGTTGTCTTGGTGAATAGCTGTTTCATTATTACTTTAGAGCGATCTTAATTATCTCGGTCATATATGTTTCCGGGCCGTGTACCTCAATAGGTATACCCATCTTTTTAACCTCAGTCTCTATCATCTCTAGCCCCTCTTTGTGATTTGGTCCGCCTCTCCGTACATACACCTTGATTTTCTGTGCTTTCATCTGCTTGCTTTTTGTTTGTATCGCCCTAACAACGCCGGTAAATGTTTTTTTAACATCCGTGAAATTCGCAATACCTCCACCGATGATGAGCACTTTGTTTTTAGCGTTACTTTGCAGCATCTCGCCAAGTACTACCCCCGCGTAGGCCTCCGTTTCGTCTGTTGTCGGATTTCCGCTGTATTCTCCGTAGTTTGCTAGCTCCCCCGCGTGTCCCAGATCACCAACTGTGTCAGCAAAGATCACACTGCCTCCACCACCGGATGTAAGCATCCATATCCGTCCTTCAGGATTTAGTATTTTCAGTTTCAGAGATGCCCCAGACTTCTCATCAAGCTCCTCAATGACATCTTCTGCCTTACTGTTATGGTCACCAAATGGTTTTGGGAACTCGACTTCTCCCGCTTCGCTCCAGAGGCTGTAGCTGTGATAAAGGGCTGTACTATCAAGTCTGGCAACAAGATCTAGAATATAAACCTTGTTGTCGACTACTGTAAAAGGATTTATCTCGAGATATGTGAAGTCTAAGTATGTAAACAACTCATGGAGTGCAGAGATAAAGGTAACAACAAATTTTTTGCCCTCGACACCCTTGACGTAACTAGTGATCCTTTCTCGGATAGTCTGCGAAAGTGGAGAGGCATCCTTTGAAAATGGTAGCTTAATTTGCAGTACATCGTCCCAATTCTTCTCGACGTCTACACCACCCCTGTTTGAAATGTACAATATATTGCCCTCTCGTTCGGTTTTTATTGCAACATAGAACTCATTATCGTGCTTCACGAATGGTTCAACAATAAACGTCTGGAGTGTATCTTTGATGCCGGGATCATTTGCCCCTCTTGTGATTGTAACTGAACGTGCAGTTTTATCTTTGATCCACGTCTTCACATCCTCTGGGCTTTTCGCTTTGTAGATCAAGTTGTTCTTCCCTCGTTTTCCAAATAGCTCATCAGGTTTTACGATGTACCCATCCTCAACGGTTGGAATTTTGATTTTTCCAAGGTCGTTTTTGTTTATCGAAACCCCGGAGTACTCCTGATTAAAGTCCGGGAAGAACTCAGGTAGAAACCTGTAAATCAGTTTTTTCCCAAAGTATTCCCTTATCGCTTTCTGAGCCATTACTTTAGTTTAAAAGCCTCAATTAACAATCGTTTTGCCTCCCGAAATCTTGCAGTTGGAAGCAGTCCATACTCTTCGGATTCTGCGTCAGTTTCGTGATGCGTAAGCTTGAAAAAATCTTCAAGCTTTCCACGGAAATCATCACGTGCTTCTGCGGCAATTACTGCAGCCTCACGCAACTGTAGATATTTCTCTCCCTTCCAGTCATCCAAGTTCTCAACTACCTCGCTGGCTTTCTTTAAGTCCGTGAGCCTGTAAAATGGGGACTGGGTGAGATGTTTCTTAAGTTTATCAAGTTTGTTGGTCTCAAGAAACTGATCGATCTTGGCAATAACCGATTTGCGTTTTTGAGGGAACAGCCTGGCAAGATTGATGTAAAGTGTGTAGACAATTCCAGCTGGGTCGTTGTGCGAAAACATCCGGATATCATAAAAAGGGCCCGTGATCTCGGGGACTTCTTGTGTGTAGTGGCCCTTGTAAAACACCTTTGGCGGCATGAAGTCAACATAGCAAAATTCGCCTGAATGCAGTTTATATACACAGTTTCGCACAGCTGTATCAATGCCAACCTTGAGCAGGTCCCCTGAGGCTGATTTGAGTAGTGGAAGATAGATGTTATCAAGCATCTTATCCAAATACATCTCGAAGTTATCGTTGTCTACGATGTCAACGAAGTCCAGACCTTCAAAATTCTCTACAACAACTAATTTAAACCCATCCTGGTCTTTCTGTATCTCCATCTCGATTAAGCCTGATACGGGAATGTGTAGCTCTTCAAACGCGCTTCTGGCAATCAGCATGCGTTCTCTAAGATCTTCGATCTGTTTACGTGTGTAGAAATGGAGCGGGTAGGCTTTCTCTATGTACTTTGTCCCATTCCGGGAAAATATCCGGGTTTGCGAATAGTAACTTGTTTGACTGAGCATTTGGTTTGTTATAAGAATTTCTCAAGCTGTGTGCCTTCGAACTCCCCAAGCATCTTCTTTATCTTAGGGATCTGATCTTTATGACAGACTAAAATAGCATCGGGTGTATTAATAACCACAAATCCGTCTAAGCCGATGGTAGTCACCAGCTGTTTCTTGACAAAGTTGTAAACAATAGAATCCTTCGAGTCATAGTTATAAACCAATCCCTTTCCGATGACATCATCCTCGTCTTCCTGTAGAAACTGTTTTAACGCATAGAGTGTACCGGGGTCACTCCAGTGATAATCACCTTCGAGAATGAGTGCTTTGCTGTCATCCATCAGCTCAAGGATTGCGTCGTCAAATGAGATGACTTCCATCTTTGGGTAAACCTCTTGAATAGCTTTGCTCTCGCGGTCAGTATCAAGTGCTTTATAGATCTGTACAATTTGATCATGCATCCTCGGTTGGAGCTTTTCGTACTGATCAAGGATGAAATCGGGTGTTGTAACAAAATAGCCGGGATTCCATAAGTGTGTACCTGCCTTGTACCATTTTTTTGCATCTGCTAGGGGAGGGCGATAAGTGAAGCTCTTACGCTTATAGATCTTTAGCCCATTTTTTTCTGAGACTACTTCTCCCTTTTCAATCCACCCAAGGTTTTCGTTTGGGTATTGTGGCTTCTCTCCCAGAAAGATAATTCTGTTTGGATCCTCTTTAATAAATTTTGATGCGGCATCCATCGCCTCAAAGAAATTATCGGGTTTCCCGATAATGTTATCGCTCCACATTATTGCGATTGGCTCATCACCAGCGCCAAGTTTCTTCATCTTCAACATAACGAGTGCAACTGCAGGTGCGAGGTCTCTGCGCGCGGGCTCAGTTATAATGTTTCCGAGAGATACCTCCGGAAAAGTATTTTTAACAAGCGCCGAGAGAAGTTCTGTCGTAGAAATGAAGATGTTATTCCAACCGTATTTTGGGGCCAGGTTATCAAGATGACGTTCTAGGGTAGATTGGTTGTTGATCAACTGAATGAACTGTTTGGGGAATTTCTTCCTACTGATTGGCCAAAATCGGGTCCCAGAACCACCAGCAAAGAGAATGATTTTCATGTCAGTAATTGTGGAAGCTAATTTTAGTATTGGATTCTAGCATAAATCGGGCGTTATTGTTGCGCTTGTGTTTTTCATGCGGAATGATAAGCTGGAGGTAATAATTTTTTAATGTTTTCAATATGGACGATATAAATGTGGATCAAGCTCCCACGGATGTTCAGCAGGAAACGCCAATCCCTGAAGGTGAGCAGGTGCTTACGCAGGTAACAAAAAAATCCAAGCTTAATTTCCCCATAGTAATTGGCGGAGGGGTTGTTGTTGTTGCCCTTGCAGCTGGTGGATTGGCTTTGGTAGGCAGAAACAACGCCAACACACAGCCAACAGTTGTCCCAACTGAGGTGCAGCAGCAGATATTAGAGGCAGTCCAATACAAGGATGGGACCTATTACGTTGAGACAAGCTTCTATATCGAGGCAGCTGAAAAAACAGATTTTCTTGGCATCACAGTTGTGATTCAGGATGAGAAGATTGTGTCTGCAGAGGTAACGGCTTTAGAAGATGGTGAGGCAGTAGAATCAGGATATTTGGATACCTTCAACGACGAACTTAATGGATTAGTTATTGGTAAAACGATAGACGAAACAGAAGAGCTTGAAAGTCCTTTGGTCGCAGGGTCTACACTGACAAGCAATGCATTCGTTGAAGCTTTACCAGACATTCAACTGCAAGAGGTTAACTAATCAATCAGGTTGAAGTTCAAAATCGTGCGATTTAAAATATCTTCCGTCTGGCATGACGATTAGGTATTGTATACACAACGTTTTACTTATTTCTTTTATCTCGCTCAATTTTGCCGAAGATAGGGCAGTAGCGCCTGCATCGGCGATCTTGGCCAGCGGATGAACAACGAAAACTGCTGCCATCGTTCGTTTGTTTTTACCGTGTCTGTCGAGCAGGTGGTGATAGGTCTTTCTATCAGTTGGGCTTTTCCATCTCCTCCGGTTTGGTGAAGATGCTGCGAGGGCCTTCGATGTAAGGTTAATGCACCCAATCGGTTGTGTTGTATCAAAGGGGTTTTCAAGCAGCACACTTACTGGAGTTGAACTATCTGAAGTAGTATAGATATCTCCCCCTGCATTTATGGAGAAAAATTTCGGTCCGGCATTTCTTATTAACCTAGCGATGTTGTCGATCAACCACCCTTTCCCAAAACCACCAATATCCAGTTTTGTATAGGGAAGAATTGTAAGTTCATTGCTATTTGAACAAACACCGAAGGTCTTGGCATGTCGTTGGTTAGTTTTTTTGCTTCTGAAACTGAGGTCTGCGTCATATCCGATGTCCTCCATGATGCCACCGAGTTGAATGTTAAAGATTTTGTCTGTCTGCGTATACATCTTTTTTGCGAAAGACATCATTTCTAGCAGCTCTTTATCGGGACTAGTGATTGATTTACGCTTATTTAGCTTAGATATGATGCTCGTAGAAATGAAGCGTGAGTATTTTCACTCAAAGTCACTTGAGGCACCGATGATCTGTTTCGTGAGCCTCTTGCTTGGGGTGACACCATAGAATCTGACAAACCACCTGGTACCAAGAGCATCGAATTTGAGGTCGGAGTTTTTGGTTGCTGATGATTTCGGCATCTCAAGATAATTATACCCTGAGTGTGGGGCTATAAATCTACAATTAACTTGGCAATCTTTTTGGGGTCGTGCCTTATAAAGCTGCGCGGGACAACATCGCTGGAGACTCTTTTAAATTCCTTGCCCTCCAACCACAGCTTGTCTCTGATCACTTCGAAGTCATGAGTTCCCTCCAGGTCGTCTTCGACCATCTCCCACTTTTCGTCTTTGTACTTCTTTAATATCTTTTCAGGTACTTTCGAACTGTTAAGGATAACGTAATCGAGGTCGCCAATAAGATACTTGCAAACTTCTTTCGCGAATCGTGATGCTCGCCAGCCATGTGTCTGGTTAAACTTTGTCATTAAGTTACAGATATACACTTTTTTTGCCCTAGATTTATTAATAGCCTCCGCAATGCCCTCAACGACCAGATTGGCTACAATATTTGAATACACATCACCAGGCCCAATTACTATCTTGTCGGCTTCGCCAATCACTCGAATTGCTTCTTCGTATGCTTTCGGTGATGGTTCAAGATATGCCTTGATAACTTTATGTCCATTCATGAGAGGAAGGTTGTCGATCTCGTGCTGGCTGCGTAAGACCTTTCCGTTATCGTACTCTGCAACGAGATTGACGCTTTGTGTAGTAGAGGGGAAGACCTTTCCCCGGACTCTGAGGATTCTGTGTGCTATTTCGAGCGCCTCGGGGATATTCCCTTTAGTCGTTTCAAATAGTCCAAGTAATATGATATTTCCCACCGAGTGGCCTCGAAGTTCCTCACCGTGCTCAAACCTATGCATGAAGACTTTTTTGAGATCTTCATTCTCTGCCAAACCAACAAGCGCGTCTCTGAAGTCTCCACCGAAGGACGGCATATTATACTCTTCGCGCATACGTCCTGTACTACCGCCGTCATCAGCCATAGCCAGGATAGTTGATACCTCGGCTTCTTTGTAGTCGCGCAGTCCTGTCAAGATCATCAGTGATCCTGTTCCTCCGCCAAGTGTGACTATCTTCTGCTTCTTCATGGATCTTTTGAGTAGTGGAACGGTATTTTACACAATTAGCCAAGATAACTAAACCCTCGCGAGGTAGAAATCTTCCCGTTTGAATAAAAGATTGTCCCTTCAATATCCTGCTGTGAATTAATAAGTTCGATTCCCGCGTCACCCATAGTAAACAGGATCGTTGCCCAGACGTCTGCCAGAGTAGCATTTTTCGCCAGCACGTAACTTTGGCTTGTCTCATTTATTGGTAGTCCGGTTCTAGTGCTAAGCAGGTGATGGAAAAACTTAACTCTTCTAGACCAACCTCCTGAGGCAGCCAAACTTTGACCGTCCAATTCTATTGCTCCAATCGCCTTTGGTGGGTGAGGGTTCCGATTTGGCCTGCTCAATTCAAGAATCCCAACTCTCCAGGGGGACCCATTTGATTTCTCGCCCTTTGCACGAATATCTCCACCTGCATTAATAATAAAACCAGGAAATTCGGCGAGCACATCATATGCCAGGTCGATGGCATAACCTTTGCCGATACTGCCCAGATCGAGTCTTTGTTTTTTTTGTAATCTGATGGTGTGAGCTTTTTCGTTTAAGACGATATCTTTGAAAGATGGACGTGTTTTCATTAGTTGTCGTATCTCGTGTAGCAGGTTGACAGAGTTCAGGTTTTCAAAGTTATTGCGCGAGTCGTAGCCGTATGCTTCAAGGAGGTCAATTATTGTTGGGTCATATGCCCCACCGGAAAGATTGGCAAGGTCCAGCATCAACTTCACCAATTCAAACAGCTCATCTGAAACCTCGAAATGTTGTTCCGGGTTTTGGTTTAACCTCGCCAGATCACTACTTTTGTCAAACCGAGTATAACGTTTAACGACGTTACCAAATTGATTGTAAGCCTCAGATATCTTTTGTCGTGTGCGAACAGTCCCCAAGTCAGATGTGACCCTTATCTTCACCAAAGTATTCATAAATACTCTGGAATCCTCATAAGCCCTTCTTTCTGGCATTGGATGTTCTGTTTGCAACTATTACACCTGTGGCGATGAGAAGTATACCCAAAATTATTGCTCCCGGTCCACCAATATCATCGATAAGTGCATTGTCCGGCAGTGTGGTGGGGAGTATCGGAGTCGGGGTTAAAGTGGTTTGCTCACTGGATACTGTGATGCTCAGCGAATTAGTAACCTCAAGGATATTAGTCCCATTTTGATCGTTGAGATAGCTGTTTTCCTTATCGATAGTAAGCTGGCTGAGTCCTTCAGTAGTTCCATCCAATGTTATTTCCGCAACAACCCGGTCTGTAACAGTTGTCGATCCTTGACTTGAGGATGCACTAAGCTCGATCAGTCCATTTGAAGCAGTATTTGCATCTGTCTGGAAGAACGTATCGAGAAAATTGATTTGTGTCCCAGCAACCTGAGTATTTGCGTCAACAACTTCTAGGAGGGTATCGTTGTAAACAATACTAAACTTAAAGGCGTTTATCTCTTGACCTTTAGTATCAACGGTGACTTGTATCACGATCGTTTCATTGACTGCAATCCCGAACTGTTGAGCGCTTAGAGTGATGCTTGGTCCGTCAGGTGTTGTTGGCGTTGGAGTTATTGTCCCCCCTTGTGGATCAAAAGGTATGGTGGGGACCGCCAGCTCATCTAAATCTTGTGCTTTAGCAACAGGAATAAAAAACATGGTAGTTCAGTTTGGCATTTTGCCTGTATTTTGTAAAGCACTGTAGCAAATGTAGATGCCTTCAGTCGGGCTTGTGACAGGGGGTTTCGCATTCTTCCGCGTGACGCGGAGCCCTCAGTTTTTGCTCAAGCTTCCATAGGTCAGCCCTGATTACTGCTTCGCTCTCGCGAACCTCTTTGCTGACCTGAATCTTAATATATTCACGCAGCTCCTTATGTTGTTTGCTTAGATGTTTTAAGATAAGTGTTAGCATGACACATGTATTTTAGCCCAACATTTCTTAAATTTTTCTAAACATGCAAGAGAAAAAAGTAAAAATAATAAAGCTAGGGGGGTCGACCTTTTCGAAGGGTAAAGAGAATCTGTTTGACTTTGGGTATCTCAAGGGATTGCGATCAGCTTTGGAGCCGTCACTTGAATCTGGAATGAAGTTTTTTGTTGTCTTGGGTGGTGGTTACACTATGCGTATGTACCGTGACCTAGCTCTTGCTGGCGGAGTAGATGAAGACACGGAGGTTCATTGGATAGGTACTGCAGTAAATGTTTTACATGCCTACATCTGCAAAGCCTATTTTGCTGACATAGCTGATAGCGAAGTATACAAGTTTGAAGATTACTACTCTGACTCCCCACTTGAAGTGAACGGGCAGATGAAATTTGGGGGTGGTGGCAGGCCCGGGCATAGTGGTGATGTGGATGCTATTATCGGTGCAAATAGACTCGGTGTGAAAATGATCTACAGCCTTAAAAACGTTGATGGCGTTTACGACGCTGATCCGAAAAAAGATCCGAACGCAGTGCTCCAAGAAAAGCTGACCTGGGATGAGTATCTGAATATCATCGGGTATAAGGACGAGCACGAACCTGGGGGGAACTATCCCATTGATCCAGTTGCATCAAAGATGTCGCAAGACGCAGGCATTACCTTTGTAATACTGGGTGGTGATGACCTTGAAAACTTTGAACGCGCTTTGAACGGGGAGCAGTTTAGAGGTACAATAGTGGCTAATAATTAAGTCGATCAAACTGTCATGAAGAAAAAACTCTACCTGGTAATCCGGAATATGCTTATATTTTGGGTGTTTGTGACTGCAATGCCCGGCTTAAGTTCACCTAAAGGTCCCATCGGTCTACTTATAGGCGGCTTGGGATTTGGATTTATCATGGCATACCTATCGAAGGTTCTTAAATTCTTTAAATTTCCTGTCAACTTCTGGGGTAAGCTAATTGTTGGATCGCTCATGACTATCCTCTGGATGGTACTTATGAATTTTGTTGTAAAGGGAGTGATAGATTTTGGCCCGGGCTATATTGGGGGCAGTGATTTTATCCTCTTCACCATTCCAAAGCTAATAAGATTGCCCAATGCTTTAGTTATAATCCTGGTGAGCTCGGTACTGCTGGTAGTCTGTAGTATAATTGTAGGCAATCTCGCTAAACAGAGTAAATAGTATGGACTTAAACAGATTTCTAAATATATTGATGATCATCATCAGTGTTGGGTTAATCGTTGCAATACTGATGCAACAACAGGGATCCGGACTCGGAACAATGTTCGGAGGTGCCGGTGGAGAAAGCTACCGTTCAAAAAGAGGAGCAGAGAAAATACTCTATAACCTCACGATCTTTCTGGTTGTATTATTTATTGTTGTTGGCCTTTCGATCGCAATCACAGGTGTTAACTTGTAGGCTCCCTTATGAAGCTTTGGAAAGCAATAGAAAAATTTCTCTACGAAGTAAGGGACTCACTTTGGGATTATCCTCAGGTCATCTTTGCAAATGAGAAGTCTTTTTACAGAGACCTTCGCGCCGCATATATCTCGACCCGTCCATTCAGCCATGTGGCTGTTTATCTGGTAGTGGTGGGCATTATCTTTTTGATTGTCAGCAGCAATGTAAGTGCATTCCTGCGAATCAATACGACTACATTGATTGAAGGTGTAATTGTAGGAGTTGATGAAACAGGAAACTTACAAAAGCTTAACAGGGTTAACCCCTTAACTAATACAAATGTCCAACTCGAAAAGGACCTGATCGAACTAATTTATCAAGGTCTAATCACAGTCGACCAAAGCGGAGAGCTTAGTCCCGGGCTTGCTGACTTCCTTGAGCTAGAACCGGGGAAGCTGTATAGGTTTAAGCTTAAAGATGACCTATTCTGGAGCGATGGTGAACCTTTGACTACCGAAGACGTTGAGGCAACTTTTGATCTGTTGACCCAACTTGATACTAATCCGGCAACGAGCACTCTTTTCTCCAGAGCCGCGACCAAGATTGATGTCAAAGTTATTGACGAACACAGTTTTGAATTCCAACTTAACAGCGCAATCCCCGCGTTTTTTGAGGCTATCAGTTTTAAGATTCTTCCTAAGCATCTGATGTATGATCTTTCCCCCGTCAACATTAATAGTGCTGATCCACTGATCAATAGAAATCCAATTGGCAGTGGGCCATATGCGCTTACCAGTGTGGGAGATGATTCCATAGTTCTCACTCAGAACGAGTTTTATCAGGGGGAGAAATCACAGATTAAAAACATCAAGTTTAAACTGTTTACCGATGAAGACACTGCAGTTGATGCGCTTATGAGTGGACAGATTCACTCCCTAACAGGCATCTCATCTGACAGGCAGAGAAGTCTGCAAGATCTAAAACAGATAGATGTTATAGGCAGCAATGTGATTTACAATCAATACTGGGCATTGTATTTCAACCTTGCTAAAAACGGACCGGAGGTCTTTAAAGAAAGCAAAGTGAGAAGGGCGATTTCTTCTGCAATCAACAGGGAGCTGATACTGGAGACCCTTCTGGGGTACGGCGAAGAAGCAGTTGGCCCGATCCCTGTTAGTTCTTTCGCGTACGCAAGGGTCAGAAACTATAGATTCAATAAAGAAAGAGCAGAAAAACTTCTGGATGAGGCTGGATGGGAACGAGAAGGTGGAGTTGGTATGCGGACAAAAGATGGGATTCCACTGGGGTTTCAACTGCTTCTTGTAGACAACGTTGACAGGGTAAAGATTGCAGAACTTATAAAGAAAGATCTCGAAGATGTTGGGATAGCTGTTGAGGTAGTGACGAAAAACAGGAGCAATCTTGTGAACGAACATATTGTCCCGCGTGTGTTTGAAACAGTGCTTTATGGTGTGCAGACTTTCATTGATCCGGATAGGTTTGAATTATTCCATAGTTCACAGATTGAGCACCCCGGGCTCAACATAGCCTCCTATAGATCTGTAGAAAAGATCTTAACTGTACGCGAAGGAAAAACCGTGAGGATTCCGAAGGTGGATGACGCTCTGGATGATGGTAGAAAGCTACTTGATGAAGATAAACGCGCGGAAAAGTATGAGGTATTTCAGGAATTGGTAGCAAACGATGTTCCGGCCGTTTTTCTTTTTCATCCAGTAGAGACCTACGCTGTTAATAAGCGTATCAAGGGGATCGAGCTTGGTGCGGTTAATTCAATAGAACAGAGGTTTAATGAGATTGAAAATTGGCGACTGGATGTAAAATAAGACGTTGATTTTATCTGCCCAATATCTCATAATTACATGAAATAAGCCTTATTTTTAGTTATTAACTTGTAAGTTATGCCAGTATTACTACTTTGTGCGCTTGTGCTGCCGGTGGTGGCAGTTGGTGCAATTGTTGTGTTTGGTATCGGGCTTTATAACGGTCTGGTTCGTCTGCGTGTCTTGGTCGATGAAGCCTGGAGCGGAATTGACGTTCAACTAAAGCGCCGTTATGACCTTATCCCTAATCTTGTTGAGACTGTCAAGGGATACGCAAAGCACGAAAAGTCTACCTTTGAAAAGGTAACTCAGCTCAGAGCTCAGGCAATGAAAACTGAGGGCGTGGCAGAGAAAAGTCAGATCGAAAATCAACTGACAGCAACACTTAAAACACTGTTTGCCGTTGCCGAAAACTATCCACAGCTGAAGGCAAGTGAGGGTTTTAGAGATCTTCAAAATGATCTTGGTGAAATCGAAAACGAGATCCAGGGCGCGCGAAGGTATTACAATGGTGCCGTTCGGGATTTCAACACAAAGATCATGGTCTTCCCAAACAATCTAATCGCCGGAATGCTCGGGTTCAAGGCCAGAGAATTCTTTGAGGCAGATGAAGAGGAGAAGGAGAATGTGAAAGTTGATTTCTCCGAAAAAGAGGACGTAAAAGAGAAAAAATAGCCTACACTGTTAAGTGATGTCCATGAATTCTGTTTTGAAACAGTTCAGTTTGCTCAGTGTGTTGCTGGGCTTGCTGCTTTTTTCTTTTTTATCGAATCCTGTCGGCGTAAAAGCACAGGTCAAAGAGTTTGAATACGAATCCATAGATGTAGTAATGGATGTATTTGAAGACTCGACTGTTGAGGTCACGGAGCAGATAACTCACAGGTTTAGAGGGACGTTTAGAGGCGTATTTCGTGAGATCAAGCTTGAAGATCGTGACAATCTTGATATCTGTAAAAACAATCCAGCGCTTCAATGCGGAGGTTTTGAATATATCGAGATACTTGATGTTCTTGATAATGAAGGCAGAAGTCTGAATCCTGCAGAGTATACTGTTGAAGAGGTAAAAAGTGGTGGAGAGGATAGACTGAGAGTGCAGTGGGTTTTCTCTCCAGATGGGACGGCTTTTAACGACGAGCTGTACTCGTATACGATTAAATACAAAGTTTACGGGAGTTTGGGCTATTTTGAAGATTATGATCTCGTCTACTGGAATGCGATCTTCCCTGACCGCAATGAGTTAGTCGAAAAGGTCAACGTGAGGTTGAACTTTCCCGGTGACATCAACTTCGGTGAGGAAGACTTGAAAGTGCTAGGCAAAGGCTTTGATTATGATGCAAGTTATAGCTCTGTCGATTCGTCACTGGAGATAACGTCGACCAACCTTTTGCCATACGAGGATTTCACAATATTGCTAAAAATCCCCAAAAAATTTATCCAAAAGTACGCCACCCTTGATTTAAAGCTTAGTCCTTCAGTTCAAGATGTCAACGTGAACGGCGTTCAGATAACGGGTATCGCCGATAAGCTCGCTGGAATTCCGTCGGGGGACACACAACTGACCTTTTCTGCGGGCGGAAGAGAGAGTAAAGACTTTCAGTTTGATCTTGCCCCCGGTGAGGTTCGTGAGCTTGAGGTTAGTTTGCCATTTTCGAGGCTGATGCTGCTCCTTATTTTTATCGTTGTCGTCTGCAACGGTATAGGATGTCTGATTCTGCCTGCACTTTTGATCTGGATTTATAGAGAGTGGAGCACAAAAGGAAAAGATATTGGTAGACGGCAGACAGTTATCCCACTTTTCTCTCCGCCGGAGAATATAAGGCCTCATCTTATGGGTTCAATTAAGGACGAGTCAGCAGACCTGATTGACATAACCTCAACGATTATAGATGCTGCTTTTCGGGGATTTATTAAAATTAGAGAGTTCGAAGCAAAAACGATACTGGGAATAAAACTGACAGCGAAAGATTACGAACTCATAAAGTTGAAAGATTTTAGTGAACTGACTCCCACAGAACAAAAAATTCTAAGTGGAATGTTTGGCAGCTCAGAAAGGGTTACAACAAGCGATCTTACAAACAAGTTCTACAAAAAATTGCCGGGGATAAAAGAGGCAATCTACTCTGAGATGCTCAGCCGGGGGTATTTTTCAAAACGTCCCGACAAGGTCCGGAGAAGCTATAGAACACGTGGTGTCATCATGATAGTTATCGGTGTACTACTATTCTTTCCGAATTTTCTTCTACCGGTATTTATAACCTTTCCATTTAGTCTGATAATTGGTGGAATCGTACTCACTGTGGCTGCAACATACATGCCCGCTAAAACCAAAAAAGGCTCGAAAGTTCTTGATGAGATTCTTGGATTTAGAATGTACATGTACACCGCGGAAAGATTCAGGGTTCAAGACCTCACACCCGAAACGTTTGAAAAATACCTGGCGTACGCAATGGTTTTTGGCATTGAGAAAGAATGGGGAGAGAGGTTCAAAGATATATATAAAGAACCACCCGATTGGTTTGAAGGCAGTAGTTTTGACAGTAGAACCTGGTCGACAATCCACCTGATAAACGCCTTATCAAATTTTAATACTGTGACTTCCCGGAGCTTTGTATCTTCACCATCCAGTAGTGGATCCGGGTGGAGTGGCGGCGGGTGGAGTGGCGGTGGCGGATTCTCAGGCGGGTTTTCTGGTGGTGGTGGTGGTGGCGGCGGTGGTGGTGCATTTTAGCCATCTGCGCTGCTTGGAAGTTTGCATTGACATTTATTAGCCTGCTTTATTAAAATCGAGGACGAGTTTGGGGTTTGTATTTTAAGAGCATTCACTTTGAGAAGATCAAGATTATTATTAATTGCGACGTTAACGATCAGCATCATAGCTGCAGCGGTTGCTATCCCTACACTACATTTTCAGATTAACGGTGAAAACAAAAGGATAAGAGGAGTGAACCTACGGGATATCAATCCAAACCTCGTGACGCAGACATTTGATACAGCCCCGTCGCTTGGGCTCCACGGGGGGAAGGTGACAACCCTAAATGTTGATCTGTCTCCGTTGCCCGATGGCCAAAAACGTGACAACTTTACGCAAATAAGGAATATCATCTTTATGCGACTAGTAAGGACAGGTTTTCGTGACTTTGAGCTTGATTCGGTGGTCAACCGTGAAGATGGCATATATAAGCTACTATTGAAGACCGCTGAACCTATCGACCCGTCTCTGTTAGGGCTTATGACCAAAAGAGGGGAGCTTTCAGTCTGGATAGATGATCCAAATCCGCCTGCCGAAGAAGAGACAGAAGGCTCAGCTCAGGAGGCAGGAGTCGATCCGTTTGAAGGTAGGATTAAAACGGGGATTGGCAATAGTGATATCGAAGCCGTTGAAGTTATCTCTGATTCAAGAATCTTCTTCCAGGATCCCGGGACTCCAAATAATTTCGGGCTCAAGGTAGTGTACCGGAATGAATCGGCGGATAAATATGTCAATGCAGTTCTTGGAAGCACGCAAACGGTTATGGTCTATGCAATCGATGGAGACCCAATTGCTTTCCAGTCACCGGGACAGGTAGTAGACCAGACAAGTATTGGTAGAGAATCTCTGCTTGTTACACTTGGGCCTGACACGAGCTTTTTTAATTCAGTAGTTAAATCTGTAATAGGTACTCCAACCATTAATTTCCCGGTAAACTTTGAAACAACAAACGATATCGCTCCAGTATTTGGCGAAGGTGTTGACGCGTTTGCTAAGGTTTCAGCTCTGCTCAGTTTTGTATTTGGTTTGGGGTTACTTACAATTTATTTCAAGAGATATCGCTCAGTGGCTTTACTGTCGAATGTGATATTCATCGTTTGGGCGATTGCTCTTGTGAAGGCATTCGGAGTTGTATTCAGCTTCACATCTTTCCTTGGGTTTGTATTTGCTATTGCCGGTTACAACCTGTTTGTGATTTTGCTCATATTCAGAATCCGAGACAAAGAAAGTGCAGGTATTACAAAGGATGAACTCAAGGAAATTTATGGGGTCACAATGAAACAATTTAGAAATACTGTAATCGCCGTAATAATCATTATTCTTTTCATTCAGAATCTCGGGTTTATCGGTTTAATGCAGCTTGGAAATGGGTTTGGGTTTGGAATCGTTGCTGGTCTACTTACCTTCTGGATCGGCGTAAGAACAATACTTCCATTTTTGTTACTGAAAGATAAGTGAAGAAAGCTGTAATAGCAATCAAAAATTCAATCAGGATCAACCTCGCGATAGTATTGGCACTTGTAGTTGTTAGTGGTGTGTCTTTTGCGATGTTCGGTATCACTCAGGGGCCTGATTTCGACAATAGCAGGGTGTTGCAGGTCGTGTTTGACCACGAAGAGCAGGTTGACCGTGTAGGTTCCCTGGCCTCAGAGGTTAAAGATCCTGTAAAAATCGAAAAAGAAGGAACAAGTATCTTTCGGTTGTTCTATCAGAATATAAGTGATGAAGAGCTTGATGGTGTTTTGTCCAAACTAAAGGATAACGCTTCAGTCTTAAGAGAATCGTCAATTCTGAACCACGTCCCCGGAGAGAGCCTCATTGTAAATATTGACGCTGCCGTCAGAACAGCGGGCATCATTTTTCTGATTGCGATGGTGTACGCGGTC
>JBHHUN010000018.1:0-22034 GCA_046753765.1 Candidatus Dojkabacteria bacterium | reverse complement strand
AGGGCTAACATTTGGCCCGTTTACGGTAGTAGGGTACACTGACGGCTCAGACAATATTTGCGGAGTAGAGCCAACACCGACGCCGACTCCATCAACGACCCCGCCACCTGGTGTATCTTGTTTACTATACGGAGTACAGGATTACAGCCGGAATGATTCCCAGTTTTTTAGTATCGACTTACTAAGCAGTAACAACGTTGCAGCGATTGGCTCGGTTCACAATAATGCCGATTTTGAGGGGATGGAGATACATCCTCCAAGTGGGATTTTGTACGCTTCAGCGGGTGATGACAACACCTGGGGAAAGCGCGGTTGGTTGTACACTGTAAATCCAACTACTGGGAGCGTCACGGAGGTAGGTGATAGTGGGTTCTCTGAGGTGGAAGCTCTCGCAATCAAACCGACAAATAATACACTGTGGGGCTGGGCTTCAGGAGATGGATTAATTAAGTTCAATAGATCCACTGGCGATGCGACACTAGAATTTGCCTCCAGCGTTAACATTCAAGGAATCGCATGGAATAATAGTGGAACCCTTCTCTACGGAACGGTCAATAATAAACTCTACGAGCTCAGCGGAGGTACGTTTAATCAAATCGCCAGTAACTTACCTGGCGAAATAGAAGCACTGGACATGTTACCAGATGGAAATCTGATAGCATCAAATCACTCGAGTGGTACGGACATATTCGTCTACAACGTTTCTACGAAACAGGTTATTACTTCAAGGAGTATCTCAACACCTTATAATGATATTGAGTCAATAGTGTGGCCCGATCAGTGTGGTACACCGATAACTCCCACACCAACCGTATCGCCATCACCAACACATACGCCAACTCCAACTACAACGCCAACTCCGACACCTCCTGACGCTGATGACGATGAGTACGAGCTATGCTCCAACGAGGAGATAGTGATGAATGTTCTCGCCAATGATTCAGCGGGAAGTGGAAGTCTTGACCCCTCAACTGTGAGAGTTGTTTCGGGTCCTGGGAACGGGACAACTATAGTGAATCCGTCGAACGGCAAAATCAAATACATTCCCTCACCCGGTTTCAACGGCATTGACGTTCTGGAATATGAAGTGTGTAATACAAATGAGCAATGCGCTACTGCAGTAGTAACCATCACAGTTAACGACTGTAACGATCCACCTGATCCCGAGGATGACTATACAACTGTCTGTGCCGATGAAACAGTAACCGTTGACGTCACTTTAAATGACAGCGATCCCGATGGAAATCTGGACCCGACATCAGTGACTATTGTATATGGACCTTTCCATGGATCAGCGACAGTTGTAGGTGGAGGTCGTGAGATCAGGTATGATCCCGAAGATACTTACCAGGGTATCGATTGGGTAAGATACAAGATCTGTGATACTGGAGGACTTTGCGCCAAGGCAAAGCTGTGGATCGCAGTTGAAAGCTGCGAGGTACCCGAACCACCTAATGCCGAGCCTGATGAAGTACTATACTGTGCGGATGAGAATAGAAAGGTAGTTATAGATGTTCTCGCGAACGATACTGATCCTGACGGCAACATAGACCCTTCATCCGTCACAGTCACCAACAATCCTGA
This sequence comes from Candidatus Dojkabacteria bacterium, assembly GCA_046753765.1. Classification (GTDB taxonomy): domain Bacteria; phylum Patescibacteriota; class Dojkabacteria; order B142; family OLB20; genus JBHHUN01. Next base: position 20,450 of record JBHHUN010000018.1, on the reverse strand, counting down.
CCACGGAGTCATTACCAATATTAATGGTACTAATGGAAAAATAACTTACAGGGTTGATGTCGGTTATTATGGATTAGATGCCTTCACATATGAAGTGTGTGACACAACAGATTTATGTGACTCTACAGTTGTTACAATCAATGCACAAGATTGCAGCCCTACACCATCACCCACCCCATCACCTACGCCCACACCACCCGACCCAGTATGTCTGCCTAACGTTGACTTTGAAACAGATGCAAATGGGCAACCAATTGCACCTGGTACAATTATTGCAGAACAGTGGGCTGCCAACGGGATACATATCACTTCCAGCAGTCCGATCAGTCACCCAGCTATGATATTTGATTCAGATAATATTAGTGGAAACGATCCGGACCTTGGCTCACCTAATGAGACTTTTGGTGGACCAGGACAGGGTGCAGGCGGTGAGGCAGGCCAGCCAGGTGAGAATGCTCTTGCACACCACAACATACTAATAATCTCAAAGGACGGTAACAGTAGTAACCCTAACGATTATGCTGGCGGCGGAACATTCACCTTCACATTTGATACACCGACTTACCTTGACGAAAGTGAGCTGCTCGATATGGACCTCGGAGAGGGAACGCAGTACAGGACCTTTGACTATTTCGACAATCCTATTGGAACCGTTAATGCAGCTTTGCTCGGAAACAACAGCTACCAAAATTTACAAATCAATCACGTGGGTGTAAGCCGACTCGAAATTGAGCTTGCTTCAAGTGGAGCAGTTCCGTCTGTAATCTTCTGCAGACCAACACCGACACCTACTCCAACTAGTACAAATACACCAACACCAACACCATCGAATAGCCCAACCCCAACACCAACAAATACACCTACTCCGACACCAACTAATACGCCAACGCCAACCAATACACCCACGCCGACGCCGACAAATACACCTACACCTACTCCTACAAACACACCTACTCCGACGCCGACAAATACACCTACACCTACTCCTACAAACACGCCTACTCCAACTAATACACCCACACCGACGCCAACCAATACACCGACGCCGACGCCAACCAATACACCTACACCGACACCGACGCCTTCCCCAACACCTACAAACACACCAACACCGTCCCCTACACCGACGAACACCCCAACACCAACACCTACTCCAGCGCCTGTAACTTTAGTCGCTCATAAGATAGTCTGTGACCAGGAATCAGACCTGCCAAACTGGGGTGCAGGAGGTGGATCAAACATCACCTCAACAACTGCTCAGAACTTCGTGAACAGCCACCCGAACTGCTCGTTTGCACAAGGGTGGAAGTTTCAGTGGGGAGACAACCTTGTCACAAACCCGGGGGACAACGCTGGGGAGCAGCCAATATTTACGGGCTGGACAACATTTGGACCAACCAATGCCAGTGGACAAGCCTCAACAACATTTAATCTTCCTGCTAACCTGCCCATTAAAGTAAGAGAAGTACCACAGCAGGGCTTTGTTCCATTCTCGGGTACAAGTAACAACGTCTCGGCAGAGATGTACTGCCACACCGATGTATCAAACTACGATAACCTTGACCACGTTGATAATGCAGTCGCCGGAGGAACCTACTACTGCGTGGGTTTCAACGCACCGGAGCCAGACCCAACACCTACGCCAACACCAACTAATACACCTACGCCAACACCAACTAATACGCCGACAAACACACCGACAAATACTCCTACGATAACGCCAACGGCTACACCATCAAACACGCCGACGCCTACAAATACAGCAACACCAACGCCAAGTCCAACACCGACAAATACTCCTACACCGACACCGACACCTGCACCGATAACAATCATCAGCCATAAGATTGTCTGTAGTGTTGAATCGGATCTACCTAACTGGGGTGGAGGTGGACCTAACATCACATCGACAACAGCTCAGAACTTTGTAAATACTCATCAAAACTGCTCATTCGCTCAGGGGTGGAAGTTCCAGTGGGCAACAAACAGCACACCAAATCCCGCCAATAATGATGGGGAACAACCCGCGATTACCGGCTGGACGACATTTGGGCCAACGAACGCAAGCGGGCAGGCATCAACCACATTTATGCTTCCCCTGGACCTGCCATTGAAGGTAAGAGAGGTCCCACAGCAAAATTACATTCCATTCTCAGGAACAACAAATAATGTCTCGGCGGAGATGTACTGCCACACCGATGTAACCAACTATGATAACGTTGATCACATTAATGGTGCCTCACCTGGTGGAACGTACTACTGCGTTGGATTTAATGCTCCTGAACCGGATCCTACACCTACACCAACACCTACAAATACACCTACGCCGACACCGACAAACACACCTACGCCGACACCTACAAATACTCCTACACCGACACCGACAAATACACCGACTCCAACGCCAACGAATACACCTACGCCGACACCGACGAATACGCCGACTCCAACGCCAACAAATACGCCAACACCAACAAACACACCTACACCGACTCCAACGCCGACAAATACGCCGACTCCAACGCCGACAAATACACCGACGCCGACGCCAACAAACACACCTACACCTACTCCTTCGGCATCGCCGTCACCTACACCAACACCGTCGCCGAGTCCAACACCGACAGTACCAGTAGTGCAGACCTTTAGGATTGATGATGCTCTTTGTAACGATCGAATCTACTCAAACACAAACTTGACTTTCAAAGGTGATTCACAGCTATCCTTAGACGAAATAAGAGAGATTGAATTCTCACTCAACAACGGGCAGACCTGGAACGGTATAGATCTTACTCCGGATGCGGCAGGACAATTCACGTTCAACCTGTTTAACCTGGACAATGGTGATTATACGCTGACAGTGAGAGTCACAAGAGATAATGGTGCACTTGAACAAGCTGAGAAGTGTAACTTCACAGTCGATGAAGCAGAAGCAGACCCAGGATGTCTGATCTTTGGTGCAAACGAGTTTGTCCTTGATGCCCAGGCATCCCCCATCTCGGAGAAAGGAATCGTGTCCTTTGTAGTTGACGAACCGCAAAAATTCTATCTTGAGGCAAAATGCGAAACATCGGCTGCCGTAATTAACATGGATAACGGTGACATATATCCGCTCGAATATGACAGAGATCTTAAACTGTGGACTGGCGACCTGACATTTGAACAGCCCGGTTTCTTCAGACTACAGGGATTCGTAGGCAGCAGAACTGGAAGTTACACCCGTGAGATTAATACCGTGTTTGTTTCTGAGAGAGGAATCATAACTGACGTTGATACTGGTATTCCATTAATCGATGCTCTAATTACGGTCTTTGAGCGCCAACCTGATTCTGGAGAATACGAAGTCTGGAATGGAGAGGCTTTTGGTGTACAAAATCCGTTCTCGCCACTAAACAATGGGGACTTCAGCGCAGTTCTTCCTGAAGGCGAATTCTATCTACAGATCGAAAGACCTGGTTACGAAACAGTCACTTCGCTCATAACGGATATACCTGAACACAGTGTTGTAACCAGTGTTGTACAGATGCAACGATCCGGATCACTGTTCCAGCAGATTTTCAATCTTGTAACACCTTCTGAGGCATCGAGCAACTTCCCATTGAACGTGACACCACTACCAGAGAGGACTCTGCTTCCTATTGGAGAGAGGGTGCCAGATATAACAGTAAAAGACGCAAACGATGTCCGCTTTGATTTATTTAGCGAACTAGATCCAGAGAAACCTGCGGTTGTTATGGTCTACAGTTTCTGGAACACGCTGGCTGAGGAGCAATTGACACACTTCACAAACGCAGCCGCTGCCCTACCCGAATATGAATTTGCAGCGATCACAACAATGGAACCTGATAACGTGAACAAGACACACATCGAGAGAGGTGACTACAACATCGAATTCCTAAAACCTGATGACGAGTTCTATGATGACTACTTTATAATCAGTCTTCCACAGTTCTTCGTGCTCAACGAGAATCGCGAACTTGTAGACATACTAGTGGGACCAAAGTCAAAAGCAGAATTGTTTGAAGAAGTGAGTAATCTTCTGGGAACTACTGGGCTCGGAACGACGCCTTGAATGTATGCTCATCTATAACCCATTTCTTGCCAGGCAGATTTTCTGTCTTTATCTTGCAGAGAGTTCTTGGGCTGTATTGATCGACCCCCAATGGCTCGACCTTCTTCGTTTACAGGAACGGTACTGAATACATACTGAGTCTCGACAACTCTTGTACCAGAAACAAATGCACCTGTATCATCCCGTATTACTGTCGTAGTGACTAAATCATCACCATGTACAACAGTTTCAGTACGAATTGGGATATCTGCTCCGTTAAACGTAGTAGTTTCTACAGTTCGGACACCTCCTTGCGTTTCATCGAGAACGGTTCTTAGAGTGTTGCCGAGAAGATCACTGTATGTGGTGAGCGTTCCGTGGTCAGTATCCTGGATGGTATCTACCTCCAGTGGCTTCTGAATAGTTCGATATACTTCAGATCCAGCCATTCTATAGGGGATTATATCCACTATATACCACTTTGAAACTACAAAGCAAGAATCTCTCCCAAAAAACTCCGGAAAATTTAAGATATAATCATACATGGGCATCAAGCTGTCAAAAGCACAAAATCAATCCCTGAAGTTAATAGCTGACTGGTACAAGGCATCCGGGCAGCCCTACCTGACTCTGGGAGGATATGCCGGCACAGGAAAGACCACACTAATTGCGACTGCCAGCAATAGGTTTCGCAAAGATGTCCCGAAACTTAAGATTGCTTTTTGTAGTTACACCGGAAAAGCCGCTCGAATTCTCCAGCAGAAACTCACAGAACAAAAAGCACTGCATAAAGGTGACAGTGTCAGCACAATTCATCGCCTTATCTACTCCCCTGTTCTTGATGACGATGACAATGTAATTGGCTGGGAAAAACGCGAGATTGACAAGTTTCCTTACAGGTTGATTGTTGTCGATGAAGCATCGATGGTGAACCGTGCGATATGGAATGACCTCTTGAGCTTTAAAGTGCCGGTACTGGCCGTTGGTGATCACGGACAGTTGCCCCCAATCGAAGGAAAATTTAATCTTATGTCAAAGCCACATATTAAACTCGAAGAGATATACCGACAGGAAAAAGACAACCCCATAATCCAGCTTTCACAGCTTGCACGAACAACGGGCGAGATACCAGTTGGCAATTTTGGTAAAGAAGTGATGAAACTACCTAAAGGAGACAGCGAAACAGGTGAATACCTCACAGATCTTATTATGAGTTACGACCAGGAGACGATGATTCTGGTTGGTTACAACAACACAAGAACAAGATTGAACAGTTATGTCCGCCAACAACTCGAATTTGAATCACCTCAGCCACAGGTAGGCGACCGGGTGATATGTCTGCGAAACAACTACAAGAAGCATATATATAACGGAATGACCGGCATTCTCCGTACTATTGAATACGTAAATGATGAAAACGGTGAATACTACAATGCTGTGATAGATCTAGATGATGAAGACCAATCCTTCCGGGGAAAAATCTCCGTAGAACAGTTTGGAAGAAAATCAACACTCCGCGATGAAAAGAGGTTGGGCATTGATCTTTTTGATTTCAGTTACGCGCTTACAGTGCACAAAGCGCAGGGGTCACAGGCTCGGAGAGTAATAGTTTTCGAGGAAAGGTTCCCTAAGATGTCTGATATTGATTGGAGAAGATGGCTATACACAGCCGTTACCAGGGCTACCGACGAACTGTATATTATCGGCAGCTAATAATATAATTAAGCCATGGACATCAGAACTTACCTCAAAATGTACCTCAAGTTACCTTTTCTGAAAGGTAAAATCGTCACGGAGCGAACGGAGGACGTATTTGATTACAACTACTCCAAACTTCAACGTGACGGTGTGAGGATTGTCATCTTTGATATGGATGATACACTCACAGATTACCTCGGAGAGATCCCTGAAAGGTCGCATAAGTTGTTTGTAAGCCTCAAAAGAAGAGGGATAAAGTCTGCAGTATTTTCCAACAGCAAGCAGGAACGCACTGAGCAGCTCACAAAAATACTCAATCCTATCTCTGTTTACAACGTCCTTCGTAGCGACAAGCCTCACAAAGCTGGATACGATGAGATACTCAAACACACAGGGTTAAAACCGTGGCAGGCGGCTGTGTTTGGGGACAAGGTAGGAAGTGATATGCTGGGAGCCTTCAATGCGAAAATCAAACACAGGGTGCTTGTAGAGCCCTTCTCTGAGGTGTTTGGGGGACGTAGACACCCGATCTATGAGAGGAAGCTCAGGTGCTTTGAGAAGGCGCTATTTCTATAACCTGAAACATCTATTAGCCATTAGACTTCTCATCCTCATAAACGAAATCATCCATTCTACTTTTTATTCCCATCTTTTTATATCCGCCTGCAGCGATGAGCTTTTTAGCCATGTGATTACGTTGAATGCTTCCAACAAACACAAGCGCTGCGATTAGATAGAGACCAACACTTATCGTATCAAACTGTGTCTCGGCGATTGTGAATACCGGTAGAAGTATACTTATGAGGTAGGTAACGAGAAGCAACAACAACCTCTCATGCCGGCTGCCATGTGTACTCCAGTCAAACTCACCAATATCTACTACCATTGCAGCACGAGGTTTGGCATAGCTAAGCACCAGTGATCCAGAAATCACAATAAATGCCTCTAACTTGTAGCCGAGTAGGAAAAAGCCCAAAAGCATTATCACTTCAGCCCACTTATCGATTACTGCCTCAATGTAGTAACCGAATTTCGTCACTCTATTCTGTGCCCTGGCAACAGATCCATCTATTGAATCCCAGATGACTGCAAAAAACAAAAAAACAAAGGCAGGCCACTGCTGCCCGGTATTCATCAAGTAAACTGCAACGGCGGCAGGCACAAAGGCAAGTGCAGAAAAAAGGTTGGGACTGACTCCTGTTCTCCCGATCAACTTTCCAATCCTACCAGTAATTATTTCGGCATTTTCTCTCAGTGTCGCCATGTCAGTTTGTAGAAATAAGGTTAACAAATTATATCTCGTCTAAGAAGCGCACAATCCTCCTATTAAAATGCGTCTACAACCGTATTGACATTGTACGTTATAAGCTCAATGTATGACTGCCTTCCATTTGTACCTCCAAGAGGATCCAGCACTGAGACAGTTGCGCCGTAGTCGTCTGCAAGGGGTTTAAGTATTGAGTCAGACAGTTGTGGCTCTCTGAAGAGAGCTGTCACTTTTTCTTCTAGGATAACATCACCTATACCAGCCAAATACGCTGAGGTCGGCTCTTTCCCTGCAAATGGCTCTATTGTTGCCGCGATCTCCAGGCCAAGATCGTCCGCGAAGTATCCGAATGCGTCATGGAAGGTAATTATCTTTTTATTACGTAAACTGCTGATTTTGTCGACCGATTCGTTACGTAGTTGCCGCAGGCCGGAAACATACGATTCGTAATTACTGTTGAAGAGATCTGTATGTTCCGGATAGGCCCGTGTCAAGGTGTTGCGAACATTCCCAGCAATTATTACCGCATTTGATACTGACAGCCAGTAATAAGGGTCATTTTCTTTAAGATCTATGCCGTCGGAAACTTCAACAGTAGTCGTCTGTGGTCCCGAGATGGCATCTGTTGCCCAGTTATCCAGGCCCAGACCCACCGCGAAGATAATTCCGACTTCCTGCAGCTCAGCACGTTCACGTACTGTAAGCTCATGGGTGTGGGGGCTGACGCCTGATGGCAAAATCTGAATGACATCAACCTGCTCTCCGGCAACATTCCGAGTGATGTCTGCTATGGGAAAAATTGACGCTGCAACCTTTGGTCTTACTGATTCATCTTGACTAAACGTCTGTGATTGATCATTTAAAATGACCAGTGCAGTGAGAGCAATAACAGCAAAAAGTGATATCGTCAAAAGGAATTTGTTCCCCATCCTTTATTGCGACTAAGTTGCAATAAGTGTACAATAGTGGGGCAGAGCAATGCAAGAAGTTCTTGAACTAATCAAAACAAAAAAGTTCAGGTTGACAAAGCCCCGCAAACAGATCATAGAATACATCTGGGGCTCGGACCAACCGGTCTCTCCCGTTCAAATCGCTTCAAGTCTAAGGGCAAGCGTTGACAAAGCAACAGTCTATCGAACATTGGAGTTTCTTGTAGATTTGAAGTTGATTGAAAGCAACGTGTACGAAGATAAAATAGTCCGCTACGAGAAAACAATCGACAAACACCATCATCACCTTGTCTGTAAAAACTGCGGAAGCATTGAACATATTGCATCAAAAAGACTTGAAAAACACCTAAAGCTGCGACAATTAGCTCTAAGCAAAAGACATTCTTTCACGGTAACCGATCATGTGCTTGAATTTTATGGAAAATGTCGAAACTGCAAATAATAATTCACTTTGACAAGTTTTGTTTATGAAGATTGAGCGACCAAAACCTGGTATCCGTAGACCTGAAGACGCCAAAAAAGTATTTGATGGGGTGATCTTTGACGTCTACCAGTGGCCGCAACCACAATACGACGGTTCAACCAAAACATTTGAAATCATTAAACGACTCGATACAGTGATGGTTATCCCCGTGACAACTGAAGGGAGAATATTGCTTGTAGATCAGGAGCAGCCTGGGAAAAGGCCTTTCATAGGGACACCAGGTGGCAGAATCGACGAAGGAGAAGATCCACTGACAGCAATCAAGCGTGAATTACTTGAGGAAACCGGCTACAGCTCAGACGAGTGGGATCTCTGGAAAGCATTTCAGCCACTTTCAAAAATCGATTGGGCGATATACATTTTTATCGCGTACAACTGCGAGAGAACTGCTGAACAACAACTTGATTCGGGGGAGAAGATAAAGATTCTTGAGCTTAGCTTTGATGAGTTTTTAGATGAGACTGTTAAAGAAAAATTTCTTGATCTAGAGATTACGATGGAGGTTTTGAGAGCAAAGGCAACTAAGGGTGGAATCAAAGCGTTACAGCAAAAACTACTGAACACCTAAGGATCTATGTACCCATTGCTCGCAGTCACTCTGCACATCTTCTGAACAGGACATATTATACACGTTGTTTTACAATTCTCAAAGAGATGTTAATATCTGCTCAAATGATCTTCAACGACCGAAAACAGGCAGGTGGACTGCTTGCGAAAAAGCTGACCAAATACAAAGACCAGAAAGAAACCCTGATTCTGGCAATCCCGCGGGGTGCACTTGAAATCGGCTACGAGCTGCACAAAGCCCTTAACCTCCCCCTTGATGTAGTGATTACAAAAAAAATAGGTGACCCTTATAATAAGGAATTCGCAATAGGTGCAGTAAATTCAGATGGGCAGGTTGTTCTTGATGAAGGGACAGTAGAAAGACTGGGGATTTCTGAAACATATATTGAGCGGCAAACTACAAAGATTACCAAGGCGATTAAGGACAAGTTAAGGTTACTACGAAATACTGAACATGGGGTAGATGTTAAAGATAAAACGATTATTGTAACCGACGACGGCCTTGCAACCGGATTCACAATGCTGGCAGCCGTAAAGTACTTGAAGTCGAATGGGGCAAAGAAAATCATCGTAGCCGTCCCCGTTGGACACCCAGAGACAATCGCAAGGCTGAAAAAGATCGCTGATGAGGTTACGGTGTTTCTTATCCCTGAAGCACTTGGCGCGATCAGCGTATTTTATTATAATTTTCCTCAGGTAACTGACGAAGAAGCGAAATCTTTTTTAGACAGAGCAAAAAACTGATGCTAGTATTCTCAATCAATACTTCAGATCTTGCTACAAACCTCCTTAAACTCCCCAACTTCAAAAAAGGCCAATTCAAACTCAAGCAGTTTGCTGATGGTGAATGGTACGCACGTGTTACTTCGGGCGTAAAGGGGAATAGAACAGCCATCATTGGAAACACTACAGCCCCCGCGGACAATATAGTGAAACTAACACTTCTTGTTAATGCGCTCAGACATGCGGATGCCAGAAGCATTGACCTGATTATTCCCTATTTCGGTTACCAGAAACAGGATACAGTCGTTGAGCCAGGAGAGGCTGTTTCCGCTGAAGCAATGGCTGTGCTTCTGCGAGCTATCAAACCAGATCGACTTATCTGTAATGCACTTCACAGCGGGGTAACTCGCCGCTTACTCAAATCAAAACTCACCGAAATAACGCCCGAAAAACTGCTCGCTTCTGAGATTAAAAAACTCAAACTTAGAAACATGGTAGTGGCATCTCCAGACAAAGGGAGTTTAAAACGTGATCTACTTCTAGCCAACGAACTTGGCGAAATACCAACCATTTGTGCCGAAAAAAGAGAACTAAGTCCAAGGTCGGTGTTAAGCATATGAACTTTCATCAAAAAGATTTGGACGGCAGCGACGTCATTTTGGCAGATGACTTTGTGCAAAGTGGAGGCACTATTGTCAAAGCAGTAGACACCCTTAGAGCTCTCGGCGCAGGCAAGATCTGCCTTGTTTTATATCACGGGTTTCTATATCAGGAGGGGTATGAAATCGTGAAAAAACTAAAACTGCAGAAGATCATTATGACCGATACACTTCCTGTCCCCAAAGGGAAAAATCTCAAAGTTGTTAGTATCGCAAACGTTCTAGCCAAAGCCCTGTATTAGGACTCTTTTCTCGGCCTCTTCTGACGATCCTTTCCCTCTAACCTATCAGATTCACCCGATTTTACCTGAACAAGATTACCCTTCTCGTTGTACTTCTGCTTTGCCCATTTATTCAGCTTTTGTTCAACAATCTCCCTTTCTGTTGCGTACTTACCCCTTGAGACCTCTTTGATCATCTCAGAAAGACCATACTCCTGGAATTCTGCCTTGAATGTCTGTGCGGTGAATGGTCTGCTCTGAGCACCATCGATCATCATCTTCATTGAAAGCTTAAACCTGTCAAGATTAACCAGGTCATCTGCTTCGAGGTACGGCGAATATTCTTTCTGAAGCTTAAAAGCGTCCTGTTGACCGACAACAAAGTTCATGAGAGTGCCGACGTTTCCAAAGATCGCCGTTTGTAGCTCCGGAGAGATCTGGTCGATATATTGATGCGTTACCACCAGATTAAGAGCATATTTTCTTGCTTCAGACAGGATCTTGACAAATGTGTCGGTTGCAAAGTTTTGAAACTCATCAACGTAGAGGTAGAAATCACGACGCTGATCTTCAGGAATTTTTGCCCTCTGCATTGCATTTGTATATAGCCGCGTCACAATCATTCCCCCAAGCAAAGAGGAATTCTCCTCACCAATCTTTCCTTGAGAAAGGTTAACAAGTAAGATCTTCCCGCTGTTCATAACGTCCTCAAGATCAATATTCGATTTCACTTGCCCCACCATGTTTCTAACAAGCGGCGAGTTTAAAAATCTTCCAACCTTATTTTGTATTGGAGCAATCGCTTCGGTAAGTAGTCGTGGATTTCTGCTCATCTCAGCATATTCCTGGTTCCAGAACTGATGTAGAAATGGATCTTTTACCTGCTTGAGTATGAATTTACGATAGTTCGTGTCCACAAGCATCTTCTGAACAGCGAGGAGTGAGACATTTTGTGCGTGTAGCAGGGTCAAAATAACATTTGTCAGAATATATTGCAGTCTTGGCCCCCATGAATTACCGAAAAACTTCTTGAACACCGAGACGATCCCATCCGAAAGAAGCTCCATTGACTCGCTCTCTTTCAGATCAAGCATGTTGAGACCAATCGGAAAGTCCATATCTGACGGTTCGAGGTAAACGACATCCTGCATTCGCTCTTCGGGGATGTTTCGCATCACATCGTCAACCGTGTCACCGTGCGGATCAATCACTGCCAACCCCTTACCTTCATGTATATCATTTACAATCATCACTTTGAGCAGGTTAGATTTACCACTGCCAGTTTTGCCCAAGATGTATGCATGACGTCTACGATCTACATCCTTGAGCCCAAAAGGAATGTGCTGGTTACGATAATCGGTTAGGGCAAAAGGGCTCACCCCCGCCACGGGGAGATTTTTGGGTGGTTCAATCTTTTTCGACTTCGACCAAATAATGTTTGGCGTCTCAACGCTTTTATCCGGCAGATGAAATACAGATGCAAGCTCCTCAGTGTTTAGTATTTCGGTGACAGTCTCATCGAGAAAGCGATTCTGATACTTCTGTAAAAGATCCATCTTCTCGCCCCGCCTCATCCCTAAAAGCAGTTTCCGGATCGATGTAAGCAGACCTGACGGTGGAGATTTCTTGACCAGGCTATTCCACTGACCAGTTTGAAACTGCTTAAATGACGCTTCTGCGTCCTCAAGCATATGACTTACAATGTTGTCGTCTGGCCCCTTTACAAGAATCCTGATAATAAACTGATACCCCACCTTTGTATTTTTTCTCTCGATCTCTGAGAGCTCTGCAGATTCACCGGATTCAAGTGGAATTCTTTTCCCTTCAGAATCTTCTCTCTGGCGAGTAGCGTCAACCTTCGTTTTACCCGCTCTCTGCCAGGAATTATCTACGGGCCTTACAACAAGCTGAACCCATGCCTCGTAACCCTTTTCAAGTTTTGAGATCGCCCCGGTAATTGAGGCCAAAGGATCAACAGTAAAGCTGGCAAAGGTTTTGATAGGCAGATAGTGCTCCCTTACAAGCCCAATCTCTGATCCAGAAACAAAAAATCTACCTTTCTGCTGCGCAGCGTAATCCTGAATCTGCCTTATCTGGGCAGAAGGGTACTGAGCATAGATCTGATTCTCGATAAATCTCTGATATCGCTTGTTGCAGGTAGCAATAAAGAAAATACCAGTGTGAGTGGCCACCATCTCAAAGCTAAAGTGAAAGTTTGCCTTTGCCTGACTTCGAAGTACTCCATGCAGTGACTGAAAAAACTGTTCTGCTGCAAGCGGTGTTTTGTCATTCTCGACTGGCACCATAATCTGCAGCACAACCATATCCGGTATATTTTCATTCACCGTGACCCGCAGAAATCTTCTACGCATAAGAACCACTGCCACCACAAACAGGAGCAGCAATACCGTACAGGTGAAAAATATCAGTTCCATGCCATAGCCCACGTAATCTAAACCATTATATACATTAGCTCCTTAGATGAGTAATCTCTCTCTCGAACCACTTTGCAGGTGTACGAATGAGCGTTTTGATCTCTTTTTTGAAAGAAAACCAGATAAGGCCCCAAAAAAGCAGGAGAATCGGGAGGTGATAAACGTTATTGGATACATATTTGTAAAGTAGAAATTGTGGTGCCGTGTCGATAAAAGCAGAGATATTCATTCCCAAATTGTCCAGACTGAGTAGATACGTCGAAAGGAGCGTGTAGGCTCCATAAAACAGATTCGGGAATACTGCAATTGGAGCGACCACAATTGCCAGATAGTGGTGAAGCACTGACGGCGAAAAGATGAGGAAGACTGATAGATAGAGCAAAAGGTGCCTCACCAGTTCTTTTTTGCGAAACTTCAGCCCAAACAACCCAAGGGCCAGCAGCCAAAAGAATCCAGCAGGGATCAGTGCTGAGAGAAATGCAGGCATCATATAGTTTAGCAGTGGGGCGTTTTTGACGGACACGTAAATCAACACATTTTCTCTTATTCCACTGTATCCTACAGGTAAGAACGGTAGAAAACTGACTGCAAACACACCCAAGGGAATAGCTATAGCTGCAACCCTTATCTTCGGGTCTTTGGATTTGATTGCAAGCCAGAACGGGTAGAAGATAAGGATGTGTTTTATGGTTAATGATAAACCAAGCAGCACAAGCCCCACCCAAAATCGCCTCCCCGTAGTCTTAAGGCTGTCACCACTTAGCATCAACACTGATATTAACCCCACAAGAATCGCTAGATTATCAAACTGCGAATGAAAACCAGTGATAATAATCGAAATTGGACTCAGAAAAAACAGAATTCCTGCAAGAGTTCCAAATCTCTTCAGCAGAATCCACATTATGCCAAGGTCAACCAGACTTAGAAATCCGGCTAAGAGAAACCTGAAAAAGAGATCCGGATCGGTAAACAAAAACGACATTCTATCCAGGGCCGAGACTATGTACATCCATACAGGTCCGTAATTGTAGCGCGAGGTTTCAGCGTAAACGTTCCCCCCCTCACGCATGATACGGGCAACTATCCGAAACGACTCGTAGTCGTAGTTGTGACCGTGCGCTGCGGCTGCGAACCGGAGCATGAGTCCGACAACCACCACCACTATCAAAACCGGAATTTTGTATCCCCTGACCAGCTTAATCAGACTGCTTTGTTTCAAGCTCTTTACCATATTGTTTCTCAATTACAGCTATTACCTTTGATAGATTAATCCCCCTACCCAAAACTCCCTTCCAAAGATCACCTTTCTTCTTTACCCTGCCAGGTACATCTTTAATTGTGAATCGTTTCGGATCAAGTTTGCTTTCTACTTCACTCCACCTGAGCGGTGTTGAAACTGTTGCATCCTTGCTTGGTCGGACAGAATAAGGGGCAACGATAGTCTGTCCACGGAAATTTTGCATGATATCCAGATAGATTTTATTCTTTCGGTCCTTTGAGAGTCTCTCTACACTTGTAATCTTTGGTAGACGGTGGTTAACGATCACCGACAGAAGTTGCAGAAAAACCTGCACCTGTTTATAGGTGTATTTCGCTCCAAGCGGTATGCCGATATGCAGGCCCGTGAATCCTGTCGTTTTAATATAATTCGGAACATCCAAACTATCCAGGATTTTGTGTGTTTCAAGAGCTACCTCTACAGTACGCTTAAACTCTATTCCATGCGGATCGAGATCAAAGATCGCATAGTCTGGCTTGTTTAGATTTCCTGAACGTGAGTGCCACGGATGAATCTCTATGCTGGCAAGATTCGCCAGGTATGTCAGGGTTTCCTCGTTGTTTACTAAGATGTAGTGAGTGCGTTTGCCCCCTTCTGTTCTTGATTTGATCGACTTAGTTTTGACCCAGCTGGGATACTGGGTGTCTTTCAGATCTTTATGAAAAAACGCCTCCTCGTTGACACCGTTTGGATACCTGTGCATTGTTACTGGCCTGTCTTTCAGGTACGGAAGAAGATATCTGACGATAGAACGATAGTAATTAATAAGATCCCCTTTTGTGTAGCCCCTTTCAGGCCACAATACCTTGTCCTGGTTAGTAAGTTTGACATTGTGTCCGCCGATCTTCTCTTTAAGATCAGTTTTTTTATCCTTCATAGTCAATAATCACAGGTTATATCAATAAGTTAGGGCAAAAAGATTATTTATGCAACAGTTGCTTAGAACACAACTCTCCTTAAAATTTACGTTCCCCTACTCGCCAATTTCAGCTAACATACTCCTTTGCTTATTAAAATATTTCTATGTTACAGCCAAGTCAGGATGACCAGAAGACAGCTCCTACACAAAGCAAGGGTGATACTGTAGAAGCACAAGTTGAGCAAGCTGCCTCTACCATTAGTGAGATTAATGAAGAGATAGATGCTGTTACATCAGACCTTAATGACGATAACCCGGATAAAACTGAAGAGTACTTTCAGACAAAGAAAGTTATCAGCACGCTCCGAAAGGACTTAAAAGAGATAAAAGAGAACCACGCAGACTACGCTGAGCTTCAACAGCTCAACAAAAAAGTAAAACTGCTACGAGATAAAGTAAAAAATGCCGAAGATATTCACATCCTCACCGAAAAGATCTCTACTCTTAAGGAACGGATGGAACTTCTCAAAGAGATCATAAAGATGGAGCTTCTTCAAAACGAGCAGGAGGAGGTCAAACACGAAGGGCGCAAACTGAAAATCGTTCCGACCTTGAAAGAGATGAAAGATGAGGAAGACACTTAACTATCTTGTTTCATAAAAAGCTCTAGCTGACTAGACACCTGCTTTACTTCCTCAGCTGTTTTGGACTCCAAATTACTGAATTTAAGTGGCCGATAACTTTCTGTCAGTCTATAGTTCTTGATTTTCCCGCCTTCGTTTTCCACTTCTTTTACAACTCCATTCTTAGTTAATGTACCAAGATACTGAGAAAGGTTTGCTTGTTGGAGATTCAAGGCTTTGACGATTTCCTTTTGTGTTAAAACTCTATCCTCTCTTGCAAAGAACATCGTGACTTCCAGTAGTTTTGGTTTCAGTCTTTGGCTCAATTCCTTTTCAATTGTGTGGGCAAGTAACAATAAACCCTCGTTGTTTGTGACAGCTCTTGGAGTTGCGCTACCCCGAACAATCCTACTTAGTGCATTCAAAATACTTCTGATCTCTCCATTGTAAAGGTCGTGTAGACTAAAAAGTAGTTCTCTCGAATATGGCTTGATCACTTCCACCACTCCGGTAGATTTTAATATATCCAGTCTCTCGTCAAGTGCTTCTGCCAGCTCGTTTTTCGATAGAGGTGTAAGTGTGATAGTCGGATAGTGAAAGATACTACTCAGTCTCCTTTCTTTTGCTATTACTTCACCGAAAAGTTCTTCAGGCCCTAAGAAAACAAAATGACAGTATTTAGTCTGTAATATATCCCGTATCTCGTTGAAAAACTTCCTCAGCTTCGGCAGGTCACCAATTACGTTAACGAAATTATTAACGTGGATGAGCAGATTTTCATAAGACTTTCCCTTGATTGGTTCTCTTCTGATAACTTCAATTAGTTCATGGAAGTACTTTTCAAGCGTTGCAGTTGGCATTGCAGCGGGAGTAAATACAGATGCATCTTGGGAATAATTGGCTCCCCCTCCTGTTCCCAAAACGTTGATATCTATTCCCCCACCTCTACTAATAACTTCTGTAACCTCAACGAGCTGTTTAAGTGTTTTGAGTGCTGCATTTGAATTTGAAAGTTTTGAATCCAGAAGTTGAATCTCATTTAAAGTTGACGCAATTATTTCAAGCAGAAAGGTGTTTTTGTTAAGCAGAGTATCCTTCGCCTCGATTTCTCCCCTAAAAGAAAAGATTCCCCTTTCTTTCTTCTGATACTTCCAAAGATATTTCTCAAAATTAGTAAAGCTCGTCTTCCCTACACCAACATCACCTGTGATCGTTATTCTGGATCCATTAGTCGCAGAGAATATTTCGTCTATCAGATCCCTCTCACTCTTTCTCCCTACAAATGCTTTTTCAATATTTATATCACCACCTTCTATTAAGGGCATAGTATCAAATGGATCGGACCTAAGACCATATTCTGGCCATATTGTCTCCAACATATATATAATACTAATCAGAGCTAATATATACATATTAACATATGCCCCAGTGCACATTACACTACCACGGCGGAATATATATATATCAATGAGGAAGAAGCTAGTTAGTCGTGTAGTTATTTCTCTGGATGTAGTCGATAACCGCTGACTCATCCCCAACTTTCGCGATATAACTAATCTTGGACTTCTGTATGTAAAACGGGCCCTCAGGTTGATACACTTCTTCCTCGTTAGGTGTCCTGATGAGCACTTTCTCTTCGGTTTTCCCCTTCTCTGTTACGTTGCGTCTTACCAGGTAGTACGGCTCGTTGCAAGCGATGTAGTCGCGGTTGAAGTCCTCCAGCTTACAGAAGTAAAAAAGTGAATTATCGAGGAATACGATATTGTACTCATCGCTGTTGTAAAGTCCACTGCTATAAGATGTATAACCATACAAAACTGCCAAAATCAAAGCCACAAGGACAACACCTATCCCAAGTAGCAGTCTCGTGAACGCGTCTGATTGTAGAAAGAAGAAGATACTCTCCATCGGTGATTATACCATCACGCCGATGAGAACACCGGTGCGATAGAGATAGACTATTGTAAAACTGCTGTCCAGCTGAGCCCACTCACTGCTGAACCGGCACCTGAGCCATACACATTCACTGTGACACTACTCAGCCCTGTGGGGTCTGCTGTAAGACCGACCTTTAGATTTGATCCTACACCAACCGGTGTTACAGTAATGGCATCAACTGCTGCACCAATGTTGATTACACATACCAGGGGTACAGCATTTGTAGGTACACCTGCGCAGGCCGTATATCCACCAGTCACCTGTTTGCGAGCCTGTAGTGCAGTCACATCCCCCTGAAGCGTAGCGACATCAGTTTGCAATGCTGCCACATCTGTTTGCAGGAGGGCAATCGAACTATCGACACTGGCGGAACTTATTAACCACATTGATACCGGCTACACTCAAATGCGCTCCAAAATATCCCCTAACACCCCTCACATCTCTCCAGCGCATCCCATCCATACCAAGATTATAAGTATTGTGTGCCGTCGGTAGGATATTGCTTGAGACTGTTCCATTGATTATTGCAGTATTAGACACTACAAGGTCAGAGACCGTAAGCTGCGCATTAACTATCGCATTTTCCACATCCAACACACCCCCACTCCCAAGATCCAGGTTACCCTTTGCGTAGACATTTCCATCCTCATCAACAGTAAAATTACTGTCAACACCGTTTTCATCTCTGACATCAATCGCTGTCTGACCAGAGTTTGGAGTGAGGATGATGTCTGTGGGATCTATCGAGCCAGAGACATAGAGGTCACCAACTATTGCAACTTCTTTTCCTGTACCGCCAGCATTTCCTGCAGGATCAGCATAAAAGACACTATCAGCTTGCAATTCACCATAGGCGACCGTGTTTCCGCTGCCGTCAACGCTTAGAAGGTCAACTCCAGTCGAGAAATGCTCAACAAGTAACCCCTGGTTATCCCTTACTATAAACTGATCTGGATCTCCAGACCCAACCGTTTCGGTGACAACGAGCCTATCATTTACATAAACCTGACCGTTGTTGTTTCCGGACGTATTTCTAATAGTCCCCTGCAGATCGATGATGTCTCCTGCAGTATTACCAAGCTGTGTGTTACCTACAACAGATGCATCATCACAGTAATTTGACCCACCAGGTGTTGTCATACATCCCGTGAATGCTCCAAAAAAGTCATTTGCATACACACCATCCCATCTACGTGTGAGACTGCCAAGATCGTAGGCACTATCAACCTCCGGCCTCAGGTCTCCATCCACATCAACCCTCCCTGTTGGATTAAGATTGATGTGGTTTCCAGAATTTATATTGATGTTATAACCGGGGTCACTGTTTATTCTAAAAGTCGCTCCTTGCGATACCAGGCGGTCATCTCTCAGGACAGTCTGGACTGTGCCATCACCGACCCTTAAATTGTTGTAGAAGAACCCCCTGTCCCATCGTCTTGAACTACTGCCAATGTTGTAAAGACCCGTTCCATCCGGAATTAGGTTTGTATTAAATCTTCCAAAAGCAAAGATGTCGTCACCTCCGGCATCGCCAAGCCAAACGTCTTCATAGTTATAAACGTTGTTAAAGAAAAACGCCTCACCAAAGTGGTCCGATATTCCATTCACAGTGAGTGTGTCTGTTGTTGTGTTGGATGCGACAACTGCATTTCCATTTTCATCAACCGTGAACATCGGTACCCCACCAGTATTATTAACCTGGATCGCAATGTCAGCATTGTTGAGTGGTTCAAGAAGAATCCCTGTTGGATCTATGGTTCCTGTAACTTCTAGGTCACCATCTATCGCTACCTCGTACACACTTGCAACTGGACCAGCCTCAGGACCGTTTCCGGCAGCCACCGTAAAAATTGAATCTATGTCGAGACCGTATGCATAAAGTGTTCCCCACCTTCGTGATAATCTTCCAAGATCGTATAGGCCATCCGTTGTGGGGATTATGTCTGCATGAGACCTGACCCTTCCGGAGCCAGGGTTAAGGTTAATATGCTTGCCTGACGCAATGTTTACGTTGTAGCCAGGTTGCGTTGCAAGCCGCAAGTTGGTCCCTACCGCTCTCAAGCTGTGGTCAGTAAGTACCGTTCTAAGTGATCCATCTCCAACTCTTATTCTATCACCGATATAGGCTCTGTACCATCTGCGCGCATTCGTTCCGAGTCTGTAAACATTATCAACCGACGGAACAAGATCAGTTGCAAATCTGCCGTTTGCGTAAATCAGGTCACCCCCCGCGTCTCCAAGGTAAGTATCTGCATGAGTGTAGACATCTGCGTAGAAATGCTCATCGCCGTAGTGCTCTGAACCAGTCTGCACAATCAGGTAATCTGTATCTGTAGTGCCTGTGACAGTAAGATCGCCTGAATTCAACGTCGCGGTGTCAGGAGTAAATACAATATCTCCTGTCAGGTAAACCATCTTGCCTGCAGAGCCAAGGAAGTTATCGCCCAGGTTTGTGATGCTGCTTGAAACGTCAAAGTCAATAATTGCAGCCGATCCTGATAGAGTTGCACTATCAAGGAAGATCCCCCCACCTGCAGGTCCGTCTATCGTAAGCAGCCCCGTCATTGTGTCACCGGCGGCATTGATGTACGTATCATCTGCCTGCTTTTTTGTAACAAGATCACCATTCGCGTTAAAGTCGAGGTATCCTTCAACTAATAAGTCGGCATAAGCTGAATAGTAAGCGGTGCCAAGTG
>JBHHUN010000017.1:0-22170 GCA_046753765.1 Candidatus Dojkabacteria bacterium | reverse complement strand
TCGAGCTGATTTGATGAAAACCAGTTCGTTGGGTGTATTTCTGCTGCTACTCTCAGCTGACGAGTATTTCGAACTGCATGAATACGCAAATACTTTGGTAAAAGATTTTCTGGGCACCGGGTTCGGCCTTGGGAGTCTCGCACAGATTTCCTGGATATTTCCTTTGTTAATTTTGATCCTTGTTGTTTTGCTCTTGATAGCAAAAGCAGCTAAAGAGGCACCTTCGAAGAGGGAGAAGATAGCTTATCTGGATAGGGCTATTCAGTTTCATTATAGTACTTATTTTTGAACTCGTAGGGTCTCAGTCCTACGGAAACGATGCCTATATCATCTACGTTGGCGTCGAGGAGGGTATGGAGATGCTTGGTGTGAGTATGTTTTTATATGCTGGTATGTTATTAAGAGGGGCGAAAAAATCAGGGTAGAAAAAGATGTACTTTCAAGCTATAGTATCCCTCTGGGTTCAGGATATTAAGAAAGACCGATATTAATGATAGTCAAAGGTTCAAAAGAAAGAAAGATAAAAAAGTTTTTCGCGAAACCTCTCCCTGCAAAACTACTAAGGCATAAAAGTCTTATTGCAATCATAATTTTTGCGTTGGTTGTTTCATCATGGCTCATGCTATCAACGCTATCGTATTCAGATGGTTATATTGAAGTTTCGGGCCATATGTGGAGCGATTTTCTCAGTCATATCCCCCTTGTGCGCTCTTTTTCTGAGGGCGCGAATATACCACCTGAGTCACCACTTTTCGGAGGAGAAAGAATCAAATATCACTTCTTATTTTACCTGCTGGCGGGGGGGCTTGAGGCTATCGGAATGAGGATCGATGTTGCTATCAATATCCTCAGTATAGTTGGTATGGTTGGAATGTTGGTAGGAATCTATCTATTAGCGAAAAAGATAACGAAGTCAAAGGGAGCTGGTTGGCTGGCAGTATTGCTTTTTTTCTTTAACTCTTCGTTTTCGTGGCTCTATTACCTCTCCAGTGCTGGACTAGGGCTTACCTCATTAAACGAGGTCATAACCAACAGCGACTATGCGGCCTTTGGCCCATACGATGACAAATTGATCAGTGCTTTCTGGACGCTAAACGTTTATACAAACCAACGCCATCTTGGGCTTTCGTTCGGGTTGATGTTTCTCGCGGTTTGGGGGATTTACTACAGCAAAAAGCGTTGGGGGATGGCCCTTGGTGTCCTTGTCTTTGCAATAATGCCTTGGCTCAATAAGGCGATGCTCCTGCTTATGGTTGTCACGCTTGGTCTTCTTTTCCTTTCTAACCGCAGGAAGCGCAAGAGGGTGGTCGCTCTATCACTGGCGGGGGGACTGCTTGCTCTCCCCGGAATTACATATCTGAGTGATGTTGGTGCGGTTGGCGAGAACGGCTTCAGAGTTTGGTGGGGGTTTCTTTACAAGGCGACAACCTGGGAGGGTGTAAATGTGCCCGCAGGTATCCTTAGATGGATAGTCTACTGGTTCTTAAATCTTGGCCTGTTGCCTATATTGGCTATCGTTGGCCTTTTTAAAGTTGAAAGGTTTAAAAAGATCAAGCTTAAGGGAACATATTGGGATGGTTTGGAGCAGTTGGTCCGATATATCATTACTCCAACTACGGTCTGGTTCTGGTCGGCAGTTATCACATTTGTTATTGCAAACTCATTTGTGTTTGCAACTGACCCCGCGACCAATCACAAGTTGATTAACTACGTCGCCATCATTTTCAATATCTACGCCGCGTATGTGATAGTGAAGCTCTTTACAAGGAAGACCTTTCCCATAGCGATCATTTTATTGATAGGACTTACTCTTGGGGGGATCTTTGACCTCTTTCCGATAGTCAATAACAGTAAAGCCCTTTGGGCAGATTTTTCAACAAGCAAGACCGCCACCTGGCTTAGGGACAATACTGACCCAAAGGCAACAATCTTTAATCTGACGTATGAGGTTGCACCTGCTGGAACAGCTGGACGCAAGATATATTACGGTTGGGACTATCTCAACTGGTCGATTGGATACGATGTGTTCTCTCGCAAAGATATCCTACAGAAAGCTGCTCAGGGACAGTATAGTAAAGAAGAGTTGTGCAATTTCTTAAGGGCAAACAACTTCTCCTATATCCTGATGAACAGCTATACAGAAAAGTTTGTTGAAGTAGATGTTAACAAACGGTACTTTGAAGATAACTTCGTTGCCCCCGAGAGCTACGAAGAAGACTTCCCTGTTATTCTTTACGATACAGATCGTTCATGCGCTGATGTTTAATCAGTTTTCCCCAGGGCTTTGTTAATCTCTGCGAGGGTTACCTCCCCGTCTTGACCTATTCTTTCTGCGAATAGCTTAAACGACTTAGCTTTCTCAATATCTCCCGTCCGTTCAAAGTACTTGCTAAGTTCAATATGGGAATAGATAAAACCTGTATCCAGAGTCAGTGCTTTATAAAAATTATCTAAGGCCTCGTTGACAAACCCATTGCGGATCTGAATATATGCAAGGTTGTGGTGGGTCTGAGGGTAATCCTGTCGAAGCTCAAGAGACTGTGTGTAAAGATCGATTGCCTCATCCAACTCACCCCTAATTGAGTACTCATTTGCAAGGTTGTTGTAGACCCTTGCTGACGCAGCTCCATGTTCTATCTCATTCTCGTAAAATAAAACAGGGTCCGCCCATTGAGCATTACGTAGATGTATCCTGACGACAAACAATCCCAAGATAGCAACGATTGGGTAGATCAACCATCCTGTATTTTTTGGAAAACCTATTTTCCCAAGTGACCATCCAATTATAATTGCAACCCCACCCATTGGCATATACAACCAGTGCTCCAGATAGATTGCATTAAGCGGGATCAACCCGATAAAGGGGAGAAAGCTGATTATGATCCACAGGAGTCCAGCCAGAAGCAGCTTCTCTTTTTTTGAATATGCCCAAAGACTCCCTGTAATAAGTCCGACAATTGTGACAAGCCCGATTACTCCCGATACGGACATTACGGTCGTAGAAACGAGTAGATGCTTCTCATAAAAAAGATGAAGTGGAAAAAATATAAGCTTTAGGTACTCTGGAATTGCGCCTACAAAGGAGCTCAATCTTATAAACGGGTTGTCCGTATAAACAGAACTCTCATTCACAAGGCCGACGGCACCAGTGAAATTGAAGACAGTGAGTTTTAGTGCTACATAAATGACAGCAATTGCGCAGAGTGTAAATAGCAGTTTTTGGTTTTTAATCTGCTTAAACTTCAGGTCTTTCGTAGAGATGAATCCAAAAACAACAGCAAGTGGAGCCGTAACGAAGTAGCTCTCCTTCGAGAGAACGGCCAGCACAAACAGTCCGACACTCCAGAAGAAGTATTTGGGCTTGTCTTCCTTTTGATATTTGAATACCATCAACAGCGAACCTAGTGAGAACATCAACCCCAGAGGGTCAGCAATGCCCGAAATGTAGCTTACGGCTTGGGTATGTACCGGATGCAAAAAGTAAAATAAGGCTGCAATTAGCGAGGGGATTGCTTTGATCTTCAGCTTTCGAAGCAGTTGAAATATGAGATATCCATTAAAACTGTGAATCAAGACCGACACAAAATGGTAGGGGAGCGGTTCTAGCTTAAATAGCTGGTATATGATCGAGTAGATGAATAGCTGAATGGGCCTGAAGAAGTTCCCTCCGTTCACAAAGGCGCCTGAGGAAATGCTTGAGTTAAAGAAATCGGGTAGGCTCTCAAGTGAACGGATCAGTTGGTTTCTGGTTATGAGTAATTCATCATCAAAGACGAAGCTTCCACCTAAAACGTTAAGATACACAAGCAGTCCTATTCCCAGAAAAAGGAGTAATACATTAGTATTTTTACCAAGCCATGTTGTGATAGATTTCATTTCGGATTGGATAGTGCTCACACCTGATACTAACTCATTTGTGCTCCCTTATCGATACTCTAGCTAATCAATGATGCGTGGCCTCTAATAAAATGCTACCGAATTTATAACGAAAATCTGGTTATCCCTTGGCAATAATTGGACATGTTTTGTTATATTACTATTAATTCCCAGGTACCATCGTTAATCCGAAAGGTTAGGCCCACTGTGTGCTTGTAATATTTCGCTGGTTATCCTCAGAATATATACGCTTCTAACTACCTGCTTTGTCTATCTATTATTATTACGACCAAGTCCTATAGTCGACCTGCACATGACCTACTCAAACCGCTTGAGGCTAACCAAGAGCAAACCTGGAGCAATATCAAGATCACGAAATCGCAGACGTAGAGTATCTCCGAGAAAGAAACGCTTAATAAAATGGTACACCACTCGCAGCAAAACAAGAAGAAGAATCTCTAAACTGATTCAGGCTGGAGTAGTGGCAGCGGCAGGCATAGGTGTTTTGGCCACGGTGGTGTTTATGCAATACCTTCAAGGAATCTCACAGGACCTTCCAACCCCTGAGCAGCCATTTGGGAGCAAAAGCACGACTTCTGAGATTTATGATCGTAATGGTAAATTGCTTTACCGTGTGTTTGATGATGAGGACCGTGACCCGGTGAAACTCAAGGATATCCCTCCACTTGTGAAATGGGCATTCCTAGCAGCGGAAGATGCAAACTACTTTGAGCATAGCGGTGTCGATCTTAAGGCAATGCTTCGATGTGGCGTCAGACTGTTAGTGGATACTGATAATATCTGTGGTGGCAGCACAATCACTCAGCAGTTGATAAGAAAGACGGCTCTGACCGACGAGGTGAATTTGGAGAGAAAACTCAAAGAGATTATCCTTGCACTCAAGATTGAACAGGACCGTGACAAAGATGAGATTCTTGAGATGTATTTTCGAATTATCCCCGAGGGGAGCAATATTTATGGTGTGACTAGAGCATCGAAATTTTACTTCGGCAAAAAACTGAAGAAACTTAACCTTGCAGAGATCGCTGTTCTTGCAGCAATACCCCAAAACCCATCGCTACTCTCACCAACGAAATCACTTGCACCCGAACTCGCGCACGAGTTACTTAATGCAAGAAAAAATTATGTTTTGGATCAGATGGAGAGACATATGGGGCTGATTAATAGCACTATCGCCGACGAATCTGGGAACGAGTCACCTGTGTTAACTGAGGAGATGATCGCTGATGCGAGGGACTTTAAACTCAGCTATAAGAAACCTATTTTTAATATAAAAGCTCCGCACTTTGTCTTTTATGTTCAGGAGAGGCTACAGAAGTGGAATTACAATGGAGACAAGCCGTTTACCCTTGAAGAGATTGAGACAGGGGGGCTTAGAATTTATACAACTCTCGATCTCAAACATCAAAAGATTGCTGAGCAACAGGTGCGTAAAGGCGTCAATGAATACGGTGCGAAGTATGGGGCCAGTAATGCATCACTAGTGTCTCTCAATCCTCAAAATGGTGAAGTGCTGTCGTATGTTGGATCATTTAATTACTTTGGCAAAAAAAGGCCAGTGAAATGCAAGCTCGGAAGAAACTGTCGCTTCGAGCCCCAGGTCAGCATCCCTACAACCCTTCAGGCCTATGGATCATCTATGAAACCAATGATCTATTACAAGGCGATCGAGCAGGGACTTATCGCACCCGACACAATTATGTCTGATGTCCCAATCACAATCGACAGCTATAAACCGAAAAATTACGAAGGAAAGTTCTTTGGCAACCAGACAGCAAGGTGGATGTTGATCAACTCTAGAAACATCCCTGCGATTATGCTCACTGACATGATTGGAACCGAGAATCTTCTTACTGAACTTCGAAGGTGGGGGTATCGAACACTAAACAACCCTGCCGGTTATGGCCCATCGATTGCTGTGGGAGGTGGAGATATCAAATTAATTGAACACGCTCAGGCTTATGGAGTTTTGGCCAATGAGGGAAAACTCGTCAAGCACGAAGTAATACTCCGGATTGAAGACAGTGACGGTAATGTCATCTGGGAACACGAACCAAGAGAGCAACAGGTGGCCGACCCGAACAGCGTATATCTGGTCAACAATATGCTCAACGGTAGATATGGAGGACTTGGTGATAGCTGGGACGGAAGAGATGTTTCGGGTAAAACAGGAACTTCTGACCAACAAAAAGAGACACTTTTCATCACCTATACTCCAGAGATAGTTGTGGCAGGTTGGCTTGGGAACAACAACAATAACGGCATGGTTTATGGGGCAACGGGGTATACTTCAGCCAGACCGTGGGTCTCTGAGTATCTGCAGCGTCTCGGCGACAAGATCCCCCCAACTGCATTCAGACGTCCCGAAGGTGTCTACTGGGATTACGATGGGAGTCTCAATATCTCAGGTCTCTATGCACCGAAATATCTTGGTGTCCCCAGTAAATACAAACCAAGTTTTGTAGTTGGTGAAACTAATCCGTGAGGTAGCAGCTCAAATGTACATATAATTCCGGATGTGAAATAATACAGAGATACTGATCAATTGGCGTATTATGAATATTGAACCTCAAGAAAAGCCAAGACCGTCTTACCTTCTCACAGTGATTGCGGTTGTCGTAGCCGTTGTCGTCACTGCAGCCCTTGTGGCAGTGATACTTAACCAGAAAGATCAACCTGAGCCTTCAACCAGCAGTACACAGCCGACTCCAACCGAAGGTGACTTGACAACACCTACAGTCACACCAACGCTTGAAACGGTAGACCTCCCCATTACAAATAAGATCCAGGAGATGAAGACCGTAGTAGTTACAGCTTTGGATAAGTTACTCGACCAGGATTCATTTGAAATGAGTACTAACTTCTCAGATGGCGATGAATACTCTATTACCTATAGGGCCGAGATTGATCAAAAGAACAAGATTGAGAACTATATCTTGTCCCAGGAAGGGATGTCGACCGTTTACGGTTGTACAAATGACTGCGGTTCAGTGATGTTTAAGGATGGCAAAGTCACAAGAATAAAGGGAAGTGGGGGAACCGTGTCAGACGAAGGTGGAAATGAGGAAGATGTTCTTGACAGTCTAGATGATGCACTCCCCAGGGTCAGCGATCTATCTACATTACTAAGAGATAATTTGAATTTTTCTAAGGCACCTGACTACGACGTGTTTGGCTCGAGTGAGAGGTCGGTTGTGTATGACACCGAAGTTGTTAGGTACACATTTATGTTCGAACCGAAGGGGGTGGCACAGGATCCGTATCGGATAGTTGCCGAGGTAGACACCCATGGGTTTTTAAGATTCATTAAGATGAAAAATGTGTTTGCATCTCCGGAGGTATACTTTAATTACCTCGGGGAGGAGTTCAACTTCTAGTTTGGCATCTAACATATTTGGGTCTGATGTTGTAAAATGGCAGACCAGTTTAGTTCTTATCTTTTCCAAGATGTCCATGTTGAAAGTTTTCGCACATAAAACACCTGACACTGATGCTACTTGTTCTCCCATTGTTTATGCGTGGTATCTATCAGAGAAGATGGGGCAGGAAGCTGAGGCATTTATCTCCGGTAAGCCAAACAAAGAAGCTCTATTTGTGCTTGACAAATTTGACATTGAGTTACCGGCACAGCTGGATGAATTGACAGATAAAGACCGGATTGTTGTAGTGGATACAAACAACCCCGAAGAACTGCCTGACGGTGTTAGCGATGCTGAGATTGTCGAGATTATTGATCACCACAAGCTGGTCGGAGGCCTCTCTACGGATTCGCCAATTAGAATTACAATCAAGCCAATAGCATGTACAGCGACAATTGTTTGGCAACGTATGCAGGAAGACGACAATCATGATATTGAGCCAAAGATGGCAGGGTTGCTTTTATCAGCGATACTTTCTGATACATTGAAGTTTTCAAGTCCTACTACTACAGACGAGGATAAGACGGCTGCAGAAGAACTCGCAGAGATTGCAGACGAAAATATCGATTCACTCGCAGATGAAATGTTCGCAGCCAAGTCAGATCTGACTGGGTTTGGTGCTGAAGACATTCTTCTCACAGACAGTAAGGTCTTTGATATGGCTGGCAAGAAAGTCAGAATCTCTGTCCTTGAAACTACACTACCCGAAAACGCAATAAAGCTGAAAGGCGACCTCATAGAATCGATGGAAGCTCTTAAAAAGAAGGAAAGGCTGGATGCTATCTTCTTTTTCATCGTTGATATCATGAACACTGCAGCTGATCTTGTTGTATCTGCTGATATGGAGATGGACATAGCGGAAAGGGCCTTCGAGGGCGTTTTTAAAAGCGGTGTGATGCATCTGGATGGAGTGGTGTCTAGAAAAAAACAGATGTCACCGAATATTGAGAAGGCTATTGGCTAATTCTTATATCACTTGGAGCCTGTTGAAGGGCTTTGGTCAATACAAGACGTTGCGTCATCTCTCCAGTTATCGCTCTGATGACAAACCAAACAGATGTGTCAGTCAGTGGAGGGACGCGATTAGAACAGGAATAACCTCAATGCTTACTGCGTCATTTTTGGAGATTCAGGATGGTTTGGGTGAAAACGACTAACTGTCCTTAGGGGTCTGGAGGTTGCTCTCGAGCTCTTCAATTCGCTCTTTTAACTCAGCCATCCTGTTTTCACGATCTATAAGGTACTTATTCAGTTTCTCAACCTCAGCGGTAGCCTCTAGTTTCTCTTCGACCTCCTCCGTCTTACTTTCTTCTTTTTCAAGTTCAGACTCAGCCTCTTGAATCGTGTCCAGCATTTCGTTAATACTCATGCCCAGTTTATCAATCTCATCATCTCCATGTGGAACAAAACGTTGGCTATGATCTCCACTCTCGGTTATTTTCCCAACCCAGTCACTTAACAGTGCAAGTTTCGCAAGAAATATTTGGTCGAACCGCTTGGTGAGAATAAGAACAGCTGCTACCGACGTGATCACCAAAACCCCAAGATTATAAAGTACTGTCCTTATTGCTTGTTCTTGTATCAACTTTGGCTCCTCAATCCGGATAAGTAGAACAGGACCCCCTTTATCATCAATTAAGGATGTGTATCCTGCCATAAATCCACCATCAAGAGATGCCGAGAAAAAGTTGTTATTCGTATCTAACTGTTTTTTGGCAGTCACAAAATCGTCAGGCAACTCTGGCGAATCTGCCCTCAGAATAGTTACAGGTTGGGCAACATCCATTGAGATACCCTCAACAAACACTTCATTGATGTACCTTCCAACTATTAAGGATCCTTTCGCCGGGCCTATCTCGTCTGTCTGTAGTATCGGGCGGGATGCGAGCAGCATATCACCGGTGACAAGGCTTACAATTCCTGTTTTCCCCTCTTTTAGATTCTCATGGGTAAGAAAGTCCCGGGAGGTAACTATTTTAGCAAGATCTTCAGGGAAGGGATCCTGAGTGTACTCCTCAATGTCAGCCGCCAACTGATAAACAACGTCCCCGTCAAGATCAACAAACATCATAAGATTGACCTCAATGTCGGCTAGAACCTCCGGGCCGATGTAAAAATCGAGATACTGTTTGTTGCCATCCTGGATAAACTGATAAGTTTCATCCCAACTGGCCCAGTCAAGTGCGGTTGAGTCAATATCCTCCAGCTCAAACTTCATGATAGAGGTTACTCTGTCGATATCTTTCCTGAGAAGGTTTTCTTCTACACTGATGAATCCGGATAGTGTTACAAACGATGAAAGGATGACCAATATAATTATAAGTGCCAGAAACACGAAAATGGATAACACCACAGACCTAAGACGAATGCTCATGGTTTTTGAAAGCAGTTTCTTTCATTATAGAGAAGCTTCCTTGTCTAGGGAAGCAGTTTGACCAGGACTTGTATTTTTAGGGTGATGCGTTAGTATAAAAAACTGGTGTATACTAGGGTTCGTTTGTGAAGTAAAAAAGATGGTAAGAGATACCGATCTAATAATCACTGCTGGTTGTTACTTGGTCCGAAATAGAGGAGAGGGTTGGCAGATCTTCCTTATGGAGAGGGCGTTCTTCGATGGTACAACCGGATGGACGCCACCAAAGGGGAAAATTGACCCCGGAGAGGGGCTGGAGCACGCTGCAATACGTGAGACACAAGAGGAGACCGGTTATCAAAACTTCCAGATTAACAGAAAGTTGGATAGCTATAATATCTCGTACGTGACACATGGCACTCGTAAGGATAAGCAAATGAACTGGTTTTTGGCAGAGCTTATTGACGATGAGAACACCGATCTTAAGCTTACCGAAGGAGAGAAAAAGAATTTCATTAGATTGGAGTGGGTAGACTTTGAGAAGGCCGTTGAGCTATTGAAGTGGGGGGACGAGAAAAGGGTGATGGAAAAGGTAATAGAGGCGCTGAATGGCCAACCTAGGAAGGTAACTGCATAACCCCGTAGTAGTAAACTCTTTTGTATACATCTCCGAACGCTGGAGTAAATTCGGTTACTGGTTCCAGGGTAACAAGCTCGAAATTTGGGAACATCTGCGTAATTTCCTCTTCTGTAAATCCTTTCTCTGTGACTGTGTCACCCTCAACATCGAAGCGGTATGAGCCTGGTTCGGGGCCGGGGCTTGACTCAACTAAATCACCAAAGGCGGTTTTCTCCCCTTCGTATTCAGTCAGGCCAGCGATTGTGTAGAATACAAAATACCCGCCTGGGGCGAGAAGGCGCCTCACGCTTTCTGCCATTGCTTCGCGGTCGGTTTTGGTAAGTGCGTGCATGGTCATCATGTCGATGATCAGATCAAAACTTCTGTCGGGGGCATCGATGGGGTCTCCAGCGCTTTGTTCGCGAAATTCGACTCTGTCAGAGAGTTTTCTGTTTTCCGCAGTAGTTTTTGCCTGCTCGATTGCGGTTGGAGCAAATTCGATTCCAAGTATGTGTTCGAAACCACTCTCGATAAGAAAAAATGCATTCCTCCCGTTACCTGAACCGAGAGCGAGTGCTCGATTCCGCTCTTTTGGATTCACTTCATCGATGAAACGTCGCATCGCACGCGATGGCTTATCAGCTTTAGTCGATGGCAGGTTAAAGCGGGAAGAGTATTCCTTTTCCCAGAGTTGTTTCCGGTAGAGTGGTAAGTCTGGTTGTGGTTTATTACCCATAGTTTACGAGTCTGCTAGTCAGCAACAACGTACCTGAACTGTTCAAAGCGTCTTCCCTTTACAAGAGGGGCGAAGTAGTCTGTCGACGACTGCGCATCCTTCTGTGAATACTGCGATGTGTGGCTGGCGATTGCTTTGATTCTTTTTTCGGCTTGTTTTGTGATCTCGATTCCGATTGAATCCTGGTGTCCCCATGAGTCCACAAAGAGAAACTCGGTGACTTCCCGTCTTTTTAGACCTGCCTCGAGATGCTCGGGGAAGAATAACGTATCACGACTGTATGGGTAGGCTGCGTCAATTGTAGTGATAGCCGTATTTCTGTGATCTCGGTGGTTTACATAGTAGAACCCTTCGAGGTCTCTGATCATCACCTGCTCGGGATTGTGCGTGACAATAATGTCTGGTTGGAAAGAGCGTATCTCTTTGACTATCAGTCCTATCGTTGAGAGCGAGTTTTCTACCTCACCATCACCCAGGTTAAGATTGATGCTGTCAGTGGGCTTTAGGCCCAGTACTTTCAAAGCTTCCTGGTCCTCCGTTTCTCGTGTCTGGGAAAGCGTTTTCTCGTCAGTCTTTTCGCCTCTTGAGCCTTTGTTGCCTGTTGTCATCTTAATCAATCGAACGCTCTTACCATCTTCAACCAGCCTTGCGATTGTTCCCCCGCAATATATCTCAGCATCATCCGGATGGGCAAAAACAAAGAGGACGTTGCTCTTCTTGGCAAATACTTTTTTGTACTCATCGTTCATTGTTTGGAAGCACTTTTATATTGGATTATATCTAAAGATGTTCCCCGGTATCAACATAGAGTTTTGTAGTCAGCCCCAGTGTTAAACCCTGATTTAAGCTATCACTCAGGCGCATTTTATATTCACGCGCGATTTGTAGAGCAAGCAATGAGAGAATTCCGAGATAAGAGACCGCCAACAGAAGATGACTGTTGGATGGTGATTGACGGAGAGAAAGCATATGATGGCATTAAAGAAGGGGAGGGGTACCCAGGAAAGGCTGACCGACAGTTGGAAGATTACTATATCGGGAACCTCAAATAAGTTTCTGAGAAAAGACAAAGCTCCGAGGGCGAGACTCGAACTCGCAGCCAATCGGTTAACAGCCGACTGCTCTACCATTGAGCTACCTCGGAACTACGTCTTCAATGTCTTCTCATTGATATTACTTTTCTTGTTTCTTCCAGCGTTTTAGACTTGGCAGCTGCATCTTACCCATCCATGCTGTAAACTTACCCTTAAGGCCTTCTTTTCCTACAGTATCATCAAGTACTTTCTTCATGTCGTCGACGGTCATATCCGGCGTGACGAATTTTCCCTTTTTGTAGCAAAGATTACAGTAATCGTAGCTTTTGCTGCCATCCTTTTCGCTACCTGAATGCTCTCCATCTTTTAGGGGCATTCCGCATGACTGGCATTGCTTCTCAAACTTCTTCTCCATAGTGAATTCTAAAAAAATAAAGTACGAAGCTCTCTGATATCCAGAGGCAGTTGAATTCTATCAGTTTTAGTGTTGATTTTCTAGATTTGATTTGACGTGGAGCTGGGTAATAAACTCAACTACGACCCAAGGTCTAATGGGTGATTTGCTCTTGGCGATCCTGGAGGGCCAGCTCATTTCGGACCATGTCACGGTTTTGGTTGACGGACTGAAGGTCGGTACTACTACTCTGACAACATCTTCGGGGGAGGATTTCATTATCCGGATTCATTCCAACTTCAAAACCTCTAGATCTCAATCTTTTCAACAGATCTGTCCTCGGTGTCAAAAATCACAAAGGTTGGTGGTTCGCCCCAACCCATAAGCGCTCCCGGATTCAGTAGCAGGGTCTCACCAATAACCTCGGCGTTATACGTGTGATCGTGACCATAGATGCATAGTTCATATTTGCCTGACTGTGCCTTTGGTCTGGATTTGTCCTCGTAGTGGCTCATGTAAACCCTTATTCCGTCAAACTCACCGTCAAACGTATCCCCCTCTAAGAAGACATTGTCGTGTTCAGAGATTTTTTTTGTAACTCCAACTTTCTCCCCTTCGTTGTTTCCCCAGACAAAGTGAACAACGCCTTTAAATTCAGATATGACCTTGACCATAGTAGGAGCTATCAGGTCTCCTGCATGTAGCATAACCTCACACTTCGCGGCATTCCCCTTATCGATTGCCGCCTTAAGCTTTACAAAATTATCATGACTATCAGAAACAACAAGAATTTTCATCTGCGGATCAGATCAACAAATAAAGTACCAAACAGCAGGAGACTGATGCCACCGACAACTCCTCCAAACAGTATCGGCAGGCTAGCCGGATCATTGAATGTGGTATCGAAGGATAGGTTTAAGATCGGGATATTGATGAAATTTGAGCCGTCCGGACCGGTAGATACGCCGGCAACTTCTCCCTGAGACTCGCGGAGTGCCGCAGCAGTGTACGTTTCGTCAGCTTCGGCACTAACGCTTTGTACAGGGGTTTGTGCCCGATTATAGATATAAACAGGTAGCGCGAACATGATCATAAACATGAAGATGATAGCGAATAGCTGACTGAGTGTAAGCTCGATATCAAGGTATGAGCTTTTAGAGATATGAATTCGTTTGTTCATTTAGTTTAGATGGTTCCTGATATTAGCCTCGTGCTCGGCTAAGTTTTTGGCGAAGTACACCCGACCGGTAAGGTCATGGATGTAGTAAAAATACTCATTCGCCTCAGGAAACAGAGCAGCTCTAATGGCAGTAATTCCAGGGTTTGCAATCGGTGTGGGAGGAAGCCCAGCCCGAAGGTATGTATTGTAAGGCCCATCAACCTGTTTGAGTGCAAATGCGTCTGCTTCCCAGTCTCGAGCTCCGTATAACAGTGTAGCATCTATCTGCAGTAATTTCACGCCATCAACTCCCTGTTCGAGCCTTTTGTAGATAACATCGGCAATCTGTGGCTTCTCGCTGTCAGTAAAAGCCTCACGTTCTATCATAGAAGCCACATTAAGTATTTCATAGAAATTGTAGCCTGAGGTTGAGATCGCTGCCAGATCCTCATCGGTGAGAGGGGTAATCATTGTCTCGATCATCCTTTCAACGACCTCTTTTGCACTGGTATCAAAGTACATGAAATACGTTTCAGGCAGCAGAAATCCCTCAAGACTTTCGCCTGCTGGTTTATGCTCATTCAAGAAGCTCTGCACCTCATCTGTAAAAGTATAGTTATCGGGATTTTTCGCAATATCAATAAACTCATTTCTTTTGAAAGTGGTGTTAGGAACGCCCTTAAACTCATCTCTCATGATATCAGCGATCTCATCATATCGGAGCCCCTCAGGAATAGTGACCTTTAGTTCTTCGGCCCTCCTGCTCTGTTGCAACTCAGTCGCAATAACTTTTATGTTCATATTTGGTGCAAGATCAAACAATCCAGCCTGAATGCCGTCAGCCAGGGAGGAATTGAGTCGCATGTAGATTACGAAGGGGAGCCTGTCAGCAATAAGCCCTGCAGAGACAAGATTATCTGCGACGTCGTCTGTCGAGTCCCCAGCTTTAACCTCAAATACAACTATCTCTTCACTATCGCCCAGGGGAGTACCAATAGCATTTTGATACCAACTGTTTGCAGCAAAAACGCCAACAGCACCAATGGCAATGAGTATAAGCAGAAGGATGAGGACTTTTTTCAAAACCGGGAGAGTAAAAAGTTAACGCGACCTCATTCTAGATGATGAAGCGATTTTTGGTCAAATCAGGATTCGTTCCTGTGGTCTAGAAACTCTTGCAGGATGATCCGTGCGGCTTCACTGTCAGAATTCTTTTTTCTACGACCTTTTGCTCCACGTTCAGCACGCTGAGTTGAGTACGATTCGTCCCAAGTTTCGACTGACACTCCAATTTCGCCTTCAAGTGCAGAGATAAAATCTCTCACGCTCTCAGTCTGCGGGCTGTCTTTTCCTTTCCAGCCGTAGGGAACACCAACTACGACCAGTTCGGGCTTCAGATCGGCTAATCTTTTAACAACGAGGTTCACTAGTTTTGATCCATTCTTCACTCTGAGCACCTCAAGCCCACGTGCAATCAGGCCAGTCTCATCAGAGACAGCAAACCCGATCTTGCTCGTTCCGTAATCTATTGCAACTACTTTCATATGCATATTTTAACACCCCGTACCGGTTATCGACTATGTTTTACCGGAGTTAAGTGATATAATCACATGCAATAAAATATTTTAATTAACTGGAATCGGGGTAAAAGATCGGTTGCAGGAATTAAAAGAGAGTTTAAACCTTGAACTCTCTTCGATTTCTCCACCGTTCCACACCCAAAGTATTCCGGTAGAAAGAGAACAAATGAATAATTCTACACAACACGAGAAGACCATTAAATTTAATGGCGAAGACCTGACGTTTAAGTTAGGCAAACTTGCACCACGTGCAGAGTCAACTGTATGGGCGCAGATCGGCGGAACGGTAGTTTTAACTATTGTGAGCAAAAGCGATCAGGACACGGGGCTTGATTATTTTCCCCTGACCGTTGAATATCTTGAGAAGTACTATGCAGGAGGCATGATTTCAGGATCAAGGTTTCTGAAAAGAGAGCGAAGACCAAGTGATGAGGCGGTAATTAAGGCACGTCAGATTGACCATTCAATCAGGTCACTGTTTCCAAAAGGATTTAAAAAAGACGTTAACGTTATTGTTAATGTAATTGCTTTTGATGGGAAAAACGACCCAGAAACACTTGCAGTGGTGTCTGCATCAATGGCTCTTATGAATTCAACAATCCCATTTAATGGTCCAAGTGCCAGCGTAAAGATTGGTATTAAAGGAGACGAACTGATTGTTAATCCAAAAAAGACAGAGAATCACGAGGAGTTCGATGGTGACTTCATAGTTTCTGTCCGTGAAGACAGAGTTTTAAACATCGAAGGATACGGTGATGAGATCTCTGAAGAGATGATGGGTAAGATTCTTGACACTGCTGTTGAAGAGTGCCAACCACTTCTCAAAGTACAGGAGGATGTGGCAAAAGAGTTTGGTAAGGATAAGGTAGAGTTCGAAGAGCAGGCTGCACCGAAAGAGCTTGTTAGTCTTGTTGAAGATAAATATGAGAAGCAACTTACTGAGGCGCTCTACGACCGTGAGATTCGAAGCAAAGTACAGAATGAGATAGTGGATGAGGTGTTTGAGGAGGCTGACGATAGTGAGCTGTCGAAGACTACTATCTTCGAAGCTGTTGACTATGTGCTCCGAAAAATTATGCGCAAAGGAGTCCTTGGAGATGATAAACGCACAAGCGGTCGCAAACTTGACGAAGTGAGGGAACTTGGTATCGAAGTTGGAGTTGTTCCGCAGGTACACGGCTCAGCACTGTTCAGTAGAGGTGAAACACAGTGTCTCTCAATAGTAACCCTAGGTTCAACAAGTAAAGCACAGATTCTTGAGAGTTTTGAGGGCGAAGAAGAGAAATTCTTCATGCATCACTACAACGGTCCAAGAT
This sequence comes from Candidatus Dojkabacteria bacterium, assembly GCA_046753765.1. Classification (GTDB taxonomy): domain Bacteria; phylum Patescibacteriota; class Dojkabacteria; order B142; family OLB20; genus JBHHUN01. Next base: position 5,663 of record JBHHUN010000017.1, on the reverse strand, counting down.
ACTCTCTTGGAGAGGCGGGTCGATTTATGTATTTCCCTGGTAGGAGAGAGATTGGCCACGGGAGTATCGGTGAAAATGCACTTCAAAAGATCATTCCATCAAGAGAAACATTTCCCTACACAATCAGAGTAGTCTCCGAGATCTTGTCCCAAAGAGGGTCAAGCTCAATGGCTGCTTCAACTGGAACGGCCATTGCACTCATGGATGCTGGTGTAAAGATTAAAAGACCGGTTGCAGGAATCTCTGTAGGACTTGTAACAGCAGATGACGACCTCTCAAAGTTTAAACTGCTCACCGACATGGAAGACGTCGAGGACTTCTACGGTGACATGGATTTCAAAGTTACAGGAACAACCGATGGTGTTACGGCTATTCAGCTTGATAACAAACTGATGGGCGTACCCGTTCCGATTCTAAAAGAAGCATTCAAATCAGCTAAGCAGGCGAGGCTCGAAATTATCGACGCGATCAAAGAGGTAATCCCCGAGCCACGAGCCGAGCTTTCTGAGTTTGCTCCAAAGGTTCTTGTTATCAAGATTGACAAGAAAAAAATCGGCGATGTTATTGGGCCAGGTGGAAAAGTCATTAAAGCTATGTACGAGAAGCTGAATGACGAGGTAGAGATTGACATCGACGATGATGGTCAGATAAATCTTACATCGATCAACAAAGAAAGACTTGAACAGGCAAAAGAAATGATTGAGAATATAGTGATGGAGCCTGAAGTTGATAAGATCTATACAGGTGTTGTTGATAAGGTAACAAACTATGGCGCATTTGTGGATGTCAGTCCGGCCATCTCCGGTCTTCTGCATATCTCAGAGATGTCTGATGGGTTTATCAAAGACCCAAGCGATGTCGTAAAAGAAGGGCAGGAGCTTCGGGTTAAACTGGTAAAAATAGAGGACGGTAGAATCAACTTCTCTCTAAAAGGCATAGCGCAGGAAAAACAGGACAGTTAATCCAATATTAACGTCATATTTGAATGGTTCGTGGTACTCTGACCTCCCTTAAAAATCTGCTTACCAAGGAGCAAAACGAGATAATCTCGGCTGTCTCCATGTTAATGGTACTTGCCCTCGTGACAAAGGTCACAGGGATGATCTTTCTGACACTTGTCGCCCGGGAGTTTGGCGCATCGTCAGAGACTGACAGCTTTTATCTGGCTTCGGTAATCCCGGAGACGATCACGAACATCATTCTTTTGGGGGCAATCTCCGGATCAATTATTCCAATCTTCGTCAAGGTCAGAGAGGATTTTGGCGAAAAGAAGTTCGTGAAATCTTTCAGCTCAACCATGAACACAGCGATGTTGTCGTTTGTGATCATGTCTGTTGTGGCAGCGATCTTCTCGAGGCAGTTGGTACCATTTGCAATGCAGCTGGTTAACAGTGATGTGATTACTGATCCTGCTGAGATCAACAACATTGTCTGGATGATGAGGATTATGCTCATCCCACAGATTATCCTTGGATTATCGGCGTTCATTTCAACGAGCCTTAACATCTATCACAGGTTTATTATTCCTCAACTGGCACCACTGTTTTTCAATGTAGGAAAGATAGTGGGTATCCTTGTCATTGTCCCACTTCTGGGGGGTAGTATTTGGGGTCTCGTTCTGGGAACACTCCTCGGATCGACCCTACATCTTGTTGTTCAGCTACCACTTCTAAGACATCTAAATATAAACTTCAAGCTATTGTACTTTGACCTGAAAGATAAGTACTTCAAAGAGGTTGTAAAGCTCGGATTCCCACGAATTGTAAGCCTTGGTGTTGAGCAGATTGCAATTATTGTCGACAGCATTCTAGCTTTTGGTTTGACAACTGGATCGCTGACGGCTTACCAGCTGGGGGTGAGACTGATTGCTATCCCACTGAATCTATTTGGGACAACTTATTCGATAGCATCTTTTCCCACGCTGTCAAAGCAATTTGCAAACGGAAAGAAGGTTGAGTTTCAGTTGATGGTAAACAAGGTCCTCAACCAGATGTTTTTTCTGGCAATTCCAGTTACCGTTGTACTATTCGTCCTCCGAATTCCGATCGTGCGTTTGGTTTACGGAATACTTGGCGGTAATTTTACCTGGACTGACACCCTGCAGGTTGCGTGGGTGGTGATGTTTTTTTCGTTTGGACTGGTCTTCGAGACCATGCGATCGGTCATGTTTAGAGTTTACTATTCGATGCATAACTCTATGTTGCCACTAATTTCAAGTGTGTTCGTAGTAGTTTTTGGCATTATCACCGGTATCCTGTTTACAAATTATTTCAGCCATTTCTCAAGTTTTTCACTACACGATCTTACATACAGTCCAGAGTTTTTCCTCACAAAGGGCAACGGTGATGCGGGTGTCGGTGGTTTGGCACTCAGCTCAAGCCTGGTTTTTAGCCTGGAGTTTTTTTTCCTGTTAGCTGTTCTGTACAAAAAACAAGTCATTGGGAAATTTAGTACGTTCATTGACCAGGTTGGAAGAAAATTTCTTGCGGGGCTGGTAATGCTGATCATTTCTTATGCGATGCTTAAGCTATGGGACGAGGTGCTGAATACTGCACGCACACTCCCGCTTATCATCCTGACATCAACCACAATCGCCTCATCGATAATGCTCTATATCTGGACAAGCTTTATTTTAAAGGTTCCAGAGGTTGAGCTTTTCATATCATTCCTAGTAAGATCAGTTAGAAGCTTAAAGCGAAAGCGTTAATGCAGCAGCAATACAACAATTCCGGTGGCGATCCGTTGCAGCCAGCGAACGGTCAGGGAAATTCACTGCCTGCAGGGCAGTACCCACCACAACAGGAGCAGCACTATCAGCAGCCAGTACAACCCGAACCGGAAGACGAGGATGACGACGACGAAGGTCGTGGTGGTTTTGTTATTCCGAACCCCTTCCTGCCGATCAAGTGGTTGTTTGCTCTGATTGGTACAGCAAGAAAGGCGCTTCTTACTGGTTGCTTAATTATAGTTCTGTTGCTGGTGTTGTTTTTTGTCACAGTTATTATCCGGCCACCGTTTTTATGGAACCCGTTTAAGGACTTCCTGAACGCAGGGCTTGTACCTCCGGCAGTCGAAGAGACTGAGGTAGAGCAGTTGTACGATAAAATTGGAGCAGAAGGAAAGGCGACTCTCAGCTATACTCTTTCGGAGGCTGAGGCAATAGTTCTTTTCAGGCAGCTTCTCTCGGTCGAGTCAGATCTTCGGATCGATTCAGAAGAAAACACTATGAGTATCCTGTTAAACCTTGATACTGACGAAAATCCACTATGGATGGTTGCCAGGGTTGAGGATGATGGTTCAATGCTTTCGGTAACCAAGGTTGGATTCGAACGCATCGGAATGCCAGGTGGAATTAACTCGTTTCTCTCTGATCAGCTTTTCGGGATTCTTAATCTCACAAAACAGCAGGTCGCAGGAAACAGTGCTACGCGAATGTTTGATTTTTTACTCAAAAGTGAGGATCTTCCCCCAACACTCGAAATTGAAAATGTCTACTTCAGGGATGATAAGATTGAGATAGTCTTTAAGTCAAAACTGCTCACTGGATTTTAATGCTAGTAATTGTACACGGGGACAATCAATATGCCACATGGCAGAAGCTTCTTGAACTAACAGCCGGCAGCGTGCGGTGGATCGATGGCAGCAGTCTCGACAATCTTGATGCAATCTTCGAAGCAGCAGACAGCTACTCTCTCATGGACGATGAGCCTGAACGCGTTGTTGTTAAGCGAATTTTTAAAAACAGGAAGCGATCGCTGGTGACTCAACTGGCTGACCTTTTAAAAGAGAGGGAGAGCATTCCTGATATGGTTCTCTGGGAGTCGGGAAAGGTTGATAAGCGTTCGAAGCTGTACAAGTTTGCGAAAAGTTCTGGTGAAGTGCACGAGTATACTTTGCCAAAACCGAATGAACTGCGCAGCTGGCTCAGACGCGAGCTAAGTGAAAAAAACATCAAGGCCACATCAACGCAGATCGAGCAGATAATAGAAAAAGCAGGGGTTGATCAGTTGCTCCTTACAGGCGAAATTGAGAAGCTTAGGTTGTTGCTTAAAGCTGAAGGTAGGGAGGATCTCACCGATGAAGATCTCAGGCTTGTCTCGATGTCGGCAAAAGAGGGTGATATCTGGGCGATGCTAGATGCGATCAGTGAACGCGACCGTCCCCGGTTGCTCAGGCTCGCCAGTGATCTTCTCCAGAATCCGAATGAGTTTCCGATACTGATTGGCAGTATCACAAAGCAGCTGAAGTTGCTGTATCTTCTGCTCGATCCGGATATTAGCGAAAGTGAGATTACGGGAAAGCTTGGTGTCCATCCTTTTCCAGTATCGAAAGCGAAGAAGTTTGCGCATCGTTTTGACCTCTTACACATTAAAATTCTCTTTGAGAAACTGCTGCATTTGGACTCTGCAATCAAGGAGGGTAAAATAGAGCCGAGGCTGGGTATTAATCTTTTTCTGGCAAGTATCTAATGAACGTATTGAAACTAACTCGCACTATAATTGCAGCTTTGCTGCTCATCATTCTGTTCCCGGGGGGGGCAGAGGCGAAGGTGGACGTAGTTACCAAAGAACAGTTTGCTCTCACCCCACCTGAAACAGAGCAGGCTGTATCTTACAGTCCGCCGGATTCAATATATGTTGTACCTCTGTCACTCAAGGCTGACGAATTTATCTCTGACTCAGAGTGGTACAAGGGGATCTACTACTATCAGACTTTCAGGCTTAACAAGGGGGACTTCTTGTTCCACTATTTTGTCACTCAGGATGGGCAGGTATTTGAGGGAAACTCAAAGGGCGATCAACAGCGAATGGATGTACGCGAAACAAACGATGAGCCGGTTATCATTGGGTATCTTGCAGGCAGAGACGATATAGATTTCGAGAATGACTCACGCGACAAGTTGGGGGAGCTAATTTTAGATGTGGCAAACAGAAACAACATCGCACTCAAAAAGGTTCAGGCGAAAACAATTAACTACGTAGCAAAAGAGGGTGAAACTATCTTTGCCCGGCCGGGGGTTGCCGGTGGCAGATGGAAACGCACACTTGACGATATTGTTGATTCAATTAAGTTTAGATACAACCCCGTAAAGAGGCGCTACACCTTCGAAGTCGCTGACGTTTCACTCCCTGACGGAAAGGTTAATGTGGGCGATGAGCTGACAATTGATCTTACAGTTACCAACACAAGTGACTACTTTTTCTACCAGGGGACTGATGCTGACCCGTTGATCTCGAAAATCAACGGTGATACAAGCAAGTTCTTTTTTAATGAGGTGTGGTTGTCCCAGACACAAGCTCCTCTAGAGCCCGAAAATGCCATTCTGCAGCCGGGAGACAGTGGAAAGTTCTCGGTTAAGATTCAGGTGCCACTTTATTTCGGAAAGCAGAAAGAGAAGTTTGAACTGATTGACTCGTTGGGCAGAAGGTACGCAGACACTGTTTTTACGATTGAGATTAATGTTAAAAAACCAAAGAAGGAGATCGTGGAAATTACTGACACCGAAACGGGACAGCTGAATGTTCGCTCCGGTCCAAGCGGTTACGCGTCAATCACCTCAAGGGTAACCCCCGGTCAGCGATTCTTTGTTGTAGAACGTGACGATGGTGGCTGGGTGAGGCTTGACCTTGGGGATGGCAAGAAGGGATGGGTGCTGGGTAAGT
>JBHHUN010000016.1:0-22896 GCA_046753765.1 Candidatus Dojkabacteria bacterium | reverse complement strand
TCAACATGTTGTACGCCTGACGGCCCAAGTTCCGCTGCCACTATGAACTCTTGATAAATCAAGATCAAGGACAGTTGGGATGTATTATACGGGATCGGATCTCAGAGCGGAAATCCTGCAACCGCTCGTGTATACATAACGAACTTCAGGAATTGTGCGTAAACTGTATCTGGATCCTGTTCTGCATCGATGACAGTGAAAGCCAGCGATGTTCTAGAGCTACCTACCCTTTTGCGTAGATAAGCGTACAGGGAAAGATACTGATAGTACAGATGCGTTCTAAACAGCGAGCTCGTTATGTGTCCAGGAGGTCTTCGCTGTAACGATACTTCAGGGGAGGTGAGAAAAAATGCTACTGCCTGAAATGATTGCTTTTTGGCAGATGCCCCTGTCCCATTCAAATAGGTCGTAAGGGCATCAAAAACCGCAGGATCTGGCTGGTCGTCGACCGTAAACACATCCGAACCATCAAGTGCATGCGTTAGTAGAAAGGCGACTTTCATAAGGGGGCCGTCTATCATATCACCCCGGTCCAAAAGGATTGGGGCACGCGGAATCTCCCCAGCTCGCATCTCATTGATGGCCGTGGATACTTCCATCATTCCTAAGGTTTTCAATGACTCAGCTGCAATGAATTCTTTGTACGTCATTGCTCCATCTCCTGGAGCATCAATATCCGGTTCAATACACCTTGTCTCTGCTAATGCCAGCAGATTAGCCAGATCAAATCCATCTCCTGGAAGATCCTCAATTAGCTCATTGATCTCTCCTCCGAGAGCCATAGCAATATCTGCCATAGGCTTCTGTTCAGGCATGATATACATATCACCTACTGTGTCACCCAGTCTGCTGACGGCGGTGGTTTTACCTGCTCCCGGCATTCCAATCACAGAGATGTTAAGTGTCCCGCTAGGTTCTTCTCTGCCAATTGCTCCTAGCCATTCACGAACTGGTACATGTATCCCCTCCTCAGTGAACTTATTCGGGCAGTTCTTTGTCTTTCGCATCGGTGGTAAGGACTGAACACTTCCGTCGTATCCAAGTCTAGAGAGGTCTCGCAGGAGTCCCCGCGTCACCTTAGCATGGTAATCATACAACTCGAGCAGCTGAGCATTTGGAGCTTGGCTACTTTCAGGACTCATTGGAATTATGTTTCGTTAAGTAGTATCCTCTTCCCCTAGAGTTTTTGATATACAGCTTTGAACCACTTATTTTCTTATTAATATTGGAGATCAGTTTATAGATCCCCCACAGTGTGTATTTCGTGCTCGCATGCTCACCCCAGATACTCGTGCTGATCTCGTCTAAGGTTACTATCTCTTCAATCCTCTCACTAAAAAGCTGGAAAACCCTATCCTCCTGTACAGACAGATTCATTCCTGCTATCCTATCAGGCGTCTTGTGTTCTAGAAAATACTTCAGTAGTTTCATCTTCTGCTCACCACTCGCAGCAGTTATGCCAATCTTCCCGAGAATATCCTTGTATTGTACATTTGGCTTACTGTTCGAAATAAGGTTGGCTTCACTCAGGATCTCATATAACTCCTGCAGTTTAAGATATATCCCCGGATCACCACACAGATCCTGAATTTTAAGAGAAGTCTTATGGACATGGGGTGATTTGCAGATATATTTTATGAAACCTGGATTACCTCCACTCAGACTAAAGATTCTGGAATAGTGCTTCGTAGGAATTTGCCATCCATACAACTTTGAGTTGTTCTTAATAAATGCTTCAGTTTCTTGTTTTGTAAGCGTTGGAAGCACGACAAGATTATTAGTCACGAGGCTCCCTTGTGTTTGATAGTTCGCAGGCTTTGTCACAAAATCCAAACCTGGAGCAAGAAGAAAGCGAATATTGTGTGGGTCAATGCTCCTAAGACTCTCTAGAAAGTCGAGTAACTGAGACGCTCCTGCGGCATTCTCGAACATGTCGATAATGATTAAAACCCGCTTACCTTCTCTTGCGATAGATTTCATGAGTATTCTCGAATCTTCACTCTGCAGTAAGGCCTCTGAATGAGAGGCCCTTAGCTCATCACACAGTTTCTCATTGACCTCTTCTACGGTGTTTCGTCTTGGATTAATCTGAAATCTAATCACAATGCTCTCTACCTCTTCGGACTGAAGATAGCTCTCCTCAACACACCGCAGGAAAAACCTTCTCCCACCAAACGGTGCACTTACTAAGCTGCAACTCTCGTACTTTAGTGTTTCAATTGTCTCTTTGATAATAGTCTTCCACCTGGATGTCGATAAAAGACTGTTATAGCTGGGGGGCTTCATGATCGAATTATATCAAAATAGAGAAACTTTTCTGAAAAGCGCTCAGGCTTTATTCAAACTATAGTCAAGAAAAACTCAATCAAGCTCTGCCCCAGTAACTTAGACTATAATCATTACATTTTATGAAACTCTATATGATCATCTCGATTGAGGAGGTTTTGAAAAAGGAGTTTATAACAAACAGAGATTACGCTAACGGCCTCGGGTTGGTAGAACCTGAGGGCGCGGCAATTGATGTAAGAGTTGGCGAAATCTGGAAAATGATCCCTTCAACAAGGGCGTTTCTAAAGAAAGATACAAGACAGACACGACAGTACATAAAAATGGAAACCTTCACACCAGACGAAGATAGAGTATTTGTTCTTAAACCTAAGTCGTTTTACCAATTTAGAACCGTAGAACTACTGGCTGTCCCCAAAAACTTGATGGTCCGTTTTAATCCGCGCTACAATTTGGGAGTGAACGGTATACAGGTCTTCCAGGCCAAAGCAGACCCAGGTTACTCCGGTACATTTGGTGTGCCTGTAGTAAATCTCTCTGGTGTCCCATTTGAAATTGAACTTGGTGCCAGATTTGGACAGTTTGAGTTTCACACGATTAAAGGCAAGACATACAGCTACCGTGGTCAATGGCAAGGTGGCAGGTTGTTCACAGATGAGGAAGAGGTTCAAGTGTAGGTTAAGACTATGCGTGTTGTAACCTGCACTCGTCTTTGCTACATTGATGTTAATTAACGTCTTACGAATATAAAGAAACAATCATGCCCAAGCCCAAACTCGTTACAATAGCCGTAATCGCTCTATCTGCGTTCGCACTTTCGGCATGCAATGTCAACAACACACCTACTGACACAACAGACGATTCTCAGAATCAGGAGGAGCAAGTTGAGGTGGCAGTTGATAGTATTGCGATAGCTATTACTGATGACGGCTTTGAACCAGCTACTTCCACTGTAAAAGCAGGTGGCACCATCTCCTGGGTTAACACTTCGTCGGATACAGTACAGATCGGTAGCGATGATCACCCTACTCACCTCCTTAACCAGGAACTATCAGGTGACGAATTCACACTTGATCTTGCCGTTGGCGAATCTATAACTGTAACCGTAAACCAAACCGGCACATGGGGTTTCCACAATCACCTTAACCCTTCGATGACTGGTTCGGTTACGGTTGAATAGCCTAGTTGTCTTTGATATCAACAAATATCGTAAATTCCATCTCTGACATCTCAGGGTCGTTTGTCTCAACATAGACCTTTCTGGAAAACCTGTCCTTAGGTTCTGCGTGTACGTTAGGGTCAAATACAACTGTTAGTATTGCGACTTCATTGAAACCAAGTGATGTTTTATTTACTTCCGCTGACGTGCAAGCGCATGACGTGGAGATAGTGCCTATCTCGAGGAGTCCCTTTCCATGGTTCTCAATCTCAAATGTTGTAGAGACCTTTCCGTTCTCCTCTGTAATTACTCCAAAATCGAACTCGCTTTTATGTGTCTCGGCCGATGGCAACTTTCCAACTGCGGCACGGTGCCCTTCATTTGTGGCTGCGTTGTCTGAACCGACCTGTACCAGCTTGTTGACCTGACTCGAAAGTTCTCCAACTTGGTTGTTTACGTTAATGAGCACCCCTGTGAGTACTAAGATAGCGACTATTACCAAGACATTTATTAGTACTATTGCTGCCAGTAGTTTTTTCACTCCTTGTACGTTCATGAATTCAAACAATACAAAACCACCAGTTAACTTCAACTGAGTTTAAAATACGTTCTTAATCCTTATTTCGAGAAACGGTTATAAAACAGTGCAAACACATACATAAACACAAAACCCAAAACTCCCGCTTCAACCATTCCGGTTACTATACCTACTAAACTCAAATCGAAAAACAGATGCCACTGCTTCATCATTTCAACAGCTCCTGAATATATGTTTAAATTTCCGAGTATACCTAACCCCAGCATTCCAAGCGCGGAAGTCCCGCCTCCTGCAATTCCAAGGGCGATCGGGTTGAGACCCTGCTTCATAATATTAATTTAAAATATAAAATAAATAAACTAATACTATAATACCAATTCAATATCGTTGACTCAAACTACTTACCGTTAACTGATTCATAGTATTCATCCATTAAGGTTTTCTTGTCATATTTCTTGGCACGCTTGAGATACAACCGTACCTCATCAATCCTGAGGGTCCTTCCAATGGTCGAATGCCCGGCACTTTCAGTAATTTCATAGTTGTAACCGGGGAATCTTTGAACGTTGTCTACCAATGGTGATCCTGGCTTATACTTTGCTGATGTGATGAACCAGAGAAATGTGAAGATTAGAATCAGTAGAAAACTCAGTACACCGGTCAGTAAGGATCCTTTAATAATGTCTCTCAGTTTCGAGTACCCCTTAACCTCAAGGTCCAAATAAGGAAACATTGAGAAGGCTACCCCCGTACCTAACAACAAACCTGTCAAACTCCTGATAAAGTTGGTACTTTCATAAAACGGAAGAGTATCTCTTGCCACCGCCATAACCTCGGCAATAGCCTGGGTAGTTCCGTCGATCGCAAGGGGAAGAATCAAAATAAGTGCGAACAGCAGTGCCGTTTTTGTCCTGAGGGGCTTTATCTTCTTGAAGTATATCAGGTATGCAGCAATGGCCATGCTCCCAAACATTAGCATCATCCGTGCATCCATTGCGTACTGGAAGTCAAACATGTGATAGGACCTCCACGGTCGTTGATGGCAAAACCACTGATAAACCCAGTAGATAGCATCAGCCGGCCCTTCCCACCCCAGATAAGCAAATACCGGAACAAGCACAGGTAATACAGTAAACGCTGCAAGAAAATGAGCTACCAATAGTAACGGTTTTTTAGTCAACATCTACACTATAAAAAGATAGTTTGAGTTTCTCTGTTCTATATTAGCTCTTAAGATCTTTCTTTTTGGAATCAAACTCTTTTTTACTTATATTTCCTGCTGCGTATTCCTGTTTGAGTAACTCAATAGGTGTCAGTATACCCATGTGTCCACGTGATCCCCTCATTGCAGCCCACATTAAAACAGCTGCAAAACCTAATACTGCTACTACTACACCGCCCAGTACAAGCCAGGATAATTGAGTAACAGAGTTATTGGTACCCCAAATGCCCATCATGTTCCCAAATCCGGTTGTTCCCATCATCCCAAAGGCACCATCGGATATGCTGCTGCATCCAAGACTGCTTCGTCCCATAATGATGTGCCTTGCCCGAAGCGATTCTGAACCTTCACCACCCATCATCTGATCCATTAGCTCATGCTCTTCATCATCCGGATGCATAAGACTCATAACGGATTCTCCCAACTCCTCAAACTCATCATCCGAAATCAGATCACAGTCAAGATCACTTACTTCCTCTACACCCTGATCCAGTAATATCTCATCAATTACTTCCTCGCCAGACCTTGAGTCACCTCCGTGAGCGCTTGCAGATGAAACCATGCCAACCAGAGAAAATACAATGACCAGAACCACAATTGAAACCTTGTGTTTCATAACAGATCTTAATAAAAGTTTAATTAAATGTACCAATCAGATCCGGGTTTAATTCGTATCCTGCTGCTTCCCAGGCCTTAACTCCACCCGCTAGATTTCTTACATTTGTATACCCCATCTCAATCAACTTCTCTGAGGCAATCCCACTCATATTCCCACTTCTGCAATAAACTAGTATCTCTGTATCTTTATCAGCCGGCAACTTTTGAGTTTGTTCGTCAATAATAGCATAATCTATAAACGCGTCTGTTCCTTCAATATGAGCCTGTTCCGGAGTATGAACGTCAATGACAAATGGATCGCTGTTACCTAGAATCTCATTAAATTCTTCCGGACCGATATCCTCATAGCTGATACTTGTATCTGCAGCTTGCTCGTTCTCGCCGGATCTTGTGGTTGAAAAATAAAGAAGTCCAAATAGTGCTGCGATTACTATTACTATTGCAAGAAGAGTTATTTTACTATTCATAACTGATAAAAAAAACTAAATTACTTTTCCTGATAATCTGAATTCTACAGTTGGGTTGCTGGCATCATTAGTCACAAAGGTAACTGTTCTGGTGATTGGGCCAAACCCGTTAGGACCATGGAAGAGAGGATCAAATTCCACTTCGAGGCTAGCAGTTTCTCCGGAAGCAACTTCACCAATCCAGGTTTTGTTTCTTCCTGATCCGTGATCCATACTGTAATCAGGACTACTCTCACCATTTATTGTAATCGAAGCAGTCGTGCACATACAGGAGGTTTCAATACCGGTAACATTCAGTGTTTCGACTCCGACATTTTTAAATTCAAATGTTTGAGAAACTTTTCCACCATTAATATCGATATCCCCCCAATCGTGCTTTGTTATGTCTGCCTGAAACTGCGCACCGGTTGTCATCTCCAATTCAGCATTTGAGCTGCTGTCTCCACCAAAAAACAGAATCCCCAAACCAAGGATTACTATGACTGATATTATCAGTACGCCATAAATAATCGAACCGTCTGAGCTGCTTTTGTTTTTCTTTGACATGATAATTATTGACTTTGTTGTGAATTAACTAATTCCCCGGACTTTATATCTCTGTAAACCGCGCCCTGCACTACTACCTCCGGTTTCCTAAAAATAAACCACCCATCTTCTTCTGTCGTTCCAATCTGTTCCCAGGTCTGGCTTAGGCTTGAATAGTGCTTCAACTGAGGGGAAAAGATCATTGATGGTGCTTTCTCGATACTATATCTTGCTATTAACGTTTTTCCTCTTTCGGAGCTAATATCAACAGCCTCAACTTTCTCCACTGCAACAGAAAAATTCCTCTTCACAATATCTTCAAGAGTATTGATATCAAAACATTCTCCACAACTGCTATCTGTAAGCTTAACTGCCGATACAATGCCCTTTATCTGTCCATCCTTTGTCGATCTATACGGTGGATAGACATTTGTAGCAATATACTTGCCATCTTTTACTATCCCGCTGCGTTCCCAGACGCTGGTGACGTTTTCATACACTGAAGCCTCACTGTTTAGTATATAAGTTGGGATTTTTGTTAGTCCATATTTATTTATCAGACTCTGACCTGCTGAACTTTTCCAGTCTACTGATTTCTCTTTCGAGATAGTTATACCGGAGTTCTTGTAGGTTTCAATAATCTTGTCAGGATCCACGCAACCAGCGCAATTTTTATCTGCAATGTAGGTGACCTCAACCCTTCCTCTGAATCTATTTTCCGTCAAATCAAAATACACCGGGACCAGGTTGGTATATACAAAATCAGAACCATTTATCCGGCCTATACGTGACAGATATATCTCAAGGTTATCCGACTTCGAGATCTCACCGGAAACAATAAATGTGGGGACCCTCTCTATTTTATGCCTTGCTATCAAGTCCTTCCCTTCTACAGTTTGATAGTCAACTTTTCTTGTTGACCCGATCTCAACGTTTTGTGTTTCAAGGTCGCTCAGAGCACTTGCAGTGTTATAACAATCCTCACAATCACTGACCGTAATCTCGATAAGGTCCAGCTTCGCTGGTCTGCTTATCTCTTCTGCCTCTGCTATCTTATCGCTATACTCGGTAGTGCTCATATACAGGAATAGCATCCCCACAGCACTTAGCACACCAGCCACAATAAGAATTACGTATTGAACCGTTTTGTTACTCTCAAGTCTTTCGGGAACAGCAATTTCTATCTTTTTTTGATTTTTAGACCCAGCTTTCATATAGCGTTTGAGTTCTTTCTTTAATTTATTTTTGTTGGTACGAACACTTCTCACAGTTGATACTTGAGTTAACAACCTCCAACCATATCCGGTAGATCCTTAAGTTGTTCGATTGTTGCCGAACCTGACGAACCGCTATTTACCAAATTATTGACATCCTGAGCACTTACTTTATTAGATAGCTGCAAGATCAATACTGTTTGGCCGAGAGCAAGCACACCAAGCGCAACTGCTACAATGAACATTGTATTCGGCTTTTTGAATGTTATGCTCACAACTTCTTTTTGTTTCTTTGAGGCGGACTTATCTGCGGATTTTTTGTCTTTCATTTAAGTAATGTCAAAAATTTAATTAGCATCCCCCGACCATATCAGGAGCATCTTTCATTTCATTTAGCACTCTTTCGTAGTCAATATCCCCATTCTCACCGAGTTCCGCTGCCTTTTTTAAGGTCTGTTTTGGAAAATACAGGGCTTTCCAACGATTTACCTCGGTCAGTATCTCCTGATCAGATTTCTCCGGAGAATTTTCAAGTAACCACGCCAACAGTCCCCGCATTCCCTTGGAGTGCTGACATCCACATGCTGCTGCTCCATTTTTGAAAACTAACGTTTTAGCTGAACAACAAAACTCACAGGAGGTCATCATCCCAATCTTAATGTAGCGGTCGAACCAGCTGACATCCTTACTTGGTCCATCCGGGTATTCGTCCAGCGCTGCAAGAATTGACAGAGAACCAACAACATCATCATATGTTACCCCCAACTGTTTACCGTAGTAAGGCACGCCAGTGGGGATAATGTCATCAATTGTTGCTGCACTAACATTCATATTCATCATACTGTGCAACCTCACAGTCAGAGTTATGTTGAGCAGGAAAATGAGCGTAACAACGATCATGACTAGTTGGTTCATTGAAAACGAAAACGATCTTACTACTTTTGTTTTACTTTTTGGTTTCATAGCAATTATAGAAGCTTAATTATTGAGGATCACTATCTATTGTAGTGACCGCTTAAAAAGAAATCAAGTCTAGTCACAACAATTTTCCAGTTTTTTCCCCAGTACTTTATAGAGGGGATCGTTCTTTTTCAATGTACCTCCAGGTGCGTCACTTCTTTTGAGTAATATCCACAACAACACACCGGCAAATACACCTGTCGTCGTGGTCAGGACTAAAGCAGTCCCGTTATTCTGCAAAAAGTAATAAATAATGAGAAAACCAAAGCACATAAATATAACCTGAACGATTGAACTTCCATTGTAATTCTTAGACTTCATCGATTCCTTTATCTTATACATAGTACCCACAACACTTCCTCCCATAAGCACAGCAGGGAGCACCGGATCCACCTCAATAGAAAGGTATCCTAACACCAACAGTGTGAGCCATGTTGCACTCACTGCGAAACAAATGGAGCAGAACTTAAACGGAAGGAGCTTGTCCAGCCCGGGTTTAATAAGGGTTGTAACTACAAAAAGTGCAATTATTAAAGAGATCGCGTAAATTTCCACTTCAGATAAAGAAAAATATAATAATTAACCCAAGAACAATCATAATCAGCCCACTGATTAGAGAAAGTTTTCTGGCCTTACTACTCTCCCACTCCAACAGTTTTTCGGTTGCATATTTATTCCCCGCAAGTATCAGAAGTACTATTAGTGGCAAAACAAACATAACGTTATAAAGCAAAAGATAGACGAATCCTACAGCGGAACTTGCCTGGGTACTAAGCAGCAGGATAATTGCAACGTAAGGCCCACCTGAACACGGGAATGTACACAAACCAACTACGAACCCCAAAACGAATGCTGCAGGCAAAGTGGCCTTATACATGTAATCCTGAATAGCCCCCTTGCTAAAATCAGGAATCTTAAATTTGACAGGGAACTTTGGGAAAAAATAATTAGCAAGATTTAGAACTCCCAAACCAATAACCAGAATTGCACCCACCCAGGCCATAAAATGCGGAACACCGGTAATCAACACTGCCTTAAGCAGACCAATCCCTATTAACAGGTATGCGAGGTAAATCGCCAGAATATATACAATCCCCATCTTAACTATTCCAAGCCTCGCCTTTTTTATGGTGAACAGATAAGAGACAAAGAACAACAGAACAGCAATCGCACAAGGATTAAGACCATCAAGAAAGCCGGTTATCAAAACTGTTGGCAGGAGATTTTGCCAGTTCCATGAATCCTTAAAGACATTTGATGACCCTTCATGAGCGGTGCTTCTAAACCAATCAATAAAAGTTTCAATCGGTTCATCGATCCCATATTCCGTGATCTCGCCGGAAAACATCCATGCCTTGTAGTTATCAACTATCTCCATGTTTGGCATCTTATCCTGGTAGACAATGATTCTCTCCCCCTCATTTAATGCATCTTTCTGCAGGAGAAATCTTGTCATATCAGTTGGAATATGTCCGCCCAGGATTACCCTGACATTTTCTGCGTTAACATCGTCTTCGTCTACAATATTATCCCCGACAAAAACCATGATATGGCTTTGCAGGTCGAATGGAATTTCTAGTTCTTTGGATAGTTCGTTAAGTTCGGACCTGTAGTCGGTATTACTTATGTAATCACGGTACTCAATATCCGTAAATTCAAATTCAACCAGGATTTCCTTAAGCTCTCTGTCAAGATAATCAGAGCATCCGCTGCATGCACGGTTGAAATACATGACTGCCTGAGTGTACTTGTCGCTCTCAGCATTAACAATGTGATGAGGGACTGCAAAAAATATTAGAACAACAATTCCCAGTATAAGAGAAATTTTAGAGCCGAATTTATCTATTATTTTCATGTGTTTTGCTTATTGGCTTCAACTACCTCACCCTCAAACCTTATGGTGATCTCCTCACTGTCGGGATCATTTGACATGATGTATATTTCCCGTATCACCTTGCCAAGAGGCTGATCGTCATGGAATTGCGGGTCGAAAGTTACGTCGATAGTCGCATGTTCCCCAGGCTTCAGGTTAAGAGGCAGCTCTGTATCGTCCGGAACAAAAGTAGCAGAGGTGCAGGAGCATGATGTTGTAACTCTGTTAATTGTTAGAACCCCACTGCCTGTGTTTTCAATCACAATGTCTGACCGGGCTGGTTCATTCATTGGAATCTCACCCCAGTCGTTACTGCTCGCACTTGCAGATATCACCGGATGCCCTGCGCCCTCTCCTTCCTGAATCTTGAGCAAAACAAAGAGCGATAATATTGTTGCGAGGACAATTATCAGCCCCACACTCAATAATAATCTTAACCTTCCTGTCTCCTTCATATTTATATCTGTTTAAGATCAAAGGTAACCTTCACCTTAGAATTTATTGGATCATTAGACTTGATAGTGACATTGCGGGTGATATCTCCCTGAAACTCTCCGTGGGCATTCGGGTCGTAATAGACCTTTAATGTTGCCTGTGCTCCCGGCTCAACTGTAACCTCAAAGGGCTCTTCCTGCTCTCCATGATTCATGCCAACTTCCGGGCTACTGACCGCCTCAGTGATTACCATCGCCCTGGTACACATACAGGATGTATCTAGGCCGTTAATTATTAAGTCCTCACTGCCGGTATTGGAAAGTGTAAATTCCAGTTCATACCTTTCACCTTCTTTGTAGTCAGCTTGTATAAGTTCACCAGCATCTATACGATCATTCTCAATCCCGATGATCGGTCTGTCTTCCGGTGCTGTTAAAACTGCATACTCCTTCAGAGTGTCAACCAGACCCTGATCCTGGAATTCATCATAGCTGTATGTTGATGCATAATCCTGATACAGCTCCAGCATGTTTCTGCCGAGGACTAGTTCATTCCCGATAAACTCCTTTCTTTCTTGCGCCATTCCACAGGTACAATCAGCCACCGGTTTTCCACAGCAGGGGCAGAGAAATTCAGCTTCCATTTCAGCTGCGCTAACAGGTGGCACAAGCAGGACAGCAATTTCGGGGGGCATATCCATATCGTCCGAACGTGAAATTACGCCGGATAACAGAAGGCCCACAACAAATACTATTGATAGTATTACTCCTAAAATGACCTTGAGGGGCCGGGCAGGGATATTGAACTTTATGCTATCGCTGCTTTTTACTTTCATAACGTCACTATGTCTTGTAGTGATGGATATCTAAAAAATGAGCTGTTGAATCCATTTAAGCATTAATTCAGGCTTACAAATGTATTAGCACACACTCGATCATGAAGCACTGCTTCCACTCTTTGCTCACCGGATTGCATAATATCAGAAGGCGCACGTTTATCTGTTGCCACCACACCCCCTGTTGACAGTAGTCCAACTAATAAAACTATACTTATTGTTGAGATCAGTGCTGCAAACAATGGCATTCTTGGTTTTCGTATGAACTCGTTATCTATTATGCCGCCTATCCTGTCACCTGTTGTTTCAAACATACCGACTGACAGAAAGGTGTTTGGAGTGCCATTTTGCTGTCCGGCCCGAAGAGATTTTAGAAGAGCTGACCCGATATTTACCTCTGTTCCCTGCTGGCTGATAATGTCTTTATCTATTGCTAACTCTCTCCCAATCCTAAACTCTTCAGATAAAAACCTGAACAACGGAATATAGAAGAAGCCTACGCTCAAAGATTTTAGTATGAGAATCTTTAACGGATCCCTATTTGATAAGTGACCGGACTCGTGCAACAGTACAGCTTCAATCTCTTCCCGGTTCATGAGCATTAAAAACGAAGATGAGATACATATTTGTGGTCTTAAGTATCCATAGCAAAATGCAAATGGTTCAGGGTCACTGACCACATTGATTCTGTTCTCAATTCCTTTTTCCTCCAGAATAAGCTTAAGTTCATCTCGAAAAGAGTAAGCTATCTTCTTGGAGAGTAACTTGCGCAGATACCTTCTAGTTTTAAGTGAGTAGAAAACAGCTGAAAACAGTATTAAAAAGAGAGTCAACAATAAGACACCAATTACCACAAGAATAGGAAAAGTAATTCCGATATGATGAGTTCCAAACATACTTTGACAGCTCATGCCCAGCGTCTTACAGACGTTTACCAGCTGTGCCTCGAAGTAGGAGAGTCGAGATAAAATCAGGTAAACAAAGCTAACCGCAACAAGTGCCAAGCTTATTACCGCTCCGTTAAAATAGAAATTACTTAATTGTTTAGCTCTTCCGTTTATCTTCAAGATGCTTCTTTAACTTTTTAATGTCCTCTGCATTAATATCCATTGTATCTGCAAATTGAGACAGAATGTACCGTCTCATCTCCCCTGACATGCTTAGAAGTAAATCACCGGACATCTTATGGAGGAAGTCGTCCTTTGACATAACTGCTGAGTATTCGAAAGGCTTTTTGTTCAGATATTTCCTGATAAGTCCTTTTGCAACTAATCTGTTCAGTACTGTCATTATTGTGTTAAACGAATAATCTTTATTCAGATCTTCCCGAATCTCCTGAACAGTTCCGCTGGTTGTTCTCCAGATAACCTCCATTATCTCGGACTCAAGAGTGCCAAGGAATTTCCCGATTCCTTTTTTAGTGATATCGATTTTTGGGCTTAATATCTTCTTATTCATACTTGATAATGAGTATGCTCAAGATTATCACTACCCCTTGTAGTTGTCAACCTGTTTTCTTTCCAGCTACCCGCCCTTGACAGGCGGTTATCTCTCTTGCTAATCTTTTGCCATAGTCCCCCCCGGGGGGAAGTGCTATAATGTTAACATGAAAAACAAACAGAGCGCAAAACAGAAGAACTTACACAGGATAAAAATTATCGGAGGGCACATAAGAGCCATCGAAGAGATGATCAATGAAAGTAAATATTGTGTAGATATTATTCACCAGTCTTTGGCTGTCCAGAAAGCATTAAAGAGGTTGGATATGGCGCTTATGAAAGACCACCTTAACACCTGTGTTGTGGGTCAGATAAGAAATGGTGAGACTGACAAATCCATAGACGAACTGCTCCGGCTTTACGAGATGAAATAAAATATTATTATCTTTTTAAAATGAAAAGCTTTCAAATCAAAGGTTTACACTGCCCTTCATGTGTTGTTTCCATTGAACAAGCTCTCACCGATTCCGGTTTTGACAACATAACTGTTAATCTGGATCAGGAACTTCTCTTTGCTCCCGAGGAAACTGACATCGAGGCGGTAAAGGAGATCGTCGAAAAAACTGGTGGTTACGAATTAATTCTTACCTAAAAGATATGCAAAGCAAGGTTTTCCCTATCATAGGCATACACTGCGCATCTTGTAAAAATGTGATCGAACGGATGGTTATGAAGCTTGAAGGTGTTGAGGAGGTAAACGTAAATTTTGCAACCGATACAATGCGTGTTAAGTATGATGAGAAAAAAGTTTCCCTGGATGATCTAAAGGAAGCTGTAGCGAAAGCAGGAACGTACCAGCTTGTCGAGAATAAAGAACACGAGACAGCACTTGCCTCCCCCGCTGAAGTAAAGCAAGCTCATGCGAAACAATCAAAAGAAAGTAAGGATGGAGAGTCAATGCAAATAGATGAACACATGAGCCACAAAATATCCAGTGAAGGTGGACACGACCACAGTGCTGTTCTGAAGAAAGAGGAGTTTGAAAGACTTCAGCGAAAGGTATCCTGGATGTTCGCCGGTACCATCCCCTTTATTATCATTTTAATTTGGACGATCATCACAAACTTTGTTGAGATTACCACCCCAAGAGATTTCTTCGGGATACTAACTATTGATAATCTTGGTTATTCGATAAGTATTCTGTTTCTCCTCCAGTTTTTACTCTCTACCCCGGTAATATTTATTGGTGGGGAGGACTTTTTTAAGAGTGCATTCGCAGCACTGAAGATGAGAACTACAAACATGGACACGCTCATAGCACTGGGCACATCCACGGCATGGATATTCTCAACAGTTGTTACATTCTTCCCCGGACTCTTCTCTTCCGTCCCCGGTGAGTTAGAAGTATTCTTTGAAGCGGGTGTTTTCATCGCCATTTTTATTCTCTACGGAAGGCTCCTGGAGGCAAGGGCAAAATACAAATCAAATGATGCAATAACAAAGCTGCTTGAGCTTGGAGCAAAGGAAGCTATAGTGGAACGAGACGGGAAAGAGTTAAAAATAAAGATCGACGAGGTTGTTGTCGGCGACATAATTATCGTTAAACCCGGGGGAAAAATCCCCGTGGATGGAGAAATTGTCTCAGGGAGCTCCTCTGTTGACGAATCCATGATAACCGGCGAGCCGATCCCGGCTGCAAAGAAAGAGGGTAGTTTGGTTATCGGAGCAACTATTAACAAGATCGGCAACTTCAAGTTTAAGGCTACTAAAGTTGGGAAAGAGACAATGCTCTCCCAGATAATTAAGATGGTAGAGGAAGCTCAGGCAACGACGGCCCCTATTCAAAAGCTTGCCGATAAGGTCTCTTCTGTTTTTGTACCGACTGTAGTGCTTCTGGCTATCGGTGCCTTTATCTTCTGGAATTTTTTTGCACCAAATTTAGGCCTAATCGGTGCCGATATTAACCAATTTCAATTAGCAACATTTATAGCAACAACAATACTCATTATCTCCTGCCCCTGCGCCCTTGGACTGGCAACACCAACTGCATTGATAGTCGGTACAGGAAAAGCAGCTCTCACAGGAGTACTTATTAAAGATGCTGCAGCATTGGAGATAGCAAATGAGATAGACATTATCGTATTTGATAAAACCGGTACAATAACTATTGGAAGACCTGAAGTCAACGAATTTGCTGTTATGGATAAGGTAGAGGAAACAGGGTTATTCAAAGAGAAAGGCGAAACAGGTTTGCAGGGGATAACAAGCTACATACTCTCTCTGGTCTACAGTGCCGAGAGCAAATCGGAGCACCCCTTGTCCGAAGCGATGAACGAGTACGCAGCTAAGCAGAAAGTATCTAAAGACCTGGAGGTAAAAGACTTTTCTGCAATCGAGGGTAAGGGTATCAGAGCCAATGTTGACGGCATTGAGATTCTTATAGGTAATCCCAGACTTATGGAAGACGAATCTGTGACAAAATGCGCTGAGCTGGAGGCAAGAGCTGGTGAACTCTCAAAAGAAGCCAATACTGTGATCTTTGTAGCTATAAACAAAAAAACTCTCGCACTCTTTGCAGTGACCGACACTATTAAGGAGAGCTCACTGGCTGCTGTTAAGGATTTACAGAACCTTGGCATTGAGACGATAATGCTCACAGGTGACAACGAAAAAACTGCAGCAGCGATAGCAAAGCAGGTAGGGATCAGCAAAGTACATGCAGATATCCTGCCTGCTGACAAGCTTAAGATTATTAAGGAATTACAGGGAGAGGAGAGAGATAAAGTAATCGCCATGGTAGGAGATGGAATTAATGACGCACCTGCTCTTGCACAAGCAGACATAGGAATTGCTATGGGAACAGGGACAGATGTAGCTATCGAATCCGGGGACATTGTAATTGTGAAGGGCGACCTTGCTAAAGTTACAGAGGCTATTAAGATCTCCAAAGAGACAATGACCATTATTAAACAGAACCTGGGTTGGGCATTTGCATATAATATTCTCGGAATACCAATTGCTGCCGGAGTACTCTTCCCATTTATCGGGTTACTACTCTCCCCCATCTTTGCAAGCGCCGCTATGGCATTCAGCTCGCTCTCAGTATTATTAAACAGTTTAAGACTTAAAACACTTACAGACAAAAACAGACTTGTTTCTACGATAGCGTACTACATAGGAGTACTCACTTTTGTTACCATAGTTATATTGGCCAGTGCATTTTTAAACCAAAACTCCATTCTTGCTAAATAATAAATTACCCTCTATACTCTGCAATCTACTACAACAATAGCAGAAGTTTTGTGTCAAGGTTGAGAATACTCACTAACCCTAAAATATTATTGATAACAATGTTTTTCCTTGCCGGATGCACATCCGGGTCTCAGAGCGTTATCCCTCAGGATACCTCTCAAACAGAACCAACAGCTACACAAGAACCAGGCTATACCCTTGAGGAGGTAGCCAAGCATAATACAAAAACTGATTGCTGGCTTGCAATCGAGGGGAAAGTTTACGATGTGTCCGGCTTCGTTGGTATCCACCCGGGCGGAGAAGCCATCCTGCTAGGGTGCGGGAAAGAAGCAACAGAACTATTTAACACCAAAGCTGGGTTGGGTGGAGGTGAAGGTACTCCACATGCCCCCTCTGCAATAGCCCAGCGTGAGAATTACTATATTGGAAATTTAGTTGATTAATATTTATCATGGGTAAAAAAACAATAGCCAGGAACCTCAGGGTAATTTAATCGCGAATCTTTTAGTCTGGGCGGTAATCTTAGGAGTAGTGGTTTTTATCGGCAGCAGGTTACTGGGTTCGGTTTCTGACAGTGTAGAGATAGCTTCGAAACAACAGATCGGAGAGTACATAGAGAACCAGGGAGCTGATCATGTTACCGAGAGTCCCGACCCCTCAATTTACAACAGTCTGCCACCCACGAGCGGTCCACATACTACTTCCACTGCCTGGGGAATATACGAAACAGAGGTACTTGAAGGGAATCAGATCCACAACCTGGAACATGGCGGGATATTTATCCAGTATAAAGACTCCGAGGATAGTGAGTTAATTTCGCGGCTGACCGAGATTGTTGAAGAGGCAAGAAAGGATCGCAACAAGATCGTGCTTGCTCCATACTCAAAGATGGGAAACAACATAGCTCTTACCAGTTAGGATTACCTGCTTACTATGGATGAACTCGATGAAGATCTAATTACAGAATTTTTTGAGAGTAATTATCAGAAGTCACCAGAACCGAATGTTCCATAGATACCCCTCATAAAAGGGTTAGATGTTGTTCTCCACCTGAGACTTGATCTGCTGTTTGTTCAGTTTATAGTGACTTCTTAAGTGCTAGCCGATTTACGTTACGAATTCGAGAGACAAGAATACGAAAATAGCTCTTGCCCAACAAGACTCATACAGGTTACAATCGCAAAAATACTTAATGAAATCCAACACGTTAACAGTAAACTCAAAGGAATCTCATTGTTACCCATTGTTGCAGTAATCGCAATCATCATTATTGCAGGCGGAGCCGTACTGTTATTTTCAAGCAATTCTAATCCTGGCACAGGAAATGATGGGGATGACACGATCCAAGATCTTGTTGGCAACCAGGATCTCAGTGAAGACGACCTGCCAGATGACGTAGTAGATAGCCTGAACGACATCAATGAGATAGTATCTGAAACGGAAGATTGTTCCACGGATCTTGTCAGGGCGATGATTCCAGAAGGATGGCAGTGCAGAAAGCTGGACACTAACCCAGGAGACTTCACGCTTTATACCGATGGCAATACATTAAATCTTTCTATCGGAACCGGTCAGGGGAAGTCAAGCTGCGATATATTTCCCGGTTGCACCGAAAAAAGTGTTGACTTGAGTGGCAACTTTAAAGATATGCTGGAGTATAAGCAACCAACTATCGAGTCGGTTGAAATTACAGGAACGTACAAAGATAATGGCTCTGTCAAAGTATTAGTAACCTCAAACGATGAACTTACACAAACCGAAACTGATCAGATTACAAAGATATTGGATTCTGTAGAGCAGATATAGGCTTTCAATGAAGCATATGTGGAGTTGAAGTCACTAGTTGGAGTCTTCTGGGTTCGATACCTTCTGCATAACGACTTGAAATAGCTCATCGGCAATAAGTTGATGTCCAAAAGCATTCGGGTGCACAACATCCGGGTAGGGATTACCAGGGAGCATAGGTAATAACAACTCATCTAGCTGATAATGGCGATACAAAGGAAGAACGTCAAGATATTCGAGGCCATTTTCAGTGAGTAATGATCCCATATCACGATGATACTGCTCTAACGTATACAGGTTGGGATCGTTCATACTAGCTTCAAGTGAAGGATGAACTACGAAAAATGTATCTAACTCTTCATCGTTAACTGTATTGGCGATGCGTTCTATGTCACCTGTGACATCATCCCAGTACACACAATTCAGATACTGACTCCAAAGCACTTCATCACACCCGTTAACCGCTGCTAAATATTTTTCCCTCAAGAAGAACAACTTGTAATCAATAAAGTCAAGCAAGTAGCTTTGTGGTTCGTGGAAGTAATCTATTATATCGAATTCCTCTAGACTCCGGTCATGGTAAAGCGTTATTTGCACATCATTCGGAACGTGGCTCCAGATCAGTAAATCGGGGTCATATTGGAAGACTTCGGTGTCAAGCTGCACTAAATGCTGTCCAGTTTGATACATAGAGCGGGAGAGGTTTACAACTTCGAACTTCATTCCCAAATTAGCTTCATTCAGCTGTTTTTCAAGCACCTTCGGAAACGATTCATCGAGTGATATTCCGTGACCCTCCGCAATGGAGTCACCAATGACAACTATCCTGAAAATATCGGGATGTTTGTAAAAAGAGTACTCATAGTCCCTATACCCCTGTGAATTATTTTCCCATTGGTTGGGAGCAAACTCAAAGACCAGCCCCGAAACATCAGATTTCACCATGTTTCCAGTACTACCACCGAGGGCTTGTTCTGTAGCTTTCTGCCTTTTAATATGCTCTGTCTTGAAATATACTTCGAGACCAGCAACAATAACGAAGCTCACTGTACTGAAAATTGTTAGTCCGATTATGAGTTTTTTTATTTTCATTTTGTGTAAAGCAGAGCCCTCCTAGAATAGTACATATATAAAGGGACTGAGTACAGATCCTTGACCGAGTACCATTAGAGCAGTGAGACCAAGGAGGGTGATAAGAATTGGCAGTAGCCACCAGACTTTATTATCCCAGATAAATGCCAGGACTTCACGCAGCAGAGGTTTATTCTTACTCATTAATCGTTTCGATTGATAAATTATCAGATCTTTTTACCAGGAACTTATTGATAACAAGATAATCGATTTCTGTGCCCAGTATACATCTTACGGCATCAGCGGGTGTACAAACAATTGGTTCACCCCTAACGTTAAAGGATGTGTTTACCAGTATAGAATGTCCCGACAATTTTTTAAACTCACCAATAAGATCGTAGTAGAGGGGATTTTGTTCTCGCTTTATTGTCTGCGGTCGAGCCGTATTGTCGACGTGCTCAATTGCCGGAAACATGCCTTGGTACTGTTTTCGAATTGTGTGAACCTGCAGCATGAAGTCGACTGGCTCAGGTACCGGGTCACCAGCTTCAAAGTACTCGTTCACGTCATCAAACCAGACTACTGGAGCAAAAGGCCTAAACTCCTCTCTCTTTTTTACCTTCTTGTTCAAGATAGCCTGCATCTCTTTGTGTAATGGATTGGCCAGAATGCTCCGCGCACCCAGAGCACGTGGTCCCCACTCCATCCTTCCCTGAAACCAGGCAATTACCTTGTTTTCCCACAGCAATTTTGCTGTCGTTTGTAGTAAATCAGTTGTGTTCTGGAACTTCTTAAACTCAATTTTGTTTCTTTTCAAAAAATTCTCTACAAACTGATCAGAGTACTCCGGCCCCAGATATGGCGACTTAAGCCTGTACTTGCGTTTGTAATCTAAAACATTCGCATGAATATGCAGTGCAACCCCCATGCTGGTACCACCATCAGAAGCATTCGGCTGTATCCAAACTTTTTCAAAGGGGGTTTTCTCTAAGAGCTTGCCATTAATAACACTGTTTAGTGCAACCCCACCTGCCAAGACCAGGTTTTTCTCTCCGGTCTGTGTATGTACGTGGTTTAAGATTGTGAACATCATATCCTCACTAATCATCTGTAAGGCTGCTGCTATATCCATATGCCTCTGTTGGATCTTGCTCTCTGGGACTCTAACACCACCTCCTAGGAGCTTACACAATTTTTTAGAGGGCATTCTATCAGTGGAGTGATACCTGAAGTATTTCATATCCAGCCTGTAACTGCCGTCTGATTTTAAGTCAATTACATTTTTAAGCAGGTCGTAGTATTTGTTCTTGGCCCTGTTCGTCTGTCCATAAGCACTAAGCCCCATCACTTTGTACTCAGAATTATTGACCCTGAAGCCAAGGTAGGCTGTGATAGTTGAATAAAGCAGACCCAACGAGTGAGGGAATTTTATAGCCTTTTGCAGTTTAATGTCTTTCTGCTTGGCAGTTCCAAATGTAGTTGTATACCATTCGCCCACTCCGTCAACCGTTACAATTGCCGCCCTCTTGAACGGACTGGGAAGGAAAGCACTTGCCGCATGGGCCAGGTGATGGTTTACAAATACTACATTTTTCTTGTATTTCAGTTTCTTACGGATGATGTTGAGTATGCGAATTTTAGTTTTAAGCCACGAAGGTGTAGAGTTGAGAAACACTTTGTATGAGAATGGAAACATCTGCAGATGCTGGCTCATCACCCGTTCGAATTTATTTAGAGGCTTCTCGTAGAATCCAACTTGGTCAACATCGTTGATAGTTTTGCTCTGACTTCTAAGACAAAACTCAACGGCTTTTTCAGGAAAGGCGGGATCATGCTTGATCCGTGTAAAGCGTTCCTCATTTGCAGCGGCAACAACACTCCCATCCTTTAGAAGGACTGCGGAAGCATCGTGGTAAAAACAGCTGATCCCTAGAATATACATCAATACTGCTTGTAATAGTTATCGGGACGGGAGAAGTCTTCGTCATAGTCTTTCCAATACGTTTTTTCCTCTCTTCTCTGCTTCAACTCCAGGTACTTTTTTCCAAAAAGTCTCGTGATCAGCGAGATCGGCCCAACAATGGCAACATATGTGAACGTCAGCACCAGAAAGACCAGAATCAGGTTCACATCCTTTCCGAAATTCGTAAAACCGGACTTGAAGCCACCCAAAAACGTCTTAATCATAACTGTCCATGTATTTACTAAGTGTATTAGCCAAGATAAATACGAGAAGCACAACACACAGGATATAGAAGTAACTGGAGTCAGGTGAACTACCGCGGAGGGCATTCCAAAACAGGTAAGCAAGAGAGGCAGGTAGTAAATATCCTATCAATTTGCCCAATGCAGCTGCACGACTAATCGTCTGTTGTCTAACCATGGAGAAAGTGTCTTTCAACCAATCTAGGTTCTTACCGTGGAGTTGTCAAGAGGGCTTATGTGAAGTTTCATCTCGCCCGTTCGCCCTGCCCCGGGTCAGGCAAATAAGCGACATTGTGTCACTGCTGACACATCCATAAGGCCTCGCCTGGTGATTGAGTCTCCATATTTACTAGATGCTATTATACTACCAGACCTAAGGAAATCTTACGTCATCAGAAATGACAACGCTCGGGTTTGCCAAATCGCTCAGTATCCGAGCAAATGTCCTGCCTTGCTCTCCGTGACCAGCTCTCACCCGCTTTGCAAGATCCTTCTCTATCCTATTCAGATTCCCAGATCGAAGCACCTTAAAAGCCCTAATGGCGAAGGAGTACCTATTTGCACTGTAAAACTCTCGTATCTCCTCTTTTCTCAAAATCGATGTAGTCAGTGAACCATCTTCGTAACTGAAAGCAATAAAAATCTTTATGTCATCAAATAGTACATCTATCAATAACGTCATTAGATTCTCAGTCATCCTGATCTGTTGTTCATCTTCTTGAACCAGTATAAGAGGGGTAACCGGTGCATCTTCAGGTAGTGGAGTTGTGGTCCATTGGTAAATCCCCATAGGTACAGGCCTCAACTGGTCGACCTGATCAACTTCAAGAAATCCCGTTTTCAAAACACCTTTACGAAACCCTGTAGTCATAGCGTGTAAGTACTCCTCTGTTAGCGCCCTTTCTGCGTGCTCTTGTTCTCTTGGGTTTAATGAGCACATCATTGTTCCAAACCTATCAACAGGCACATAGATTGCGTTCTCAAAAACCGAATATGTCGCGGGGCCTGTCTG
>JBHHUN010000015.1:0-27393 GCA_046753765.1 Candidatus Dojkabacteria bacterium | reverse complement strand
TGGGTACGTCGGCTGTGCAGATATTGACTTCATACTCGGGAAGATAGATGGTCGGGTATTTGAAACCTCAAGTGAATCAAACGTAAGGATGGACGCAATGCGCTTCGCCCTCCAACATGCAGCCTGGATGAATGATGTGCAAGACTTAAGGAGTTTATCAGACTCAAGAATAGCTGCTTTGCCAGCCATTAGGGCAATAGACCACATCCACACAAGGGCGGATTCGACCGAAGCTATCTTAGAGCTGACCAGACGAGGAGGAGTCCCTTTGCTGGGACACAATGGGACCACAGGTTTTTCCAGGGATGGGGGGATCTTGATAATGACTCCCCCAAAGAATGGCGTTTTTGCAGCTGCTGCGATCGGACAACATATTGGTGAAGTTAGGCAGTGGATGACGAATTTAGGCGAACTTACTGGTTAACATGACTAATTCAAAAACAATGAATAACCTTCTCAGGCTCTCCCTCCTCGCAAGAGGTGGAGGCTAGTTACTTACCTTGTAACTTTAAGCCTCCGAAAGGAGGCCTTTTATTTTTTAGTCAGTATTTAACAATGGGACCAGACACACCTCAAATACACTTCGGTTCGGTAATCGATGTACTCAAACCAGACCCAACAACTGGGTTGTCAGGGCACTTGGCCTTCGTGAGTACTTTTCTTTTAAGCAGGGGAGCCCACCTTGCACTAAATGGTGATATTGTTGTTGTCTCTGCAGACACTCCAACCGACATGTTGAGGTACATGCAAGACGTAACAGGTGCAGAGATCTCTTTCGCCAAAGCACCGACGCCGGAACCTTTATATACTACTCAGCTTCTTGATTCAATTCATTCCGCCTCACCAAATGGTCATACACTAACCCCTTACCATCAATCTCCAAATATTGGACAATGGGCGCAGAAAAATGGGATACAGATGACACATACACCAGCCGAGAAGCTGCAGACACTGATGCCAATGATTGATAATAAAGCTCACTTCAGAAGAGTTGCAAAGAAGCTAGGAATGCCCGTTATGGATCAAGTTACCGTTAGCTTTCAAGATGAAGATAGCACATCGAAATCTATGCAAGCGATCTCTCGAATGATTCTTGAAAACGGAGGGGTTTATATTCAGTCGTCCAATTCCGGAGGCGGACTGGGTAACCTCGACTTACGATACAGCGCTGAAACAAAAACGTGGTATTCAACCACCTTCGGGCAAGACGACAAGCCGGCTACGTACACCGATTTCAAAGACGTAGCAGATGAGGTGGGACATTGGTTGGTTGAGGCAGAAAAACTGGGATCGACGGAAGTATTGATTGCACCGTTCATTGCAGAGCTCATTGAAAGCCCAACCGTCAGCGCATACATCCCCCCATTAGGGCATGGAGACCCCGTGATCTACGGGTACTTTGACCAGATCGTAAATCCAGAAACCAGAGCTTATCAAGGTTTTAGATGGCCAATTTCCGAGACAGCTTCTGGGGTCAACCCAAACTATCTTTATCGGGAATCAATGAAGTGGTTTCGGTATATCCAGCAACAGGGCTATATTGGAAACGCCGATGTAGACTACGCCATCGGAAAGGTTTATCAACATGGTGAGCCAATTACAATAACTGCCAGTGAATCAAATGTCAGGATGGACGCTTTCCGTCTTCCGCTTCAACATGCCTATAGGGTGGCAGGAGGAGTTATTGACCCCAGAAACTTAGCGGACTTGCCATCACTTCAGGTTCCTCACATTAAAGCATTCGACCATGTCCATACTAGCGCCTCAACTATCACTGAGCTGATTCAGGCATTAACAGCAGCTGGAATACCAATCATAGGACAAAACCGAAGTGCAGGGTTTAACCCAAGCAGGGGCATCGTCGCTATAGCCTCCCCATTGGGTGGAGAAGTCGCATTGGCTATGATCGGAGAGAGTCCCGAAGACACAAATACTACTTTAGAAGCAGCTATAGCTGCAGTTAGTTAGATATGATATTTTGATCTTAAGAAACCGATATGGATCTCACTAACATTCTCTCAAAACTCGTCAGCTTTAAAACGTACGATGGCAATAGCAATAAGGCCGGGGCCGTCGAAGATCTGTATAAATACTATCTAAACAATATTGATCAAACTACGTACAAACACAAGATAGTCTCCCGTAACGGTTCAAAATCGTTAGTCGTGTATTCTAAGAGCCTCAAAAATCCGGCAATCGTACTCCAATCACATATTGACGTTGTCCCCGGCAAGAGTGAACAGTTTAAGCCATTTAAAAAGAAAGGGAAGCTGTTCGGAAGGGGTGCCTCTGATATGAAATTCGCGGCTGCGGTCTATCTGAAACTTCTCGATGAGCTAAAAACCCAAGATCTGGACATAGCAGTTTGGCTGACCGACGACGAAGAGATCGGAGGATTTGACGGAGTCAATTATTTGTTAAACGAGTCCGGTTTCTCATGTGATTTTTGCCTCCTTCCTGATGGCGTCAACAATAACTCAATTGTTACTGATGCAAAGGGAGTTCAATTTCTTAAGATCACCAGTAAGGGAAAACCTGCCCATGGATCAATGCCTTGGTTAGGAAAGAACGCGGTTGATAATCTGATAAATGCATACAACGAGATCAAGAAGTTATCGATACTGAATGTCAAAAAGAAACAGACCTGGGTAAACACACTTAACCTGGGATTGATTAACGGGGGAGAAGCAACAAACACTGTCCCCGACCAGGCTAGTGCTCACCTGGATTTCCGGTTCGTCAACAACAACGCACACGCTATCTTCATGAAAGATGTACGAGAGATCGTGAAGAAATACGATCTTGAGATGGAAGACATTATCTATGGGGACTCATACAGTCTCGAAAGAGGCAATAAGCATATTAAGAACTATGAGAAAGCACTCAGGGAAGAAAATGTGCAGTTTCAATACGCGCAAGATCATGGTTCTTCAGACGCGAGGTTCTTTAATTCGAAGGGCATTCCAGTGTTAATGCACAAACCTATCTGTGGTGGAGACCACAGTGAAAGTGAGTGGATAGATATAGAATCTCTCGAGAAGTACTACAAAGTCATATTGAACTTCCTCTCAAAATAACTCTGCTTTAAGTATACAATAGCCTATGTTATAATATATCCGATATATACCCCACGAGCGTGGAAACAATTCAAACTAGACTACAACGGCATTATAGTAAGGCCTATTGTGAAA
Organism: Candidatus Dojkabacteria bacterium; assembly: GCA_046753765.1. Classification (GTDB taxonomy): domain Bacteria; phylum Patescibacteriota; class Dojkabacteria; order B142; family OLB20; genus JBHHUN01. Next base: position 24,202 of record JBHHUN010000015.1, on the reverse strand, counting down.
GGCGTGAGAAACACGACAGTCCCGAACTTAGCAGAGTCAGGTTGATCTCCAGCCTTATCCCTGTGCTGCTGAACGCAGATCAACGGTATAAAATTCTCAATATTGGCTCAGGTCCACAATCACTCGAAAAGCAGATACTCGAGAGGTCTTGCTCAGGCATGACTATACAACTCTGGACTTAGCAGATATTGAGCCCACCCGGTTGCTTGCAAACAGATACCTTAATAATATATACACTGACGGGAGTAAAACGTACAATAGGATGCATATCCAGGCAAATGCATTAGCCCTTCCACTACCCACCGAAGCGTTTCATGTTGTATACAGCAACCACGCAATCGATTTTGCAACTGTTTCAGAACAAACAGGTCCAATAACAGCTGCCCTCCATGAAGCAAATAGAGTTTTGGTACCGGGTGGCTATGCGATCTTCTACTTCCATCACCCAGAAATGATAGCTACTGATCTTTCGGCTATCGCTAACACATCAACGGGCAGGTACTGGAAGTATCTTAGAGACAACAGTATTCTTTTCGAGAACGAAGATCAGATTAGAAAGCATATGTCTGAAGCAGGTTTTGTCGATATAGAAGTCGTGTACTTCAAAGAAGGAAATATACCGTCGGTAGGTGATCAGTGGTGGGAGGTAACTGCACGAAAACGGTCTGAGTAACTTCACGCAGCTAGCAAGTCAGAAGATTCCCAACTAACTCATCTATCGTCTGACGCAAAACCTCTGTGGCTCTCTGATTTCCAAAGATGTCTTTTCTGACTTCAAATGCAAGCTGTTTGTTTTTCCTTCGTCCATTAGCTAAATCAATTAGATTGAGTAGAGAGGGGCCGAAGACCCTCTTGCCACCATCATCTCCAAATAACCTGTAGGGGTAGTCTTTAACAAACACTTTCCGTCCCTTTGATGCAAGTGGGGAGATCTGCTCACCAAGACATTTTACTGCTAACTTTGAAACTTCCTCATCGAGAAGCTGAGTTTCTACTACATCTGCAACCAGTTCGGGGAAGTAGGGGAGAAGGCTTCCCTTTTTGGCGTCACCCCTGGTGAAGATCTGCCCGAGAGGCCTTAGAGTCTTGGCTCCATTTGTATCCGCCTTCAGTGTCGCATTACCTCCACCAAAGATATCCATTGAGTGCCACTGAACAACAATCGCCTCCGGATGCCTCGAGACTGTCTCAATTACTGCTCGCTGCCAGGGCAGCACGTACCCCTCAACCAAAGTCTCCCTGATCTCTTGATCGACTCTAACTATCTTTTCGCCCTTATACGGTGCATCCGGGACCTGTCGGCTTGGCTCTAATCTGTTTACGTTTCCAAGCACCTTTGTGTAATCGTAAGTCATTAGTAGCTGTCCATCTGCAGGTTTTTCTCTATACGAGTCAATAACCCCTTCAAGTCCACTATCTCTATCGATCTCAATTGTGTAACTAATCTCCTTTTCTGATAAATCTTTCCGAATATAAGGTTCCACCTCCTCAGGAATCTTAGACCCCGAATGCGGGAAGATATCGATCCTTTTTATTTCATTTTTCTTTAGACTCATATCGTTTTTGTTCATATTCTAAGCGACAAGATTTAAGTCTCTAAGCTTCTTTTCAATTTCCAGACAGGCCTCAGCGGCTTCTAGTCCATTTTCACTGTGATGTACTGCCATATACCCCCATCCAGGCTTAACTAATACCTTGAGCTCACCACAAAGAGCACTGATAGTCTCTTGTAGACTTGTAAACTCTGCACCCGGTTGAGGCTTCAACACTTTGGTTGCAGTGTGAGCATCAGGTCTCTGTCCCGAAACGCTATAGTGAGTCTCTGCCCCTGATGTCCTAAAGTTGAGATCCTGGGGAACCATGAACGGTGTGTCACCAAACTTCCCCCCGATTGTCCCGTAAGCCCAATCGATCCCACCCTTCCTGATACCTATATCCGTTCCTGCTTCCTCTGCATAAGTTATCGCCTCGGCTAACCTCCTCATTGTCTCTATTATGAGAGTGTATTCACTATTTCCCAGCAACGCCTCAGATCTGAGATCCACATCAACATTTCCCTGCCACTCACCATCTATTATTAGTTGCAAGGTCATACCGTCACGACTTGCACCGTTACTTAAATGAGCTGAGGGAGCCAGGATAAAATCATTATCGCCAATTGTAATAGTATAATAATTGAACGTAGGTTCGATGATTAACTCCTGATTAGCATTGTAGGCGTCCCGAACCACGTCTCTCAATCTAGAATCATCCTCAAGCGAGAGGTGGGGGGTGACGCCAGCACCATCAGATGATCTCGCGTGCTTAAGGCAAACACTCTCTAGCCCATAAAGATCAAGCATCCTTTGAGCTGCCCTTGTGACCCTTTTTGTGTATGTCTCCAAATCTTCTCCGGTGTCCCACTCTCTTGGAATGTAGTATCCCGGCATTCGAGGAATGCTTATTCCAAGCTCACTTTCAAGCTGTGACTTTTTTCCTTCACGTACAAGTATCTCCATAAGATCATCAGGATCGTTCAGATTAAGAGCACCAATGTCTACCATCTCGACCGCCCCCAGAGTAGGGTAGGCGTAGCCTTTGTGATTTCTCTTACTTCCTTCGACACCATTGGCCTCGACGTTGAGCTTGCTCACTCCTGCCTGCCTAGCAAGCCATACAAGAAACAACTGCATTGGCTCATCAAGCGTATACACCCGGAACACAGTTTCAGGTTGCGTTCCAAGTCTAAGCCTGACAGAGTCGACTATTTCATTAATAGGATTTCCGTCCTCACCATGCGTAAGTGCGAGTTCAAGAAGTTTCTCAACCGTATAGTACATCTCTTCATGCTTTTGTCCGAGATCGTGATATTCAACACCAGGGTTCCCCTGCATAACCTCTCTAAACGGGTCTGACCTACCAATAAAAAGATCACCCGGAGTGGCTATTAAAACTTCCCTCGCAACAATGGCAGGATCGATACCAATAGCTCTTCCTTTCTGGGTGTAGTAATGGATCTCGCCACCGTAGGCACCGATCTGTTCTGACGCTGACGGGACAAATACCCTCGGAACAGCCTGGTCGTGGCCGTTGCTTCTGTAGGGAACAAGTGTAGAGGACGCAGCTTCTACGAGATCTGCCTCCGGACCAAGAAGCGTGGTAACCAGTCTTGCCATAGCCTCTGTTTGAGCTTCTTGCGCCACCGGTAGTAGTCGCCGTGGTCCCACAGGAAGCATTGGGTCCCACTCCCCAGAGTTAAGACCGTACTCGGTTTCCTCACTATGCCACGCTCTTTGAGTGATTTTTACAGTATCTTTTTCAGCCACAAAAAAACTCTCGCTCCAAACTAAATAAAATCAGTTCGGGACGAGAGTTTTCTCCCGCGGTACCACCCGCGTTCATTACTTAAGCTAAGTAATGCTCTTAAGTACTCTTTAAGAAATACCTGAGTCCATTATTGTCAGTCGAACATCTGGTGAACCTACTCATTTCAGCTCACACACTCCAGGGTGAATTCGATGTTGAGATTTTGTATTGCCTTTCAGTAACGCAATTTGCTGCTACTCAAAATCTATGCTCCCTATCAACGTGTTATTCAGTTATGCGTGATTATATAACATCAGGTGAGAAAATTGCAAAATCTTTTCAAAGACAATTCTACTTTCGGCTCTTCTTGGCACCAAGGTAGGTGACACACTTGACATCAGACCTTCTAACACAGTATAAAGGGGTGTAATGAACACGAATACAAACAACACATACTGGTATATCTGCTGAGCAACGCGGGTAGACTTTTGTGTTTGATTTTGAGATACCCGCGAGGGTATTTTTTTGTTCTTAACAAGGATATACAAAAGATGGTCACAAGAATCAACATATCAACCGAATACTACTACTGGTACTCATATTCTCACTGGGGAGTATTCTGACGCTTTGATTTTTTTCAACTCTGTTGCTTCCCGAAAGGGGAGCATTTTCTTTTTATGAACAACAACTATGACAACAACAGAAACAATATTCAACAGGGACTCTCTACCAGAACTGAGAACGCAGGTCTTCGACGCTCTCGCTATTCACGGACTCGATGAAAGGCACAATTTTAGAGTGTCCACTGAGAACATTCCCATCACTGAACACGACATCGAAACGTTACATGTACTCTCGGGTGTTATTCCAGACTACTTCAACGGCCTGGGAAGGTTTGTCAATATATGTCTCATCAATGACAAATTAAGACGTAAGTCTCCACTATTTCGTTCTCTCAGAAAAGCCCTCGGCCTCGGATCCGCTTTTGCTCAAGTCATGAGTGCAGATGAAGCGAGAGGAGGAAAGCCTCAAACAGATCGGGATCTAGCTGCTGAAGCAGCTGCACTTTCTACTACAATCAGTGGACATCACCCATTTGCACGGTTTGATCTGATAAAAGAAGATGGAAGCGGAAGGCTCAGGATCGCAGAGATTGAGGAGGGTAAATTGCATGGTTTTGGATATGCCACATTATGCAGAGAGCTCTCTGATACACTGGTAGGTAGTGGCATCGCTGACGAAATTGCTCGAATAGCTAATATCCCAACAGGAATGGTACTTTCAGGTCATGAGCGATTCTACGAATTCGAAGCAGGTTTCTTTGTCTCCAGAGTCCGAAGTCTTAGTGGTGACCTGTTCTTGATCCCGCAAGAACGCCTCCTTGTTGATGACGACGGGGTAGCCAAAAGTATTGGTTTTCAGCCTGGGCAGCGTATGGCCCAACTCTTAAACCTCCCGCCCCAATTCAGGATGAGTAAACGAGAGGATACGGCCCTTACTGACAAGTTAAATGAACATCACCAGTCGGGAAAAATCAACATACTATCCCACAGAATGCCTCTGCTGGGAGAGAAAACTCCTATGGCCCTATTGTCAAATGCAACTGGCAATACTGGACTCGAAGAGTTGCTCACAATGTGTTTTCATCCAGACACACTTTCGATACTTAGGACTCATCTGCCGGCGACAGAACTGCCCTTGGATAGTGGCCATAGAAGGGAGTTACAAGAGAGGATTACTGCGGGAGAACTGATGTATGTCAAAGTGGTCAACAGTTCTGGAGCAAAAGGCATAGGAACACCAGGAGAAATCGAGACTCAGTTAGAACTCATTAAGAGAGGAGGTAGAGTGATCTGTCAGGAGGCAGTACACCCTGAACAGAAGGAGCTTCCAGGAATAGATCTTCTTACTGGAGATATAACAACAGACGATCACACAGTCAGGTACTCTCTGTTTGTTGTGGATGGTAGACTAGCTGATCTTGGAATCACCGCCAGTCCATCCATTATCGCCCACGGTGGAGTACAGTCTATTCAAACGGGTGTGACCTTACAATCATGAAGAAACTTATTCTTGTTCGCCACGGCGAGACACAAAGGGACAAAAGAAACCCTGACCGAAAGCTGACCAGTCAGGGGATAGAACAGACAAGGGATCTCTCCCGACGACTGGTACAGTATATCAACGGGAAGATCCGGATTCTGCACACACCTTCCCTGCGAGCAGCACAAACAGCCGAAATTATCGCCAAACAGCTTGCAGGTTACGACATAAAACCCAAGTTGAGTACGATTAAAGCAAGAGTTCGGAACATAGATGCCATGGGTACAGAGATCAGAAAAGGAAAAGAGGCTGGCACCAAGCCTGCAGAGACTTATTTGCACAAACACAGCAGATTCCCAAGTGTTGAGACGCCACAACAATTTGTAGCCCGGATTGAATCTGCGATCAAATCCATTATTGAGGAAACTGTCCTAATCGTGAGTCATGAGGGTTCACTCGAAGCATTGTTTTATAGCACGACAGTGTTCGAAACAAAGTACAAGAACTTCGACAGGTACTTTAGCTACTCCGATTTCGCAGTTTTACACAGAAGGGAGGATGTATCCATTATACCGAATATTTACCGCAAGGAAGGAGCCCAGTAGGACCCACCCCATAGTTCGGCGACGCATAGATATATCATTTTTGCTATAATTAGCAACGAATCGTAGTCAGGGAGAGGTGCCAGAGTGGTCGAATGGACTGGTCTTGAAAACCAGCGTGGCGGAAACGTCACCGTGGGTTCGAATCCCACCCTCTCCGAGTAACTCAGATAAGCACAAACCTAGATCTGCCCCAAACGTAAGTTAGTAGATGTGATTACTAAGTTCTGTAATGGATATACCCACAAAGAACAGCCCAGGGCAGAGTTTCGAAGCGAGAATTGCTTCCAGCCTCTTCAATTTTGCCAGTGAACTTCTCATTATCGTTAACTCAACCGGGAGAATCTCCCTCATAAGCAAATCAGTTTCAGCTATTCTCGGAAAAGACTCTGACCTTCTCCGGGGCACAAATTTCACCGATCTACTACAAAAGGCAGATAAAAACGTCATTCTGCATCAGTTATCTGATGGAATGCCTTCCCAGAAGGTCGATCTCACGATGCTACACAAAAATGGCTCTGAGAGACATTTTAAAGGGAAGATAATTAAGCTCACGGAGGAATTTACTGAAAACCTATTTGGAAATTCTGTCTCTCTAATTTTGCTTAAAAACATCACACCAGACCGGAAACTACTTTTTAAACTGCGCGGCGCAGAAGAAGAACTGGAGGATCTTAAATCCGCCTTACCAGTCGCGCTTATTAAAACCAACTCCAGCTTTGATGTTATCGAATCAAACCAGGCTTTTTCAGAGCTTATCTCCACACAGCTGACTGAAGATGAAGATGCAGCTACAGATACGAAAGTAAACCTGAAAGATGTACTGCTAACAAATTCATACCGACAGTTGCAGAGGGCAGATGAGGGTAGGCTCAAGGCTGACGGTTGGGTTGGAATCAATAATATAAGGCTGCATACTAGAAAAGATAAGGTGTACTGCATCCATGCATGGATGCAACAGGGAGACACACTCATGTTTATCTCGGAGCAATCTACTGACAAGCAACTGCACAACGCACAGCTGGAATTCATGCGCATTGTCTCACACCAGCTCAAAACGCCTTTAACTATTATGAATTGGTATACTAAGCTTTTGCAAGAAGAGAAGCGACTAACCAAGAAACAAAAAGGATACCTACGGGAAATAGAGGGTGCTACTGGAAGACTAGCTGGGTCAGTCTCAAAGATTACAAAGATCCTCCAGGTTCATCTTGGACAGTATAGGTCCAAGATAAAACCAACATCTCTGGAGCAGTTCTTCAGGAAATCAACCGAATCTATTATTTCGAAGTTTGAGGATGTAGACGTGAATCTCAAGATCAACACTAGTGGACTACATATCAAATCTGCAATGCTGGATACAAAACTCTACTCTGAGGTAATTGACCAGGTCGTTACTAATGCAATTTTATATAATCCGGATAAACAGCAGCAGCTATACTGCGATCTAAAGAGTAATTTGCATCGCATTACCGTAACTATTCGCGACCAAGGAATCGGGATTCCCACTGACTTCCACGAGGAAGCATTGAAGCAATTCACAAGGGCAGAGAATGCAAAGAAGCTAATAGCAGGTGCAGATGGGTCAGGACTCTATCTAGCAAAACTTCTACTCAGTTCAATTGGGGCCGATATCTGGATAGAAACGAATGAGGATAACGGTACAGACGTATTTTTTACAGTACCACTCGTTAACTCGACATCAGACGAGCTTGCATAGTACGCACTTGGCCTATAAAATTAAGTTACAGTAAAATAATAAAATGGATGTCATAAACCACAAAGTTTTAATCGTTGAAGATGAAGTCTCACTTCTCAAGGCTCTCTCTCAAAAATTCAAGGAAGACGGGTTTGAAGTTTTTGAAGCTCAAAATGGTATTGAGGGTTTAAAACAGGTAGAGAAACATGAACCACATATGATCTTGCTCGATATCGCCATGCCCAAGATGGACGGGATCAAATTTATGCAAAAGCTGAGAGGAGATGAAAAAAATACTGACACAAAAGTGATAATACTTACTAACTATCAAGCCGACGATAGAATTATCTCCGGCCTTGCGGGAACAAACCCCTCGTACTATCTAGTTAAATCGGAGTGGAACATCTCTGACATTATCGGGAAAGTCAGAGAAGTATTAGCATCTGAATAACCTTGCAATGCTTTTTAGCCTTTGGCTAACAGGTCATGTTACCTCTACCTTCCACACACTATAGATTCAAACCAACCCGTCACCAACGCTCAACACGAGTAACCTATATTTATTTACTTGGTACTAGCCTTGCTGCCATCCTAAAAACTGGCTATTGTGTAGTGTAGATAACTCCAGACCGTAATATTGAGAGGCTCATGAACAGAATAACAATGGTGCTTATCGTTATTACTTGTATATTGCTCGGCCACTTGAGCGGTGTTTCTGCGCAAAATCTCGATTCAACAAACTACCGAATAGAGGACCCAACCGTTGATAGTGGCGGTGGTACAGCAACTTCCACTAACTATTCAGGACTGTTCTCAGCTGCTAATGTTACAGCAGATGCAAGGCTCACCAGTGGTAACTATGAACTAAAATCCGGATTCCCCAACGGGATCCTCGCAAACGTCCCTAAGATTACATGCTTTGAAACCTCGACAACTTCCGGGACAACAGGCTGTAGTTACTTTCCCAACTCGAATGGAGCTCAAGGTGAGTGTGGAGCACCTGGATGTTATGACAGGGCAAAGATCGAGATTGATGACCAGGGAAACCCAATCGACACTCTCTATCTCGTAATGGTCGAAGACACGACAAATACTGTCACGTATTATCTGCAAAGTGATCACACAATAGGGACCTCATATGACATTAACGACTTTCTCACTCAGTGTCAGATAGAGGGTAGAGACAATGACGACACAAGCTGTGACGACTCCGGTGACGGCAGTTGGGACGAATCTCTTCAAAGATACAACGTACTTGGACTGCTTACCGATACCACATATCAAGTATCAGCCAGTGCACTCTCTGGAGATTTTACTGGAACCCGCTTCAGCACTACGGATTCAGCTACAACGGTATCCACCACTATCAGTTTTGACCTTGATATTGCCTCTACCGATATTGATAGTTCAGCTCCATACGCAGTAGACTTAGGGGAACTCTTTAGTGTTTCGGTTACTACAGCTACTGACATGATTTGGGTTGATCTAGCGACCAATGCATTCAATGGTGCCAATGTGTTCGTGCGCGACACGAACGGAGAGCTCACCTCTAGTTTAACCGGAGAAACGGTTCCCTCAGAGAGTGAAGATCTGGCTACCGATCCTAACTCAAATGGTGGGTACGGATTAAAAATCAGTACATCAACAGAGTCTGCACTAGGTCCACTGCAGGAAGGCTCAACACACTCTACAGTGGGAGCACACGAGGTCGGCGCAATCACCTCAACAAATGTAGCTATTCTCTTTACTGATACGACGGGCTCGAATGTTGGTCCGCTTCTGGCTGGAAGAGCGTCCATCCTTATTAAGGCCCGAGCTGCCAACACGGACGTTGCAGCTGGAGATCTCAGTGATGATGTAACATTTATAGCAGTTAGCAATTTTTAATTATCATCTAACATATTAATTTATCCACCTATGAAACAACTTCTAGCAACATGTGCGGTCTTATTCATTCTTGTTTCACAACCATTGGTGGTTAATGCTCAGTCAGAACAAGGTGATTCAGGCATAACTTTGTCACCTGCGATTGTCACAGTTGGCGAAAACGAAGTTGGTAGCAGTTTTGAATTAACAGTGACAAACAACACCGAAAAAAGAGTGGTACTCGCGCCCGAATTAATCCATTTCAGGAGAACCGATGAAGGGAAGACTGAAATTATTGACGACTACAATGGGGATAACTTTCTAGAGTTTTCGACAGATAGGATCGCCCTCAAACCGAAAGAATCGAAAATACTAGATGTAAGAGTGAAATTAGTGATAGATTCAGTAACTGCATTTCCGGGCGTGAAGTTTACTCCAATAAGTAAAGAAGAGGAGGTAGCATTCACTACAGAAGTTGCCACTGTATTTCTTATTCAGGACTTTGACGGAGAGTTGGCGGTCAATACTGACCTTGCATTAAGTCAAGGTATTATAGCGGTATCACCAGATCTTAGTATCACAGGAACCATCTTGAACAATGGAGATAAGTTTTTTAATCCATCGGGCACTGTTACCGTCTCGAAAGACGGACAGACCTTGTTAGAAAAGCAGATAACAACCCAGATAGAGGGCTTACTCTTCCCAGGGGAGTCCGCACAGTTTGAGACACTGTGGTCAAATGAGTTGTCCTTCACTGAAAGCATCGGCACATATATCGTAGAAACAAGGGTAGAGCCATCGCCGTTCACACAAACTTTTGTTAGTAGAATCTCTATATTTTATCTTCCTCAAGAGATCTTCTTGTTAGTTGTACCACTTGTAATCATAGTGGGAGGAATATTCCTCGCCCTTAGGTATCGGAGTTCAAGCGTAACAGCACCAAAAGACAGTCAAGAAACTTGACCGCTCATCTGATTTTATCTACACTTTCAATAGTAGTTTAACTATTGCTATTGCCTTTTGCTGGAACCAAATAAACAGGTAATAACTAAATCTGCCGGATTTGTTCTCGCGTTGCTTGTATTACTAGCTTCTTTCTCCTTGTCTACCTTAGTCCCGTCGATCTCCGCACAGGTTAACATCAACAGCAAAACCTCCACGGAGGATTCAAATTTCTATGAACTTGGTGAAACTGAAGATACATTAATCACCAACGAAGCTTTCCCTGGTACGCCAGTACCAACGGGTATACAACCAACAGACCCCGCAGATGAGTTTACAAGTGAAGACATTAACCAAACCCTATCACCGATAAATCAATTTGTGACTGATACAGTCGATGCTATCGAAGGTAGCATTCTGAGCTCACAGGTCGTTCCAGATCTTCTAAAACAGATCATTGAGGCACTTGGACTACCTACTTCGGCGGCCGTCGGATTTTCCCTGCCATTCTTGTTTGCACTCTTTACGTTACTGCCACTGATTCTTTCGCCTCAGCTGTTCTTCCTTATGCTTGGAGCTCTATTTGGACAGCAAAAAAATGTCTGGGGAATAGTAATGGATGACAAGACAAAAGAGCCCATAGCTTTCGCAGTCATCAGATTGTTTGAGGCCGATTCAACCTCCCAGGTAGCCCAAAAGGTAAGTGATCTTGAAGGAAGATACGGATTCGTCCTATCAGAGGGGAAATACCGCCTTGAGGTCAGCCAGGCTGGTTACACCACTTATAAGGATAACGTCGTAATCAAAGCAGAGACAGACTTATTTGCCAAGGATATCAAAATGAAGAAGGGGAGCTATAAGACTTTAAGAAAAGCGATCTCAAATATCCTCGCAAATCTACGTAGTGTCGTTCTGAAATACGCTCTACCACTTTCAATTCTGGGGTGGATATCATCTGTGATATCTTTGCTTGTTGAAAACAATTTCATTAACTCACTACTATTCTTCCTTTATACACTGATCCTTCTCCTTTACGTGTTCATCAAGCTGCGCAAACGCAGAAAATGGGGGATTGTTGTCGACTCAGAATCAGATCTTAAGCTCGCAGGGGCAACTATCCGTTTATTTGATCCAAAAAACAGTCTCTCTGATACACAGCTTACCGATTCAAAGGGGAGGTTCGGCTTTTTTGTTGACCCGGGGCACTACACACTACTGGTTGCAGCAGCGGGATTCAGATTTCCATCACCAAAGCAGAAAGGTCTAAAAGTAAGTCTTGAAAATAGCAATCTACTTGAACTTGATGTAGATAAAACAGGAATACTAAATCTTGAACTATTCCTTGATCCCGATCCCACCTCTACTGGAGACGTGTCAGTTGATGGATCTGCTCCCGCAACTGCTTCTTCAGGAGGGGATAATTTATTATCACCATTCTCAGGATGAATACACGCAAACTGTCCAAAGCTAAATCACTAATTGCAGCACTGGTGCTGTTGGGGCTCTTCGCAGTTCCAGCTGCAGCTCAGAACGTCACAACACGAGACACTATCGACTTCTCGAGCAGGATCGTCGATGAAAATGCCTCTGCAATCCCAGATGGGCAGTACGAGATGAAATTCTTAATTTATGATGCACAAACGGGGGGTAATTTGCTTTGGTCAGAACAGCGCCAGGTCACAACAAGACGTGGCTCATTCAGCATCGATCTTGGAGCAGAGGTAATCTTTCCAAAAGGTATTCTCGCAGATGTATCTAACCTGTTCTTGCATATATGCCTGGACTTCAATGGTGTGACCGGCGACGGGACAGGAATTTGTGCACCAAGGTATGAGGAGAATTTCGGAAAACGGAAGCGACTAAATTCTGTACCCTGGGCACTAAGATCATTTGCCCTGGGTCCAGTGTCGATCGCAGATGGTCAGACTGCGTACGAAATAGATGCAACAAGCACCGGAACTGGCAACATCTTCAATTTCAGTTTCAATGGGGCGACACGGTTTAACCTTGCTACCAGCGGTGATTTGACACTAACGGATGGGACATCATCATTTTCATTCCTTCCGGGTCAGTCAAGGATTAACCTCCCTGTTGCAGCTGATATCTTCTTTGGCTCATCTTCGCTGAAAAACACTGCTGAGGGGACATCCGGGGGTGCACTCATAGGAGTGTACGAAGGTAATTTCACAAATGTTACCGGAAGCAACGTTCAGGAAGTTCTAGAGTCAATTGATGATGAGGTAGGCGGTGGTGGCGGTGGTCCCGAGACGGATCCGATCTGGGTTGCAGCTAGAGATACTGCAGCGACTACTATTACACCCGACTGGACATATGACGGTACCATCAATAGTTCGGATATTCTGCCGCAAACAGATGGCACATCAAATCTTGGATCCATTGCACTTAGGTACAACGAGGGTTACTACGATTCTCTAGTGAACATTGGAAGTGACGTAAACACTACTCCAGGAAAATCAATGCTCAATATTGACAATGACAATCAGGTTCCCACTGGGGGAGCGTACGACCAGGTAGCAGTTTGGTCAGAGTACGACCCCACCGGTGGCTCAGGAACAGACCAGTACAATGCTCTCTATATTGATAGTGAGATTCTTCCAGGTGACGGAACTGCACAGGCCAGACAAAGAGGTATCAGGCTGAATATGAATAATAACTCATTGGGAACGGTCGCGCAGATGTACGGACTCTCCACAACACTTACTAACAATGGGACGGTCGATTACCTCTATGGTGGTTATGATCGGATTACTAACTCCGGGACTGTTAATATTGACACACACGCAGCCATGTCCGCGGCTCAAAATAACAGTATCACTACAGGTAACTTTATGGGTTACGTTGGATGGGTTGTAAACAGTGGGACTGTTTCGGGTAGGCTTGGTTCTTATGGCTTCTACGTTACCAACAATGGAACCTACGACGGCGCAGATACGAGGCATACACAAATTCGGTATGATAATGCTGTCGGTGCAACTACAAGCCAATACTACGGTGTTATCAATGAACATAATAACGATGGTACAGCCCTTGGAGGATTCAACTCAATGTGGAGCCATTCAAAAAATGGAGCTACCGGGACTATTGCAGCCGGTATGAACACAACCGTTTCTCTTTCGACTAATTTTGGGACTATCACAGGTGACTCAAGTAACGTCTGGCTTTTAAGTGAACCGGGGACTGTGGTAGGAGATTATTACGGTATCAATAACGTAATTGGAAATCAAGGCACATCAACAACTAATCCGACTGCAAACAACTTCTATGGTATTCGAAACTACTTCGATAGTGACCCCGCTGACCATCTCAGCGCTAATGACAGTATATATGGAGTTTACAATGATATTACCGGTGACTTAGAAGCAGGAGTCGCTCCTGGAGAAGGCATTTATGGTCTTTATCAATTACTTGATTTCAGTGGCAATACAGATCAGGTTTACGGTATCTACAATGAAGTAATCCCCAGCGGATCCTATACAGACATTGTTGGACTCTACTCAACTGATGGAACAACCGCAACATATTTAAACTCCGGCAGCCTTTCAGGAAACAGCTATGGTGTTGATACAGATGGAATCGTTGCGACAGACCTGGGGATCGAATTTAATGCTGATACAGATGATATGCTCTCAACCACAAACACTGGTGTTCAGGCAACAGATGACCTCTATTACGGCAACGACATCATCTGTGACGTCAGCGCGGTGAACTGTGGAATGGGTGGTGGTGGTGGTAGCTTGTGGACTGACTCGGGGCTTGGAGACATATATTACGATAGTGGTTATGTGAGCGTTGGGACAACAGATATCGTCGCTCCACTCACTGTGGGTGAAGATGGAGGGATGTCGGCCAGCATCTACGGAGACGTTACTATCGATGGTCAGGTATCAATAGGATCCACTGCTCCAATATCCCCATATTCACATCTTACGATTGATAGATCTTTCAGCACTGGTGATGCCGCTCATATTAATTTCCAAAATAGTTGGCACACTGGGGATCCAGCATCAATTTTTGAGGGTGACTTATGGTACAACCCGACTTCTGGCGCATTAAACTTCTACGATGGAGCTTCGACAACAAACCTACTTTCCGGAGGTGGTGGCGGTGGTCTGTGGACAGATGCCGGGGCAGGAGATATATACTACAACTCAGGGTCGGTGGTTGTTGGAGCGGCTGTCCATAACGGGGAACAGCTAGAGGTAGAGGGAGATGCAGCAATCCATGATGGTTATTTCTCCTGGGATTTCGACGACGTATATTTTGACCCATTCGGGACTTTGTACTTCTCACAGTTTAATGCTTATGACAGCAATTTTGGAGGAGACGTATATTTCGATAATGATTACTTGGACTTTTCCTCCGGTGATGTGTACTGGGATTCAACGCTGGGCGAATACTATTTCGCGCAGATGTCCGCCGGAGATACTCATTTTGGAGGTGATCTATATATTGATTCCGACTATTTCGAATTTAACTTCGGAGACTTCTATTGGGACCCAGGTGTATTTGAATACTACTATGCACAAAATGGGGGAGACAACTTCTTCGGAGGGAACATGTACATTCAGGACGGGTATCTCTGCGTTGATGATGGATCGTTCAGCTGCCCCGCAGGCACTTCTGGAGAAGTGTACGGCCGCTTTGCCTATGGTACCTTTGATGTTGCAGAAAACATCTATGCTGAAAGCAACGTCGAGGCAGGGGATATAGTGTCCATAGTTGGTGGCGTGAGTGAGACAGTAGGCAAGACACACTCTTCGTATCAAGCTGATGTACTTGGAGTAATTAGCACTGATCCAGGAATCACAGGTGGCTACAGCCTTGAAGAAAAAAATGGATACAACATTCTCCCAATAGCCCTTGCAGGAAGAGTACAGGTGAGAGTTAACCTTGAGAATGGTCCAATAAGCATTGGTGATCCTGTAACAACTTCCAGCACAGCTGGAGAGGGGATGAAAGCTACAGACTCGGGAAGGATTATTGGGTTTGCGATGGAAAACTTCACAGCGAAGTCCGAGACACAAACTGTCCTCGTTTACTTAGACACAGGGTACTATCAAACAGACACTCCTCAGGCTGATAATTCAGGTAGCACAACAGGTAAACTTGAGTCAGGTGGAAAAGCAGCCATCGCTGCAGGCTCAAGCCTTGTTGTCATCGAAGCCGACGGAGTGAATGCTGATAGTCTTATAATGCTAACACCAACAAGCTCCACCTTCGGGCAACAGCTATATGTTTCCAGTCAGGATAATGACGAATTTGTCGTCCAACTGGATCAACGAGCGAAGGTAGACATCAGCTTCAGCTACGTAATCTTCTAATTCCTGAACTCAAAAGCACTGTCCTATAGGAAAGCCCTTAAGCTTTCCTATACCTTTGGATTTTCGCTAAATGTTCGGCTAGGGTGAACACTATTCAGAACGGTGTCAAAGTGTCGCAGAAAGCTGTGTCGACCGTTTCGACACCCATACCAGAAACTTCTGTTTTCTTACTCAAAAGTAGTCTTTGAGCTCCAATTATGACTACATTAATTACACCTGAGTAACTATGTTTAGATCACCCCATCAATGATAGTTGAAATAATCCAGTAAGAAATAAGCCTATGAATTCATGAAACATAGCACTAATAAGCTCCCAATTTGCAAAGCAGAGGACATTTATGATTAAATCAATCTAGAGTTCCACTTATCTTATTCTTATGTCTGATCCGTTTACCTTTTCTACAAATCGAGAACTATACGAGCTGTTTCCAGAGGCCAAGGTTGGGGTGCTATACATTAATGGTCTGCAACCACTGGACAGTGAGGAAGATCTTACCAACGCTATCGCAAACACAGTCGAAGCAATTGCCAAGCAAAACGACCCGGCCACAAAAAGAAGGGAAGTAGAAAAATGGCAACAGGCATTTGAGCTCCTTGGACTAAACTCGAGAGACGCACTCCCATCTCATGTCTCACTCCTTAAGCGAGCACTGGGGACAAAGCAGCTTCTACGTATCAACCCCATCGTTGATGCTTATAATCTCATCTCGCTCAAGCACCTTGTTCCAATTGGAGGACATGATCTAGAAGAGATTAAACAAATATGGATCGGCAAAACCACAGGAAAAGAGCTGTTCAAGACTATGAACAGCGATGAAAAGGGCACACCTGTCCAGGCCAATGAGTTTGCATATCTTGACGATAAAGACAGGGTCCTTACCAGAAACCTGGTGTGGAGACAGTCAGACTACTCCAAAGTATCTAAAACTACTACGAGGTTATTGATCCCCATTGATGACATAGTTAATGTTAAATCAGCCAGAGAGCTTGAACAGATCGCTTATGAGATAGTTGGTCTGCTCCAAGGCACCTACAGCTTCAAATGGTCGTTTGGCGTTGTTAGCAAGTACAATTCAGAGATAGTACTGAATGGCAAGAAACAAATTGACCTAACGGACAAAGTCAGGATTCTTCATGCAAGACCAGACATAGATACATCAGACGAAGCTATCTCGAAATTCGTTGACAGAAAGATTGACGAGATCTACCCAAGCAAAGACGACCTGGTCTCCGCCCTCAAGTCAGGGAAAAGGCTCAGTTTTTACATTGGGGCAGACGCAACTGCACCAAGACTTCACCTGGGACACCTGATACCGGTACAAAAGATGTCACAGCTTCAACAGATGGGGCACAAGGTAATATTTCTCATTGGTGACTTCACAGCGAAGATCGGTGATCCAACCGATAAATCTGCAACTAGAGTCATGCTTACAGACGCCGAGGTGGCCCACAACGCCAGTCACTTTCGCGAACAGATATCACCATACATTGACTTCGAAGGTGAAAGTAACCCTGCCGAAGTCGTTTTCAATTCTCACTGGAACAGTGATTTAAGCTTTTCAGATGTTATCAGGTTGGCGTCCAGTTTTACCGTCCAACAGATGTTAGAGCGTGACATGTTCAAAAAACGCCTGAAAGAAAACAAACCCATCTATCTACATGAGTTCTTATACCCGCTTATGCAAGGTTATGACTCAGTTTTCATGGAGGTTGATGGGGAATTTGGTGGAAGAGACCAGACATTTAATATGCTTGCAGGGAGGCAGATGGCTAAGGCAATGAAAGGTCTAAACAAATTTGTAATTACGACACACTTTTTACTGTCTGCCGATGGAGTCAGTAAAATGAGCAAGAGTATTGGCAACTGCATCTTCATTAGTGACACTCCAGAAGATAAATTCGGCAAAGTCATGTCTATTCCTGATAACCTCATCTCTCATTACTACGAGCTGGCAACCTTTATCGCTGATGATCAACTTAACAGGATCAAAGGAGATCTCGAAGGTGGGAGCGACCCCATGACTGTTAAAAAGGAGGTTGCATTTCAAATTGTTAAGCTACACCATGGAGAAGAAGAGGCCACCAAAGCTCAGAGCTACTTTGAGAAAACAATCCAAAACCAGGAAGCCCCAGAGGATATAAGGGAAGTCAGCAGAGAAGAACTACGTAACATAAACGGATCGGACAAACTTGAACTTAAGGTACTCTTGGTCGAAACAGGGCTTGCCCCAAGTAATACAGAGGCAAAACGGCTGATTCAAGCTGGCGCAGTTGAAATTGACGGATCTAAACAGATAGACGCTTCATCCTCTATTAATCTCTCAGAGATAAACACTGTGAAGGTTGGAAAAAGAGGCTGGATAAAGCTAGTATAGTCACCAAATCATGAGATTCAGAATAAAAAATGGCAAAGTGAAAACAATACTGAAGTGGATTATCGTAATAGTTGCGATTGGTTCATTGATGCTGCCCTTACTTTCAGTCTTTACTATCTACTAGCTTGCGTCTATCTGACAGCGTGGACACAATGCCCTTTGTAGGCTCCAAATATAGCACGCTTCTCCTTAAACTAGACGTCAGAACTATCGGCGACCTTCTTCACCACTTCCCTAAATACTACAAAGATACAAGAGAGATAAGCACTATCGCTCAGCTCAGTTCTGATGAGAAGAGGACCGTTATAGCGACACTTACCGAACTGCGTAGCATCCGCCTAAAAGGCCGCAGAACAATGCAAAAAGGCATCATTGAAGATGAAACAGGAGCGATTGAGGTTGTCTGGTTCAATCAGCCATACTTGACTAAAAACCTCAGGCTCGATTCTATGTTTATGTTTTCGGGGAAGTTAGAGCATAGGTCTAGCAAACCTCAACTGTCTTCTCCTGAATACGAAGTTTTAAGAGGTAAACTTAATACCGAGACTATACACATGGGCCGCGTTGCACCAGTCTATTCATTAACAACCGGCATAAGCAGTAAGTGGCTCAGAGCACGGGTGAATTGGCTAATCAAGAATATAAGATTAATCGATGATCTCGAAGACCATCTTTCGATTGCAACACTAAAGAAATATTCCCTGCTTGGACTGCAAGAGGCGTTGAAACTCATCCATTTCCCCGAAACAAGGGACAACATCATTCAGAGCCGCCGGAGACTAGGGCTAGACGAGTTAGTTAGCATTCAACGCAAGCTCATAAAGATCAGAAGGCAAAGAAAAAGAGACCGTGGACCAAAAGTGGAGATTGACCAAAAAGCGGCTGAGAAGTCTATCCGAAACTTGGAGTTCGAGCTAACACAGTCGCAAAAATCAGCTTACAAGCAGATCTACACTGATTTGTCTGGGTTTCACCCAATGCATCGACTTCTCCAAGGCGACACTGGAAGCGGCAAAACAGTGATTGCTGCTCTGGCAGCACTTCAGGTAGTAAGGTCACAGCTACAAGTCGTGGTGCTGGCTCCCACGACGATCCTCGCGGCCCAACTTTTCCACAATTTCAGGGAATTTCTACCTGCAACAATAAAATGCGATTTAATAACCGGAAAAACGGATCAGTATAGACAAAGTACAGCTGAAATAGACATCTTAATAGGGACACATGCGCTCCTACACCGCAAAGAAGACCTGATCACCGACCTTGGACTGCTTATCATCGACGAACAGCACAGGTTTGGGGTAAAACAGAAGAGAGAGCTAGAACACCTAAAGGATACTAAACCCCACGTTCTACATCTCACGGCCACTCCCATTCCAAGAACAATCGCACTGACACTTTTTGGCGACCAAGACCTTAGCAGGATTGAGAAGCCAGACACAAGACAAACTGTGAACTCGTTTGTGGTACCTGAACAAAAAAGAGAACAGTCATTAAACTGGATTGAATCACTTATCAGAGCTGGAGGACAGGCATTTTGGGTGCACCCGGTTATTGAAGATAAGCCGGAAAGTACCATAAAATCTGCCAAAAAAGCATTTTCCCAATTGAAGAAGATGATGCCAGTCGCAAAATTCGCCCTTCTACATGGAAAGATGAAGGAAGAAGAGAAAAAGTCCATCATTGAGAACTTTAAAAGGGGCATTTACAACGTTTTAATATCGACTACAGTTATCGAAGTAGGAATCGATATTCCTGGTGCCAACCTTATGATCATAGAGGGAGCGGAGCGGTTCGGGTTAGCTCAACTGCACCAATTGAGAGGGAGGGTTGGCAGGAGGGACCAAGAATCGTGGTGCCTGCTGTTTACTACCAACGAAAACAATCAAGATGCAATCAGCAGACTCACTTACTTTGCAAAACAGTCAGATGGTATTAAAATAGCAGAATATGATCTTAACCGAAGGGGCCCGGGAGAAGTATACGGAACCATACAATCAGGCATACCCGACCTGAAGATCGCCACCTTCAGCAATCTCAAGCTACTGGAGCAGGCGAGGGAGATAGCATCAGAAACAGAATTTTAGCCAATACTAATGCACCACAACAGATGACAATCATACAAGCAATCATATTGGGCATAACACAAGGAATCACAGAATTCTTGCCCATTTCAAGTTCAGCTCATCTGGTCCTAGTTCCCGAACTATTAGGCTGGCAGCAGCACTCACTTGCTTTTGACATTATGCTTCATATGGCTACACTGCTAGCGATACTAATCTACTTTCGAAGGAGTTTGACAGAACTGGGCAACGGTATCTTCTCCCCAGACCGCACCTCTCGTCAGAGATCCAAGCACCTTCTGTATCTGATATCTTTAACAACAATACCAACTATCCTCTTTTACTTCCTTACCAAGCCTATTATTAATGAGGACTTCAAAAGCCTATCAACGATCTCTATCTCATTGATTCTTGTAGGTATACTCCTAGTAGCCACCGACCACTTCTTTAAGGATAACCCCAAGAAAGTACAAGATCTGAAACCGAGAAACGCCATTTTTATTGGCATCTTTCAAGCACTGGCGCTCATCCGCGGAATCTCGCGCTCGGGGATAAGCATTGTCGGTGGAAGCATAAATGGGCTCACAAAAAAAGAGGCAATACAGTACGCATTTATAGCTGGTATCCCGGCGATAGGAGGGGGTTTAGCACTTTTGCTACTTGATCTTCCAGGTGGTCGGATTGAGGAAGCGACACTACCATTATTAGTTGGATTCATAAGTTCATTCCTCAGCGGTTACCTGACAGTATTCTGGCTGATGAGGTTCATCACACGCAGCTCACTCGCAGTTTTCGGATATTATAGAGTTGTTGTTGGGGTGTTCATCCTGTTAGCATTCGTACTTTGAGCAAACCCACCAACAAACACCCCATTACTGTGATCCTGGAAGATATTCGGTCTGCATTAAATGTCGGGGCAATGTTCCGCACCGCTGAGGCAGCATCAATAGATGAGCTCATCCTCACCGGGATAACGCCGTACCCACCTCACAAACGCATACCAAAAACAGCGCTGGGAGCAGTTGAGATGGTCAACTGGAAACACATTCAAAACAAGCGTGAAGCGGTGGATTATGTGGCCATGAAGATGCCTCTACTTGCCGTTGAGCTTACTGACAGCGCAGTTATATACAGTGATCAAACATACCACCAACCAACAGGCTTGATCTTCGGTAACGAAATATCAGGCGTATCACTGTATGCACTCAAAAAAAGCACGGGCCACATAAGGATCCCTATGTTCGGTCAAAAGGAGTCCCTTAATGTTGCCACAGCCTTTGGGATAGTCATTTATGAGATAATCAGGCAGATTCAAAGCACCTAGATCAAAATGCTCAGAATAATCACAGGGAAGTATAAAGGTCGACGGCTCACTGTACCGCCAAAGCTTACACGGCCACTAACAGACAGAGTCCGCACCACAGTATTCGACCTGATCCGCGATTTCCTTCCTGACGCAACCGTATTGGATTTATACGCAGGAAGTGGAGTCTTTGGGTTCGAAGCTTTAAGCAGAGGAGCAGAAAGTGTCGACCTTGTTGATGGTTCAAAACAAGCTGTGAAGATTATCGAAGAAAATGCCCGGACACTGGAAGTTCAGGATCAAATTAGTGTTTACCCCTGGAAAGTAAGCGATTTCCTTAAAAAAAATGAAATACATTACGACATTATCTTCGTCGACCCACCGTTTCCCGAGCCTACCGCTGAAAAACTGGAGGTAGCAAGACATGCACTAAAACTGCTCGAAACAGAGGGGATATTGATTTTGAGACTCGATAGTAAAGGGCAACCCGGGCTAGAACAATCCGGTCTTGCGGCTGTTTATGAAAAAAAGATAGGGAAAAGCACCGTTTACTTCTTTAGAAAGCCCGATTAGCACTTTTTTTAATCACATTACTGTGTTAGAATCTAGCCGTTATTCCAGTCATACTAATGGGAGCACAACCAAAACGAAAAATCTCAAAACAGAGAAAAAACAACCGCCGTTCTCATCACGGTTTAGACAAACCTGCTCTTTCAAAATGCAACGAATGTAATTCCACAAAGCTTTCACATCATGTTTGCCCAAAATGTGGGACTTATAAAGGAGTTCAAGTATTAGCAGTTTAACAATGCCCACTCTTGGATCGGATCCAAGGCACAATGCAAGAATCATTGTTCTTCAAAAATTATTTGAAAGGGCATTTGGCGAAGATAGCCTGTCCAAATTTACAGGAAAACAGTTTTCCAACAAGTCACTTAAATCAATCGATGAGATGAAGAAGTTCGATGATAAGCTTGTGGAGAAGATATTCTCTGGAGTAGTTGAAAATCAAGATAAAATAGATAGAATAATAGAAGAGTTGGCGCCACAGTGGCCTGTATCTCAGATTGCTAAAACCGATCTCCAGATATTAAGAATGGCAATCCTGGAGGGGTTTATAGCAGAAATCACTCCAGAAAGAGTAGCAATCGATGAAGCAATTGAACTTTCAAAGGAGTTCACAAATGAGCCAAGCCGAAAATTTATTAACGGCGTTCTTGGCAATCTGATCGTAAACAAAGATAAGTTTGAAGTTTAAGATATATTGAATTCTAATGATCTCAGAGAAAGAAAAAATCAAGCTGAATAACCTGGAGAAGCGAATTAAGGTAAAGTTTGATGATATATCGCTTCTCAAACAGGCATTAGTTCACCGTTCCTACTTAAACGAGGCTAAGGACTCAAAGCTAATTCATAATGAGAGGCTTGAATTTCTTGGCGATGCCGTTTTAGAGCTGATCGTGACCAAATACCTCTATGCTGAGTACCCCGAACGGAATGAAGGGGATCTTACAAGTTTCCGTGCTGCAACAGTCAGGACAGAAAGCCTTGCAGACACAGCACTCGAAATAGAGTTGGGTGATTATATTTACATGAGTAAGGGTGAGGAGAGCACAGGTGGCAGAACCAGACCATATATACTTGCAAATACGTTTGAGGCTCTTCTGGGGGCAATTTATCTTAGCGAGGGGATTGAGACATCAACTACCTTTGTAGAGACATTTTTGTTACCAAAGGTTGCTGAAATCGTTGAGAAGCGACTAGACATCGACTCTAAATCAAAACTGCAAGAGGTTGCCCAGGAGGAGCTTTCTATTACACCCGACTACGAACTCATCTCCACAAAGGGACCTGACCATTCAAAAACATTCACCATGGCTGTACTCATTGGTGATCACAGGCTAGGAACAGGCGAGGGTAAGAGTAAACAGGAGGCAGAACAAAATGCTGCCCAAGATGCCCTCGATGATTGGCAGCAGCTGGTGAAGACGTACTTTAGTTAACAATTTCTGCTGAATCTGGTACAATTCAGGCCAGTAGCGCGATAATTCACTATGGTAAAAATAAGACTGACAAGAATTGGAAAGATACACGCCCCCGTGTACAGGGTCGTGGCAATACAGGCACGAACCAAACGTGATGGTCGCGCGCTTGAATACCTTGGTCAATATAATCCAAGGACACAGCCCAAGACGATAGTACTCGACAAAGAACGAATACAGTACTGGCTCGGAAATGGCGCACAACCGACTGAAACGGTACTTAACCTTCTAATCAAAGAAGGAATCGTTGCTGCACCAAAAGAGAAAAAGGTGTACTCAAAGAAGCCTGGAAAAAAGAAATCTGAGCGTGAGGGTGGCGAAGGCGCTGATGACAAATCTGAAAAGAAACAAAAAAAAGAGGCCAAGAAGAAGGGAAAAGAGTCAAAAGCAGAAGCTAAACCCGTAGCGACAGAGAAAACTGATGAAGAAAAGAAAAAATGATTGAACTACTACACTACATAATTAGCCATATCGTTGACGACCCCGATTCTACCAGAATCACAGAAGAGGAGGACGGTGACACTATCGTCTTCAACCTTGAACTTCCCGAAGAGATCAGGGGTGTAGTAATCGGAAAAAACGGTATGAATATAAAGGCAATCCGCAACCTCGTCTCCATTATCGCAAGACGCGAAAACAAAAA
>JBHHUN010000014.1:0-28556 GCA_046753765.1 Candidatus Dojkabacteria bacterium | reverse complement strand
CCGTGAGCTGACGACCGCCTGCCGCTCGCCGCACGCATGACCGGAGACGAAAACTACCTGCAAACAATCAAAAACTACCTGCAGCTTGCTGAAACTCGAATCAAATTATTCGCTCACGAAGCCCCCATTCAGGGAAAACCAAAAAGGATAGGCAACGAGATACTCGAAAGCCAACGTCAAAATGACTGGTACCGTAGGATGGATCGCAACGAAGTTTACGCTCAGTTCCCTGAGTACAAGTACTACCAGAAGATCGTGTTCAATATGCACAAAGCGTTCGAGTACAGATTCGAGAAGGTCCTTTCAGATGAAAGCTATCTGGAACTAAAAAAGCTTCTGGGGGGAATAGACTTCAAACAGTACCTGTTCAACGAAGAGCTGATCAAACTGGACCCATCACAAAACTTAAACCAAGCTTACTGGTTGTCCAAACTTGGTTTGGCTGATCTGCTTGAGTTGTATCTCGCAAGGTTGCTTGATACCTTTCCACTTTCAAGTCTCAAAAAAGACGCCCTTGAGTTCCATAACCAGATATACAGCTACACGCACATCGTCATCGTAGCAAGTGAGTACTATCAGAACTATGTCGATCCCGAGAGCCACAACCAGTACACCGAGTTTTTTTCGAGACACTTTGAACATATCATGGCTCACGGGTCAACAGATATGCTCGCTGAAATCGGCATCGCTTTGAGGTTAACTCAGTCAGGTGGAGAGCTTCTTGACAGGATAAAGAAGGTGCTTATGGCGAGGTTCAATGGCAGCTACATATCCTTTGGGGACCATACTGATCTTAATAAGCTGCAGCATACAAATATGTTAGCTATAATGGTCCTGGGTGAGTTTTCACAGCTACATCCAGGCCCATATTTTAATACATCTCAGAAAGAAGAACGATGAAGATAGCACTCTCTGTTTCAACCAAACCAAATCACCAAACAGATACCCTGCTGGCTGCTGCAAAGCGACGGGGACATCAGATGGACGTAATAACAATCAGAGAGCTTGTACTCAACGAAATCGAGTCACATCCGATCTTCACCTATGACAAGATTTACTGGAGAGTAAATCACATTAGTCCGAGAGTACGGTCACTCATTGGGATGACTGCTAAAAAACTCGGAATTCCCTTCGTAAACAGATCGTACTTTATGCATCCAATGCTGGGACACAAAGTCTACCAAACGGCTAAAGTCGTCACTGACCTCGATATAGATACACCAAGATCATTTGTACTTGGCTATGGCGGACAGGAAGGTTTTGACAAGATATCAGAAACCTTAAACCTGCCGTTCATCGTTAAACCATCGATTGGTGGCCGCGGCGAAAGTGTCGCACTTATAAAAAGTTTCGGGGAGTTCGAGGATTACATGAAGGATCACAATATTACCAAACTAGTCTTCCAGGAATACATTCAGAATGATGGTGACTACCGAATTATTGTTGTCGGCGGAAAGGCAGTAGGTGCATTTAAAAGAATCCCCGCTGAGGGAGACTTTCGCGCCAACATATCACAGGCAGGCAGTGGAGAGATCGTGAAAAATGGGAACATACTCACAAGGTTATACGAAATCGCAGAAACAACTGCAGATCTCTTTCAAGTTGATGTTACGGGAGTTGACGTTATTGTCAACGCCGACAAATACTACTTCCTTGAAATCAATACTATCCCGCAATGGGAGGGTTTTCAGGGAACAACCGGCATCGATATTGCCGAAAAAATTATTCAATTTTTAGAAATATTCAATGGCTAACAAACTTCTGTTTATTGCAGCTGACTCAAACCCGAGGACCATTCAGTACGCCAAGGAAAAAAACCTGCCTGCTGATTACATTAATTATGAAGATATCTTTCTAACTAATTCCGGGTTTTTTAATAAAGATCTTGAGCGGCTGGATTTTTCTCAGTATGAAAAAATAATAATGTTCCAGGGAAGCAATTCATTCTACAAAGGAACCTTTGTTAAGGCGCTGCGAAATCTGTTTCCAAAACCACGAATCTATAACGTTCAAAACTTTCCATCGTACAACTGGCACTGGGCAAACAAGTTTGAAACATATCTTGCAATTACCGAGATGGGCCTGATATCCGCAAAAGCACCCAAAACCCTTGCTATCAGCCACTATACTAATCCCGACCAGATTATTAAAACCGCCCTTCTCTACTTCGAAACCTTTCCATTAATCCTAAAGCCCACACAGGGAAGCCGTGGTGATGGCGTTATGAAAGTGGATTCGGAGCAGGAACTAAAAGACGCACTTAATGATGTTCACTATAAAACTAAAAACTATTTCGTCATTCAGGAGTTTGTTGAAAGTGAAACTAACTTTGATGTTAGAGTTATTACACTACGGGGGAATATCATCGGCGCAATGAAACGAACCAGCACTGACCCTCAGGAATTTAGAAATAATCTCTCTCTTGGCGGCTCAGCGGAAAGCTATGACTACAAAGATGATCATGATCTCCAGCACTTCATTCGGGATTTCCACACCCGTGTATCGCTCTTCAGCACAGGTTTTGACTTTATGTATGATCACGATGGGAATCTCTTTATGATCGAATTAACTACCCTGCCTCAATCCAAAGGGTTTAACAAGATCAACAATATCAATTTTGCCAAGCTGAAACTGGATGCGATAATTGCGGATTAAGCTCCGCGTAGACTTCGTTTGATTACATCAAGATGCTCCAATGATTCACTTATCCCATTTATGACTGTCTCGAGGGGGTTCTCAACAACGTGAGCCGGGACACCTGTCGCTTTAGTAAACAGCTCATCAATGTTTCTAATCATAGCTGTTCCCCCCGAGAGTACCATTCCCCGGTCAATAATATCAGACGCAAGCTCAGGTGGGGTTTTTTCAAGCACGGCTTTTATAGAGCCTATGATCTGATTTAGCACAATCTTGATAGCGTCAACGACATCATTGGAGTTGATCGTTATGGATGTTGGCATCCCCGTACTTGCGTCACGCCCACTGACTTCAAATTCGAGTGGCTTATCCATCAACACTGCACTCCCTATCTCAATCTTTATCTTCTCAGCCATCTGCTCACCTATTACAAGATTGTGGCGCTTGCGGATGTGGTTGACGATCGATATGTTGACCGCATCACCAGCAACACGCCTGGATTCGTAGGCAACGATTCCATTCATGGAGATAACTGCTATTTCAGATGTGCCACCTCCCATATTCACTATCATATTTCCCGCTGAGGTGCTTATAGGAAGCTTTGCTCCAATAGCTGCCGCTATTGGTTCAGGAATAAGATAGATCTTGCCTGCACCAGCTGTAGCCGCTGCTTCTATCACTGCCCTCTCCTCTACCGAAGTGATCCCAGCTGGAACGCTAATCATCACCTCTGGCTTAAAAAACCGAGTTCGTGAAAGTGCTTTTGAGAGCAAGTTGTTTATCAGTGCTTCGGTGAGTTTGTAGCTTGCTATTACACCCTGTCTTATTGGACGTCGAGCAACTATATTCCCGGGAACCTTCCCAAGCATCTCCTTTGCTTCAGCACCAACTGCAAGCACCTTTCGATCATCGAGCGAAATGGCAACAACCGTCGGTTCTGCGACAACGACGCCTTTTCCCTGAATCGCCACAAGGGAGTTAGCTGTTCCCAGATCAATTGCAACTTTTTTGCCAGCCATGGCAGTTGGAGAATGTTAAGATAATTGATATACTCACTCTCAGAATAATATCACACTCAAGTGCCAAAAAGTAAATTGTTCACATACATGGTAGTGCTTTTCGTCTTCCTGGTCTTCGCTAGTATTGCGCTTATTGCAATCATTGCGTCGCGTGGCGGACAGATTACCGACGGGGGGATTTTACTTGATTCAGGTGTCGTGAGAATTCAAACTGATCCGGTGGATATTAAAGCAAGATTCTACATTGATAATGATGAGATCATCCCGTCAGATGAAAGAATCAATGGACTTCTTGAGGGCGAGTACAACCTTAGGATTGAGAGTGATGGATATGCAATCTGGCAAAAAGACATCATTGTTCGAGATGGGCTCGTAGTGGATGTATATGCAAAACTTTACCCTTCTGAGCTGGCCCTTGAGCAACTCACCAATACAAATATACAAAGGGCGTTTTTTTCTCCAAACGGTGAATACGTGTACTACATAGTCAAAGATACGCAGTTTGGGACCGACAGAGGCCTGTGGAGGATGCGCCTCACATCCGGTCAATTTATCTTTAATACTGGCCTCGGAAGCCCAGAAAAGATAGCTAATATCTCTCCACAAATCGATCAGGCCATTAGCAATAATAATTATGAAATCACAGTAAGCCCAGATAATAACAGACTCCTTTTTAACGACATGCAGGGACAAAAAGTGTTTGTTCTAGATGCCGATGGCTTCAATGAGACACCCCTTCTCAACCTAACGCTCGAACTTGGATTTAACCCCGAATTCGTCAGTTGGTTTAACGGATCTGGCTCACTTATTATCCAACAGGATGGTTTGGTTTTCGAACACAGCCTCAGTACTGATGTAAATACTATCGTTAGATTCTCGCCCAACGGAGATGTAATCTTTGCCGCTGGAAACACAGCAGTGTTCTTCACCGACAGTCAAACCGGGAGATTATTTGTATATAAAAAACAATCCAGCGAGCCGATAAAACTCGCCAGTATCGAGATCCCTTCTCCGATCACCGAACTGCACAGCCCCATTAACAATGAGCAGTATCTACTATTAAGGTCTGAAGACGGCTATTACTACCTAGATACGGAAAGGAGCTTTTTGAAGTTGATTGCTAACACTGCACAGATGGAATTCCATGAGTTCTCACAGGATGGTCGCTCGGTACTGTTTCTTGATGATGGGGAGATATATGCATTTAATGCAAAAGAAATTATAGCAACAAATACTATTGAAACAACCTTTAACAATACTGGATTGACATTGACAGGCGATGCTGATGTTGTAGGGTTTGTCCCCCAATCTTCCCACATTATTCATTATGCCAACGGAAAGAAGCATACCATAACCGTAGCCGAAAGAGATGGTGCAAACCATACGGTACTGCTGAATGATGCTGGCATCAAAAACTCAGATTTTAGCTTCGATTCAGATGGAAACAACTTCGTTGTGTTACTCAAAGATGAGACTGTGAAAGCAAATCAAAGTAGTAGCCCAAGGGCAAACCTCTACAGCTATGATCTCGATAATCCTGGATCTGCTAAGTAGTGATATAATCTCGAATAACTTGCACCAGTAGCTCAGTTGGATAGAGCGAGGCACTCCTAACGCCTAGGTCGGGGGTTCGATTCCCTCCTGGTGCACCAGTTTGACCAAACTGAACCAAAAGTCATCAACCGTTGCTTCCGAAAAAGTTTCCCGTTAGAATACAACAAGAACAAATCAACGCATGACACCAGAAGACAAAAAACTTCTCATCCAGAGGTATTTCGATGACTACAACGAGATCAAAGGAGCAAGTCTTGAGCGACGTGACAGACTTGTTGGGGAGCAAACGTACAAGCTTTGTGAGCTCATCATTGTTGCTGACACAGGTATACTGGGAGCAATTGGATTCACCATTATTATCTCACAGCAGATACAGCCACTTGTAGCAGTTATTCTTGCTGGCACCCTCCTCTTCATTATCTATACTATATATAGAGCCTTCTCACTAAGGGATACGATACTCGAACTCAGTAGGTCTGTTGCAGACAAGAAGGCAAAAACTGCCGATGAGATTCGTCAGAGGATTACGACCGAATTTGAACAGTTGGTAAACAGCTCAGATGAAGACTTTATCTCATCAATCGACTCTATCAAAAGGGAAGAGAAAGAAGACATGAAACCCACAGCGGGAGAGATCAACATTCAGGTCACTTCTATCCTGAAGGGGGTAAACATACTCCGAGCCGTATTTATTGTCAATTTGATCTTTGTCGCGGTTGGAATAATAATCCAGCTTCTAGGGCCTGGGCTAAATTAGGGCTTAACTGCTCTCCATCGCGCAGATTCTGATCTGCCCACTCGAGAAATGGTCTATTGTTTGGAATAACATGTCCATTAACATTAAGCCTACTTACAAGCTTGCTGACGATATTCTTTGCCTATGTATCCATCAAGAGCATCTCCCCAGGTATTCCCTAAATGGATCGTGATTGCCTGGGTTTATCCGAACCCCTCCCGGTTCTCGTTTGTTTTTATCGGCAATTGCATTAAACAATCTTTCCCACCTTCCAATAATTTCTCCAGGCGCTCCAAACTGATAATCTCCAATATCGCCGTTTAGTACCATAATCCCCGGCTTCTCGACCAATCCAATCATATAGTCGAGTTTCCCCTCATACACTCTCCTCTTCCCTAGATGAGCGTCGGATATAACCCGAAAAGTGGTTCCTGGGGGAAGCTGTTCAGTCTCTGGTACATAAATATCCTCCATATGATTTAGTCGGGAACCTATTACTGAAGCAAGATTAGTCTTGAGCAGGGATGTCGTCACCTAACCGGCCGTACATACCCATAATTGGGGCAGAGTAAGTTTTGTAGTCGAAAAGCTCCTGGTCTTCAAACCAAAGGGCGATCTCTTCTTCTGCTTCTGCGATCTCGCCTGAAGCATGAATTACGTTATAGAAAGGGCGTTTCAATTTGTTAGCTAGCTCCGCGCTGTCCAGCGCAAAATCGCCACGGATTGTCCCGGGCAGTGCGTCTGTGGGCATAGTGGCGCCTGCCAGTTTGCGCCCTATTTTCACTGCATCCGGTCCCTCGAACACCATCGCCAGGACAGGCCCTGCTGTGAGGTAGTCAACGTTCCACTTCTTGACCAGTTTGCCAATCTCGATCTTGTCTTTTGTGCCCAACTCTTTTTCGGGATCGAGACCCTTCTCTTTGTAGTCCTTAAGTGTCCGTTCCCCTACTTTGGTGTACCATTTGTCGCTATCTGGGTAATGAGCATGCCCCATATCATTGGTGCTCTGTAGAAACTCAAGCGCAACCAGTTTAAGCCCTACTCGTTCAAAACGTTTTATAACTTCACCAATTAAGCCTCTGGCGACACCATCGTGTTTAACTATTATTACTGTTCTTTCGGTTTTCATCGGGTTCTAAATAATGTTTTATTCAAACGCATCAAATGAACCAATATAGTCTACACGTTCATAGTCACCAAGGTATTTGTACATGTCACCAAACCAATGTTTAATCTCCCTCTCTGCCTCTTCGGGGGAATCAGACCTGTGTACGAGTGTTTTGAAGACAATCCTTCCAGCTTTTACAGCAAACTGAGGGGTATCAAACCCAAAATCACCACGAATTGTTCCGATGTCAGCCTGAGTTGGATCTGTGACCCCGACCATCTTCTCTACAACCTGCACAGCATGATTTCCTTCCCACACCATGAGGATCACAGGCCCTTCGGTTAGATATGTCACTAATGCATCATAAATTCTTTTGCCAATCTCGAGCTTGTTGTCAGTGCCCATATCCTTTTTGACGGTCTTCAAATCTCCACCATAATTTTTTATCGTCTTTCCCCCCATTCCTTCCAACCATTCTTTTGTACCGGGGTAGTTACCCCTTGCCTGCTCGTCAGTTGCCATAATCATCCTGGCTGCAACAAGTTTTAGGCCAACGCGTTCCAAACGCGTAAATATTTCTCCTACAAGGCCTCTGTTTACACCGTCGGGCTTAATCATTAGAAAAGTCTTCTCGATACTTGGTAGTTGTTTACTTGTTTTCGATTTCATAATGATCGCCCATAATACCAATAATTTGTTTTTTTACCTCCTCAACAGTACCGTTGCCATCGACTATCTCCCAATCACAATAGATATTCTGCTCTACCATCTCAGTATATGTGTCACGGAGTTTTCTCTGTTTGCTAAGGCTTTTTTCAAACATATCCAAGCCTTCATCATGTCCCTCCTCTTTATTTTTTCTTTGCATAGCCGTCTCTGGATCGACATCGATGAAGATAGCCAGATCCGGTACGGGGATATCAAATTCGACACCGAGTTCAAGTAATCTATCCAACTCTATCTGCTCCATGAGATACGACTGGTACGCAATTGTTGTAGTAAAATAGCCGTCTGCTATGAAGAATTTCTTCTTGTTATGAACGAAGGGTCTGATTTTGTCAGAGATCATCGTTTTATCTAGCAGGTACGAAAGCACCCATGAGGATTTGTTTAGCTTCTTCTCGCCCTGAAGCGCCGGATGGATAACGGTTTCGTAGAAAGCATTATGAACAGGAAACTCTACCGATTCCACCTTAACTCCAAGCAGATCCAGGTAGCTGGCTATCTCAATACGTTGCCGCCCTTTACCCGCACCATCAATTGCATCTAAGACTATAAACATGAGGATCATATCAAGTGGAACATTTTAAAGGTATTTGCCGTTATTATCAACTGTTATTTCAACCCGTCCTTCAAGATCTGTTCTTCGCACCGTAAGACCCTGTTGGCGATATGTATCCAGGACCTCCTGATGTGGATGCCCAAACTTATTGTCTCTTCCGGCAGAGATAATTACCAGTTCAGGGGAAATCTCTTTTATAAACCTGTGACTGCTGCTGGTCTTGCTACCGTGATGTCCAGCCTTAAGTATATCAATATCAATGTCTTTACCTTCTACAGACTCAAACTCATAAGGGCTTTCTAAATCCCCCCCAAAGTAGGCCCTAAAGGTGCCATATGTAAGAATAAAGGCTATTGAGCTGTTATTTGACCCTAGATTATCCAGATCTCCCCGCGTTCGTGGCCAAATCACTTCGATCTGCACGCAACAACCAAGTTGAAAGGAATCTCCAGCATATAAACCACTAACCCTTGTACCATCCGCAGTGAGTTTTTCAAAGGCATACGACTGATATGCACTTAAGTCATCAGTTGTATTCATCAGAATGTGTTCTACGTTATATACGCCCAATAAGTCGATCAGACCACCAATATGATCAAAATCACTATGTGTGATCAATACAATATCGAGCGACTTATCCCAATACGGCAGAACTTCACCCAGTTGAAATAAGACTGATGAATCAGGCCCCGTATCAATAAGCAACTCTTTGCTATCCGTTGTCTTTATCAGTATCGCATCGCCCTGGCCAACCTCCAGATAATATATGTGCAGTAAATTGTCGGTATACCCAAGAGGAAGATTTAGTGCTATAACCAAAGCTAGTATGACGGAAAGTAGTTTATTCATGCGCGTTTTGCCGTTGTCTGTATTTAAGCAGGCCAATGATAAACAGGAAGGTAATAACAGTGACTAAACGTGCTCTAGAGCTGTCTAGTTCTAGCAAAGCATAAGGAAGTTTGGACATGTTGCTGATGATCTCTGTCAGTACCTCCAAGAGAGACCATGCTAAAGTGCTCGTTATGGCTGCTACACCCTCCCATGGAGCTATCTGGAACACAACCATGATCGCGCCAGCTGCCATAATTGGTGGTATCAATGGAGCTACAATTACATTAACTATGGGTGACCAGATGGCAATTACACCAAACGAAAGCAACACTATCGGAAGGGTTGCTATACTTGCAGCCAAAGTAATCGCTAACTCATCTTTAACGAATCCCTTAATAAAACCCGGAAACATCAACTCTACCTTCTCCTTAAGGAAGATAATTCCCAGAGTCGATGCCAGAGATAGTTGAAAGCTGATAGATCTGTAAACATAGGGGTTGGCCGCAAGCATTATTAGCACCGCCAAAGATATACTCGAATATACAGCGTTCTTTCTACCAATAAGAAGACCCGTCAGATAGGCGCCCCCCATAAGCACTGCTCTTAGAGCCGGAAGGTTATCAACTCCCACAACAAGCAAAAACAAACTCAACGCTATATACCCAGCAAACAAAAGAAGTCTACGATGGATTCTTCCCGCTAAAGTGAGTAACAGGGTTAGAAGTACAGTCACGTTGTATCCAGAAACTGCAATTATGTGTGTCGTTCCGGTTCGCTTCAGATCATCATCAAAACCACCTGGAAATTGCTCCCGCGTACCGATAAGCATCCCAGTCAATAGGGACGCATGAGGCTCGGGCAGTGCTCTTTTCACCGAATCAGTTACAACAGTCCGGATCTCATTTACAGCTTTGAAGACAATATTCCCAGTTTCTGATCTCTCGATGATTCTTGGAAACTCGCAAATTGCATATATGTCGAGCGACTTCAGGTACTCAACATACTCAAAACCATCAAAGTCTTCCGGCTGTACAAGTCTGCATGAGATTTGTACCCTGTCGCCAAAAGCTAACTCCTCCCACCTTGGAACTTTTGTTTGAATTAGTCCACCGGAAACCTCAGTCTCAACTCCTTCAGTAAAAATCTTCTCTGCTTTGATTCGAACCAGTGATCTTCCATTTTTAAGGTAAGGATTTGCAACCACCTCACCGATAAGCTCAGCATCTTTCTGGGTAAAATTTCTTATATGCAGTGCTCCCGGAGAAACAAAACTCACTCCTAAAACGTAAAAAACAGCCAAAAGAACCAGGTAAAAGACGTGGTATCTTCGCGCAAAACCCAGCACAACTAATCCACATACTGCCACTACTACAATCGCTTCTCGTTCTCCAACCTCTATAAGTACCCACAGAACCCCAAACGTCATCATCGCGCCCGCAACAAGGGGATATCTAAACAATGATCTAATGAAGCCAACAGGAAGAGCCACTTTGCCACCCAGTGCTCTCCTCACAGCACCACCTGCGTTGCGATTTTGTTATAAATAGATTGACCAATGCCGGCCACATCAAGCAGCTCTTCTACTGAAGCAAACGGTCGAGATTCGATTATCTTTCCAGCAGTCACCTCACCTATTCCGGTTATGCTAGTCAGTTGCTCAAGTGAGGCTGAATTAATACTGACCTTGGTCGCAACTTCACTTTGTGGAAAGGAACCAGATGTTGAGGGGATGTAAATCTGCTGTCCCGCCCCCACTCTGGATGCAAGTTTTAGATCTCTGTGTACGTATACAAGATCGGCATCGGGAGTTAATCCGCCTGCTCGTCTTATGATCTCAATCACAAGCTCACCGCTTGATAGCTCGTACACACCAGGGTTTTCCACCTGACCTGTGATCGCAACGAACATACTTTCATCTAGCTGCTCCGAAGTGCTGGTCAAATGGAAGTCATTCACTTCAATCCCCTCGTCAGCCCCAGACACAGAGCTAGATATCAAGAAAACTGCGACTGCAACTACTATTACCGTTGCAACAGCTAACGTCTTGGGATCTTTTCTCTTGAGTTTTTCGACAACGCTTTCGATAAAGTCCATACCGAGACCTTATCTAACAAGTCTTAATAAATCCTTAACTGAGTAGGTTATGAGAATCAGCTCAGTGGAGAATCTCTACGTCCTCAATAATGATATTCTCAATAGGTCTGGGGTTGAGGGATATGGGATTATCGACAGTGATAGTGCCCAATGAATCAATCAATTCAGTATTTTCAGTGACGCGGGCAAAGATCGTGTGTCGGCCCCTCAAGCTTGCCACAGAAGCATTGTCCTGCCCAGAGAGAACAAAGAAAAACTGGCTGCCATTAGTATTTGGACCAGCGTTGGCCATTGCCAGAGTGTATTGGGCTATATCCTTCGATTTGAAACCTTTGCCACTCACGTATCCATCTATTGTGAGCTCCTCTCTAAGAGCCTTTTCAAAATCCAGGCTATCCCAATTTATTTCGTCAGCGAAGATGTACCCTGGGCCACCAAACTGGTCGTCTCCCGGATCATCATTCAGAGTGTTTCTACTGCCGCCCTGGAGCAGCACATCAGGAATTAGGCGATGAAACTTTGTACCATCGTAGTAATCCTGCCCAGCGAGATATATAAAGTTATTAACTGTGTTTGGTGCGTTTTTTTCAAACAGATCGATTTTAACCTCACCCTTGTTGGTCTTTATTATCGCTGAGTAATCAACACCCTTATCAAGCTGTAATGGCGGGGAATCATTGATTGCGACAGGAGTTACAGCAACCGATGAAACAGAGTTAAAAGTAAACAGTGACGAAAGAGTTGAGGGTCCCACATACGACCTCAACCCATAGATGATAACCAGAAACAGTATTATCGTCCCAAAGATATAGAGCCAAAACTCTTTATTCTCTTTGAACATGAGTGCTAGATCACAAAGTTAATTATCTTATCCTGAACATAGACCACCTTTTCTGGCTTTGATCCTTCCAGATATTTTTGAACTTTGGGTGAACTCAATGCGGCATTTTCTGCTTCTGATTGTTTCAGTCCTGTCTCTAGATCGAGAGTGTCTCTAAGTCTTCCATTTACCTGTACCGCAACCGTAACCGTTTCGTCCACAACCCTTTTTGCATCATACTCAGGCCAAGCTTCAAGATGAATTGATCGTTTGTTTCCAAGATCCTTCCAGAGTTCCTCACAGATAAATGGGGCAAAAGGAGCAAGTAGCTTTATAAATACTTCCCACTCCGCCAGATTAACCCTTTCCGGTTCATCCTCAAATGAGTTCATTGTTTTCATGAACGCAGCAATTGCCACGTTATATCTAAGCTTTGGTATATAATCACCCACTTTTTTATTTAGTTTATGTAGTAGAGGCCGAATATCTCCCCGGTTTTTTTTACCCTGCTTGAACTTCTTACTGAAATCATACACTCTTTGAAGGAACTTACGAACACCCCGAACTGCTGAGTCATCCCATGCTTTTGCCTGCTCAAGCGGTCCCATGAACATCTCGTACATTCTTGCAGTATCTGCACCATACTTATTGACCACATCAGTAGGATTAATGACATTTCCCCAGCGCTTACTCATCTTACGATTATCCTCTCCCAGTATGGTTCCCTGATGTCTATGCACTAGGAACGGCTCGTCAAAATCTATGATCCCAGCATCAAACAACACTTTGGTAAAAAAACGGGAGTACAAGAGATGCCCATTTACGTGCTCAGGACCACCAATGTAGAAATCAACGGGCATCCATGTATCGAGCGCTTCTTTTGAAGCAAACGCTTTGTCGTTATTTGGATCAATATACCTGAAGTAGTACCAGCTTGAGCACATGAACGTATCGAGCGTCTCAACCTCTCTTTTCCAACCCTTACCATACTTCTCTTCAACACCTTTTTGAAATTCTTTTGATTTCGCAAGCGGTGGCACACCGGTCGGTTTAAAATCAACATCCTCAGGCAATTTAATCGGCAGATCCTCAACGTCGACCGGATGCGGATTACCTTCTGGATCATAAACTATCGGAATCGGAGCTCCCCAGTATCTCTGTCTAGAGATAGACCAATCACGTAACTTGAAGTTAATCTCTTTATCAGCCAGATCGGAGGCTGAAAGCCAATTGACAATCGCATCAAAACCTTGCTCTGTTGTGTCACCACTAAACTGTCCAGAATTCATCAGCACGCCCTGCCCGGTATAGATAAGGAGGTCATGATAGAAGTAGTTTGGTGCATCATCCTGACCATACTGGAAAGTGAGCAATGCACTCAGGTTTCTGGCTCTTGCCAGTCTTGGGTATCTTTCAGTAATCTCTTTTACAGCCTTCGCCTCGCCTTCTGGTGTGTCAGTACTAATTACTATGTCTTTGAAGATCACCAGATTAACCGCACCAATTACATCAACAAAGAAATTGTCTGAGATGTTCGCTCTGATGAGTTCGATATACTTCTCGGACATGTCCTCGCTAAACTCTACCTGGTAGTGCTTTTCAGGTGATAGCGTTACCCTGAATCCCTCATCCTCGAGCTGTTTAACGAAAGCTTCTGTCACACTCTGTTTTAATATTATGCTCTTTGATTCTTTAGAGGGTTTGACCACCCTGACAATTGGAAGATCATGACTAACAGCAAACTCGAAGTCGCGATCATCGTGTCCCGGAACAGCCATGATAGCACCAGTACCGTATCCAGATAGCACGTAATCAGCAACGTATATGGGGATATCTTCATTAGTCGCAGGATTTGTAGCTTCAACACCTTCAAGCCTTATTCCACTTTTTACTTTTTGCTGCTGCCGTTGCAGTTCAGTTTTGCCTCCTGCTTCGTCAACGTATCTTTTAACGTCCTTCCAGTTTTTGACCTTTCCCTTGGCCAACGTAATAAGCTCGTGTTCAGGAGCTATGACCGTAAAAGTGGCACCGAAAACTGTGTCTGGCCTTGTAGTAAACACATCAAGCTTCATGTCTTTTGCTCCGGAAACCTCAAATTTCAACCTTGCCCCCTCGCTTCTGCCGATCCAGTCACGTTGCCGCTTTATCGTTTCGGAAGGCCAATCCACCTTATCCAAATCCTCCCGCAGACGATCTGCGTAGTCAGTAATCTTCAAGAACCACTGGGACATCATTCTCTGCTCAACCTTCGCCCCAGAGCGCTCCCCTGTGCCATCAGGTAACACCTGCTCGTTAGCAAGCACAGTCTTGTCAACAGGATCCCAGTTAACAGCCTGCTCCTTGCGGTATGCCAGTCCACGCTCAAGCATTAATAAGAAAAACCACTGAGTCCACTTATAGTAGTCAGGATTGTGGCTTCCTACCTCACGATCCCAATCGGCGGAAATTCCGAGGGATTTAATCTGCTCACGGAAATTATCAATGGCCTTGTCTGTGTTAACCCTGGGGTGTATACCTGTTTTTATAGCAAAGTTTTCAGCTGGTAACCCGAAAGCATCCCACCCAAACACCTGTAGAACCTTCTTGCCCTGCATTCGCATATACCTGGCATAAATGTCACATGCGGTATAACCCTCCGCATGCCCTACATGCAAGCCTGATCCAGAGGGATATGGAAGTTGAGGCAAGACGTACATTTTTTCGTCCCTTGAGACGTTTTTAGGTGTTTCGTAGAGTTTGTCCTGCTCCCACCTCTTTCTCCACTTTCTTTCAATTTTACAATGATCGTAGTATTTCATGTTAGCTCGAGTTAGACACAAATATAACATATATGTTATGGATTTTGTGTTTCACGATTTAAATATAACAGATTTTAATTTCTGCGGATATCAACAAGACAACTGTGGGGCGACCAGGACGGTATCAGCCTATAATTAATAATAGCCCGAACATTTAACGAACAAAGTCACTTGTGACATTTCAAAAGGGTCAATTTAACAAATTCGCCTCTATAGTGCCTGGAACACAGGGAGAGCAAATAGTGGTACATAGGGAGGTAAATACGACGACAGTGCGACTAAGAGACTTCTTTCGGTTTGAGTTTGAAACAGATTTCGTAAGAAGCGCGTCAGTTTCTCAGGCAAGTAACTTGCTTATGGGCTTTATTTGTGAAGGTTGAAAGGGACATGTGGACCTGACGAGATTCGAACTCGTGACCCCTGCTATGCCATAGCAGTGCTCTAAACCAGCTGAGCTACAGGCCCACTGAAGCCTAATTATACCAGACTCAACTCAGGATTTTCTCCATCTTATCTACCTCAATGCTCGAAGCTCCAATCAGCAACCCATCAATGCCATCAATCTCCATAAACCCGTGTGAATTGACCTCATTGACCGATCCACCGTATATGACCGGTAGCCTTGCAGCCCTCTCCGCGCCGCAGTTATTGACTACCCACTTCTTTATAAACTTCACTATGTCACCAATGTAGTCGGGGTCCGGTGTCTGATGCTCATGCGATGTAGATATCGCCCATAGTGGCTCATATGCAACAACCAGGTTTTCAACAGGACAGTCATTGTTATGAATACCCATCAGCGAACCGACAAGTTGGTGTGTAAGTAACTCCTTGGCTCTGCCATCTGCTTTGACTGCAGCTGTCTCACTGATATTCATGATTGTCCAGAGGCCTGCATTCAAGCTATTGGTTACCTTCTGACTGATTTGATCAATTGTCTCAAAAAACAGACTCCTTCTCTCTGAGTGTCCCAGCAACACGGAGCTCACTCCCATGTCCTTAAGTTGATCGGCACTTACCTCACCTGTAAACGGACCAAAACCAGGCTTCGTTGAACAGTTCTGGGCTCCAAGCATAATATCAGTCTCGTTGAAAATACTCTGAACCTCTCTGAGAGCAAAGAACGACGGCATTACAATAAGTGACCTGTGTCCAATTAGTGGGGCCAGCCGCTCTTTATACTCTTGGGCCAGATCGACCGAAGCCTGCATCGATAGTCTCATCTTCCAGTTCGCAAGGATTATTGGTGTGTGCATTGATAATTGATTGATAACTTGGCTTGCGTTATATTGTATACGAATTAGATTGACAAG
Organism: Candidatus Dojkabacteria bacterium; assembly: GCA_046753765.1. GTDB lineage: Bacteria > Patescibacteriota > Dojkabacteria > B142 > OLB20 > JBHHUN01. The sequence goes on along the minus strand of JBHHUN010000014.1, from coordinate 12,364 downwards.
CAAATTCATGCTAACTGCCCAAGATGTGAAGGTGCCACTAGATGTGCCAGGGGAATATACTGGTGAATATGTCCGGAACTACCTCAAAATCACGCAGAATTCTGGAAGGCTTCTTTTATTTGCGGGTGATCAGAAGATCGAGCATCTCAACATGGATTTTTATGGTGAAGACATTGCTCCGGAAGACTCTAATCCTCATCATTTGTTCAATATTGCATCCAGGTCTAGGGTAGGTGTATTTGCAAGTCAACTTGGATTGATTGCCAAACATGGCATGGATTATCGGGATGTGCCTTACCTTGTAAAGCTTAACTCGAAGACAAATCTCGTAAAGACCAAACAGGAGGAACCGCTTAGCTCATCACTTTACAGTATTGACGATGTTGTGGACTTTAAGTGCCAGTCAGGACTAAATATTCTTGGTATCGGCTATACCTTCTATATTGGAAGTGAGCATGAGAGCGAAATGTTAACTCAGGCAGCTCAGGCTGTTCACCAGGCCCACAGGCACGGCCTAATTGCTGTTATCTGGGCTTACGCCAGAGGCGAGGCTGTACAAAATGAGCGAGATCCAAAAATTATAGCCGGTGCTGCCGGTGTTGCCTCAGCGATCGGAGCCGATTTCGCAAAGGTTAACTGCCCTGAGGTTGACGGTCACCAGTCCGCAGAGGCATTAAATATTGCAGTTAAAGCTGCTGGAAATACACAGGTTGTCTGTTCGGGCGGGTCACAAAAAGATCCGGAGCAGTTTTTACACTCGCTTCACGATCAGATCCACATAGGTGGCGCCTCCGGAAATGGCACAGGCAGAAATATCCACCAAAAAAACTTTGACGATGCTGTTAACTTTATCAATGCAATCCATGCCGTTGTGATTGATAATAAATCAGTTTCAGAGGCAATGGAGGTGTATCATGCGCAGTGACGATCACAACAGCCACCCTGCACACACCACCCCGAGCAACAGATTTGATCAGGACGATAGGAAGCTGGGTGAGGGTGACGGAAGCCTCAAAGCACTGCTTGAGCAAGTAGTACAATCGGGAATCGAAATCAGCAAGATACTCTCTACAGCAAGGATATTAGGGGTCGTTGGGCTCACTGGGGAGCAAAACGTATTTGGCGATGAGGTTAAGAGACTCGATGAAATTACGAACGATATCCTGGTTGAAAACCTCAAAGAATCGGGAGCCGTCCACACTATTGTTTCCGAAGAGTTTAAAAATCCGTTAGTTGTTGATGAAGCAGGAAAGTACAACGTATTTATCGATCCGCTTGATGGGTCCTCGAACTCAACAAGTAATATCTCGGTAGGTACTGTATTCGCAGTATACAAAGCAGGATCACTGGTTCCAAAAGGGATCGAGCAACTGGCAGCAGGCTACTTCCAGTACAGCGCAGCGACCGAGCTGGTTTACACCTCCAGGAACGAGAGAGTGTCAATGTTTGCATTAAGCCCCACTGACAACGCATTTGTAACTGTTATTGATGATATCGGGATGCCCGAAACCGGAAAGATCTATTCAGTTAACGAAGCCTATACCCCACTTATGAGAAAAGAATACCAGGAGTATTTCATAGGCTTAAAGAAATCGGGAGGCATGAAGCTCAGATATGTAGGGTCCATGTCTGCGGACTTCCACAGGACACTGCTGGAAGGCGGGATATTCTTTGTTCTCGAAAACGAGAAGCACCCAAACGGAAAACTGCGATTAATGCTGGAAGTAAACCCGTATGCTATGGTCGCCTACAATGCAGGGGGAAAGGGTGTATCTTCTGGGAAAAACCCACTCGAGATTCAACCTGAGAGTACAGATCAGATAGTTCCACTTGCGATTGGGAGTAAGACGCTGGTTGATGATTTTATCTCGTCGACCTGACTTAAGATCTTACCTGACCCTAATATACGTCTCGGGGTTAATCGTGCAACCTAAGTAGCAGTCACCAACAGACAGCTCTAGATGAAGATGTGTACCATAACAGTTACCCGAACACCCCATATACATTATCGATTGACCTGCCTTAACACTTTGCCCTGCACTAACAGCGAAAGATCCGCTACCATGAAAGTACCTTGTATAGAGATTATTGCCATGATTGATGATTACATGGAATCCCTGTCCACCATTCCCCCACCCGGCATATGTCACTACTCCAGCTCCAGCAGCATTAATCCAACATCCTCCAGATTTTGCTAAATCAACCCCATCATGCCATACAGAGAAACCTCTGCTATAAGAGTATCCAGGACAGTTGACCAGGGGATTAACAAATGTTCCCGGAGGGATGTTTACGCCACCAGAAGGCGGCGCACTGTATGACGATCTGTAAGTGGATCGCGTTGCTACAACTGGTGGTGGCAAAGGAACTGACCCCCCCGGAATAAACAACTCCATCCCCTTTTTTAGAGATGGATTTTTGAGTCCAAGAACACTACTGTTTAGATCAACAATATCAGCGACGTTCCCATCGTATTTTTTTGCAAGTCCTTCAAGCGTATCGCCACTTTTAACTTTAATGAACGCACCATCAATTCCAGGGATACGTAGTACCTGACCAGTCCTGACAGTATCACTGCTCATGCCATTAGCCCACCTGATCGTGCTGGATTTAATAGTGTAGATCTCTGCGATTTCTGAGAGTGTTTCTCCAGACTGAACCTCATGTCTGAAGACCGGGTAGTCTGGCTCATTCGATGCTAATACAGAGATTGACTCGGCAGTCCCTGACTGTGAGAAGATATCCTGCCTGCCAATAATTCCAGAAGTAAGATCTAGCCCCTTGCTTGAAGAAGCGCTAATGATGTTCAACCTGCTGGAGATACCAGAAAGAACAGCCACAATAGTCACACCTGATACAAGGAGATGAAAAGTACTTCTATAAAGTGAACTTCGCCCCCAAAACATCCTCTGAACAGTCCAGGCTTTGACACTGCTACCAGCATTGAATACCACCTCAGCAGTAGCAGAAATAAATATTAGTACTTGCCTGGTTCTTGCTGCAAAGTATCTGACCAGAGCTTTTAGAAATTCGATAGGAAGGGTAGAGCTCTTGGGTTTTGGCTGATTTCTGGAATAGAATCTTTCGTTGGGGTTAGTACCCATCTACAGATGAAAAAATATTAACCGGCTTTAATTAATACAATTCGCATATTGGTTACAAAAGATCGGGTGCGTGATATTCTAGCACAGATTACATATCTTCATGTAATGTGGCGAGGAACTCCTTATTGGTTTTTGTCTTTTTCAGACGTTCCAATAAAAGTGCTGTAGCATCTTCATCTTTAAGTGTATCAAGCATTCTCCGCACTCTCCATGCGGAGCTTAAGACCTCTTTGCTCAGAAGCTTTTCCTCGTTTCTGGTGCCAGAGGCCTTGACGTCAATCGCGGGGAAAAAGCGTTTCTGCGCTAATTTTCGATCAAGTTTAAGTTCCATATTACCGGTTCCTTTAAACTCTTCAAAAATAACTTCATCCATCCTTGAGCCGGTTTCAACGAGTGCTGTAGCAATAATGGTTAAACTGCCACCTTTTTCAAAGTTACGTGCAGCTCCGAAAAATTTTTTTGGAGGATAGATTGCTACCGGATCGAAACCTCCTGATAGCGTTCTACCGGATGGTGGTGCAGTGATGTTATACGCACGCGCCAGCCTTGTGATTGAGTCCATAAGTATCACAACATCTTTTCCACCTTCAACCAACCTTTTGGCCCTCTCGATAGCCATTTCGGCGAGTTTTGTATGCAGATCTGGAGCTTCGTCGAAGTTAGCCGCCACAACCTCACCTTTAACTGACCTTTCCATATCTGTTACCTCTTCGGGACGTTCACCAATGAGCACAACCATCAAATGAACATCAGGATGATTTGCTTCAATCCCATGAGCGATCTCTTTAAGTAACCAGGTCTTACCAACCTTTGGAGGTGAAACCAGCATACCACGTTGTCCCTTTCCGATTGGTGAGAGAATATCTATAACTCGGGTTGAAAGCACATGGGGTTCATATTCCAGTTTGATCTGCTTATCAGGGAAGATTGGTGTTAATTTCCTGAATGTAGGTCTCGAAAGTGCGGCTTCGGGTGACGCATTATTGATAGCTTCAATACGAAGCATGCTAAGGTATCTCTCACCCTCTTTGGGCGCTCTGGCCTGCCCTGAGATAAAGTCTCCCTGGCGCAGGTTGAATCTTTTAATCTGAGAACCTGAAACGTAGACATCATTGTCACCCGGCAGAAGCTTGAGTGACCGCAGTACACCATGGCTACCGTCGTTGATAATCTCGAGCACACCCTCAGCGAAAATATTCCCCCCCCTTTTGGTCTGCTCTTCAAGGATCTTAATAATGAGGTCTGTTTTGGAGTAGTCTGAAGCTTCTTTTACTTCGAGTTTTTTAGCTAATTTTCTAAGCTCTGAGAGCGTTTTCTCATCTAACTCTTTTAGAGTCATTGCTTTAGCAATCTTGTCCATGCTTTTAGGCATAAAAAAATGAAATACTGTGAATATGTAGTTTAGGGGTTTGGAAAATCTGCTTCAGTATATTCTTAATGTTTTAAGAATGTCAAGCAGCCTTAGTTTTATAAAAAAATAGGGATCGGCACTGCCCCGACCGACCCCTATCTTTTCTCCCAAGTACTGGAAGAAATCATAGAACTCTGTATGAGCGGTACGCAATTGCGTTCAGTTCCGAGAGTCCAGTAGTTTGATTCACCTAAGTGAGTCAATGTACGCGAACCAGACTCTGGGAACTGCCCACAAAACCTAATTGATTAAGGAACAGTTACATTATACCCTATAATATTGCCACGCACAACCCCATAGTAAATATATTTTAGGAAGGGGGATACCAGGCAGAGATATAGATGGGGCTCAATTAGAATTTACGGGTCAATCCGCGGATATCCCTCACACCCTTGAATATCGAACGAAAGCTATTATAACCGAGACGTTTCACTTCCCTATCACGCTGCTCGTTCCTGACAACTTTTCTGATCACCCCCGTGAGGGAGACTTCGCCATATGCCACCAGTTTTGGGGGTAACGGCTTCTCTTTAAGCGATGAGAGAATTGCCAGGACTACTGCGAGGTCAAGCGCAGGATCTTTCACTTTGATACCCCCTGCGATGTTAATATAGATATCACGGCTACTGAGATCAATCTTCCCATATTTAGAGATTATGGCAGCCAAAAGCTCTAGCTTTGACTTCGAAATACCCTCTGCTATCCTTCTGGGTAAACTGAAGGGCGTTGACACTGTTAAAGCCTGAACTTCGATAATCAACGGCCTGTTCCCCTCTAATACAACACCCGGGCATACACCTATCTTAGACTCCTTGATATCCTCAAGAAAGTACTGAGAGGGGTCAGCAACCTCAACCATGCCCTTCTCTGTCATCTCAAAGATACCAACCTCATTGGTTGATCCGAAGCGGTTTTTGAAGGACCGGAGGAGCCTGAAACCGCGCTTTTCATCGCCCTCGAGCTGCAGCACAGCATCAACAAGATGCTCAAGTAGTTTCGGGCCTGCAATGCTACCTTGTTTGGTGATATGACCAACTATAATCACTGCGATGTTGTTCTCTTTTGCGTACTTAACCAGCTTTGATGAAACGTTTTTTATCTGCGAGATGCTGCCCGGTAAACCAAGTGATTCCTGTGTATACACAGTCTGGATTGAATCCACCACAACCAGGCCTGGTTGTAACTCTTTAAGCTGCGCCATTATCGAGTTGAGCTCGAATGCCTGAAGCAGCATAAGGTGTTCGTTTGGTTTGCTTACTATCCGCTCTCCGCGTAGCCCTATCTGCTCAGCAGATTCTTCCGCTGAGATATAAACTGTTTCGAAGTTTTTCTTTGAGATGCCCGCTACCAGCTGTAGCAGCAGTGTAGATTTGCCTATCCCCGGCTCACCGGAAAGTAAAACAACCTCTCCAGGGACTAACCCACCACCAAGCACACGATCTATCTCACTGTACCCGGTACTAATCCGCTTTCTTTTCTCTTTACTGATCTGTTTGAGGTTGAGCAGCCTTGCCTGCTGGAGGGTCTGCATTGAGCCTGGGAGCTGCTCTGACTCTTCAAAGGTGTTAAACTCGTTACAGTTAGGGCATTTACCCTGCCACTTTGATGATTCGTACGCGCAGTTTGAACAGGTGAACAGCTTGTGTGATCTGGCCATTTATATGTGTGGTATCTGTACAGATAATATCACATATAAGTTGGCTTCACTTCAGCCTTATCTTGGGTTTACAACAAAATCATACCAGATGAATCATCGTCATCATCGCCGCCTTCCGACTTTTCAATTATCCTGCCGTCAAAGTTTCCGGTTCCTTCCTCCTCCTTTTCTTCGATTTCCTTTTCCTCCCCTCCACTCATTCTCAAAGAGACTAAAAAATAAAATATAAGAGCAATTCAACTATGTTTCGAGGCTTTAAGGCGTAGACAGCAAGCAGGAATACTTCTGCCAAGAAAAAATATAGTCCTACTTTAAACAATGTTGCTTTTCCCTTATTTACCCTGTCAGCTAGGCTGATCGCCTTGATAAATGTACTTAAGACTATATCGTAGAACTTGTTCTTTATTGCATCATATTCTTGATTCAGCTTATGCACATTCGGAGGGTCAAGATAGGTTCTAGTGAAAAGAACTCCTATGAAGCAAAAGATCGCTAAAGTGTCGAGTACAACGGCTGCAGCCAATATTGGACTCTTTAGGGAGTCGCCTGATAATACCGGGAGCAACAAAGCTAAGACTGTCACTAAAAAACCTAATAAAACGCCTGCCCTGTTGTTTAGGGAAGTACCAGTTGAATGTGTTCTTTCGTACTGTTCTTTTGCAATCCCTATGAGATACAGCTTTTCATATTTCTTCATCTGCGATCTGCAACTTATATATCTCTCCCTCCCATAACTTCCTGTGGAGCTTCCTGAAGGGTATAGATTTCAGGTCGTTTTCGTAGTAAACACAATTATCTTTAGATGAGTAAACGAACTCCTGAGCTTGTCTATGAATGTGCTTATCAAAAAAGTTAACCGTACGTTCGTCCTCAGTCTCAAAAACAAACACACCGTCAGCTGCATTCTCCGTTGTGACTACAGCCAGCATGATCGATTGGTTTATTGGATAAGCGAACGTCGTCTCCTCTTCGTTTTTAGGGTCAGGTAGATTCACAAAGATATTGTCGTTAGCAATGAATTTCTGACTACTTCTATTCACAATAAACTGTAATCGTTTTCGTTGGAAACCCAGAGACTTTGCGAGATTCGCCCTCATCCGATCATCTATAGTATACATTAAAAAAAAGAGAAATGTAATTTCATCTTCATTCCAACTTTCACCAAGATTGACACCAATCGAATGGATCTTCTCTTTCTGTTCTGGATGGTCTTTTAGTATCTGTTGCAGTTTGTCTCTAGCTATCGGTGTGCGCAGACCCTGGATCAATAGAAAATGTTCAAAGTAGTCGAGAGTATTCTTATTAATTGGTACTTGCTCAATTAAGGACTTAGCAATACTGGCGAAGTTATCGTTATAATTGTTTTCTATTGACAGTTGGTAGAATCTCTCGAGAAACCCTTCCCGGTCAATCTCTTCACTAAATGCCGCAAGCAGTTTCTTGGGTATTCTGTAAAGATACTCTTTAAAGGAGACAGCACCTATAGCTTTCTCATAGGATTTTTTCCTGTTCTTATTGTATGCGTGAACATCTTGTGAATTAAAAAATCTCCTAAGATATACTCGCGGGTTGTAATGATTCTTCATCTACTATCAATCTGACATATTACTTAGAGTTGTTTTGGGGTCTGGGTGAATAGCCGTTGGGTGAGGGTGAGACAACTTCTAACGACTGGGGCCGAAACAACTTTATTCACCCGACCGCTTCTTTTGTTACTTTCCTTGACGCCAAGAAAAGTAAGATTAAGAGAACTTTATCCCACCCTTACCCTTCACAACCTTAACAAGCCTTGGATCTGCCTTGCGATCTTGTGCAACTCCAAGCTCTAGAATGTAATCTGCAAGTGGGTTTTCGACAAGCTCCTGGAGCTTTCGACGGATATTGCGGGCGCCATATTCCTTGGAATAACCTTCATCGGCGATGAAGTTGATTGCTGATTGGGTGGGGAGTAGTTGAACACCTTTTTCAAGGAGACGTTTGTTGATCTCGGTTACCAGAAGTTTTGTGATCTTGCGGATATCAGTTTCGTCAAGACCACGAAATATCACAATGTCATCAATTCTGTTAATAAATTCGGGCGGAAGCTCATCTTTTAGCTCGGCCATAAGTTTCTCTTCCATACGCTTGAAAGCACCGTCCATCTTTGATCTTGGTTGTATAGCATCCTCAACGCCAAATCCGAGCACATCATCTTTACCGATTTCGCTGGCGCCAATATTTGAAGTGAGGATGATAACAGTGTTCTTAAAATTCACCTTCCTGCCCTTTCCATCCTGCAAACGACCCTCTTCAAGGATCTGGAGCATAATGTTGAGCATCTCAGGGTGTGCTTTTTCTATCTCGTCAAACAGTATTACCGAATACGGTCTACGCCTCACTTTTTCAGTCAACTGGCCACCTTCCTGGTATCCGACGTATCCTGGCGGAGATCCAATCAATTTGGAGATACTATGCTGCTCCATAAACTCAGTCATGTCGACCTGAATGAGCGCATCTTCAGAGCCAAACAGCGTTCTAGCAATTTCCTTTGCCGTCTCTGATTTACCAACACCAGTAGGCCCCAGAAACAGAAACGAAGCCATCGGTCGCTTCTCATCGCTTATCCCAACCCTTGCACGCTTTAGGGCCGCAGCAACCCTACGGACGGCCTCTTTTTGACCAATTATTCGTTTGCCAAGATTTCTCTCTAGTAGTTTCAGGTTTTTAACATCACTACCCTTCATTGTGGTCACCGGGATTTTACTCCAAGAGGCTATCACCTCACGTATGCTCTCAGCATTTACGGTGTATTTACCTGATTTACTGAAAATCGGACGTTTACCTTGTCGCTTCACCTTGTCAGTTAGACGTTTCTCTTCTTTTCTGTAGAATGATGCTTTTGCAAGGTCACCCTCGTCCAGCGATTTGTTTTTAAGTTTCTTAATCTTTTTGAGCTCATCCTTGCCTGACTTCTTGTCACTACTTACCTTCTCTTTGGCAATCTTTTTTGCGGATGTTGCCTCATCGAGCACATCAATCGCCTTGTCAGGTAGATATTTATCGGTGATGTATCTATCCGAAAGTACGACCGCCTCATGGATCGCATCGTCAGTAATCTTTACCTTGTGGAAGTTCTCAAACTCGCTTTTAAGCATCCCAAGAACTTTCTCTGCGTCATCAACAGAGATCTCTTCAACCCGGATCGGCTGGAAACGCCTTGCCAATGCCTCATCCTCCTCAAAATATTTCTGATATTCATCAAAGGTCGTTGCCCCAATCACCCTCAAGTCTCCATTTGTGAGATATGGTTTCAGGATGTTTGCAATATCCATTGAGCTTCCTGAACCTGCTGCACCTGCACCAACGATCATGTGAATCTCATCAATAAACAGTATCAGGTCTTTATTTTGGGCCATCTCACTCACAATACTGAGCAATCGCTCTTCGACGTCACCCCTGATTTTACTGCCTGCGATCACCGCTGACAGGTCAAGCTGTATAACAGTTTTGTTCTTAAATGATTTTGGCACATTGCCGGAAAGAATTCTTTGTACAAAACCCTCGACTATCGCTGTCTTTCCCACACCAGCCTCACCAACAAGAATTGGGTTATTTTTCGTTCTACGGGAAAGGATATGAATAATTCTTGCGACCTCGTCTTCTCTCCCCCACACTTTCAAATAGCGGCCCTCCTGCGCAAGCTGATTCATGTTACGAGCAAAGAAGTTAAGTCCACTTTGCTGCTCTTCCTCTTCGGGCTGATCGGTCATCTTAGTGAATATTCCTGGCTGATAGATCCCAAAGTTGAGAATTGACTGCTTAACGAATTCGAAGTTGAAACCCATTCCAGCAAGGTCTTGTACAAAATCGAGCTGGTCTAACTGGAGGATTGCAAGGAGCATATGCTCTGTGCCCACATAAACGTGGTTAAGCTCACTCGCAAGCAAAAAGCTGTTAGTTAGAAGTTGTTTGGCCTCTTCTCCAAAGTATGGGTTGAAGCTTCCTGTTGCTCCACCACTGTAGACTCCACTGAGACTACCAATCGTTGCCTGTAGGTCTACCCCAAGCTTCTCAAGAAGCCTTGCTGCTATGTTGTTTTTGTGTGAAAGCACCGCAAGAAAAATATCCTTGGAGCTTAAAGCCTGCCCATTGCGTTTCTTGGCAAACTCGAAAGCCTGGATGAGTACCTCTGAGAGGTTTTTGCTGATGCGGTTCAATCCTTTTATTTTGTTGTCATTCAGGTCAACACTCATAGATTTCTGTGTATTATCTTGGATATATTTTAGCACACATTACTAGTACTCTGATAAAAGGATTCCATCAAAAAACCCCGCGGCATCAATCGATACAGATACACGGGGTTTCCTTGATCAGCTTTTTTTCTTTTTCTCTTCGTCCTTTGCATCTTCTTCATCTTCTTCGAGGAACTCACTGAGTCTTTCCATCTCAGGAGATCGTTCAGTCTTTTCATCACCACTCCGAGTCTGTACAGATTCTTCATCACTCTGAGGTGCGGCCTTTTTACCAGTCGCTCTTTTGAGGCTGAGCCCAAGATGCCTCTCTTCACGGGACATTGAGATAATCTCAAGCTCGTAGGTTTCACCAACCTGGACAATCTTGCCAGGGTCTTTCACCAGTTTATCTGACAACTCTGAGATGTGAATTAACCCATTCAAGCCGTCATCGATGCGAACAAATGCACCGTAGTCAACGATTTTTGTGACCTCTCCCTGAACTCGCTGTCCAACCTTATACTTTTGAACAATCTCGTTCCACGGGTCCTTCTGAAGTCTTTTGAGCGAGTATGCGATTCGCTTGCCGCTATCTTCGACGCCGATAATCTGGACCTCAACTTTATCACCAACCTTATGGAAGTCGGCTGGATTTGTAACTTTATCCCACGAGATCTCTGAGAGGTGTACCAGTCCTTCAAGACTTTCTGCGTTAACAAAAAGCCCAAACGGAGCAATCCCTGTAACCTCGCCCTTGAGGGTGTCGCCGACTTTTATCTTCTCGAGAGTCGCCGTGCGTTGCTCAAGGTTTTCACTGGATGTGACCAATTTCTCAGAGAAGATAACGCGATTTTTCTCGCGATCTATCTCGATTACCTTTACCTCAAGATCGATGCCGATAAGCTCTGCAAGTTTTGACTGTAACCTTTTACTAGCATCTTCCTTACTGGTGTAGGCACCAAGGGGATAGATACGTGCATTGTCGAGCTGACTGGTTGGTACAAAGCCACGGAGTCCTCCTCCAATTGTGACGATAACACCACCTGTGTTAGACTCGATTACCTGTACCTTTAGAGATTCGTCACCCTCTTGAGCTTTGGTAAGCTCAAACCATTTTCTGGCTGTGCCAGTTCTGCGAATTGAGAGTTCGATCTGGCCAAGGTCGTTTTCGCCTTTGATAACGTAAACTAAAACCTCGTCACCAATGTCTTTCTCAAGTCTCTCTCCATTGAGTTTCATCTCTTTACCACTGACAACGCCTTCAGCGCGTCCGCCAACGTCTACGAGCATTTCACCCTTGGAAAGACCTACTATATTTCCTTTGATAATCTGTCCCCGTTCAAACGTTTTGGGGGGTTCAGCTAGATTATTAAGGTATTCTTCAAGCTGTGCTTGAATCTTATTTTGATCTGCCATTGTTAGAATTTAGCCTTATTAGTGGATTTTCCAATCTTTTTGGATCGTTCAGAAGACTGCGTTTCAATCTACCTGACGCGATTTGAAAAAAGAAAGGAGTAACAAGGCCCCTTCTGAAAGAGATTATACCACAGAGTTGTTGACTTGAATAGCAATCTAGAAGTTCGGACTACTCTCTTTCGTATTCATTCGCCTATCAATCTCTTTCTGTAAGAAGTTAATGAGGTCAAGCATACCCTTTCTGCTCCTCGGGGCAAGGTTTAGTCGGAGAATACCGGCTTTGAATTTATTTAGACCTTCTTTCGCGAGAAAGAAGTCTGTTCCGAGATCGATGTTTTCTTCGCTGTACTGCTCGTTTAACGCCTCTCCCACAATTCCGAGATTAGCGATTCTCTCTACAGTTTGCTCGTCAGGCTCCACAAAATCGTTCTTTTTCTGATCGCCATCGGAATTGCTAACTGGGTTGTTTGGGTCAACTGACATGATAGTAAGTCTAATTTTATAACTTCAATATAGTACAAAGTTAAACGAATGAAAAATTGATGCGGAATTATCAAAACCCGCA
>JBHHUN010000013.1:0-29401 GCA_046753765.1 Candidatus Dojkabacteria bacterium | reverse complement strand
GGGAAGGGAACTTTGGTAATCGCTTGCCAATCTTGATAATAAAGCAATTCGCTCGATATAATTACATATATAGCAAAACACTTTATATGTAAACCACTCAACTATGAAAACATACAATATTGCAGATAAACTTGCTCAAGATGAAATACTTCACGTAGCGAGCGAACTACTTAAATCCGATGATCAGCATGAACGATATATGCTTACTAGACTTAGTTCCACTGATGATAGTAAGCCTATGAATGATTCTGTATTTGATAGCTTTAGCAGGCAACGCGATAAATTTCTAATTAGTTACAAATATCCCAAAGTACTTGAATATCTATTACAAGAAAATTTGATCATAGACTTTACACCTGTAGTTGCTCCAAGCCTCGGCTTTGAACATAACTGGACAGCAAGAGCTTATAGAATCTTAAAAAAACAAGTATCCCCATACGATTCTCGATTTCATTCATACATTATTAAGCCTGATTTTCAGGCAATTAAAGAATTTATGGACGAACATCATCCTGATAAATATTTTATAGATAAGACTTATCCAGAGGTTAATTTCGAACCAATAGCAGAGTTAGAGTACTTAACCTTATACCCCAACGGCGATCTTTATGAGAATAAGCAGTTAATACATGGTTTTGATACCCGTCAGTATCCCTTTGAGCTGATTCTTAGTGTTTTTCAAGTTCAACATGAAGAAGGCAAACGGAAATTAAAAATAGATGACAAAATAGAAAATGGATTAACTGACAGACTTGAGACAATTAACAAAGCTATAGTCAAATGTAGATATTATCTTTCTAGAGACAAAGGCTTTATTGGATTCGTCTTCAAATAACCTCTTCCAGTAAATATATTCTTCTTCATCCCGGCAAATCCGGGATGGATTCCGCTTTCAGACATTAGAGTGTTTTGAGTATAAAGCATAGTACACAGTAGTGAAATGCCCTGCGCGACATTTTTGCTTGCTGAGAAGTGTGCTACTGGCTTCTCAGTATTCAAATTACTAAATAATAGTTATGTATAGACAAAAACTAACGTTCGAAAGTATCTATAAGACCGATTGTTATGAAAAAACCTGCGGTTTTTTAGCATTGGGAAACTTACTCATTGGAGTAGAAAAAGACGGAGATAAACTATGGTACTACTTCTATCTACCCAACGAAAAGGGGGAAAAATTAAGCGTCGAGATTGCATGTATGGAGGATAGAGTATCAACTTACTTGGTATTTAGTGCAAAAGCAAGATTAGATAGTTTCATCAGATATGTAAAGAGACAAAAGGCAAGAACATTCATCTTCGCAGTTGAGAACATGTAGTTTTCAATTAGTAAATTAATTTATTAGAGACCAACATGAAATCAGCAAACGACATAATAACCAGTGAAGAGTTCATAAAAAAACAACAGGAAATACTCAAACTGGACTCATCAATTCTGAAAAGAGGTGATTTCCTTAAATTACCTAATCGAATTCTCTACAACATTCTGTTCAATAAGGAACTTTCTAAACGAGAGGTAAAGGCAATGCTACTTATTCTTAGATGCACTCTTGGTTGTCAAAAGGTAAGCGCAGAAATTAAAAGAGGATATTTTGCACTGATAAATATCTATTTCACTGATGCAACAGAAGTACTGAAAAATCTCGAAGAAAAAGGGCTAATTCAGTGGGATATGAGAAAAAATATTATCACTCTTACAGTGCGACTTATCCACAAGGAAGGTGGATATGACGAAAAGCTACTAAGTAAAGCACTTAGTCAGAATCTAGCGAAACACTCTAAAAGTAGTGAGCAGAATACTTTATGAGATGCGTCGATTATCTTTTTCTGACCGACGGATTAGAGTGTCTATATATAGTTATAGATATATAAATATAAGTAGTACAGATAAAAATTGTGGGTAACTATGAAACCAAATCCAAAAACCACAACAGAATACTTTGAAGAAATACCTTCTAATAAGAGAATTCATAAAATAGAAACTTATCGTAAACGATTTGAATTTAGCGAAACTGAATTTTCTGATGAGGAGGTATGGCAGTTTATATTGCATATTAGGTGGCTTGCAAGATTATACATCAACGAATATAAGCATTTATCACCAAAAGATATTTTAAAACAAATTGAACTTATGTATAATAAAAGTGCTGACAAATTACACAAAGACACGCTCGGAAGCTAACGGTCAGTTGGCTTTTTTAATGGGCGGTTGGAAACAGTCTTTGTGATTGTCAGCACCAACCGTCCATTTTTAATGAGCAAAAATGAAATTTGAATCAACTGACAAAGACACAAGAATTAAAAGATTGACTGAAAGAACAGCAGCAATCTATATCCGTGTAAGTAGTCAACAATAACTTGAGAATTTCAGTATTCCAACTCAAATAAAAGCCTGTAGAGACTTCCTATCCAGAGAAAAACTAAAAGAAGTTGGCATTTTCATTGAGGAAGGAGAATCAGCAAAGTCATCAGATAGAACACAGCTTCAAAACCTACTGTATTTCATCACCAAAAATAAGAATAAAGTAGACTTTGTGCTTGTTTATAAACTAGATAGATGGTCTAGATCACAATCAGACTTTTACGCTCTCAAATCAGCTCTAATACGTAATGGAACTAACCTGCTCTCAGTTACTGAGCAAGTAGACGACTCTCCGACTGGTAAGTTTCTGGAAGGAATATTCTCTGGTCTTGCACAACTTGATAATGAACTCAAAGGCGAAAGAGTGAAAGCATGTATGCAGACAAAAGCCATTGATGGCTGGTATCCAGCTCAAGCGCCATATGGATACAGAAACGATAAAAATTCAAAGACACTCATCAGAAGTGAAATATACTTTGAACCGATTCAGGAGGCTCTCAAACGCTACGCGAAAGGTGAAAGTATCCCAAACATCACTAAGTACCTCACAAGACTTGGAATTCAAACTAGAGGCACAAAGAAACACCCTCCAAGAGAACTTAAGCCAAAAGATGTTTGAGAAAACACTTGGTAACCTCAAGCCTACTAAAAGAGGTTATTGAGTCTCTTAAGGAGGAAACTATTGACCTCTGGGATACAGAGCACAAGGACTATGAGCGGAAATGCAAAATCGCAGAAGAACGGGTCAAAAATCTTGAATATGAAAAGCAAGAAACTATCAAGATGCGTAGACGCAAAGAAATTACTCTCAAAGAATTTGAAATTGAAATCAAAAAGCTCAGAAATGACATAATCGCTGCAAATGTGGAAGTTGAATACAATCTAATTGATAGAAATAAACTACAAGTTTTACTGGATCAAGCAGATCTATTTTTGACTAACCTCGAACCCCTGTATCTCGGCTTCAGTCCTGCAAATAAACAACGTCTAGCATCATTCATTTTCCCGAAGGGTATAAGGTATGTGGATGGGAAAGTTCGAACCCTACAGATGTCTTATCTGTTCGAAGTTTTGGAGAATATTAAAGCTGAAAAATCTGAAATTTTTGAAATGGTGACCCTGCGGAGAATCACTCCTTTAACCTGCACTAGAAGTGCAGCTAGAAAGCAGTATCATGCTGCAGTATTTCTGAGCATGCTCAGAAACTGCAGGCAAGTCGAACTGTCAGTTCTCATCCTAAAGAAAAAAAAGAGCAGAACCACAAACTGCGTTTGCGAACCTGCTCTTGGTGACCCTGCGGAGAATCGAACTCCGATCGCCGGGATGAAAACCCGGTGTACTAACCGTTATACTACAGGGCCGCGTTGTTAAAGCGCACTTAAGAGTGGCTTATTGATTATATCAGACTGAAAAGGGGTGGCAAAGAGCCATTACGATAGAGAAGATGTTGCATAATCCCTAATCTTCAACTATTGTTGAATTGACTGATAGATCAAGCTATGGACGTAAAGATTCACAAATCCTGGAAGAAACTTCTGGGGGACGAGTTCGACAAGCCGTACTTTGAAGAGCTTGTAGGGTGGGTAAAGCAAGAGTATCAAGCTACCAGGATTTTCCCGGCTCCGTCGGCAATTTTCAGGGCATTTGATCTTACTCCAGTTGATGACGTTAAGGTTGTGATTCTTGGTCAGGATCCATACCACAAGGTTAGTGGCTACAATGCCGATGGTCTAGCATTCTCGGTCAAAGATGAACACCAGATACCACCTTCACTTCGAAACATCTTCAAAGAGCTTGAAGCTGACACCGGTAAAGAAGCCCCAGACTCCGGGAATCTGGAAAACTGGGCGAAGCAGGGCGTGTTATTGCTAAACGCTACACTCACTGTTAGAGCAGGTGAGGCAGGGTCTCACCAGGGAAGGGGCTGGGAAGGATTCACAGATGCGGTAATTCGCAAACTGGCAGATGAGAAGGAAAACCTCGTTTTTATACTTTGGGGAAGTTACGCTAGGAATAAAGGAGAATTCATAGATAGGGAAAAGCATCTGGTTATTGAGTCTCCCCATCCATCGCCGTTTTCGGCCGACCGTGGTTTTTTTGGCAGCAAGCCATTTTCAAAAACAAACCACTATCTGAGAAGAAGGGGTATTATGGAGATAGACTGGTAGAAATAGTATATAATACTTCGCATGAAATTCAGAGAAAGATTCCACAAATTGAAGCAAAAACTATACTTATCACCTCTTACGGAGGATGTCGAAGATGTAGAACTGTTTGATGAGAAGCAACTCATTCTTGATGACGGTGTCGTAATTAACTATGGTGAACTCGGAGAGGGGGATGTAATTCTTTGTGTACACGGTCTAGGCAACAACTGGGTTAGCTGGATACCGATGGCAAAACACCTTTACTCTGACTTCCGGGTAGTTATGCTTGATTTGCCCGGCTTCGGTGAGTCCTCGCGACTCGAGGAGTATTCACTTGAAATTGCAGCAAATTATATTGCCGAGTTCATCGACAAGCTTGGAATACGTCCAGTCGCCTTGGTTGGGCTCTCACTTGGGAGCCAGGTGATCGCGAAATTCGTTGAAATGCATGGAAGAAAAATAGATGCGGCAATTCTAAACGGACCAATATTTAAAATTCATGACCTTGGTAGGGTTAATGGAGCCTTTAGTTATCTCTTGAATGGAATGGAGAAGGTGAAGGGTACAAAGGTACTTGTTAAAAAATTTGTGGCTAATACTCTCGTTTCGTACACGCTCAGTAAATACCTCAACGCCTATAATTTTAGTCGTGATCAGATGGATAATTACGCGAGAGAAGGTAAACGTATGATTGATCCTAAGGCGTGGATGGAGATGACCGCTAGTGCTTCGAAGATGAAGATTGAAGAGTCTATAGATGGCAAAGGTGTTCCAGTAATGTTTGTGTTTGGCAGTGATGATAAATGGTCGAGTGCAAAAAGTGCAGAAAAGCTGCTTGAAAGCAGAGAGGGAAGATTTGAGTTCGAAGTTGTATCGGAGGCAGGCCATATTGTCTCTTCTGAAAAGCCCAAAGCGGTTGCAAAGCTCATACATCAATTCCTGAAGTCGCTCTAGGAGAAGGTGAACGCCATGGCTTTGCGAAATGTGGCTTTTCTATTATAATCAATATGTACCATTGAAGAACCTTTATGAAGAAGAGTACAAACTCACAGCTTGGTGGGCATATCGCAGACGCGCTGCGGGAAATATCTGATGACTCGGAGGGATTCAGGCGACTTGACGACATCAGCAGTGACCTCTCACCTGATCACTTAAATCTCCTGCTTACTTTTTTAAAGCTTTTCAACGTTCTCGAAATCAAAACTCAAGGGAAAAAAACCTTGATTAGGGCTGGATCATTTCAGGCAAAACTATTTCTACTGAGCCTGGCTATCTACATTGAGAAGGATCTGGCTATGGTTAGTAACTGGGATAAGCCCGGGAGAGATCAGAAGATGACAGCTGAAAATATGCTCGATTTTGGTGTATATCTGCTAGGTTTTATGGAGGAGAAGAGGTTTGTTAAGTTAGGAATAGATGATCCCATAAGCGATGTGGAAATTGCCCTCATTGCAGTAAAAACGAAAATCAAAGGCCACGAGAATCCTCATTATCTGTTCCAATTCAATGCGCGAGCGCTGAGTTTCCAGATGATTGGCGGATATGTAATACCTGAGGATAAGGATACAGATGAAAGCGTAGATAGGCTAGTCAAGAAAGAGCTGGGGTTAAACAACTTGGTCCTCGGAAAAAATTATAGCTACAGCAAAGTGTTAGATGGTATTGAGAATGTTCGAGTGTCATCAAAACGCGGAGCCCTGACCAGGTACAAGATTAATTTGTATCAATTGTCAGTGGATATGGACTCTCTAAAGCTGGCAGGTCAAGATCGATGGGTATCTTTCCCAGAAATGGTGAGTGGTGTTACTGAAGATGGATTTGCAATCAAGTCACTTGTGCAGGATTTCAAGGATACTTCACAGCTAGAACAAACCCTAGGTGACCTGCCTCTTAGTCTTAAAAAAGAACAGAAACCTACAAAGATCAAGACACAAGCAGCTGATACAAAACACAGAAAGGTACTACTCGATAAATATATCAATCAAGATGAGGGAAACGAGCTCGAGTTTAAATCGTCTGTGAGATGGGATTATAAGCATAACAAAGTTAACAAGGGTCTTGAAATGGTCTTCGTTAAAACTGTCGCAGGCTTCCTTAATACAACCGGAGGGGTGCTATTGCTTGGTCTTGATGATAAAAAACACATACTCGGAATTGATAACGACATCACCACACTTAACAAGAAAAACGAAGACGGTTACATGCAGTACCTCATAAATTTGATATCGAGCTATCTTGGTATAGAGTTCGTTTCGTTTATCGCAATTGATTTTGAAAAAGATTCAGGAAAGACAATATGCAAAGTGACTATAAACAAAGCCTTACATCCCGTGTTTCTAAAAGTCAGAGATGCACGCGAATTTTATGTCCGCGCAGGTAATACCACTAGGATGTTAAATGCCGAAGAAGTATACAAATACATTCAGATAAACTGGTAACCTATAGTGGTCGGATCGGGTTGCAATATGCTATAATCGGCCACTGCCCCAATTTGTTATCCAAGTTCGATGTTAGAGAAAGGGTGGCCTGTAGTTGAGCCATTTAAGGCCGTTGAGTTAGAAGGTTCTCGAAACAAAGGAGCAGGACGTGATCTAGTTGATGCTCTCAGGGAGCACACGCCCGAAAAAGACGTCGTTGCGCTGGTTTCGTTTACGATCTCCGAATCCGGCTACGTTGAAATAGATCCGACAACTCCAAGTGAACACGTATTCGGTTTTGTCTCAACCATTAACAGGATGTTACCTGCTGACTGGGGCGATATGTATATGGGAGAAGTCGATCTAGTGAATCCGCAGGTTTATGCCGGAAAAATGGAACGTTCCCGTATGCTTCCACTATCCAGTGGGCTCGATGGAAACCGTCTGGCTTTTCTTCTAACGGGGCAGATCAATGAGAGCAAGTCGATTATAGCGCAAACGCATATTCTGGCAGCCGAAAGAGTGGTCGAACTCATGAGAAATGAGGAGCTTACAGACTTACAGAGACGGCAGGCTGCGAAGTTGGCACTACATGTGTTTACACCTTTAGTAAGGCTCTATGAGCTTCCTGAGCTAATGCAGCGGCTACAAGACAATGCCTTTTCATTACTTGATCCTGCTGGCTATGTCAGAACCCTCACGCAATGGAGAAGGGAATTTTGGGAACCTGTTGATCAAGATAGTTTAGTTCAAACTCTTACATCAGAGTTCGCGCAAACACTAGGTCTGCCCGGGGAAGCCATAACCGTTGAATATCGCTTGAAATCCCTGCTCTCATATGCACAAAAAAGTGCTGAGGGCAGAAGTAAACACGGACTGGGCAGGGTGCAAAGTCATTATTGATGACGAATATCTGTCTGATCTAGAGGCTCAGGCAACATATTCATTTGGAATGGTAGCGAATAAACTGCTTAGAGGCTTTAATGGAATAACTAGTACGCTGTCACTTTTGGGAATAGACAACGCATATGCATCAGCAAAGAAATACAACCCAGACTACCAAGTGGTTGATACGACATGTTTGATCCCATTGCTACACCAGGAACCAATGGAGATTAGAGTCGTATCTAGCGGGCAATATGCCAGAAACATAGTGAACCATCCGTGGTACAAGATGATGATACAGTCTATGGAACGGATAGGTGTTTCTTCTGACCATATCTATGTCTTGGGTGATATTGCACAGTATCTATTATCGGTGGCGCAGGGTAAGGAGGCAAGCTACGTTTACAACAATACACAGGAAATAAGACAGCAAATTGAAGAGATGAGTGCACAGCTGGGTTTGAGTACTTCAAAAGGTAATCATTATATTCCAATAGGCAAAGTGGCTGGAAAACTACTATGGCAGCAGCTTAGTTTTTTCACGAATGCTGTCATGGGGGGGTTGTCGCAGTACGCCGACAGTTACAAGATCGAACGACTTGAATGGGATGAGGAGAGGGGGTACTACGTTAATCTATATCGTGTTACAAGAAGAAGGGGCGAAGCTGATCTTGTTGAGTTACGTACCAATCAGACCGAATGGCAGCCAATAGATGGATTTAAACTGCAGCGGTTTGATAATATCACCGCACTCGAACGCATTGGATCTAATCGTGAGCCCTTCATGACAGCAAATGATGCTTTGCATCTGCTTGTAACCGCGCAACCAGGGGAAGAGCTTATTCGTGCAGTTCAGTACATTAATGAGCGGTATCCTACGCTGACTGTTCATCAAGCCATGGAGGTCAGAAAAAAGGTTAAACGAATTAACGAAGCACTTGCATCAACTAACGGAGAGGAAAGGTTGGCAGCGGAAACTCAATTTAATAAAGCCTTTACCTCATTCAAACGAGTTGCGCTCCGGTTCAAATTGCTGAGTGTTCTAGGAGAAAAGGGAATTACAGGGAAAAGTGCTACCCGATTGAGGGCGGCTGTTGCCAGAAATAACAGATATCTTCTGAAACGATTGAGCGATGATCTTAATGCAATCGGTAATCTTTTACCCATTGATGGAACCAAAGACAAAAGGTATATTAAAACCTGGGCAAAGTGTATGGAAGCATTTGCAAGTGGGGGTTACTGGAAAGCTTATCATCACATGTATGCAATGTGGAGTGAAGCCAAGGCCTCTTTCAGGGCTGAACACCCAAATAAAAAAAGCAGATGGGGTGCTATCGAAGAGGTCGTTGCATCAGTTAGCGCTCGTAATGGTTGAGCTTAAAGTCCAAAGACGCCGAGATTTGTTCTGAAGAGGTGTCAAGGTCGCGTGCCAGGAGGTTTTCATGTTAGGATGGTCAGAGAGGAGAAACATAATATCACGGAAGAATATTATGTATTTCCTCTACTACAATCGTAAGAGATGTGCTATCTTATAGGAATGGAAAGCTCTACTGCTTTTATAGGAGTAAAGAAAGATCAGACAGACAAAGCACTCACCGATCCCAAAGAGGGCCGGTGGAAACTCGTTCGAGTAGTTGCAGCATCTATCCTGGGAGTATTTGTGCTTGTCAGTGCGGTACTTCTAATAGTACGATCAAGCAGCCAGTCAGATCTAACTTCTCAATCAGAGACTATGCCCACTACATCATCAGACACTCCAAGAGAAACAGCTTATGCGAGTTCAGGATTGCAGACCAATACTGCGAACTCTTTGATAGACCTAAACAAAGTACTTGGTGGTGGTCCCGGAAAAGACGGGATTCCTGCCATTGACGAGCCTAATTTTACATCAATTGCTAATGTCAGCAGCAATATCACAGACAACACAGCAGGAATGTTACTTGAACATAACGGCAAGGCACGATTCTACCCATTTAATATTTTGGTCTGGCACGAAATTGTGAACGATACAATCGATGACCTCAATGTTGCTGTGACGTTCTGCCCTCTGTGTGCGTCGGCGATAGCTTTCAATAGAGAGCTGGACGGAAAGGTAGTCCGGTTTGGTGTGAGTGGTCTTTTGTATGAGACAAATCTGTTGATGTTTGATGACATTAACGAAAGTCTGTGGTCACAGATCGAGGGGCGCGCGGTCGTAGGAGATTTTGCCGGCAAGCAACTTGAAAGAGTCAACGTAGACCAGCTTACATTCAAAGATATCAAGGCTAGCTACCCAGATGCAGAGATTCTGAGTGATGATACGGGCTATAGCCGTGACTACTCATATTATCCATATGGCGAATACAACAGTAACGATGAAGAGTTCTACTTTCCAGTAACCTATAAAGACAGAAGGCTGCCTCTAAAAGAGCTCGTTTATGCAACAAGTTACAGTGATGTATCAATTGCTTTTGTAATGAGTAAACTAAAAGCAGAGGGGAATGCCGAAGTTGAGCTCGAAAACGGTGACAAAGTAACGGCAACCGTTGATGGAGTAAAGATAATCCTTAAGGATCCTGATGGAATTGAACTCCCCGGGTATGTTACCCAATGGTTCTCGTTTGCAAACCACAATTTAGCCCGGGGCGTTAACCCCGAAATTAAAGCCGAAGTGTGGGGAATTGAATAGCCTTCCCGCATGAGTTATATTGAATCATATGGGAAGGTACGACGTGTTAAAATCCAACTTTCAGGAGAAACCGGAAGGGAAAACGAGAGGAAAATCCAAGAAATCAAAGGGGAGGAGCAAAACTGGTAGAACAAAACACAACCAGGAGCGGAAAGAGGAGAGCACCAAGGCTCCCAGTGAGAAGATAAAAGAACACACGGATAAACTGCATCCTCTTAATTCCAGCGATGGCAATAATCCACTTGCGAAAGCCGAGAAGACCCAGAAATACATTGCAGGCTTCAGAAGACTGCTAAATTTTGAGCTAGTCCTCTCTTTTATCACCATCCTGATAGTTTTACTACTGCTCTTTCTCATTCTGCGTAACCCCGTCGGTGTGGTAACCGTAGATCAACTTGCGTCAGAGGAGATTTCTGATGAGCAATCCAGTGACGAGGGCGAAGGGACCGTAGTTACCGAAGACGGCAAGGTGTTTAAAGACAGCAGAGACGTCACTTCAAGTTCGCTTGAAGGCTCAGTTGAGGCACAGTTGCCTACAAAGAAATACTCAAACAATGATCTGGGCTTTACCGTGAAGTACTTCCCTGACTGGAAGCTAACTGAAAAAAAAGTGAAAGGTGTAACAAACACAACCTTAACCGATCCCGATGCAAAATTCGAAACCTACATTAGCTTTCAAACAAAAGAACCAAACTGTGGAGACCTCTCGGATGAAGGAACCTTTAATATCAGGGATATCTACTCAACAGACACAATCTACAGGGTTGAGGGGTACATTAAATTTGGTGTTGCTGCTTGTGCCAGTTTCCCTGTTATCCCCGACCAGTTCTATGTTCAATATGCAGGTAACGTAGACGAATCCATAATTCCAATAATTGAAACATTCTCAATATAGATGCGTTTCCTATAGTTCAATCACCCCGAGAAGAGTGTCAAACACGTTTTCATTTGCAGCAAACTGACTAGGTGGAACACGGTACTCCAACTGATATACTTGCCCCCCACCCTGAATGAATCCGCTTTTTACCTGTTTTGCTTCTGATTCCATCGTTTCATCAATCTTTCCGGTTACAATTACCCAATCATTGTCTCCTGCAACAGCGTTAAACTCGTTTACATTGGTGTCCAAGGATGATTTATAGGTTGAGATCGCTGAGGTCATTGAACCCGAAATTTTTGACATGGTGATCATCCCTGCGTACTCACTAGCCTCAGGTATTTCGTTGGGATCTAACCCCAGTGTCCCCCCGAAGTTCCGAAACCACCAGTTGCCTGGCCTATAAATAGTGTATCCTAGTCCAAGATCAACTTTCTTCCATCCCGCAGGTAGTTCAGAGTCAAATACAAAAGCCTGATCGCCGGTATCGCTGCCGTCCTCAACTATATCGTTATTGTCGGTAGTGTCAGGATCCTCCTCATCGGTTGGTGTAGGACTTGGTGTGTCATCGGTAGTATCGTCCTGGTTCTGTGTTTCCTCGGTTGTGTCGGCCGGTCCACTGCCACCACGTAGTATTTGAAACCCGACAAGTCCCAGAATCGCGACAAGAATGATCACAATCAAAATAAGGAATGTTCTGTTACCAGATGTCTGGGATTCCAGGTCCTGATACTGTCTTAAGCTTGGGGAAGAGCTTTGATTGGCCATTTTACTTAGTAATAAAATATAGATCCTGTCCAATTATCATCTAAGCTGTCCCGCGTGTCAATCCCTAGTCGATTCTATCCAGAAAATACTATGTTTATACTTTGACATGTTCTCTGGAATTGCATAAAATATTGTGATCTTACTTTAAGATTATTGCACTGTCTGTTCGCGAAAGCGACTGCCATTAATGGGAAATAGCGACCATTATACAGACGAATCAATTTTAGACTTCCTCTACGAAGAAGAGGACGGCGAGAGACGTGTCTCCAGACGAAAAGTCCTCATACTCTTTATTATACTGTTTCTGATCGGAATATTTTTCGGCAGCCTTTATAGGGGCGGGTCGATACAGTTAGACACGCACAAAGATGATTCCTCTGATGGAATCGAGATTGCACAAGACGAAGATTCCAGCACCGACTATTTCACTTTTACTGGTTCTGAGCAGCAAGCTGATAGTGAAGATGACTTTGACAATGACAGCCAAACTCAAAATAATGATGGCAGCAGTGGATCAGGATCGGGGGGGAGCGGGAATAACAACAACAACAATAACAATCCAACACCAACGTCAACACCCCCGCCTACACAACCACCAGCAAATCCACCATCGCCGACACCATCCCCCAGTCCAACGCCAGATCCAGGTTATAATATTTATGGCCTCAGACCCGAATTAACAGCTGTAGGAACCTATCCAGATTGGGACCAAAATATCTCGATTGCCGGAATGACAGGGAACGTCGAAACACAGCTTGAGACAACGTCAGATGGAATGATAGTTGCACGATTTCCTGTGCAGTTTGATGGAGATAAAGACTGGAGTTTAGTTGATGGTGGCAGTGAAGGAATCAAGTCTTTCTTTCACTATCCCGGTGGAATTTCGCAGGTTCCTGGCGCGAGCGCACCAAGTTATTCTTTATTTGTGCAGAAGAGTATCAGCACAAAGGTTGGAGTTTGTCCCGGTGCAACCTCTGTTGGAAGCGTAAGCAGGTCCTGCCCGGGCATTTACTATCTTGACGAAACAGATTCGAATGTCTCTATTGTTATCGAGGGTGGAGTAGAGTATTGGAAAGTGGATGGCTTAACAGGTACGGGAGCATTTAGTTTGATTGACACAAAAGACACACTCACAAGGCTCGAGGTGAATACAGCCTCAAACCATGAAATACAGTTTACAACAACTTATGCGGTTAATTCCTCCGGAGACACAATTGCTTTCGACTTTGTCCCCAATCAATCCACCACAGATGGATCGCTTGATTTTGACTTCAGCAGCATAGCAATCAGTGATATCGACCTTGAAGATGATGGCGTCGATAAAACTCTTGCAGCCTCGGCAGCAGCTGGAACGTGGGGTGTTAGCATTAATACAACTACTGACACAATAACCTTCACTGCACCAACAGACGCTGGTGCAACTGAGATTGCTGCTGGAAGTGCTGTAGTGGTTAAAATTGGTACCAACGCCGATGCAGGATCAACACAGATCATCAATCCCGATTCAGTAGGGCTTTACGAGCTTTCGGTTCGACTGAATAACGGAAGTGATGTAGACTTTGCTGAGCTTGAAGTACCTATAATTGACGATGATACAACAAATGTGACCGGTTTCATCGACACGTTCATCTCCTTTGATATTGATACCTCCGAAACTGATGAGGATTGTGATGTGTCAGGTGGAGCGGCCCCGTGTGACAGCCATGGTGGTAGTACAGATAATGTAGGGTATGTGGTTGATCTGGGAGAGATGAACACATCCAGTGTTAACGACTCCGGTGACACAGTTATTCATTCGGATGGTATCAGCGGTGAGATAAATTCCGTATTTTTTGATCTTTCGACAAACGCAGATTCTGGCGCAGCTGTGACTGTTGTATCTCTAAACAGTCAGTTGTCCGGGCCCGGTAGCAATGCTATCCCTGATGTTGCGGATGGCAGCGAAGTTCAAATCACTGCCGGGGGAGGCCTTTACGGTATCAACTCCTTCAGTGGACTAGTCAATACAACTACGAGCGGTGCAGCGGTTATCAACGACGACTGTGATGGGGATACCGGCACAGATTACTACTGCGATGTCGGATCAGGCACGGCGGTAGAGATATTCACTACTGGATCAAGCCCGATAGATGCGCTCAGGCTCGAGTGGGAGGTTGGCGCGAGTCCTGATGCGGGGGACGGTACCGGGACATATACCGACCAACTAACATTTATCGCAACAGCAACTTTCTAGTAATATTTCCTAGTTCTAGGTAACCTGCAGGTAAATCTTGCGTAATAACTTGGTAGCCAGCTTTTAAACAGTAAAGCTATTTGCTAATATAGATTTAAATAAGTTTGGCGAGAATGGACTCTGACAACAAGCTCTACTTCGTTTTTTTTATCGTGATTCTCTCCCTTTTGGTTGTGGTCGTGGTTGTTTTTATCAGCGATAGGAATGACGCATCCGAAGATACTTTGGTTATTGATGTGCCAACGATCACTTCAACACCCATACCAACTCTACCAAATGAGAGTGTAGCGCTGCTCGCCGTAATTGAAGGTGAACCAGAGGTGAAGTTTAGTGGTGCTGATATGGCAGTAAAAGTAGAAGATGGATTGCCCCTGCAACAGGGTGATACAATAGAAACAGACAATGAGTCCAGGGCTTTTCTTATCTTTCCGGATAACACATCTCTTTCAATTGACCAGAACTCATCAGTTCTTCTGAGCCAGCTGCAGGATTCAAATGGTTTCAGTATTTCCGTAGATCACCTGAAGGGCAGACAATGGAGCCGGGCATCTGAATCAACAAACTATCTGTTAGATATGGGTACGGCTGTAACTAGAAGCACTGGCGGTTCCTTCATGACTAAAGTGGTTAGTGATGTAAAAAGTGTTGTTTCTGCAGTAAGTGGGAATACCGTAGTAGCCCCAGTAGTCAATGGTGCTGAATTAGACCCGATTACTGTTCCTGAGGGGAAGTACCTTCCCGTAGTTACAGGGGAAGATTCATCATCCTCAAAGAAAATTAAGAGTAGCGACAAAGATAGTTGGTACCAATTTAACATCTGTTTGGATTCTTTTGTCCCAGGGGAGTTGGTAAGACACACCGATGTAACCGAGAAATACAAGGCTGTAAAGGACAGGATTAAGGTTGAGGGCGATTGTCAGGGTATTCTGGGGATCTCAACTAAACGAGACCAGCAGGACAATACAGATGAAGACTCAGGAAGTAGAGGCAACTTCGTTGGCAGTGCCCCAAAACTATCTAATCTAAATGCAGATATTTCAGATTCTGGGAAATTTACTTGTAGCTGGAGTTCGAGTGGTGATGATATAACACAGTACAAATATGCAATTGGTACAGCGTGGGGTAAAACAGATATCAAGGGATGGACTGCCACAAGCAATAAGTCTGTTAATGCAGGTACTGCAACTAGTTTAGGACTGGTTGACAAGAACACCTACTATTGCACCGTGAAGGTCAACACGATATGGGGCAATGCAAAACAGAGTGCGCCAGCGCTTTACGACACTGCGACAGGTAGCTTAAGTTTGGTTAATCCCGAAGGATATTTTTATACCGGAGTGAATGGTAATGGTAACTTTTCGAATATTGCTGTCTCAGATCTGCTGTTGAGGTTCAACCTGCTTAACATTCAGGG
The DNA here is from genome assembly GCA_046753765.1 of Candidatus Dojkabacteria bacterium. Classification (GTDB taxonomy): domain Bacteria; phylum Patescibacteriota; class Dojkabacteria; order B142; family OLB20; genus JBHHUN01. The sequence goes on along the minus strand of JBHHUN010000013.1, from coordinate 13,633 downwards.
GAATAGCCCACAAAATAATAAGTACTGTCGTGACGACAACAACTGGGGCAGTAAGAAATGGTTCTCGCTTTCTCTAAGTAGCCCTTCTCCTGGGCTCTTCCTGTTTGACGATTCCTCAATCGACTGTGTTGATCAGGGAAACTCTGAGCGGGCACTTTTCTCGATAGAGCTAAAAAGCACAGCAACAGGCAAAGTACTTTACAAACAGAGCTTCGAAGTTGCATTATAGATGGATAACATGAGTGATAATCCCACAGACAAACAACTTGATGACGTAGCCTCTGCAATTAAAAATCTCAAGGGGGACGAGGAGATAAAGTCTTTCTTAAAAGATATACTTACACGTTCGGAACAGGAAACATTTGCACTTAGATGGACAGTCGCTCAGATGCTGGATCAGGGCCTACCATATACTCACATCGAACGAGAAACTGGTGCCAGTTCGGCCACAATCGCAAAAGTTAGCGAATTCCTAAAATACGGGTATAATGGCTACAGGGCTGCTCTCGATCGTATGGCCGAGAAACCCCATTCTTAAAAACTCAAGATGGATACAAAAGTAACAACACAACCTTACAAAGGTGCGCGGGATTTTTACCCGGAAGATATGCAGATTCGCAATTACATGTTTAACATATGGAGCAGTGTGTGTGAGAGCTATGGATTTCAGGAGTATGATTTTCCGATCCTTGAACCGTTTGAACTGTTTGCTGCAAAAACCGGCGAAGAGATTGTAAATGAACAGTTATTTTCGTTTGAGGATAAGGCAGGTAGAAAGCTTGCTATGAGGCCAGAGATAACGCCTGGAACAGTGCGAATGCTTGCAAAGAAGTACCATGAGCTGGTGAAGCCGGTTCGTTGGTTTATGATAGGTAACAACTGGAGGTTTGAAAAACCTCAAAAAGGGAGAGGCCGTGAGTTTTATCAGCTTGAGGTCAATGTTTTCGGAGAAGAAGGTGTAAGGGCTGACTTTGAAGTATTTGAGATTATCATTAGCATAATGAAGGCTTTTGGAGCGACTTCTGATCAATTTTCTGTACACTTGAGCGATAGAAGGCTCATCTCTGCACTTCTTGGTGACTTCTTAAAGCTAGACAAAGAGAAACAGGTTAGTGTCCGGCGGCTGATGGATAAGTGGAAAAAGTTGAAAGAGGAAGCCTTCAAGTCACAGCTCACAGAGCTTGGTTTGGATGAGGCTGCAGTTAGAGCTGTGGAACAATTTATGAAGTCCGACTTTGATAATTTGTCTGAGATCCTTCCAAAAGAGATACTACAAGACAATCAGGGTTATAGTCAGATTCAGGAGCTCTTCGGTTTACTAAACGATACCGGGTTGAACGAATATGTATCATTTGATCCGTCAATTATTCGTGGTTTTGACTACAGCGATGGATTGGTCTATGAGGTTTTTGATAAAAACCCCGACAATCGCAGATCGATGTTTGGCGGTGAACGGTTTGATAAGCTAATTAACATCTTTGATGATTTCGATCTTCCTGCGACAGGGTTTGCTATGGGAGATATAACACTGTTGGAATTTCTGCGGGGATGGGAGCTTCTGCCCGATTTTGAGAGCAAAACGAAAGTGTACGTCACTCTTTTTGACCAGGCAACACAGGATGAAGCGCTTGTACTGGCAGGGCAGCTTAGAGCAGAGGGGATTAATACTGTAACAGCGCTCAAAATAGAGAAACTGAACAAACAGTTTAAGTTTGCTGACAGAATGGGTATACCGTACGTAGTCGTCATTGGTCCTGATGAAGTGCAAGCGGAAACATTCCAGCTGAAGGATATGAAAACCGGAGAACAGGAGGAGCTTAATTATGAGTCATTGCTTCAAAGGTTGAAATAATGCTCTCGGTTGACACTCTGGCTTTATTAGACAATAATTGGCTAGCTTCTATTTATTAATATTACACAATGTCAGGTAGTAATAAGCGTTTAGTAGTTATCGTGGGTGCTCTTCTTTTGCTATGTTGTATCCTTCCCCTTTGTATTATTACAGTTTTGGGTGTGGCAGCTCCGGCCACGTTGCAAAATCTTGCAGATCAGTTTGGTGTAGACTATTCATTTAATTATCAACTCGGTGACCAAACAGGTACTGTTACATCTGACACTCCAAAACTAGATAATGCAACCTTGTATACACACCAGAGCCTTAATTTTCAGCTTAGTGTGCCCAACGATTGGGAAACCGAGGAGAGAGGATCCTCTGTCGAATTCATCCCTGCCAGCGGAAGTGGCTCGATAAACTTTGAGGCCTTTGACGATCCCTCCTTCTACGTTGTTGACCAGATCGATAGAGAGTTTTGCGATACTTTTGGTGAGGGGTTCAGAAGTGGTCTTGGTGTAGATTCGACTATTGCAGACCAATTTACGTTCGAATTGTTTACCTTGAACGGAAACACTGGATGCAGGGCAGAAGGATCGCTGTTTGAGGGCATAAATCAGAGATACTACGTTTTCTTCAGCAATGAAGACAGCCAGGTGTACTCAATATTCTTTACCTCAACGTCGAAATCTGAGGAATCAGAGCTGGCGACTGTTATGGATACCTTTACAATAAAGTAGTCTATTGTATCACCGCTCCCCCGACCAACCGGGAGTTATCATAAAATACAATGCTCTGTCCCTGGGCAATGGCTCTTTGTGGGGTTTCGAATGTAAACGTGTGTCGATCAATGTCCATTGTGCCTAAACTGGGCTTTTGTCTGTAGCGGATCCCCGCTGAAAGCCTATTACCGAATGCTTCTTCTCCGGTCAAATATAGGTCACCAAAATCTACGCTGGATTTATATAAGGTTGGGTTGTGCTTCCCCATAGCGACGAATAAAATGTTGTCATCTTTAGCCTTATCGGCCACGTAATAAGGCTTTTCTGCTCCACCTATGCGAAGCCCTTCCCTTTGGCCTATCGTGTAAAAGGCCACCCCATCGTGTGTCCCAAGAATCTCACCGGTATCAATATCTACAATGTCGCCGTGATTTATTGGCAATACCTTACGAAGATACTGCTTCACATTTATCTCTCCAATGAAGCATATTCCTTGGCTGTCGGGTTTACCATGAACATGTAAGCCAAGCTTCTTTGCCAGTGAACGGATCTCCGACTTTCTATATCCACCGATAGGAAATAGGGTACGGCTTAGTTGGTTTTGAGTGAGAGTATTCAAAAAGTAACTCTGATCTTTGTTTTTATCAATGCCCTTGTGAAGCTCCAGCTCATTAGAGCTATCATTGTATACAATCTGGGCATAGTGGCCGGTTGCTATCAGATCTGCGCCTCCTTGTATAGCTTTCTCCAAGAAAAGCTTGAACTTGATCTCTTTGTTGCACATTATGTCAGGATTTGGTGTTCTTCCGGCCTTTAGCTCATTGAAGAAGTACTCAACTACTTTATCCCTGTACTGTTTCTCAAAATTAAAGGATCGGAAAGGGATTCCTAGTAGGCTGCAGACCTGTTGAGCATCCTTTTGATCCTGCTCCCATGGACAGTCTGCCTGGAGCCCAAATCTGTCACCGGACCAGTTTTTCATGTATACGCCTGTGACCTGGTAGCCTTCTTTTGCAAGCAGTGCAGCAGAAACGGCACTGTCTACGCCACCCGATATTGCCGCATAAACTTTTGTTTCAGTTTTGGGTTTTTTGAATCTTGGGTCCATCCCCAATTATATCACTGCAATGGGATATCAACTGAGTCTCTACTTTATTATCCGCGTGTCTGGGTAGTAGTCATACCAAACATACCAGTAAGCTTGTTCGATTGGTATATCAGATACTTTGTGATCTATTTTTAGTTGAACCTGCGAGTTGTGTATTTTTATTACCAGTCTCTTCCCGTCGTCAAGCTTTGAAACTACTTTTTCCGAGTCTAGTATCGCTTTGGCAGTAGCGTATTGCTTGTTTTTGTAAGTGAAACCGACGATCAGCTCCTTAGGGTCGAAATCGGCACTCTTGTTCTGTACTGGTATCACTGGCTCTTCGCTCACAGCATATCCTTCATAACTGTCTCGAGTGTAGTTTTGCCTGAACCCCGTATCATACGAAAGGAAATCTGCATTAGGATAGTTGAGTTTCGCGGCTTCATAACCCATTATCGTTGAAGGTAGTTTGGTCAGCGATGCCCCACTGAGGTCTCCAACTATTGCATCTCCTGAAAACGGCGACCACAATGATTCTGTTTTTGTGTCAAACAGTAAGCCACTGTTTTTGTACAACATACCGGAGTATCCAAACTGCATTATTTCGTTGTTGTACTCTCTCAGATACACCTGGTAGGAATCACATAAACCGCAATATGTTATCAGTATGGGCAAGCCCCCGAGGGTGTCGTTGACTATTAAGTGTTTATTTAGGATCTTGTAAGGGTAAACCCTTACTTTGTCGCCTTGTACTACCACCAAAACCTCCGTGTCTTGTTCCATACACTGATCTGCCTCCTCATAGCTGATAGTTTTTGGATCAGAAATAGCTTTAACCTCGTTTTTGGCCACCTCTAGATCATAAATTTCAGTATCAACGGCAACTGTACTAATATCGAAGTCAGTATTTAATGGGGACTCATCTAGAAGGAGCAACTCATTATTGGGGGTTTGCTGACACTTAAAGTTGTAAATCTCGATAGTCTCGTTTTCGTTCACCCCTCCTGTTGCAGTGGTGAACACGAGCAAACCCATAGTGATAGCGCCCAGTATTATCCAGGCTTTATTAAGGGTACTGAAATACCCCTGAACTCTCCCCATAGTTCCAGGCTTTGATTTGCTTTGTTTCTTGGGGGCCATAATACGGGTATAATATACTATCGGAGCGCTAAATTTCAAAATGCAGAAAATTGAGATTGTTACATTTGGGAAGAATAAATTACCGGGGGGTCTTGAATTGCAGGAGCACTACCTTAAGTTGATTGCAAAGTACACGACTGTTGAGAGGCGTGCTCTAAAAGATCCAGGAGACAGAAAGATCTCAACAAAAGACATCTCATTAAAGAAAATAAGCTATCCAGTTTTAGTTGACCAAGCAGGAAAGAGCTATGATTCTCAGTTATTTGCCGCACACATCTCAAAACTGATAGAACTACACAGCACCATCAGCCTCATTGTAGGGAACGCCTGGGGTTTTGACGATGAGATCAAGACTCAGGTGCCCGAGAAGTTGTCGCTCTCACAGTTTACGATAGCACATGATCTGGCGGTGATAGTATTAGTCGAGCAGCTTTTTCGTGCATTGAATATTTGTCGATCAGGTAAATACCACAAGTGACACTGCTATTATGGTGTTGATTTGTAGGGTTATCCATAGTATTATTGTCCCAGAGCGATGCGGGATAGTGAAAGCCGCAAATTGATGTGATTACAACTTGATATAGTGTCTAAAAGAGCCGAACTGGTTAATGAGCATCCAGCTTCGGAAGAAAGGTGGCACCACGCTTAAAAACGTCCTTAAAGTTAATCTTGCAGGTTAGCTTTAGGGACTTTTTTATTTTTACAATAATCTCATGGATAGAACCCTCGTAAATCAGATAGAAGAAAATATTGGGAATAAAATCCTTATCAAGGGCTGGCTGTACGCCCTGCGAAAGCTTGGCAAACTTAATTTCATGATTATCCGCGATCGTTCTGGGGTAGGTCAGATCGTTATCGAAGATAAAAAGGAGCTTGAAAAAGTAAAGATGCTAAGAGAGGGATCTGTTTTAGAAGTAGTTGGAATCGCAAGTAAGGCGGAAAAGGCTGAACTTGGTGCGGAGATTATAAATCCAGAGATAGAAGTGATCACGGCAGTCAGTGAGTCGATGCCGATCGAGCTCAACAAAGATGTTCTTAAGGCACATATCGATACTATTCTGGATTATCGACCTCTTACGCTACGCCATAAATCTGCGCGGGCGATCTTTAAGGTTCAGGCGACACTCGTGAAAGCTTATCGAGATTTTCTGACAGAGAGAGGTTTTGTGGAATTTTTCGGTCCCAATATAATAGGAGCCTCATCCGAGGGCGGGAGTGAGTTGTTTACTGTTGACTATTTTGATGCTGAAGCTAAACTTTCACAGAGCGCACAGCTGTACAAACAGATTATGGTTGGGGCTTACGAGCGTGTGTTTGCGCTAATGAAATGCTTCCGTGCAGAAAAATCCAGCACTAGAAGACATTTAACTGAAGCTACGCAGTTTGAGTTTGAAATGGGCTTCATTAAGGATTTCTCTGAAGTGATGGACATGCTAGAAGAGGTCGTTAAATACATGATTGAGCAGGTCAGTACCAACAATGCGCGTGAATTAGAGGTCCTTGGCGCCAGGCTAGCCTTGGCACCTGTAAATGTGAGCTTTCCTCGTGTGACATTTAAAGATGCTCTTGAGTTGGTATATGAGAGAACAGGCATCGACGAGCGGGGTGAAGATGACCTCTCGCCTATGGCCGAAAAGGAGCTATGTAACTTTGCAAGGGAGGAGTACGGCACAGATTTTATCTTAGTAACCCATTTCCTTAGAAAAAAGACCGCCTTTTATGCACATCCAAATGAAGATAACCCTGAAGTGTCAAATTATTTTGATCTTCTATGCAGAGAGATCGAGGTTGTAAGTGGCGGTCAACGTATTCACGATCACGACATGCTGGTAGAATCTCTTGAGGCAAAAGAGCTTGACCCCACCGACTTTGCTGACTATCTGTCGATATTTAAGTTCGGAATGCCTGCTCACGGTGGGTTTGGAATGGGAATGGAGAGATTCACAATGATGGCTTTGGGACTGGATAATATAAGATACGCTACGCTTTTTCCTTCAGATACTAAGCGGATTGCAGGTGTGAGTATGTCGCAGAAGGTATATCTGGGTAGCGATCTTTACGACGAGATAATAAAGCGTTTAGATGATGCCGGGGTTCAATATGATGCACAAAAGCACGAAGCAGTCAGAACATCTAAGGAGGCTTCGGAGGTCAGGGGAACAAAGGATTCTGAGGGTGTCAAAGCGATTATCCTGCGCAACAAGAAAACTGATGAAAATATCATGGCCTGTGTTCCTGCAGATCAGAAGCTGGATGTAAGGAGGGTCAACGAACTTGCTAAAGGGAAGTTCGAATTTGAGAAGCCTGAGGTTATTAAAGAGAAATATGGGATAGATGTTGGTGGTGTCCCCCCATTTGGAAATCTGCTAGGGCTTAAGACATATTTCTCTAAGGAGGTGCTAAACGAGCCAAGAGCAGCCTTTAACGCCGGAGCACGAACAAGATCTCTAGTGATGAAAAGTAAGGACCTGGTAGATTTGGTGCGTCCTGAGCTTTTCTAGTTACTTTGGATCTGCTTCCTGTGTACTGCTTCTTGTACGGAACGAAGCACGTGTGTTCCAAGTACCGTCCTCGTTCAACCCAAGTGCGATGAACCCGATAGGCGTAGCTGTCACAACGCTAAAGCTATGTTTACCTAAAATCATGTCATGAATTGACTCTGTGCTGCCTCTAAAGCCATGATTCGCGCCCTGATGGTAAAGTGTGTCAGCATGGTCAGGATCTATGGATATCAGTGTGTAGTTAAAGCCCAGGTCAGCTCTGGTTCGCGTTACATCAGTGTCTTGAGTACCTCGACGGTCACTGTGGGATCAGTGTCGTCTTCTGCACTCATATACATGTGTTAAATATACGTAATTGCATCACAGATCGTTGAAAAGGGACCTTGAGACTGATTCGGGAATATTTCGGAGCAAAAATGTGGATTTCCTCCCTTTTAGTATTGCATTGTCTTTCTGAATTGACTATAGTGGTGATAGGTGGTGAATAGTGGTGAATCAAACAAACGATGCACTCTTAACTATTTAAAAATCTTTTGCTCCTGTTCTTTGTAAAAAAAGAACACTGCCTCTAAAACTTCTTATACTTCACTTTCATCATATTCACCACCCAATGTTAATTGGACAATTCGCTGGTAAGGTAACGGAAAAAAATAGGTTAGCGGTACCTGCAAAATTCAGAGACGATTTCGATGGAGATCTTGTAATCTCCAGAGGCTACGAAGGATGCTTGATCCTGCTGGATCAGGAGAGATGGGAAAATTTAATAAAACTTGTTAGTAGCAAACCGCTGCTTAATCTGTCCATCCGGGATACGAGGAGGTTCCTGGTTGGCGGAGCACACGAGCTTGATCTTGATGGTCAGGGCAGATTTGTACTGCCGGTTGGATTAAAGACGTATGCTGCTATAGAGACTGAGGTTACATTTGTAGCGATTATGGACTGGGTAGAGATTTGGGCTCAGGATCGTTGGGAAGAGAAGCTTGAAAAACTAACTGAATCTGCAGGTGATATTGCAGATAAACTAATGTCAGAGCGATGACAAAGCACAAACCAGTTCTTTTAAAACAGGCTGTAAGTTCACTGCAGGTCGAACCAGGAGGTGTCTACCTGGACGCCACTTTGGGTGGCGGTGGGCACTTTCTTGCGATCATGAAACTCATGAATGGATCGGGAAGGCTCGTCGGGGTTGATCAAGATAACAATGCTATTGAAGCTGCTAAAAAGTTGTTAGTTGATGGTGGTTTCAAAAAGGAGGGCTCTGATTGGCACAAGAAAGGTATGAAGGTTTTCCTGTTAAGTGCCAACTTTAGACACCTTCCAAACCTAATGGAATCCATAGGGGAGGAAAGTTTTGATGGAATTCTGGCTGATCTTGGTATGTCGACCGATCAATTATTTGACAGTCCAAGGGGGTTTAGTTTTGGTAGACAGGGTGAGCTGGACATGAGAATGAGTCAAAACTTGACTGTCACAGCAGCAGACTTACTAGCCGGGTTGTATAAGAAAGAACTAGAACAGCTCTTTAAAACTTATGGGGATGTCTACAAATCGGGTGCGATTGCAGCTGAGATTGTTAAGCAGAGAAAAAGATCCCCAATAAAGACGACCAGGCATTTAAAAAAGCTAGTCGGGAAGATCAGTCCATCTTCTGAGGCGAAAGTGTTTCAGGCTTTGCGGATAGCTGTTAATGATGAGTTAAATGCTCTCAAGGACTTCTTGCCAGCAGCTTTTAAAGCACTTAATGCCGGAGGAAGGCTTGCAATAATTAATTTTCATTCAGGTGAGGACAGAGTTGTGAAAGAGTTCACAAACGAGAAGGTCGAATCGGGAGATGCAAAGTATACAGCAAAGCTCATCAGACCTGATGCATTAGAGATTAAGGAGAATCCAAAGAGCAGAAGTGCAAAACTGAGAGTTATTGAAAAAATTTAGTTACTGCCCATGCTTAGTTTTAACAAAAGAAAACCAAAAAAGAAAACAAAGAAGCGCAATTTATTGCTTAAGATCTTCTTGAGCTTGATTGTTGCTTTCATAGCCACACAACTCTTTGTGCTTTCCTCAGTGGGGACCCAGGGTGAGAAAGTGAGTATGCTCAGACAAGCTCAAGCTGACATCAAGATTCAAAACGAGATAAAAAGAGCCCAGATATTGCAGTTGAAGAGTAACAATGTTATTCGTGATACTGCGACTGATAGACTATTGATGAAAAAATCCAGTGTAAAATACATAAACCCTGAGATAAAAAAGATCTCGGCTCAAAAATAATGTCTTCGCTCTCTACCTTACATACCTTTAAAACCAGAACAGTAATACTTCTGTTCGTGCTATTCGCCGTTGGTACTCTGCTCATGTTGATGCGTTGGCAGATTTTTGAGAGCGAAGAATTCATCGCGATTGCTAATGAACGATACAGAGATACCAAAATTCCGTCTCTCAGAGGGAGCATACTGGCCAAGGATGGTTCAAGTCTTGCGTTTAGTGAGCCGAGGTTTGACGCTTATGTATGGATCCCTGAGCTGGAACTAGCTGAACGCAGAGGATATCAGACCCAAGAGGAGTTTGTTGAGACGATAAGCAGTGTTCTAGGATACAAAGAGGAGGACCTCGAAAAACTACTTGAATCAGGTCCACTTTGGATTAAGATTGGAGACAAAATAAATGTAAACAAGCGTAATAAACTGATTGGAACAAAGTTAAGGGACTCAGAGAGATCACTGCAGGGAATTCAGTTTGAATACGTGAATCGTAGAATCTACCCTGAGAGACGATTAGCGAGTCATGTTGTGGGGTTTGTCGGCTCAAGTACAAGTGGCAGCCGCGTTGGTGTTGGTGGACTGGAGCAATACTGGGAGGGGAGTTTAAAACCTCAGGAGGGTTTTGAGATAGGTGAATTCGACAGCTTTGGGAATCCAATCACCTTAGGGGATAGTACACCTCTAGAGCCAAAACCTGGTGTCACCTTAGTCACAACAATAGATAAAACACTTCAGGGTAAGCTCGAAGTTAATCTTAAGAGGGCGGTCGAGAAATACGAATCTGACTCGGCTACAGGAGTCATAATGAATCCTGTTACTGGCGCTGTGATGGCTATGGCCAGCTATCCAAACTTCAACCCTGAAAGGTATTTCATGGAGCAGGATGGAGCAGTTTTTGGGAACCGTGCAATAACAGTCCCCTATGAGATAGGTTCAGTAGCTAAGATCTTCACTGTGGCCTCTGCACTTGATCTTGAGACACTTGGGCCCACCTCAAAAGTGCTACCAAACGGACACAAAGGCTGCGAGATTATCTCTCCCCATCCAAAACCTGGCGCAAGTTGTTTTAACAAGGATGACCTCAAGGATATTGATTGCATTTGTACTTACGACAGAAAAGCCAATCCCAACCCAATCACACTTTCAAGTGCAGTTATAGACTCGGATAACATTGCATTCAGACATATTGCTCTGACAATGACTTACGAAGAGTTCTACAACTATCTCTCTGCGTTTGGTATTGGGGAGAGTACGGAGGTTGACCTGGCAGGTGAATCAACCGGACTTCTCAAGCCGTTTGAAAACTGGAACTATGCTGACCAGGCAGTTTACTCATATGGACACTCCTATGAAATAACTCCACTTCAGGCTGTAACAGGAGTAGCGGTGATTGCAAACGGTGGGAATCGCATGCAACCTTATCTTGTTTCTCAAGTAATCGATGCTGATGGGAAGGTTACCGATTTCAACCCCAGGGTTGTCGAAGAGGTTATTAAACCAATTACTGCAGAGACAGTTGCAGAGATAATGCACGAAGTCTTCAAGCGGAACATTCCTGAGAATCACTACCAGTTTCTAGATGAGTATTACATAGCCTTAAAATCTGGAACAGCTTTGATACCATACACTGACAGGGTTGGGTATTCCGATGAAATTAATACAACATATGTTGGTTTTGACGCATCACCAGAAAAAAGATTTGTGATGCTTATCAAACTTGAAAAGCCTCAGGTTGGAGAGCTCTCTTTTTACAATGCCAGAGAGGTTTGGCTTGATACGTTTAAGGATATTAAGGGCGATCTGGGGGTTCCAAAATACACTAAATAATTGTGACATACTACCCCTTATGTTACGTTAGTATTGTATCTGGTTAGTAACGATTGCTATGTCTTCGTATAAAATTAAGGGTGGAAAACCACTTAATGGAGTGATCGCTCCAGGTGGGAATAAAAACGCTGCACTACCAATCATTGCAGCAAGCCTGCTTACGGACAAGAAAGTGGTACTGCAAAACGTTCCGAACATTCTGGATGTGGCCCAACAGGTGAAGATTCTCAAGAAACTCGGCGCAGCTGTTAAGCGAAACCTCAAAGATAAAACACTTGAAATAAAGGCCGAGAAGATCAAGTCATACAAATTATCCAAGGATGATGTAATGAAGACCCGAGGGTCTATCTTGTTTTTAGGTGCACTTGCGGGCAGAGCTAAAAAGGTTGAAATTTGGTCACCGGGTGGGTGTGATCTTGGAAAAAGACCTATCGACAGTTATCTTGCGGCGTTACAGAAGCTTCATGCGCAGATTGAAGTTGAGGATACTTGCTTTAGAGTTGAAGCTAAACAAATTAAAGGAGACATCGTTTGGCTTAGCGAAAAGGCAGTTACAGGTACGGAAAATGTAATTATGGCTGCAGTGCTTGCACCAGGAAAGACAGAGATCATAAACGCTGCAAGCGAACCACACGTGCAGGATCTGTGTCACTTTTTAAACAAACTTGGTGCGAAAATCACTGGCATTGGAAGCGATAGGCTTTTTATAGAGGGGGTTGATAATTTAGGCGGAACAGAGCATTCGATCATGACTGACTTTATGGAGGTTGGAACCTTTATCGCTGCGGCAGCAGTAACGAGGGGGGAAATCAAGATTAAAAACGCAATTCCTCAATACATGACAAGAATAATGGAAGAGTTTGAGAAACTTGGTGTAAAAACGAAAGTAGAGGGTGATTCAATTATTGCCAAGGGGACCGGAAATATGAAAATCAGGTCTTATCTGGACGGGTCAATGAACAAGCTTGAGACACTTCCATGGCCCGCCTTCCCTGCAGATTTGCTTCAGTTTGCAATCGTTGTTGCAACACAGTCACAGGGCAGGATTCTAGTCCACGATAAATTGTATGAAGGTCGATTGTTTTATACCACAGAGCTTAACAAGATGGGGGCAGATATCTTCATGGCAGATCCCCATCGTATAATAGTCACAGGCCCAACGCCCCTGCGCGGAAAAGTTCTGAGATCACCTGACATAAGAGCGGGCATGTCACTCCTGGTTGCTGCACTGGCAGCTGAGGGGGAAAGCACTATTCAAAGAGGAGAGATTATTGAAAGAGGGTATGAGAACATACAAGAGAAATTCAAATCTCTTGGTGCGTCCATAAAAAGAATAGAAGATCTGTAAGAAAAAACAAAAACGAGCGTTCTCACTTTTAGAAGACAAACTGAATTCTTAATGAATCCCATACGGAAACTCCTCAGGTTAATACTTGGATTGCTTTCCAGGCTTGCAATTAAAAGGCACAAACTGGAGCTGATTGTGGTTGCTGGTTGGTATGGCACCTCGTTGGCGCGTGAGATGCTCTACACTGTACTCAGTGACAGGCTCAAGGTCAGGCGAAACACCTCTGAGATTTGGTGGGATTTTTCAATACCCCTCGCAATCCTTGGCTACAAAGACAAAAGAAGAAACCCGTTTGAGTGGGTTTTACTGATTATACGAGCTACTCTTTATCTGTTTTTCGGAAGATATAATCCACACGTTCTAATTCTTGATGCAGACTGTACATATAACTCTACAGCAAGCTACTGGGCATCATTTGTGAAACCCGATTACCTTTTGGTGCTCAACTATGAACGCGAAGCTGCAGTTGTGCGAGAGCTGGTTGATTCAACCGACAAGAAGAACGCAACAGTCATCTTTAACCCCGAAACAACTAGCAAATCACTTGTCAAAAAACTAAAGAAACACAGGACCTTTACATTTGGAAAAGAGAAAGGAAGAAGTTTAACTGTCAAAACAAATAAGAAAAAAATCAAAATAGGGTATAATCAAAAACAGATAGCGCTCCCAAAATCATATCTGCCATCCTTTTCGACAGATATGCTTGGCGGAGTATTTGCGGTAGCTGTGCTTAAGGGGCTTAACCTTACTGAAGCAGGTTTCAACAGTCTAAAATTTGAGTTGCCTACGAAGGTCGTCACAAAAATCCGCAGTAAATTAGAATTTAATAGACTGCAATAGAAGAGCTAAAGACTAAGGAACAAAAAACACTCTTCTCAAAGGAGAAACTTTCAACCAGAGAATTTTCAAGGATCTACGATAT
>JBHHUN010000012.1:0-30632 GCA_046753765.1 Candidatus Dojkabacteria bacterium | reverse complement strand
ACCAGATATCGCAGATACGGGAAATCCTGTTTAAGGTCTTTTAGTGCAGCCAACTGATGCTCTATCCGTTTAAGGGGCCTCAACCCACCAAAATACACTATCTGCGGCTTCTCGCTCTTTTCCACCTTCTTAGATGCATTCGAGCTCAAGGTTATCCCCTCGGAAAGAACACTGATATTCTTCTCCTTGACACCATATTTGATGAGCTCAGACCTGGTAGATTCGCTCACCGTTAGAAACCTCTCGCTTCTGTAGAAAAACCGGTACATAATCCTCTCAAGAATATCTCCAATAATTCCCAGTGGGAGGTGGAAGGTGTAGTATGGAGCCATGTAGTACCAGATTTTACCGGTTACCTCGTGCACCAACGCGATCCGTTTGGATTTTGGCACATAAAACTTTGCTAAAAAAGGATACGCATGAACTTCATCAATAACAAAGTCAAATTCATTTTTGCGCTTCATATAATACCTGAAAGCCCACCACAAAACTGAAAGAATATTCCCTTTCCTTATCACTTTGATACCTTTGTATTCATCCTCGGATGGAGCACCTTTGAACTGCGAGGAAAACCAGGTCACACTGTGCCCATCGCGCACAAGCCTCGAGGCAAGTTCACTTGTAAACAACTCTGCTCCAGCCGCTTTGGGACTCAATGGGTCGAAGCGATTGAGTATTAAAAACTTCACTAGTCTATTAGTTTAAGATTAGGAATTTCGTGTTTTATTACCTTGTTTTCAAGGCTTTGAGGTTTATCGTAGTAACGAAGAATACGTAAGCGGTAAAACACAGCCAGTGTATCCCAAAATGAATGCAGACCATCGGTCAACTTCACGGTACTATCAGCATCATCTTCCAAGTCAATTGCCACTTCAGCAAACCTGCCGTGGCCCAGTCTTTTCGCTACTGCAAGTACTTCAACATCGAACGCAAACCTTTTAACAAGTATTCGAGGGAACACCTTATCAACTAACTCTCGTGTGAAGACCTTTGCACCTACTTGTGTATCCTTCGCTTTGAACCCTAAAAGTGGCCGCGAGATTAAGTTGTAGAACCGCGAATACAACTTTCTTGAAGCAGGATACACAACCCTTGAATCCGGATGCCACTTCGATGGTATAACAGCATCTACGTCACCTTTTCTGATCCTGTCGATAATCCTCTTGATATTGCCATTCTTGATATCTTTGCCAGCATCGATAAAACCTACAAAGTCACCTGTAGCACGAAGCACGCCAAACTTAACTGCAAAACCTTTCCCTCTGTTTTTTTCATAGTGGAGTACTTTCAGCCCTTTGTCTTTCACAGATCTCAACGCATCGGCGGTTGGTTTTGAGTAGCCGTCGATTACAACTATAAGTTCATACGGTAACCCGAGCGCTTTTAGCTCTTTTAACCTGGCTAAAGTTACCTCTTTGATAAACTTTTCAGCCTTATAGGCTGGCATAATCAACGAGATTTTCGGCTTTGGCTTATTTGCTTTCATAGATCTTTCCTATCAGTAACAGGTAAAAGACCGAAACCACAAGTAGAGACGCCATTACTATTGACTGAATCTGCAAGATAGTCTCAATACTGTTTCCCCAGATCATAAGCGCTCCCACCTGTACAAAAAGTCCAAGCAGCAATATCGGAGCATACGAATGCCTGTCCTTGCCAAGAAGGTACGCTGCAATAACATTAAGCGTGCTGAAAACTGTCATTATTAATGCCTCGAGAGGGAGGTACGCTGGGATTCCTGCAAACTGCTCGCCAAAAATCAATGCAGTCGCCATTTCACCAAAAAAATGAAATGCTACAAATGCACCGGCACCTATAATAACCACCATCGCTATACCCTGAAAAAGGATCTCTCTTCCGTATGATTTGCTGGCACTGAGCGGAAAGAGTGCCAAAACAACTGAATTCGCAAGAAAGAAAACAAGCTTGCCAAACGTAATAACGCCACCATATTGACCCGCCTGAGAGCTTGAGAGAGTATTTCGGGCGATTACTGAGTCAACTAGAAACATCAAACTCAGTACAACAAAACTCGTCCCGATAGACGCTGTGAGCCTCTTTGGGAACAGCTCTTTGAGCACAAACTTCCCCTTTGTCTCTATCTTCGACGTTTCCCTTTTGAGGTAGAGGAAAGAAACTACTGTACCTAGTGCGACTCCAATTAGGATTCCCCCGACCCCGAAACCAAGCATTACAGCTAAAAAGGCAAACGAGACCTTAAAAACGGCCTCAATAATCTGGCTGATCGCTACCTCACGATACTGCTTGCGTCCGTTCAGAATGCCACGGTGCATGGAGATCAAGAAGGCTGTACCGAAAAGAGTTGCCAGTGCTAAAAATGGAACAATACTATCAAGCTTAAGAAAACCCTGCAAAAAGAGGATTGCTACTAAAACAAGACCGATCGCAGAAACCAACTGAGCCTTCAGAATCCATGGGCTCATCTTCTTTATAAACGACCTTACATCAAACTTACTTCCTGCAACTGCTTTTGTAGTCAGGTTAACGATTACGTTCTGAGCTATTGTGATTATGTATGCGAGGGAGATTAAAGCGATAAGGATGCCGAACTGCTCTACTCCAATGATTCTCCCAATAGTGTAGAACACGAAGTTGAGTCCAGCTGTAATAACTGCAGCTACTGAGAATATTACCGTACCTTTTAATAGCTGCGTGGACATGCCTATGCGTTAAAAGCTTTGAAAAGTCGCCAATTACTAGCGCCTACTTTTAAGAAGATTGTACCTGTCCCCTTCTTCGTGAAGCAATGATCAGTGCTGCCAAAATGAACAAAATCAGCAGAATGATGCAGCAGAGTAAGATTAACCCTGGGCTGATATTACCAAAAAAACCGAACAGGCCATCATCGTTGTGACCAACTGCCCAGTGAGGGAAGTTCTCAGCTTCTGTCTCGTAGAAGTAATAAATTGAGCTTTCTGTCTTAATAGCAGTTGATTGCCTATTCCAGGCGTTATCGTTATTGAAAGTAAACAACGAAATCTGATCTTCGGCAAGCTCGTTCTCATCAAGCCATATTTTACGAACCTTAACCTCAACATCAACCTGCTCTAATTTATCTTCGTCAATCCCCCTTAACTCAACCTGACAGTATTCGAATACATTATCGAGCTCTTCTGTGTCGGGTTGGGGGTTTTCGGACAATGCCTGTACAAAAATCTCTCCTTGAATAGCCTCCTTCGCCTCAAGGGTAATTTTATCAATTGACTCACATCCTTCCGGAAAAAACGTTACTTTTTCGGACGGTCCGATATCGATTCCGTAAACTTCGCCACCATCACGGTATTCCGGCTGAATCAGCTGTGTATCATACTGTGCATTTACCGGGAAAAATACTGCGCCAAGAAGGACAATAAAAAAAGACACAAGAATCTTATTTACGTTTTTCATGAAGTTTGTGTAATGACTAATGTACTTGGGGCATATGCCTTTATTATATCAAATAACCCGGATTTTCTCAATAATTATAGGCTACTTTGAGCAGATGATCTGTAGGCTATTTTGTGTTATATCGGTAGAAAGTGGTGGTTATTACAGTTGCAAATCAGTTATGCTGGATTAATAATGTCTATCACAGTGGTCTCGATCTTCAAAGAAGAGTTAGAGATTAGGCAAAAATGTGTAGGAAATGTGCTATAATAGTGTAGATATTGTTATATTTACGTTATGGCATTAACAAAACGGAAGAAACAAAAAGACTTAAGGCAGTCAATTGTACTTAAGGAGAATCTGTACAATGCTGCACGTGAGAAGGCCAATGTTCTAGGCCTTAGCATCACGGACTACTTCAGATACCTAATCGTTAGAGATACAGAAGATCTACTAAATATCCCCTACCTCTCTGATGAGGCTGAAAAATCGCTAGCAGAGGCTTATAATGATATTAAGCACGATAGGATCGGCAGCATCAAATCTATCAAAGAATTCATGGACTCGCTCTAGATGTACGAGCTAAAATACACCTACACCTTTCAAAGGCGCGTATCTAAGTTGACCAAGAAGAACAACCATCTTTTATTGAACGTGGAGAAAACTCTTGAGAGGCTGCAATCTGATCCATTTCATAGCTCACTTAGAACTCATAAGGTCAACTCCCGGATGTATCATGTCCACTACTCGTCAAGGGTTACAGCCGACACGAGAATTATCTGGGACTTCGACAAAGGCAAATTAGTGATCCTGCTTATAGATTTCGGAGGACGCTCCGGAAAGAACAAAGTATACAAATAAAACGGGGCACGAAGGCCCCGTCTCAAAATCCCAGTAACTCCCCTTCTCTCTACATCATTCCACCCATTCCACCACCCATTCCGCCCATTCCTGCAGCAGCGGCGGCGGCAGCTCCGTTGTCACCCTTTTCTTCGGGTTTGTCTACAACTACAGATTCAGTAGTAAGTAGAAGCATTGCAACTGAAGCGGCGTTTTCAAGTGCCAATCTGGTTACCTTGACAGGATCAAGGATACCTTCGGCGATCATGTCAACAAACTTGTCTGTACGGGCGTTGTAGCCTTTGCCGGATCCAATTTTGCTCACAACAACTGACCCTTCCTTGCCGGCGTTCTCTGCAATTAGCCTCGCTGGCTCCTCGAGTGCCCTCATAAGAATGTCGATAGCGATCTTTTCGTCACCATCTACCTTTGTGCTTTTAAGAGCGTCTCTTGAGTCGATAAGTGCTACTCCGCCACCGGGGACAACACCCTCTTCAACAGCTGCGCGTGTAGCCTGAAGTGCGTCATCAAGGCGATCTTTCCTCTCTTTCATCTCTACCTCTGTCGCTGCTCCAACCTCAATTACAGCTACTTTACCTGAAAGCTTGGCAAGTCTCTCCTGCAGCTTCTCTTTGTCGTAGTCTGAATCTGTGGCGCTAATCTCTTTTTTGATAAGCGAGATCCTATCTTTTACGTCTGCTGCACTGCCTTTTCCACCAATTATCGTTGTCTCCTCTTTACCGACAATAATCTTGTCAGCCCTCCCAAGATCCTCTACTTCAGTGTTTTCGAGGGTCTTACCAACCTCTTCAGAGATTACACTACCACCTGTAAGGATTGCGATGTCCTGGAGCATCTCTTTTCGGCGGTCACCGAATGCAGGTGCCTTTACTGACACAACATTTAGAATGCCTTTGAGCTTATTTACAATTAGAGTTGCCAGGGCTTCACCCTCAACATCTTCAGCGATAATCACGATATCCTTTTTACCTGTCTGAGCGATTTTCTCGATCACAGGAAGCATGTCCTTCACAGCGGAGATTTTTCCATCAGTGATAAGAATATATGCATCTTTTATCTCAGCAGTGAGGTCATCTGTGTTGGTAACAAAATACGGTGAGATGTAGCCCTTATCAAAGCGCATCCCCTCTTTATACTCAGTTTTAATACCAAATGTCTGGCCTTCTTCAACAGTGATTACACCCTCACGACCAACTTCGTGCATTACCTCTGCGATATGTTCACCAATCTCTTCGTCGCCATTAGCAGATACTACCGCAACTTTCTTAATTTCTTCTTTACCCTTTACTTCTTTGGCCATCTTTTTCAACTCAGCTATTAGGTCAGCAATACCCTTTTCAATGCCGACCCTGATCTCCATTGGATTAGCGCCTGCAGCAATATTTTTAAATCCTGCACTGATGATTGCCTGGGCGAGTACAACTGCAGTTGTTGTACCGTCGCCGGCACGGTCAACTGTCTTTGTAGCAGCCTCTTTGAGAATCTGCGCACCTGCGTTATGCATGTTATCTTCAAGATCAATCTCTTTGGCTATCGTTACTCCATCCTTAGTAATGTGTGGTGCGCCAAATGACTTCTCCAGAAGGACATTCCGCCCCTTAGGACCAAGTGTTATCTTGACCGCATCAGCCAGCATATCAACCCCTTCTTTGAGCTGCTTTCTGGCCTCTTCATCGAATATAATTTGCTTTGCCATTTCTTGTTTAATTAAAAATTAATGATCTTAAATAAATACGAAATTTGAACAGGATCATCCGATAATCGCTAAAATCGCATCTTCGTCCATAATCAGATACTCTTCGCCGTCAAGCTCAACTTCATCTGGAGAGTACTTCTTAAAAAGAACTGTATCTCCAACTTTAACGTTGAAAGCTATCTTTTCACCTGTGTTTGATAGCCTCTGGGTACCAAGGGCGATTATCTCCCCTTTTTGTGGTTTCTCCTTATCAACTGAATCCGGAAGAACGATACCTGAGGCAGAAGTTTGATCTTCTGTAACCGGCTTTACAAGGATGTTTCCGCCGATTGGTGTTAGCTTTGTCTTAGCCATCTATCGTGTATATAAAAGATAAAAATCGATCACTCGCTGCCCTGTTTACTCAAAAACCAAACATAAAAAGTAACCGGAAGATTGGCAGCAAGTCACCTTAATTGCTAAAAAATTTTAATAGATTGTTGAGATTCTGTCAAGCTAAAGCTTAGCGATCCCCTAACCGACACGGTTATTCCTCTGCTCCCTCGAATGTCTTTACAAGCTCTATCTTGTTCTGATCCGTGGGCACCCTCTGTAGAAAGAACGGTATATAACTTGGTGAGTATTTGAGCCTATATTCTGATACACCAGGCAGATCACGCAGAATCTCCCTTGCCTCCCCTACACTTAGTCCGGCAAGCTGCCCAATAAGATCTTCCTCTTTGATATCTGCTGTTACGTCTGCTCGTGATGAAAGCTGGAAGTTAACTTTTTTCTTATTGATGATCTCGATGTCTGTGAGCTTTGGTTCACCAATACTGATAGATCCATTTTGTGTACTTTCGTCCTGCTGCTTTACAAGCTCTTCTGCGATTGCTGTCAAATCTGATTTAATAATACTGAGCGCAGTAATTTCAAGCTTAAGATCAATTGTGAAGTTATCCGCCTCTTCGTTAGCTTTAACTGAGGTTTTAAATTCATCCTCAGTAAATTTCTCGCTGCCATCAATTAGAATCTCTTCGTCCGAGATAAGTGAGTTAAGACTATCAAGCAACTGCGCTTTAAGCTCATCCTCAGCGTCAGCTTTGGCCGATTCGACATCTTGTTTCGATACGACCGCTACTTCCTTGTTAGTTCCACCGGTAATATCATAGAAGAGTTTTCCTATTACTTTGGTGAATTCGTAATTCTGAACCTTAAAGTTTAAAACACTATCCCTGATGATATTATAGTTTTCGCCAGGTTTTTCAGCTGTAATCGCAAGCTCTGTAGCATTTCCCAGTGCTGGGATAGTCACTTCGCTGGTCAGAATATAGTTCAATCCAGTACCAATATTGGTAACTAACGTTCCAGCCGGAAGTGTAATTTCCTCATCTTGCAAATTCTGAATATCTAGAACGCCATGCGCCTTATCCCCTCCATTTTTTTTACCAGTAGCAATACCATCCTTGGAAATGGTCGCCGTTTTACTGATTAAATTAGCAGGGATTGTAAGTGTTTCAATATCTATCTCTTCCTGTTTGGAAAAGGCTGTGATGACCTCGTTCACCCTGACCTCATTTTCTGAAAACACCAGAGTTATGGACACAGCAGGAAAGAACAGGTACGAGATAATGAAAAACAGAACCACAACAACAATAAAGCCCTGTATAAGCCTTTTGTTCCCCCCACCTTCAAAAAATCTACCCAGTGCTGCCTGAACGGACCCAAAAGCCCCGGCACCTTTCTTTTTCTTATCTCTGCTGCGACTGCTACCTTTGTCGCGCCCTTTTCCGGGCATTAGTTTTGTCAGGTCACGGCCTATGAAGCTCTTCTTCGCTTTTTTTTCTGATATCTCTTCTCCCATATCATCTCCTGCCAATATTGCTGACTCCCTAAGTGAGTCTATATTTTTTGTTTGATTCTTAAAATCGGCCTGTGCCAGTTTTGGACTCTCTTTAAAGTATGCATCAGCATTGGGCTCATGGCCAAGCTTAACGCGTACTCTTTTGAGCACATCTTCATATTTATTTATATCACCTCCGGCAAGAATTGTAATCCCACCAACTTCAACCGCTTTCTCTTCAAGCCTGGGTCGTACCGAGCTGGTGTCACCGCCAGCTTGGTCGTCATCTTCTATCTTTGCCTTCACCTTTTTATCAGAGACATTGACTTCTTTGCCCTTCCGCTGCTCTTTTGGCTCATTACCCTTTTCTTCCTGTCTATCGCCAAGCAGTTCGGATTTTATCCTATCCCGCTGTGAAATCAAAGCTTCTTTAAGATCTCTGGCCTGATACCAGGCGTCTTTATTGACCTTGCTGATCTTTCCAACACCTACCAAATTGGCCTTCTCGGCCAGTCTCTGTCCATTTTCGCTCTCGGTTACCAGAACTACCAGCTTGTTGCCATCCAGCAGCCTTCTGGAGAGCATTTTAAGACTTACTACGCTGCTGACGAGCGCTGCATTTTGTGGCACAACCAGAATAATCCTGTCAGATTTATTATCGTTTATCTTTCCCAGAGTGAAGACAATCTCTTCATCGGGTTCAACAAACACTTTTTGTGACTTATTTGCTGTAGTCATCTATATAAGTTCTAAGATCATTCTGGCGAGTGCCAACGGGGTCACATCCGCTGGGTCTATAATTCCGCCAGTTTCATCGTTGATATCTTCGAGCTGATTTGGGAATAAGAGTGATGCTTTTGGAAACTTCATAAATGGCAACACCTGTAGCCATGGGTGTGCCATCATCGCCTCGCGTATTTCTGGCAACGCTGATCCACCTCCACAGATACTTATCTGAGTCGGGTAGAACTCAAGGTCATCAAGATCTGCAAGGGCAAGCTCCACACCCTCTGCCCAAATGGGAACATCTTTCGCAAGAGCCTTTTTGACACTCTCCTCCATTTTTTTTGAGAGTTTGCCATCGGTGTACTCTATCTTAAGATTTTCAGCATCATGCAACTCCATTTTAAGGTCATGTGCAATACGTTTCGAGAACACTCTCCCCCCATACGCAAACATTTTTGTGCCAACTATTCCACCTTTATCTACCACCGCGACATCTGTTGTCCCACCGCCTATATCTAATACTATGGCACCGAAGTTTTTTCCCCGGCTACCCTTAATTGCTCTCGACACAGCATACGGCTGTACTTCAATACTCAAGATTTCAAGTCCAAGGTTAGCAGCAATCTCTTTGAGAGAGTTGACATGTAGAGATGGCGCAAAGGTTGAAAATACCCTGTAAGTGACCTCTTTTCCGGTGAACCCGAGTGGGTTGTCTACCTTGGTGCCATCGATGTACGTTGAATTTATTTTTGAATTTAGCTCTTGCAGGGCATCGGGGGAAACACCTATATCCTCTGAGATATCGACAACGGCATCGGCAAATGCCTGCTGTTTGACGTGTCCGATCACCTCATCCATCTCATCTTCGTCTATCTTTGCGTCGGGCTCTTCACGGGTGTAGTCAGCCATTATGGTAATACCCTGGACAAGCTCACCGGCAATCCCCATGATTGCTTTTGTTGGCAGTGGTACCTGTTGTTCTGGTTCTTCAGGATTTTTATCTTTATTAAGGAAACTTTCCGCTTCGTGCAGTGCCTCACCGATTGCGCGATCACATGCACTGATTACATTTTCAAGGTTGATTATCATCGCGCCCTGCATTGCATTTGAATGCTGTCGTGTGCGACCAAAACCCTTTACATTAATAAGAAACTTTTGAAAGTCTACAGTGAAAATTACGGCCTTAACAAATTCAGTACCGATATCAAGAGCCAGATAATGCTCTTCACCGTCAGATTTACTATCGCTTTTTTTAAGAAATGGAAGTGCCATCGAAGAATTTAAAATTACCAACCCAAGCAGCAGACAGTTACCCCTGCTGGTTACATTATAATACAACAAAGTTGGGGGGTTGTCTTGAGGAAAATGAGGGTAGAAAAGAAAGGCGAGCTAGATACCCAGGCCCAGACCCCAGCGCGCTTTGATTATGGCATTCGCTTCTCGCAAAACGTCAAGTTGAAGAAGCTCAAGGGCTTCTTGTTTTGTACTTCCATTAACGTCCGTATAGTATGAGTTTGTTAATTAATAGCTATATAAGTGATATAATTCTCTTATGCGGTCTTTCATTTCCTTTATAAGCTACAGTTTTGTGTCTCATAGTAATTGTGATATCATTGCAGGAAGGATAATCTAACTACCTTTAGTATTGTTTTTGGTATTCAAGTAATATATAATTAAGATATATTTTTCGGCAGTTATTATATGAGTAACAGTCCAGATACAGATACCAGCCGAAGCATTGAAGTACTTTCTGTTGGTAAGGGAGGTAGAGACGACCCTCTTCGAGTCGAGTTACTTCCTGTTCTACATAGAATAAACAATAAAGAGATAACAAATTTCCAGCAGGCGTTAAGGATTTCGCCATCAGGGAATAGTGCTGAGAGCACTCGACCATTAACGATAACCGATATTGGGACTGGGACAGGATTCGCTGCGAGGCAGGCCGTAGAGGCCGCCGTACGTGCTGGAAGACCTTTACACCTGAATTTGCTCGATCTTAACGCCACAATGCTTCAGAAAGCAGAAGCAAACGTTGTACCCAAAGATACAGAAATGCCTTACGATTTTTTAACTATCGGTACTCACCTGGCAGATCTGAGCCAAATGGGAGCAATTGAAAATACAACAGGGATTCAACCGGACTCACAGGATATTATACTTATGAAGATGGTTCGACACGAAGTCCCTGCTATTAGACAGGCATCTTTGCTGGCTGAGGTTCGAAATATTCTAAAGCCTGGTGGAAGGCTCATCCTTTGGGACGTACTTGTTCCTGAAACAAGCGAAGGTGCTCAGGCAATTCAGTACTCCTCTATGATTAAGGCTAAAGATATACTTCTTGGAAAAACCGGAATGGCACAAGATAGGGAATTTACGACATTACGAATATTAAAGCAGATTCTGAACCGTGCTGGCTTTAACCCTCTCCAAGATGTTCAGATCCAGTATCAATGGGATCGTACATGGGATACAATTCACAGATGGGTATTTGAATTTGGAAATCATGACCTATCACTACTCAGTGAGCTAAACAATGCGGTCTCTATGTACGTTCCTGAGTGGCTAAGGCGTAATGTAGAATTTCAAGGGAATATGGACACTTTTATGCGAGAAAATCTTCCTCAACAGTTTATGGGTCAAATAGCACATTTTGGGATTGATATGGACGAACGTTATGTTGTGCAGGGACACCGGTTCGCAATTCCAAACGCAATAATAACCGTAACCAAAAACTAACCTCCTCACCTTTTTGCCATATATATAACTTCGTGATATAATACGTTATATATCTTATCTTATTATATAACGTACTAATCATGAAAGCAGCAATTATAGGAGCCAAGCTCGGACACAAATGGGATGATGAGATAAGTAGGATTAAAACCGCTCTCGAGAAAAAAAGTATAAAAACGGACTTCTCATATTTTGATACTTCAACAGATGAAGATGCTCAGGATCTCGAAGCAGCATATAAAAGAAATCAGAAGCTAATCAAAAACACCGACTTTCTCATTGCAGAAGCCACTGAATACAGCAGCGGAATTGGCTATCTGATTGCTACCGCCCTTAACGAAAAGAAACCCGTACTTGCTATGCACAATAAAGCAAAAGGTGCACATCCTTCTAATATCATTAAATCCAGCTCAAATTCTAAATTGCTTACGTTTGCAGAGTACGAGTCTAACGACATTGATCGCATAATCATTGATTTCGCAAACAGAGTAAAAGGCATGCTCGACACCAAATTCATCCTAATAATCTCCCCTGAAATCGAAAGATACCTCGAGTGGTCCAGCGATTACCGCAGGATGCACAAGGCACAGATAGTCAGACAGGCAGTTGAGGAACAGATCGCTAAAGACAAAGAATACAAGGATTACCTGAAGTCAGAGGTTGCTTAGATAACTTTATGGGCCGCACGGTGGGGTTCCATCGTCCTGAAGAGGCGTACAGAAAGACTGATCAAGATACGACACCTAGCTCTTCGGGGATGAATTCTCTGAAATTCTCTGGAGTGATCTCGTACTTTTTACCCTCCCCCATCACTACGCGCTTGGCTACTTTTCTAACTAACGTAGTAATTGTTCGCTCAAGCTCACGAACCCCCGCATCAAATCCAAGCGGTCTAATCACAAGTGGCCAAACCTTGTCGTCAAACGTTATCTGATCGTTACTCAACCCGGAATTTTCCATCACTTTCGGAAGCAAATAGTCTCGGGCAATATGCATCTTTTCATCATCGTTATATGAAAGCATTCGAATAACCTCAAGACGGTCGAGGAGTGCAGCGCTAATACCCCCTAAGTTGTTCGCCGTCGTAATAAAAAGAACCTTTGAAAGATCAACCGGGAAATCGATATAGTTATCACGAAACGTGGAGTTCTGCTCTGGGTCCAAAATCTCAAGCAGTGCTGCCATAACATCCGCTCTACCTGTCTCACTGACCTTATCGACCTCATCCATAAGTATCATCGGGTTCATCACCCCACTACGGGCAAGAGCCTTTATTACCTGCCCCGGCTCAGAGTCTACCTCCCCGCGAGATCTACCCCTAAGCTCCGAAACACCTGCAAGACCTCCAAGAGAGATCCTTACAAACTTTCTACCGAGAGCCGTTGAAATAGACTTCGCTATCGAGGTTTTACCGATACCCTGGATACCCACAAGCGCAATGATCGGGGCGTGCGATGAACTACCCTGCAACTTTGCCATCTCTTCTGTCATCTGCCCTCCACTACTTTCCAGCTCCTTTTCTGTCTCGGACTGCTGTTGCTTGAGTATCAGGTTCAACTGAGCAACGTATTCAAGTATCCTCTCCTTTATTTTGTCGATACCATAGTGAGTCTTGTCAAGCTGAGCCTTGACGTGAGTAAGATCAAGATTGTCATTAGTATACTCCCCCCATGGAAGTTGACTTATCCAGGAGACATATTTTTCCACAGGCTCGTACTCCCGCGAGAAAGACCCGTATTTCATAACCTTCTGAAGCCTTTTCACCATACCCATTCCCTTTTCTTTAAGGTCAGGAGGAATATTTTTTGCCTCATTAAGCTTTAGGACCAGCCTGTTAAGCTCCTCTATCTCGGTTGTATCCTCGAAGGGTGTTTGGTTGTCAGTGGGGGTTTGGTCACTCGGAGCTACCGCAGGTGCAGGACCAGTCGGAATTTTGCTTGCTGTCTGTAAGTCGTCACCAGCCATAGTGGTGACTAGTATAGGGTATTTCCACGAAGCCCGAAAGACATGAATTTATTTATTCACCCTTCTCTCCAGATTTTCCCTCATCACCTTCTCCGGTTGGCTTACCTTCGGCTGGCTTGCCCTCACCGCCTTCACCCTCAGCTACTTCGCCCTCTTCCCCTTCTTCACCTTCTTCACCTTCTTCACCCTCTTCAGTCTCTTCAACCTCCTCTACAATAGCCTTTTGTGGAGCTGAAATGTATGCAAGCACGAGGTCGTCTGGCACAGAGCTGTCCCACTCTACACCCTCGGGAAGTTTAATTTCACGGATCTGAACGCTGTCACCGATCTCTGCCAGATGGGTCAGATCAATCGTTATCTCTGACGGAAGATTAGCAGGTAGACACCTGACTTCGACATCGCTAACAGGGGTAACCAAAAGACCAACATTGTTTTTTACTGCCAGTGACTCACCCGTATGCTCAATTGGAACATCCGCAACTATCTCTTTTGTCATATCCACCTGGTAGATACTCACGTGCAGGTACTCCTCTCTAACCGGGTCATACTGGATCTCTTTTACAAGGGCCTTTCCAGTCGCCTTATCCTCAACAGACACCTCAAACAGATTAGAGTAACCGACAGTTTTAAAAAGCTTTCTGAATTCTCTAGCATTAATAACAAGATTCACCGGTTTGGTCTTAGGCCCATACATAGATGCCGGCAACTTACCCTCCTGCCTGAGGAGTTTGACCTTTTTACCGATGATATCTCTTTTGCTTGTTTTCAGTTTCATGATTTTTTCTTTTGAATTACAACTCTGCGCTCCCGATAATCACCAACGCTTTCCGTCTCGATGTCATCGTCGTCCTTCAGAGCTATGTGAATTATTCTTCTCTCGGACGGTTTCATTGGCATAAGTTCGATCTCCTGGCCGGTCTCACGAACCTGGTCTGCAGCCCTCTGGGCATGAGACTTCAGATATTTCTCTCTGCCCTCTCTGTAGTCGTTAATCTCGACAACGACTCTTACATCTCTACTGTCAATCTGTTTTGAGAGCATTAGTCCAAGGACGATCTGCGCTGCCTCAAGGTTTTTTCCGTGGTGTCCGATCAGTTCGTTCAGGTTTTCGCCCTCGAGTTTTACCTCGAGGTATCGGATATCACTCTCTTCATCCATCTCCATGAACGAAGCTTCAATATCAGAATCAAGTCCCATTTGAGTCAGAAAGTCTGCAGTTAGCTCTTTAGCTTTTGCCAGAATCTCGCTGTCTTTCATTATTCACGTCTTAGCTTCTTAAGTATCTGTGTACGATTGGAAATTAGCTGCTCGATTATAACAAAAGAGCTCTGTCCAGTCCAGAATACGCTTACTCCCGTAGGGAAAAAGTTGGCTCCTCCCAAAAACCCGAGAGACATTAAAATCGTAATCACAGGGAATACAAACATCATCGATTTAGTTGAACTTTGCATCATCTCTGCAAAATCAGGCTCGTCCTCTTCGTCTTTGCCTTTATCCTTCTTGCCCTTTTTCTTCTTGTCATCTTTATCATCTTTTTCAGACTGAGGCACCGCCCCAAAACCTGCCTGTATTCTGGATGCAAAGAACTGCGTGATACCAACACTTATTGAAATCAATACGTACGGAAGTACTGCGCCAAGGTCCTGAAAACCGACATCTGTCGCAACAAGCGACATATCCGCCCCAAGAAACTTAAAGTTAAGACTGGTGCCCTCTGTAATCGCCAAAGCGTCTTTGTCTAGTACAATATCATCGAGACTTATACTTAGGTCATCGTAATTGATACCCTCTCCCGATGGCGGCCTAATGAACACTTTAACCTCTGTATCCTGACCAACAATCACGCCGTCCCCCTCCAGAACCGGGATAAACAGAGAGATGTTTGCCCTGCGCTGCTCAGCTCTGTCTTCATCGAGCTGCTTGCGTTGCTCTTCAGTGAGATTGTCCTGCTGTTCCAGTATCTGACCCTCAACGTCTTCAACACCATCGCCGTTAGATGCGTATCCAAAAGGCACCTTTTGTTCAAGCTTGCTTCCGTTATCGGATGAAATTTCGAATTTAAACTCGTGGGTCCCCTCTTCAAACTCTTCTGGAAGATTGAATGTTACTGAATCTTCCGGTAGATGCAAGCTCTCAGAGTAAGCAACATCGTTGTAGGCGTGCACGCCCTGATTAACCAGATTGATTATTACATTTCTGACCTGGATAAGAAGGATGATTACGACTATCAGATTTAAACATCCGCCAAGCTGTGCAGGAAGGTATTCTGCCTGGATCTTCGCCATCTCTTTCGTTAACTGCTCCTGGTCATCTTTGTACTTCTTCTTTATCTCTTTTGAACGCTTCTGAAATTCCTGGTTTTTCCCAGCTGATTTTACCTGCCTTCGGGTTAAAGGATACGTAATCAGTTTGGCTATTAATGCCACGCCTATCACTGCAAGTCCTAGGTTTTCACCGACTACCTGATAGAGGAATATCAACAGGTTAAAGATTGGAACGTAAAAAAGGTTGTGAAAGA
The DNA here is from genome assembly GCA_046753765.1 of Candidatus Dojkabacteria bacterium. Lineage (GTDB taxonomy): Bacteria > Patescibacteriota > Dojkabacteria > B142 > OLB20 > JBHHUN01. The sequence goes on along the minus strand of JBHHUN010000012.1, from coordinate 14,924 downwards.
TATCCATTTATGTGTGAGACTTATAAAACCAAATGAGATTGTATCATATGGAAAGATCAGGCTAACCTCTTTTCGAATTCGATTGCTTTCTTTGTGACATCAAGCACTGCGTCTAGTTTTCCTGCATCGATAAGCTTTTTTATCCTATCGTCAACCGCAGCCTGCATCTTCTGTTCGTATTCGACCATAATCGGCACAACGGCAATTGTAAGCTCTTCAAAGTGATCGTCAAGTGTGGGGATGACCTCAATAAGCCGCTCGTAGCTGATGCCTTCCGGCAACTTTTGGAGTACAAGTTGCGCAATCTGTTTTGCCCTCTCCTCTGTCATCTCACCCTTCTCCATTTTGGAGCTGATAAGTGAGACTATCTTGTTTTGCACTTTTTCCCTAAGTTCTGATGCTTTATCTGCCATTATCGTGTACTTCTACCATCATCTAAAAGATCGTCTTCTATCTCGTCTGTGTTTCGGTAAATTAACGAGAGCGCCTTCATGACCTCTTTCATATTGACCCCGTTAAACTCCATTAGTCTCTTGGTATGCTCGACAGTGTGCAGTACCTTATTAAATTTTAGCTCGATCTGCTCCTGGCGCTGCTCCATCCTGTCGATCTGGTCAAACATAAGTCTACCGCGCTGAACACCAAGCTCACGGTTAAGCTCCTCAATATTCCTGCTAAGCTCACGGAAATCTTTAAAGACCCTGTCCCATTCGCGTTTGAATTCATCAAACTCTTTTGTAAGTCTGTCAATTTTGGCTTCCATGGCTAGATTATACTAAATTTACGCCTCACTTATCACGCTGCGCTTGCAATTCTCTGCTGATCTGTTCAGTTGTATCTTTTTTGCTCTTTCCAGCTTTTGGTGTAAAGCCACAGGCGTTTTTATGCCCACCACTTAAGCTTGGGTTTAACTTTTTTGCTACCTTAAGAAGATGATAGCCGTGTGCCCTCTTGTTGAAGTTATTTCTGTACATTCGGACTTTATAGCCTTCGGGGTTGCCCGATTTCTTGAACACAACAGCTGCATCTATTTTAGGAAATTTTGCAATAAAGGCGAAGCTGCTCACACGAAAAGGGCTCTCGTATTCTGACAGATCTATATATGCAACATTGTTAATAAGCTCGACCTTGCCCTTGATGTATTTGTATACCTGACTGATTGCACCTAAGGTCTTTTCGATTCTTTCATTCACCAGGTGGTGGTCCAGAACAGATTGGAGTGGTTGGGTGGCCAAAAGCTCGATTAAAAGGTAGTTAAAGGCAAGGTCACTGTTGTTGATTGTGAGCCCCAGTTTGATAACTCCACTAGGATTTAGAAATTCGTCAAGGGTCAGCTTCCCCATATCCAGTTTATCTACCTCGGTCACTATCTCGTCAAATTTTGCAAGGTCGAAATCTGATTTGAAGTACTCGTATACAACGCGCGCAGCGCTATCAACCTCCTGCCATCTGCCTGGGAAGTCTTCGGTGTCAGGTTTATTGCTCTTATGATGGTCGAAGTAAAGGCCAACTCCCGTCTTGTATTTGAGGTCAACTATGAGAGTGCTCTCATTAATTAAGTGATCCCATTTACCTTCTTGCATCCCTGTAGCATCTGCGTTAACAATTTCTGCATGAGGATACACTGTGCGGAGTATCGCTCCTGAGACAATACCATCGAGGTCGCTATCAGTGAGGATTGTTTTAATTGGATATTTCCCGGGAGGAGCAGGATCGAACCCTATGCTTTTATTAGCCATCTATTGCTCACGAAAACAGAATAAACGGAATTATACCACCAAGCTCAGATCGAGAACAGCAGGCTAGAGGTTCTCTCTCCCCCATTTTAGTGCCTTAGCTTTCCAGATTAAGCGCTCGTAGACTTTTTCGATTCGTCCTGTCATTTTCTCATCAAGCAGCTTCCCGTTTTCATTGAACTTTTCCTGTACCATAGGAAACTGTACATCGCGGTCAAGAGCATACATACCCATTGTACGCACAGCAGACAGGAGAGACTCAATCATTCTGACTCCACCCCAAGGACCGTTCGAAACTCCCGCAAATGCTACCGGCTTGTTTTGATAGTGCGAAAAGTCGTTTTCACTATCCAACATACGTTTTAGGCTTGGGGGAAAACTGTGGTTGTATTCGGGGCTTACAATAAAAAATCCATCAGCTCTCTCGGTAATCTTCTCGTACTCAGGGTCTTGGTCACCATCGTTGTGGCCGTCATCGGGGAGGCTGAAGTTTCTCGGATCTACAAGTTGAGTTTCTATTCCGTCCATGCCAGCACCGACCTTCGCTACAAGCTTGGCAGCGCTTTCTGATAGCCTACCTTCTCTGGTTGTACCAAGAAGTACCGGGAAAAACAGGTTTGTATCCATCGTAGTAATCTACAAATATAAATTTATTTTCCCTCGACAGGTTGCAAAAACTCTACGCTTTTCAAGATTAGGTCGATATTTGCCTGATGCCCGTCAACGGCACTACCTCCCCAAAAGATAACATAGTCGTTGCCGAATACATCGTAGAATACATGCTCGGCCTTACCAAGGGTGTGTCTGAGAATAGAGGTTTTGCTGAAAGTATCCCCTGCAAAGGCGAAATCCTCGATATCACCTACTCTTAGATCCCGAGAGGGGTGAGCCCTTTCAGGATCGTCATTTAATCCCTCCAGATAATCAGCTGTTTCTTCGACAACAAATCCCCATTTCGAGTCAAGCTCTAACATCATGGGCGAAAAGACCATATAGACACCAGCGAAGCTGTTGAAGTTTTCGAAAGCCTCGGATTCTGGAATTTTGAATGTACCGCATGCTCCTTCTTCGCCACGTTTCCCGGGTGTCCAGTCCGGTGGAGCCATAAGTTTTAGTTGACAGTCAGAAAGTACATACTGGACCCAGCCGTCATAAGGGTTCTCCTCCCCGTTGGTTGGTTCGACACTTGGTGTAACCGAAATGGAAGGTTCTACCGTTGCCGTAGGTTTTGTTGTTGGTGTGGGACTATTTCCTCCATTGTTGCTCTGCCCAACCGAATAACCGGCCGAATAACCGGTTGCGAAACCTACAGAAAATAACGCACAGGCTGAGATCAAAACAATAATAATTACAATTACCCTGAAGTTGGTTTTCTTGTGTTGTTCTGTCATATCTTCAGCTTACCAAATTCTTTGAGTTTTCGCAGGTATTTTCATATACTGATTCCAGAGAATTTCAATTGAAATGCCTGCCCAGCCCGACTACATAACCGAAGAGTTGATGATCGCAATGTCCAAGTATCTGCGACTTACCAATTATATCGGTGGCGCACAGCTGTACCTGAAAGACAACTTTCTACTCGAAGATCCTCTCGATAAAAAACATATAAAAGAAAGACTTCTTGGTCACTGGGGTACTGTCCCGGGGATCAATTTCATGTATGCCTGTCTTAATGTCGTAATAAAAAATCTTCAGCAGGAGATGATGCTAATCACAGGACCAGGCCATGGGTATCCCGCTCTACTGGCAAATCTTTTCGTCGAAGGTAGCCTTGGAGAGTATTACCCAGAGTACAAGATCTCTAAAACCGCTTTTGAGGGACTGATTAAACAATTCAGCTGGCCAGGAGGCTTTCCCAGCCACGCAAACCCAGAGACACCCGGAGTGATTCATGAAGGTGGCGAGCTTGGTTATGCACTTGCAACAGCGTTTGGTGCTGCATTTGATAACCCCGACCTTATTGTCGCGTGCATTGTTGGTGACGGTGAAGCAGAGACTGGTCCAACTGCTACTGCGTGGCACTCGAATAAATTTCTAAATCCTGTAAGTGACGGCGGCGTGCTGCCGATTTTGCACTTGAACAAATACAAGATCTCCGGCCCAACCATCTTCAGCAGCATGACCGGTTCTGAGATATCAAACCTCTTTAAAGGTTATGGATATGATCCCATAATCGTCGACGGAGACATTTTATACGAGACTATGCTTACTGCAGTCCATACTGCGGTAGAGAAGATCCGTGATATTCAGAATCGCTCGCGGGGTGGTGAAAACATTGAAAGACCAGAATGGCCAATGATCGTGCTTGTCAGTAAGAAGGGCTGGACAGGGCCAAAAGAACTAAAGGGACTGCCTATCGAAGACTCATTCAGATCCCACGGAATCCCGCTGGAGCACGTTCATCAGGACGATGAAGAATTTAACATGCTCGAAGATTGGCTGCGAAGTTACAAAGTACAAGAACTTTTCACTGACAAATTCGAGTTAATTGATGAAATTAAATCACTCATACCACCTCCCAAGCTCCGCCTTGGAATGACGCGACATGGGAACGGAGGGAATGTCCGTGTTCCGCTCAACCTTCCCAAACTTGAAGACCTCGAAGTAAAGGTCGATGGCCCCGGTCAGACAACATCAAGCAATATGAAACTGCTGGGATCATATCTCAGAGAGACAGTCAGAGGAAACCCCAATAACTTCAGGATAATGTCACCAGATGAAACAGAGTCAAACAAGCTACATGCGCTGTTTGAAGTAACTACACGCCGGTATATGTGGCCCGTTCCTTTCGGATCAGAAAACATTGGCCGTGATGGCAGAGTCATGGAGATTCTCAGCGAACACACGCTGCAGGGATGGCTTCAAGGATACCTGCTTACGGGCAGGCACGGGATATTCATCTCATACGAGGCCTTTATGATGATTGTCGCCAGCATGGTAGACCAATACTCTAAGTTCTTGAAGCAGATGCGTGATTTTAAGTGGCGTACCCCCCTCCCCTCATTGAACTTTGTTCTTACAAGTACAAGCTGGAGGCAGGACCACAATGGTTTCTCCCACCAAAACCCAGGCTTTATCAGCTCGGTGCTTAATGACTACTCACAGACAACAAACGTTCACTTCCCCGTTGATGGAAACATGTTGATGGCCACTATGGAGGAGATATTTGACAGCACAAACACCGTTAATATTTTGGTTGTTGGTAAACGCGGTCTCCCCCAGTATCTAAACATGAAGCAGGCAAAAGAACAGATCAAAAGCGGAATCACACGCTGGGAGTGGGCCGGAAACAACGACGAAGACCCGGATGTAGTTTTTGTTGCAACAGGTGACTACCCCACTCAGGAATCACTTGCAGCAATTAAAATTCTAAAAGAAATTATTCCAAAGCTTAGTACTCGGTTTATAGCGGTATCGGAGCTTACGTGCTTTGGTATCGGTGACAACCACAATACCTGCAGAATCAATCTTGATGAATTTGAGAAGATCTTCACAAAGGACAAACAGATCATTTACTCATATCACGGTTACCCCGAAGACATTCAGCAACTTATCTTCCGCCACCCCGCAGCACCAAGATTCCATATTCACGGATATACCGAAAAAGGCACAACTACAACACCATTCGATATGCAGGTACAAAATGAGGCTGATCGGTACCATCTTGCGATGCAGGCAGTCGACTTTGCATCAGACTCAAATGTGGAAGTAAAAGCAAGAGCAGAAGAGATTAAAGCGTATCTCTCTACCATCCTTAAAAAACATAAATCATATATTCAGGAGCATGGCAATGACATCCCTGAGGTAAGAGAATTCTCACTGTAACCATGGCATACCTTGTTGTAAACGCTGGCAGCACAACGATCAAGTTCAAGTTGTTTAATGATAGGCTCGATGAACTGCTATCGGGGATGCTTGACCAGAAGCACGATAAAACTGTATTTAAACTTGCAAAAAAAGGTGAGAAGTTTGAGTGGGAGATTTCAGCTGAAGAGTTTAGAAAGGCACCAGAGTTAATATTAAAAGAGCTGGATGGGGCCAAGCTCAGTAAGATTGGATTTAGAGTCGTTCACGGTGGAGAGAGTTTTAAGCAGACAACAAAGATAACTGATAAGGTGCTTGACTCTATTGATAACCTGAGCGATCTTGCACCACTTCATAATCCGCCTGCTGTGAAGGTGATCATTGGTTTTAGAAAGCTGATACCTGATACGCCTATGTACGCTGTGTTCGACACGGCATTTCACACTACCCTGCCCGAGAAGGCATTTTTATACGCGGTACCCTACGAGCTCTATACAGATCACCAGCTGAGACGATATGGTTTTCATGGAACATCGCACAAATATGTTTCGACCCGACTTCGCGAACTTGAAGCAGACCCAGAGAAAATCATCAGTTGCCACCTTGGCGGCGGCGCCAGCATCTGCGCAATCCAGGACGGAAAAAGTGTTGACACGTCCATGGGGTTTACACCACTCGAGGGTCTGGTAATGGCAACACGCAGTGGCGATATTGACCCAGGGGCAGTATTGTATCTGGAACGAATGCTCAATCAAAACGCTAAGGAGATAGATGAACTTCTCAATAAAAAAAGTGGGCTTTTGGGCTTGTCCGAAAAGACCTCTGACATGAGGGCGCTGTTGGAGGAAGAGGAAAAGGGCGACCCAGCATCGTCGCGAGCTGTGCAAATATATACCTACAGAATCCAGAAGTATATCGGGGCTTACGCGGCGGCAATGGGCGGTATTGATGCACTCATCTTCACAGCCGGGGTCGGTCAGGGATCTGACGTTATCCGCGACAGGGTCTGCGAGGGATTGGAATTTCTAGGGATAGAAGTGAACAATAAGGTAAACGATGGCAGATACAACGTAAACGAAGAGTTAAAAATTAGCTCAAACGATTCAATTCCTGTTTGGGTAATCCCGACAAATGAAGAGTTACAGATTGCCAGAGAGGTTACCGCTCTAGACTAGTTTACTGGATTTCAACAGCATCCTTTGAGACGTCCGTCTCCCGCTCTTTTTGCTTTCGCCTAACAGAAACAAATAAAGCCACCCGCAGCAGCAATACAAACAAGATAAATACCAGTAACAACAGGCTTTGCGGTGGATATTTTCCGTAATCACCTGCAAGCCAGGCTTGCCACTGTTCAAACCGCTTTAAGAAAAAATGGATCAACACAAAAAAATATGCAACGTAACCTACCCGCAAAAGCTGCCTCCACCTGACACCACCAAGCTCAAGTGCTGCATACCGATTAGAGATAAGAGCCATAATCGTGAAGATCAAAAAAGCAAGCAGACCGAATCCAAATGCCCACAGATTAGAGATGAGGACATCGCCAATTAGCCACTCCCACGAAGAATCGAAGGTTGGACGTGGAGCATTCGATACAAAAAAATAGTTCACGAAAGAAAACACTACATGTACAAGTATGAGGTAATACCCCACCATCCCAAGGTACTTCCGGAAGACTACCTTTGTATCAACAAAATCCCAGAAAAACGCAAGTCCTGAAAGAATAAATGAGAAGCCGATCAAGTACATCCCTGTAAGTGCCAGCTGTGTATTGATCAGAAACAGGTCAATTGTGCGAGACTGGATGAAATCGTAGCAAAATACAGCGGCATAAACTAAGACCCCAAATCCGATCGTCCAGCCCCAAAACTGAAGAGGCGTGGGCGGTTTCTTAAATTTTTTGATAATTTGTTCGTGTCTCTCTTTAAACGGCATACCTGATTCTATTAGAGAATCGGTGAGGCTACAACCTAATTGTATTAATTTCATCTTCAGCAAAAGGTGTGTTCTGCATCAAAAATCTTGTCAGATTTTCTCTGGTTATTCTGTTGGCAGGAGTTGTGCTAAGAACACCATTCATCGCTGCAGGCGGTGAGATTTCCCGAAAAGTCATCTGCTCGATCTCTAAAGGAAAGACAACAACAATTTTGGCATCATGATTACGAGCTGCCGGGGCAAGAGCGATTGAATGTTCCGCAGCTCTGAATTGCACACCAGGTGAGCCCGACGCCAAATATACGATTCCTCTACTCCTCTCTCCCTCATTTGCCTGGCGTAAATGATCCAACACAAGCCCCGAAGGAATTCCGCTCCCTCGCTCAGGAATAACTAAAAACGTGTTATGAATAGCCGGCATGAAATGTTGAGGGAAACTGAAGCTGATAGTCGGGAGACTTAATCTTCCTAGAAGTGTCATCGTATGTATTAAAAAACCGGCCCTGCCTGTTAGATCTTCCTCGTCATAGAGAAGATGTTGTGCACCCTCCAATATCTTTTCGCGAATCGCTTCTTCTTTTCCAGGGGAATGCAGAGGGATGATAAGTCCCTCGAGAGGTTTTAATATATTGACAGTGCTAGACTCACTTGTCATAAGCTCCCAAGTTTCTACTTCTTGCTTTCAGGCTCTATTTATACCCAGACTGCAAGCAGTCCCCCGGCAAGTCCCATCCAAACCGCATGGTACAGGCCATCAAGAAGGAGCAGCCTAAACGGCCGCTGTTCAAACATATAATTTGCATTGAGAGCAATTAGTGCCACAAGCCCAGCCATTACTCCAACTACAACACCATCAACAAACTCAACGGCCCCAAACGCAGTCACCATGTTTGCCACAACAAAAGAACCCACCAGGGTTCCAATAAATGTAAGCAGATATGTCATGGGATTAGGGTTGAGGTCTTTCTTTTTAGAGTCCACTAGTTTGCTCCACATCTTTCCAAAAACAGGTTCTGCATACCATACAAATCCAACTACCATTGATAAAACCGCAGAGGCCAGCACAGCCAGCCAATTTACATCAAAAGATACCATATTCCGTCACCTCCTCTCCTTTTATTCTAAACTCATTGTGCTACATATCAGGAGATAAAACAAAGGCATTAACCCTGCTTTATCCTCCCCCACTTAATTACTATCCACATCCTCTCGTGAATGTAAAACCACAGAATCTTAAGAGCAAACTCAATAGTGCCGATACTTAAAGCCACATCGACTTTGCCGGTAATCACAAATGAAATCACTATCGTCATGAGTGTTGCACTAACCCTCCAACTGATACCTTTTACAACACTTCTTATATGCGAATCGCTCATTTTGTCTTTGTAATAGATTATGTACGTTACTTGTTAATGCTGATGAGAGGTTACAACTGCCAAATACTTAAGGCTATTTACACTCAGCTTTGCTCTTTTTCGCATGGTTAATTTTTTATACAGCAGATATAATTAGATTATGAAACAACCGGCACTAAAAGTAAAAGGTCTTTCCGTGCGGCTTGGTGGTCACCAGATTTTGGATAATGTTGAGTTTGAGGTTCCTAAAGGACAACTCACATATATCCTTGGTGCAAATGGCTCAGGTAAAACGACACTTGTCCGCACTCTTCTTGGGCTGCAGGAGGCTGATTCGGGCAGTATAAAGCTTTTTGGCAAAACGAGGACACAGGAGCTGGTGGCGTCGTATATGGGTTATGTCCCGCAGTACTCCGAGGTCGAACGCGATTTTCCAATCTCTGTGGACGAGGTCATTAAGCTTGCCTGCGACACTGACCGGTGCTCACTGGGGGTTGCAGGACATCTCAAATTATTTGATATCGATCACCTGGCGACAAGAAAGATCTCAAACCTCTCCGGGGGAGAATTTCAGAAAGTCCTGATTGCGAGGGCTCTGGTCAATCAACCCGAAATCCTGATACTCGACGAACCGATCAATAACCTGGATCTAAAGTCACAAGAAGATTTACTTGCCAATATAAGAAAGATCAACAAACACGAAAAGATCACTATTCTCATCATCTCGCACGATCATCACATTATCAACGAAAAGACTGACCACGTACTGCATCTATCTAATCACGATGTCATTGCCGGCAAAGCTAAAGAGATCTTACATGACCACAAACTAGTGAAACGCCATGAACATATTTGAGATACTATCGCTACCCTTCATGCAGCGAGCCCTGCTTGGAGGCTTACTAGTGGCCATCCTGGCGGCTGTTCTTGGAGTGTTTATTACTCTGCGTCGTGAATCGTTTTTCTCTGATGCGGTGGCACACGCATCACTTTCAGGTGTGGCTGTTGGTTTTCTTCTTGCAGTTGAACCCATTCCTATTGCCTTGGTTGTGGGCGTGATCATGGCCGTGAGTATTACCTACTTAAAGAAGACCACAAACATTTCAACCGATGCACTGATCGGTATCTTCTACTCGATACTTTTCGCAATCGGAATAGTCATACTGAATCTCTCTCCGACTTACAAGCCCGAGCTCTCTACCTATCTTTTTGGGTCGATATTAAGTGTCAACCAAATCGACCTCATTTATGCACTTGTAACCTTTGTAGTTTCGATTGTACTGATAAGCTGGTTATACAAAAAACTACTCTATATCACGTTTGACCCTGAGGCCGCCTATCTTAGAGGCATCAAAGTGAATCATCTTGAGTACCTCCTCAATATACTCGCTGCAACAACGATCATAATTTCGATCAAAATCGTTGGAATAATACTGGTAACTGCCCTTCTAGTGATCCCCGCTACAACAGCTAAAATCACGGCCAGAAACTTCAAGCAGATGATACCTATCTCAATCGTCCAGAGTGTCGTATCTTTCATTTTCGGGATACTCCTCTCTTTTTACTTGAACACGCCCATTGGAGCTACAATCGTCATCGTTTCAGGTGCGATCTTCATGTTCATCTTCCTTGCAACAAAGCTTCGACCTGAATAGCCTTGAACGTTTATGCTATATTGGACAGACATTTAATCTTTGAGAGAGAAAACATATGCCACTGAATATGCAGCTTCCAGGAAAAGACGAACCAACGAAGGATAAGGAAAAAAAAGATATGCAGGAAGTCACGGACACCAGGTTAATAAGGAGTGTGACTTTCTTTGGTGATTCCGCCCTTCCAGAAGACGATCCAACCTACCAATCCGTGTATGAGGCTGCCCGTGTTCTTGCCGAGAATGGCTACGCCATTGTAAACGGTGGCGGACCTGGAATCATGAAGGCTGCTACGGACGGTGCTGAATCAGTCGATGGTGACACAGTTGGAGTTTTCTGGGAGCCAAAGCTTGCATCATTTTTTGAAGGGAAAAATCTGGCTAATGTCACCGACGAGTCGGAAACATTCTCAAACTATATGATAAGAACCCTCGGCCTTATCGAGCACGGGGATGCATATATAGTTTGCAAAGGAGGGACAGGAACAATCTCCGAATTGGGGATGGTCTGGGCGCTTTCAAAGCTCTACTACGGTTGCCACAAACCCGTGATTCTTTACGGTGATTTTTGGGACAAGCTAATTGAAGCATTTCAGGAGACAATGAATATCGATGAGATTGAGCTTGGCGTTCTTTACCAGGCTGTTGAACCAACGGAGATACTCTCAATACTGAAAAAGCACGAGATAAAACTTGAGAACTGCAAAGTTACTGATGCTTCTGAAGACGAAAGCGCTTTTGTGCTCAGTCCTACAACAGAAATGGTCAGAAAATCATTTAACATGCAGGCACACGAATATCACTCTACCCACGCAGGGAAACTTGTATCACAGACCCAACTGGACGAATTTATGGCACTTGTTCACCCTCCGGCCAAGGTTTTGGATGTCGGGACCGGGCCAGGCCACGATGCCAGCTACCTTAAAGAGAAGTACTCTGTTACTGGAATTGAACTCTCAAAGAAGTTTGCTGCTATCGCGAAGTTTGAAAACCCAGAACTCGAAATTATCAATGCAGATATCGTTGATACAGCTCTTCCAGAAAACACTTATAAGGGGATCTGGGCACGTAACTCACTACACCACATCGCGGGGACAGACCTCGAATCTGTGTTTGCTAAACTTGCCGCAGCTTTAGTTGAAGGTGGGATTCTGTATGTAATTGTTCGCGAAGGAGAAGGCGAATTCGTTGAGGAAGATGTTAAAAACTACCTGAAACTGGAGAAGTTTTATCATCTCTTCTCAGAGGAAGAGTTGATCAAGCTGGCAGAAGATACTGGACTCATGAAGGTAAGAGTCGATCACAGCAAGCGGAGTCATAAGTGGTTGATTGGGATTTTTCGCAAAGCGGCTTATACATCGAATTCGTAACCGAGCATCATAAAAATACTTCTTACAATCGATGTGATCGTTTCTTCGTAATCGATCATAAAGTTAACCCGCTGATCTTCGTCCTCAACGCTAAGAAGACTACCATCGACAAGTATTCCGCTTTGCTGTCTATACTGTATCAGTGGTTCGATTAGGTCTTTAAGTTGGAAGATCGTGTCCCCACACATTATTGCCTGATATAGTTCAAACTCTGGGTTTTCCTCTGTTAAGGAACGATGCTTAAATACTGAATCATCGGGATTACCTTCGCTATTGAAGATCACAATAAACCGTTCGCAAACTTTGACAATATCTGCAGCCGCGGTGAATGACGGATCACGCTTGTAGTATCTACCAAAAAGCGGATCTTGCAACTGCTGACCAGGGAAAAAATCTTCGAGCTGGGTAGTCACAAGTGTTAATGCGTCAAGGGGGTCAGTCGGGAACACCTCTCCGTACAAGTACTGTTCACCACTCCAGTTTTTAAGATGTTCTACCCACCCTAATGCCGTCTCGAGCTGCGATTCCAGTGGATCTAAATTTGATTCCGTCATCACATATTATATAACAGTTCTATATATATGCAAATGTTGCGATATCTGTTAATTTGTACTAGATTTCGATAAGTTGATGCTTCAAGGAAACCCTACTGCGCCACAACCGAATCAGCAGCCGTTGCAACAACCGGTATCACCAGCCGCTCCGCCACCTTCAACAGCTACTGCACCTCCACCCTCCTCTATGCAGCCAGTTGAAACTGCATACAATAGGGAGCAGAAAGGCGGATCCGGACGATTTCTATGGTTTCTAATCTGGATGATTACAGTCATCATCGCTGGAGTAGGAAGTGTACTTGTGTACATAGCACTGCAGAATGCCGGAAAAACTGGTCTTGTTATGTGTGTTTATAACGGAAATCAATACACCGAGGGTGAATCTTTTGATGCAACTGACGGCTGCAATACCTGTAACTGTGAAAACGGGGTCGTTGCCTGCACAGAGAAGGATTGCAACGGAACTAATCCCTCCCCTACTCCGTCCCTATCTCCAACAGAAGTACCCGTTGTAAAGTCTGAAACCGAGTGTACGAAACTTGACGGCCAATGGGGAGTTTTTGGACTTCTTAAAGAAGAACAGTGTAATCTACCAGCTGGTGATGCCGGTGAACAATGCGTCGATGGTTCTGAGTGCGAGGGAGAATGTATAGCAGAACACATCACCCTGGAGACAAGTGAGCAGCTACCAATCGAAACGACAGGCCTTTGTAGTGAAAACTTACTCAATTTCGGGTGTCATGCATTCGTGAAAAACGGCGTTGTTGATGGGGTTATCTGCGTTGACTGATAATTGCTTTGGCTGCTTCAAACATACTTTCATCGCCCTGTTCGGTAAGATATATCCACCATTCTGACCCCCAAAACCAGACCTCTTTGAAACCAGCTTCAACTACCAGGTCAACATTGCTTTGCAATTGTTTAGGGTTAATGGACTTCTTCCATTCTTCTCCCTTCAGGTCTGATGCAAAGTGTTCGGGACCCCACGGCTCTGCCTGGAGCTCAACAACAATGACGGGCATCTCAAGGGCATTTACCTTTGATGTATAGAAACCGGGCGGGAAACTGTTGTAATTGTACATGCCAAGATCATGATCATACGTAATCTTGTACACATTTACACCAACCATATCCCCATACTCTGAAGCCTTTTTCCAGTCACCGTTCTCTCCCGAATCAGTGATTAAAATATCTCTCGAATCATGCAGTCTTACCAACTCAGTCTCTTTTCTAACCAAATCTTCTGTAACTTCTAAGTCGGTAATTCCGAAATCGTAAAAGGGCTCATTCTCCAGCTGCCACACCCTAATCGCTTTTTCATCGGAGTAGTGGTTAACGAGCGCAGTTATATAGTTTAAAACATCTTTCTCTGGATTATCTGTCCATACTGGCTCGTGGTACTCTGGCCAACGCGGAACCTTACGTCCCATCGCAAGCGTTATATCCAAACCAGCTGCTGCTGCCAACTCGACCTGCCAGTCGAGATCAGTGAATTCAAATTCACTTCTAACAGGCTCAACAAGATCCCAATACGCACACAACCGAATGCTATCGAGCCCTTTTATCTTAATTATCTCTCGGAATGCATGTTGCCAGTCAATCTTCAACTCCTGACAGTACTTCTTGCTGAATGTTGTTCCCCAGCGCATCTATATCTCTTAATATTTGATACTGATGTCGCAGCGTTTCAGAATTTTCCTCACACGAACAATATCTCTAATTGTCGCAGCCCGGATCCCTTCAAAGGTTAGTATCTCCCGCTGACTCAACTGCGAAGGTTCGGTGGGAGAAAACGGCACTATTTCGAGCACGTCAAGATTTTTGACCTTTGTCGCAAACGAACCCAACAAGCCAACGTTGAGATCATCGTCATTGACGTTAGGCACGAGTACAAATTTGATCCTGATTCTCGAGGCTTTCAGGTCACTCTGCGAAATACGATAGTCAAGATACAAAATGTTCTCGAGTACGTTTGCCAGTGGTTCCCCAATCAGTCCCTTAAATCTCAGGTTATCCATGTATTTCAACGACACCATCCAGAGATCAATCTTATCCATCAACCGATCCATTACCGGCTTTGAACTTAGAAGCGTCGTATCAAGCGCGATTGGAATGTGGTGATGCTGCATCTTACCTAGAAATGCCGTAAGGAAACGGTGCTGAAAAAGTGGATCAGCACCACTTATTGTAATCCCCCCAGTGATATAAGGGGCGTTGAGACCTTGGGGCCAAACCGTTCTGGAGCTGATTATCTCCTCTTCTAACTGCCCGGGATGATACTTGCTTCCGTAGTCCTGAAAATTGACAAGTGTTTGTAAGACATTTCCATCGCGTTCAACAGAGGCCAGTGTAGAAACTGACTGAATAAAGCCGACTTCTTCGTCTTCACTCATACTAAATATTTGTTCTATAACCCTACACTGATTGTAGACGATTCTAATCCAAAATCAAAACACCTGTTTCAAACATTTCTGCTATACTTTTATGCATGAAAATAATACTTTTCACTGTGTTTCTGT
>JBHHUN010000011.1:0-32074 GCA_046753765.1 Candidatus Dojkabacteria bacterium | reverse complement strand
TAGCACGTTTGAACCCACACACAAATGGCGCAAAACCTATTCAAGGCATGTACCCTAATGCCAACGTGCTAAACTGGAAGCAGTTAGGCATGTAATCTCTCATGAAGAAACGTTGTGAGTGGGCCGGCGACGATCCGGACTACGTCAAGTATCATGATGAAGAGTGGGGTGTACCCACACACGATGACCGTATTCTCTTTGAATTTCTAGTGCTCGAGAGTATGCAGGCCGGACTCAGTTGGCTGACGGTTTTGCGAAAGCGGGAGAATTTCAGAGAAGCCTTCGCAGGTTTTGATCCAATAAAGGTCGCTAAATACAACGAGAAAGATGTGAGTAGGTTGATGAATGACGCAGGAATCATTCGCAACATGCAGAAAATAAACGCAGCTATTAACAATGCAACTATCTTTCTGAAGATCCAGAAAGAATTCGGCAGCTTCGATAAGTATATGTGGTCATTCGGACCACTAAGAAGTGGAAAACCTATTAAGAACACTTGGAGGACTATGGCTGATCTACCCTCAAAAACAAAGCTTTCTGATGAAATCAGTGGCGACATGAAAAAGAGGGGATTCAAATTTGTCGGCTCTACAATTATTTATGCACACATGCAAGCTACGGGTATGGTTAATGATCATATCACTGATTGCTTCAGGTACACTCAGGTCTGATATTGGAGTTTGTGCTGTGCTCTGGTAGTATTAAACAGACACATTTTTGATAATGAAAAAGATAGATCGTTGGTTTCTGCTGTTTTTGATCGTGCTTCCTCTGCTAAGTGTACTGGCACTTGTTGGTATCCTTTCAACACAAAGCGATGTAAGCCCCGAGGATTCAAGTGCTCAAGGTCCAGCATCTTTTCCTACTGCCATCAGAACTCCTGGGCTAAACAGAGATTTCGAGATCCAGCCAGTGTCACCAACTCCTTCTCCTACAAAGGTATACGTGGTACCAACTTACGACGAAGATGAGGCTGGGGAAACACAAGGGCAGGGTCAAAATGATAGTGACTCAACTACTGTAGCACCGACCACCCAAGGTGGTACTGAATCTAGTGCACAAGCGCCTGAAGTAGAGATAACTGAATTGCCTGAGACCGACCAGGATGAAGCTTCACCCCAGGCGACTCAAACCCCGGAACATGAAAAACAAGAAAGTGAGTTGACTCAAGAGCAGGTTGGTGGACTCAATACCGCTAATATAGTGGCTTTTTCGGCCCTTGTTTCCCTCTTTGTCGGGGCGTTTGTGATTCTTGGGTCAATAATCCGCAGACGAAAGTCTAGATAACAACTTCTGTAAAAATCTACTGTGAAATACTTAATCTTCTCCGATACGCATCTGACAAATAGATTCAACGCAAATACGTTTGATTTTCTCAGATCCATAATCGAGAAAGCAGAGAGAGTAATCATTAATGGTGATTTCTGGGATAAGCATTTCGTTGACTATAACCAATTTGTCGCAAGCAAATGGAAAGAACTCTTTCCACTCCTGAAAAAAAAGAAAGCTATCTATATTGTCGGAAACCATGATCCTGCGGATTCAATACCTAAGAAGGTTGTTTTTGCGGACAAGGTTGTTCGTGACTATCAATTTAAATCGGGGGGAAAAACTATCAGGGTCATGCATGGTGACGTGTTCGTTATCCCAAAATCAAAGATCTATTCTTGGATACCTATTCCAAAGCCGGTAGCCTACGGTCATGAGTTTTTAGAGTTTGTAAAAGTAAACATATTTAGGGGAAGGGTCATGGCAGACTGGAGCACAAACAGAATTATCTCGAGGCGCGCCAAGCAACGATTCGGCGAAAATGAGATCATAATTGCAGGACATTCCCATAGGGCGGAGGCCAGGCCAAAGGATAAATACTACAACTCTGGAGCAATAAGGTTTGGATTTGCAAGCTACATCACAGTGAACAATGGTAAGATAGACTTAATTAAAACCAGATACTGATGAAAACCTATCTATCCTTACTAAAAAAGTTCGTATCAACTAAGAGTATTTCGACTGATACTTCATTTGTCCCTGAGATTAATAGGACTGTTGGGTGGTTGAAAAAGACTTTCACCCAAAATGGATTCAAAGTCAAAGTGACCAAAGGATACCAGAATCCGATAATTATTGCTGAATATAGGGTCTCCGAAAAGGCAGAGACATGCATAATCTATGGTCACTATGACGTTCAACCTGCAAGTAAGGAAGATGGATGGCATCAGGACCCATTTGAGTTGCTCGTTGGTGATGAACGCCTTTACGCTCGAGGTGTCGTAGACAATAAGGGGCAGGTACTTGTGCATATCGCCACAGTATTTGATCTTATCAAAGAGAAAAAACTCAAATACAATGTTAAGTTTTTGCTCGAGGGGGATGAAGAAACGGGTTCGCCCAAGCTTGAACAGTTCATTAACGATCGTAAAAAGGAATTAGAAGCCGATATTGCTCTGATATCAGATGGAGAGACGACTCAGGGCCGGCCGGTAATTGAGGCAGGATTTCGGGGGGGAATGAACGCTACACTTACCTTTACATCCTCACACACTGATCTCCATTCGGGCATATATGGTGGGGCAGCTCCAAACAGTTTGCATGAAATGACAAAATTTCTCGCTGACCTTTTTGGTGAAAATTACGAGGTGAAGTTGCCGGGGTTCTACGATAATGTTGATGAGATCCCTGAGAAAACACGAAAAGCGAATGAAAATATTCCATTAGACGAGGTTGAGTACAAAAAGATCACGGGTACCAAAACTATGCTGCTGGCTGAAGGTCACGATTTTTATAGTGCAGTCGGGTTGCAACCAAGTGTACAGTTAACCGGTATACAGTCAGGTTACACAGGTACTGGTTACAGAAACAGCATTCCCGCTCGTACAATCGTCAAAATAAACTTCAGGTTTGTACTCAGTCAGGATCCAGAACGGATTAAGCAAAGATTCAATGAGTACCTTGACGATCATGTGCCTGAGTACATCGACTTTGAATTTGAGGTAAACGACCCTTATGATGGGGTAAAACTTAATCTTGATTCTAGACAAGTGAAAGATATTGCCAAACTGCTAAAGAAGGCATATGGAGTAGAGCCAATCTATAAGTTCGCAGGAGGGGGGTTGCCAATAGTTACCTACTTCAAAGAAAATCTTAAAATCGACCCCATTCTGGTTCCGCTTGCCAATGAAGATTGTAATATGCATGCTGTCAATGAAAACTATAATATCGACGAGCTTCAAAAAGCGCTGAAATTCAGCAGGCTGTTCTTCATTGCTACATAGAATGCTATAATTCACCCAGCTTTTTTAGTATCATTAAAAACACCCATGAAGATCATTTCCGGAACGTATAAGTTGACCAGATTCTATGAAGTATGGGGAATAGTTTCTGTCCTCAGTTTATTAGGATTATTGCTTACAGGAGCTGAGATTTCACCAACTCACGCAGTCACACTGTTAGCCGCAAACTTCCTTGCTACAACCCTTGCGTTCATGATCAACGATGTTGAAGATTCTGAAGACGATGCGATGGACCCTAAAAAGTCAAAAAGGAACCCGATTTCTGCAGGGATAATAAGCAAAAGGTATGGATACGCAGCCTCTGCTGTCACAGCACTGGGGGCATTACTACTTTTTGCCACACTGAGAACTGAGGCGCTGATTGTGGGGATTTCTTTGGTTGTCCTTGGGTTCTTGTATTCCTGGAAAGTGACTCGTTTAAAAGGGAAAACTGTCATTGATATCCTGTCCCACGGGTACTTTCTTGCAGCAGGAATCTTACTGGCAAGTTATCTATCTGTAGCTGATAAGGTATCGCTACCACTTCTTGTCCTATTTGCGGCTGTTTATCTTATATCCATCGGAGGTGACCTGTTTAACGAAATCCGCGATTTCGAAGCTGACAGGAAGGCAAACCTTAAAAATACCGCGTCGTTTTTAGGGGTTGGAAATTCGAAGCTTGTTCAGTTACTGGCTTCGTCAGTTGGCTACCTTATGGTGGTTTATGTTGTATTTGAAATATTCGACAGATTTAATCTCCCTGCGCTTGTAGCCGGTATCATTCTTGCTATTTTGCTTTTTTTATACAACTACTTCTTTACAGATGAGGATCTTCTAGATTTTGATAACGACTTGCTATACGGTCCAATTCTATTTATAGTGACCTTAGTGTTAGGAGTATCTATCTTCGTCTAATGCAGGATCAAATACATCAACAAGGAGAGAAGAAACGCAGGTTTAACCTCTTCGGTCTTTTGCTGAAAGTACTTTTTTCCCCATTACTTATCGTAGTTGTCGGATTATTCATCTTTAGTGATCTGCGTAAAGCGATTTTGGCAACGTTGCTGTTTATCACTGCCTGGAACGTTCTAACCTTACTCATTGACCTCTTAAAGTTAGTTTTTGCTACTGCGACCTTTAACATCATCGGCTTCATTAAAACCAGTATCGACATTGTGATAGCAATTTTTATAATTGCGATCTACTGGATCATTTATATTGCCGTATACGGCAGCAACTTCGGCTTCTAAGGTGACTATCAATCGTAAAAATATTCCCCTTTATCTCATTTTGGCTATCCTCCTCCTTGCTGTGCTTGGACTGCAGGCTCTAAATATTTTTGGCGAGGTTCAGAACATCGTTTTAGACAAACTCTTTGTAGATAGAGAAAGCGGAGGCAAGGTAGTTATACTCGGAATTGACGATGCTTCCCTTTCTGAGATTGGTGCTTGGCCGTGGAATCGTGAAGTTTTTGCAGATGTAATTAATCGTTTGAATGATGCTGGGGCAAGTGTCATTAGCTTTGACATTATATTCGCTGAAGAAAGAGACGGTGACGACATTTTCGTAGAGGCAATTGAAAATTCCAGAGCAGACGTAATCCTCGCTGGAAAGCTGATTGAAGGGGGAGTATATATAGACCCTCACGACAAATTTGTTGAGTTGGATAGCTTTCAAACAGGGTTTGTTAACTTCGAATCCGATTTTGATGGGAAAACACGAAATACTCTGCTGATAAATGAGAATAATGATGGTGAATGCAGGCTTTCGCTCGCATATATGAGCGTAAAGGCTCAGCTCGAGGCGAGCCCTTCAGTCGAATGCAGTCTTGAAAAGCAAACGGTGGGTTTTTCAGAGTTTAATCTGGCTCGCGGGGGAATAAGAATAAACTACATCGGTTCTGCGGGTTCATTCCCAACGGTGACTGTGTCTGAGCTACTAAACGGAGAGACACCCAAAGGTGCATTTCGGGACAAGATTGTGATTATCGGTTCTGTAATTCAAGATCTCAAATCTGACCTTCAGGACAATTTGCTTAACCCTTTCGATGGGCAAGCCGTGCCCGGTGTCGAGGTTCATGCCAACGTCATGAACACTATCCTCGAGAAGGAATTTATCTACACTGTTCCTGGCTCAGCACAACTAATCCTCATTATCATCGCTGCCGCGGGTGCATACTTTCTTAATATGAAGTTCGTTGGCTTAAGATCTTTTGTAGCCACAATGGCGTTAGTTCTACTCTTTATTTTTGCTGTTGCATTTGCATTTGGTCTTGGATGGATTATCAATATCATTTCGATTCCATTAATTCTATTCAGCTACTGGATTATCTCCAACTTCTGGCTTTACTATCTGAAGCGCAAAGAAAACCGGGAGATAAAAAAAGCCTTTGGGCAATATGTGAATGAACACATTCTTAGCGAGATCATAAAGGACCCGGAAAAGCTAAAGCTTGGTGGGCAGCAAAAAAATCTTACGATCCTGTTTTCGGACATTCGTAGCTTTACCTCAATCTCCGAAGAGATAGGTGTGAAAAAACTCGTTAAGCTATTGAATGGCTACCTTACAGGTGTGACAGCTGTGATTTTAGAGCAGGATGGTGTCGTTGATAAGTTTATTGGTGACGCTGTAATGGCGCTTTGGGGTGCACCCGTTGACAATGAATTACACAGTTACAGTTCCTGCGTTGCAGCGCTGGGGATGTTAGAGAAGTTAAGACAGTTTAATATTGACCATAAAGGAGAGTTCCCAGAGATCAAAGTTGGAGTAGGCATCAATTCAGGAGATGTGATAGTTGGCAATATGGGGAGCGAACAGAGGTTTGATTATTCGGTGCTCGGTGACAACGTCAACCTCGCATCGAGACTTGAGGGGCTCACCAAGCAGTATGGAGTTGATATCTTACTTGGAGAAAATACATTTGAACATCTGAAAGAGATCAATAAGCTTGATGCATTTACAGTGAGATTGCTCGATATTGTTACAGTAAAAGGCAAACAGTCACATGTAAAGATATATGAATTACTTCCGCAAGGCAGTAAAAATGAGAAGCTTAAAGCAGCATATGAACAAGCTTTCAAGTCTTACGAATCTGGCAACTTCAAGAAAGCTCAGAGAGCATTCGATGCAGTACATAAAAAATATAACGACAGTGTTGCGCAGATGATGACCATGCGTAGTCAAAGCTTACTGGATTCGAAACCAAAGAGATGGAAAGGCGTATGGAACTGGAAGACGAAATAACCTAGTGAGATCGCTTTGACAAATTTGACAAAAGAGGCTATAGATACATATCATTAGAGTAGATACTCATTACCAATATTAATATTATGGACGAGAAAAAAAAGATACTTGTTGTTGAAGACGAAAACGATGCCCGCCAAATTTTTCTAGATATCCTGACTGACGCCGGATTTGAAGTGTTAGGCGCAGCAGATGGAAAGCAGGCACTTGCAACAGCACAAGAAAACAAGTTTGATCTCGTTCTTTTGGATATCATTATGCCCAATATGGACGGTGTTCAGACTCTGGCGGAGATGAAGAAGTTTCCGGCAAAGTATGGTGACATGAAAGTTGTGATGCTTTCTAATATTGGCGGAGATGTGGCTATTGATAAGGCTATGAAGTTGGGCGCAGATGGGTATATGCTCAAATCAGAAACAGAGCCAGAAGATCTGATTTCTCTCGTGAAGAATTATCTCGGAATCTCCTGATTACAATTCAACTTTACAAAACTTTTCCCAGAATGTAGTTTGTTTCTAAGCTAAATAATATCTTTTCAATCACTCATGAAGATAAAAGATGTCAAAGAGCGTGAAATTCTCGATTCCCGGGGAAATCCTACTGTTGAGGTAGATATTGTTCTGGAAGATGGCACTGTTGGGCGTGCAGAAGTCCCCAGTGGAGCTTCTACGGGCGAACATGAGGCGGTGGAGTTACGCGATGGAGATGAAAACCGTTATGAAGGAAAAGGTGTCTTGAAGGCGGTCAATCGCATCGATAACGAGATTCAACAGCTAGTGATAGGAATGGATGCAGCTAGCCAGGAGGAGATAGATCAAAAGATGATAGATGCTGATGGTACTGATAACAAGGCTCGTTTTGGTGCGAACGCTATTCTTGCAGTCTCTCTTGCGGTTGCTGATGCAGAAGCGAAGGCAGAAGGAAAACCTCTGTTTCGCTATCTTGAGAAATTTAACAGTTCAGACCGTGAGATGCTGTTGCCAACACCAATGATGAACGTGATAAACGGTGGAAAACATGCTCCAGATGGTGTCGATATGCAGGAGTTCATGGTTATGCCTGTAGGAATCGACGATTTCTCTGAGAAGCTGCGAGCAGGCGTTGAAATCTTCCATAAATTGAAAGGGCTCTTGAAGAAGAAGGGTTTTGTAACGTTGGTGGGGGACGAAGGTGGTTTCGCCCCGGCGTTAGCGAAAAACGAAGATGCTATTAAAATTATCATTGAAGCAATCGAAAAGGCGAATTACTCGCCTGGCGAAGAGATTTTTATTGCGATGGATCCAGCTGTATCTGAGCTATGGGACAGTGAAGCTGGTGTGTATGACCTGAAGAAAGAAGGGATAAAACTGTCGCCAGACGAACTCAAAAGTTACTGGAAAGACATGATTGCGAAGTATCCCATATACTCTCTCGAAGACATCATGGACGAAGACGCGTGGGACGATTGGGTTGACTTCATGGAAAACTATAACGATGCAGAAACTCAGATTGTCGGCGATGACTTTCTGGTTACAAATATCAAGCGTTTGGAAAGAGCGATTGAGACTCGGGCATGTAATTCAATCTTAATTAAGCTTAATCAGATAGGAACGCTTACAGAAACCGTAGATGCGATTAATCTGGCACATGAGAACGATTTTACTGCAATCATCTCACACCGTTCAGGTGAAACGGAAAATACGTTTATTGCAGACCTTGCTGTGGCTATGGGGACTGGACAGATCAAAACCGGATCACTCTCCCGCTCCGACAGAGTGGCTAAGTACAATCAATTATTAAGAATCAGAGAGTTGCTGTAATGAAATCACTTTATGTAAGAGATCTAGAGAAGGGGATGACTGTTGCCGGGGAGGTTTTTGCTGTTCAAGAAGTTGAACAGGGCGAAACCAGGAATGGTAAACCATTTTATAAGACCGTCTTCACAGATAAAACGGGGACAGTTAAGGGACAGATCTGGTCAGACAAGTTCGACAATGTCGATAGAAAGGCGCTTAAACCTGGAAATGTGGTGATGCTTGATGCCACAGTAGATGAATTCAGGGGAAGTTTGCAACTCAATGTCCTGAAGCTAACTCGAGTGGACGAGACCAAATTGGATGAGTTTATTGAAGCCAGCGACTTTGATCTTGATGATCTATGGGAGGATTTAACAAAGTATATCGAGGATATCAAGAGGGACGATCTGAGGGAATTCCTGGAGAAAATCTTTGAAGATAAAGAGTTTGTTAGAAATTTCAAGACTGCACCTGCTGCAGTCTTGATCCACCATTCCTTCAGAGGTGGGTTGATGGAGCACGTTCTTGAAATACTCGCTATGGCAGACTCAATTAGAAGGTATTATCCGGAAGCAGACTTTGATCTTGTTGTCGTAGGAGCAATTCTGCACGATATCGGCAAACTATGGGAGATCGAAAGCGTGGGGATGGTGTCGCAGTTTTCCAAGAAGGGGAAGCTGATAGGGCATGTTATACAGGGGTTTGAATTTGTTATCGAAAAGGCCAGCGGTATCTTGGATGAAGAGACTCTCTTGCAACTAAAGCATATCGTGCTTTCACATCAGGGCGAAAAAGAATACGGAAGCCCCGTGGTCCCTTCGACAATTGAAGCGATATTAGTAAGTTCTCTTGATAATGCATCATTCAAAATTCGTGCTTTCCAAAAGATAATAAGAAAGGATATCGATAAAGAGGGAGATTTCACATCTTATGATAGATATGCAGGGACAAGCATTTATAAGGGCAACGTAAAGAATGGATAGCGACCTACACAAACTGTCGCTCCATGAGCTCGAGGAAGTCTTTCAAGAGGTCTTCGATATGTATCCGGATTATACAGTGATAGACGCTACATACAAGTTTGCAAAAGAAGCTCACGGGGATCAAAAACGCGCAGGTGGTAAGCCGTACATCATTCATCCGCTCAGGATGATCGTGATAATGTACCGTGACTTCAAGATCAAGGATCGCCTAATGCTTCAGGGGGCTCTTTTGCATGATGTTGTTGAGGACACCGATTATTCGCAGGAATATATTGTTGAAAACTACGGCGAAAAGGTTGCAGATTATGTTCGGCAGCTCACGCGGGAGAGAGTGCATGATGAAGACAACCGCCCAAACGCAAAGTTTGAGGCTAAAAAGGCAAAGTTTGCCAAACAGCTGAACTCACCTGTGAAAGTTAGAATGATAAAGGCCATAGATCTGATCGATCAGATGTATGACTGGTTGGAGATCCCCAAGGACGATGATATAACCAACAAGTTCCCCCGCTGGATGTTTGAAGCCAAAGAATTCTATCTACCACTTGCTAGGTCAATTGGCCCCAAGTTTGCAAAGCCAATGCAAGTTGTGCTTTCAGAAATGAAGTCGCGAGGCTTTCGTGCCGGGAATGGTGAGTTTGACGCTTGACTAATATCTCCGCTGATTCAGGATTTTACAATGATCGACAGGATCATTGGTTCTCTCTGTGTTTCGTCATACAGCAATTTTCTAACCCTTGCCGATACTTTCTCCCGAATGAGCTTGGTGTTGCCCAGGTCCTTGAGGTCTTTCTCAAGCGCTTTCTTTGCAGTCGATTTGATTCTACCTATAAGTTCACGACTTTCTTTGACGTAAACAAATCCTCTCGAGACCACCTGCAATGGTCCATGTTTTCCATCTGTCCCTACAGGTATAACAATGATAACGACACCATAATTTGCAAGCTGCTCTCTGTCGCTAAGAACAATCTCTCCAATGTCGCCTACACCACTTCCTGAAACTAGTATGGGAGTTGCTTGCACTTTCTTTGATTTTTTCCAGCCATCTTTATCAAGTTCTATTACATCTCCGCGTTTGGAGACAATCACATTCTCGGGTTTCACTCCGACCTTCACTGCAGTATTGCCGTGTTTGGTTAGAAATGATGTATAACCGTGCACTGGGATAAAGTACTTGGGTTTCACAAGGTTAATCATCAATTTCTGATCTTCTTTATATCCGTGACCGCTGGCATGCAAGTCCATAATATCAGCGTGGTGGAAAACTTCTGCCCCACGGTCTGAAAGCTCATCAATCAGCCCTTGAACCATCATGTCGTTACCTGGGATTATTGAAGCTGAGAGTACAACGGTATCACCTTTCTTGATATTTAAATCTCTATGCTCACCTCTTCCCATTCTGGCAAGTGCGGCGAAATGTTCTCCTTGTGCTCCAGTAGCAAGTACCATAAGCTCTCTATCTTTTACAGACTTTATTCTACTTGCGGGAATGAATATATTTTTACCCTCATTGATGTATCCAAGGTCGCGGGATATCTTGATCATGTTTTCCATGCTTCTTCCCAGTATTGCAACTTTGCGACCATCTTCTTTTGCTATCTGAATGAGCTGTTGTAACCTTGTTACAAGTGAAGAAAATGTAGCTACAATGATTCTACCATCGGCATTTTCGACCATATCACGCAGAGTGTCGTAGATTACAGCTTCAGATTTTGAATGTCCACTTTTTGCAGAATTAGTTGAGTCTGACAGTAGTGCAAGAACTCCCTCTGATCCCACCCTGGCAATTTTGTCATAGTCACTAACGGGTTGAAAGATAGGAGAATTGTCAAATTTGAAGTCACCCGAGTGAACAATTGTCCCTCCGGGAGTCTTGATAACTACACCCATAGCTTCTGGAATAGAGTGTGTAACACCGAAAAATGATATCTCAAAGCTGCCCGAACCAAGGTTTGAATCCTTGTTGATCTCTTTAATTTTTGTTTTATCAAGGATCTTAAATTCAATAAGCTTTTGCTTGATAACTTCAATTGAAAATCGCGAGGCAAACACTTCAGGATAGTCGAGCTCTTTTAGAATATAGGGGAGACCACCTATATGGTCCAGGTGTGCGTGAGTGATAATAATACCCTGAATCTTCTTCTTATTCTTTTTTAAGTACTCAAAGTTAGGGATCACGTAGTCGATACCGTACTGATCGGAGAGCGGAAAGCCTAGCCCGACATCAATAACTGCCATTTCATCGCGGTACTCGACCACCGTACAGTTTATTCCTATCTCTTCAACACCGCCGAGTGGAATGATCTTAACTTTGTCTTTACTTTCTTTTTTCATGAGTAGATAGCTATTATAGCAGGTGTTTGTTGAAGTTGTAATCTTTTGATAAGATTGTAGCTGTTAACTAGTACTTCCCTTGATGTCAGCAAGTCTATCAGAGGAGCCTCTGTATAAAGAGATATGGAGGACTATTAAGGTGAATAAAAAAGTCTTTTACTTTGGTGTCACCCTGTTGTTTTTTTATTTGGGTCTATTGTTCTTCTTTAGAGTTAATAGTATTTCCAGAGAAGTAGTTGAGGATTTTCTGTCACCACTAGGGGGTTGGGGCATATTTATGGCATTTGCTATCCAGGTTTTGACTTCGTTAACACCACTACCCGATGCGCCTTTGGCATTTGTGACGATGATTCTATATGGGCCGGTTGTAGGTTCTATAACTATTATGTCCGGGATGACGACGGCAACGATACTGAATTATTTCATCGCAAGGAAGCTAGGACGTAAGTTTATCTTTGAACGGTTTCCCGTAGCAGAACAATACCTGAGAAAGTTTGGGAAGAAGATTACTTTTGAAGTACTTCTGCTGCTACGTGTTTTTTCATTTGTAACATTTGACGTTGTCTCATACATCGCCTCATTGTCGCACGTAAATTTTTGGAAGTTCTTATTAAGCTCAGTTGTTGGATTGGTTCCACTGGTACTTTCACACGCGATGGTTGCCCAAGGGCTATTTACAAATGATCCATTAGAACTGTTATTATCGTTACTGGCGCCATCTGTAATTACGATTGCAATTGCTTATTTGGCAAAAATCAGTAAAATTACAGTTAGTGATTAATTTCTTATTTTTATAATATGTTTGGAGATTTAAACAGAGCGGAGATAATTGGCAATATCACAAATGATGTGCAGGTAAGATACACAGGTAATGGCAACCCTGTTACGAGTTTTGGAGTAGCCACAAATAGGCGATACAAAAGTCCAAACAGTGATGAATGGAAGGAAGAAACGACGTTTCATAATGTAGTTGTGTGGGGAAGTCAAGCAGAACAGCTTGCCCGAAGAGCCAAAAAGGGAACCAGAGTCTTTGTTTCAGGAAGGTTGCAGACGCGTAGTTGGGAAGACGGTGATGGCAAGAAAAACTACAAGACCGAGATTACCTCCCAGGATCTCATTCTTTTGGATAGATACGAAAGAGGCTCACTCAGTGACCTTCCAGAATCTGAGGGTTCTGCTCCTGATTCAGCCTCCGATGGTGACCCGGGTCCTGGAGCTACTAGCTCGAAAAGCTCAAAAGGTGGAGGGAAATCAAAAAAGAAAGGTGATAGCGTGATTGATCCTGACGACTTGCCATTCTAGCTTGACAGCCGGTCAGATACTGATACAATTACAACAATTGAATAGGCTTCGATGGAGATAAAAACTTGTCCCCACAGAAATTGATCATATGCTGAGAGGTCACACTTACAAGTAAACCCACTCCTGAGCCATCTTCCGAAACTTATTAAAAGGTAGAAGGAGACGTGTTGTTGCGCGAGAGTCAACAGGGTGATAGATGTCATCCACTAAGTGCCGAGCCGGCTTTGCCTTTAATGAAAGGTCCTACCGAATCGGAAAAGAGGTGGTAACTTGGGCGGTTTATGAAAGCTCAACCTTGAATATCGGAAACGGTAAGCATGGTTGAGCTTTTTTTGTTATATTAGTTTAAAATCAAAAAAAGATGAGGTATTCACAAATGTTCGGGAAGAGCGTGAAAAGCATTCCTGGTAACCTAAAGGCAACATCACATAAGCTTCTTTACAAGGGAGGGTTTATCCGTGAGTTAGTAGCAGGGCGCTACGAAATGCTTCCCCTTGGATTTCGTGTTCTCGAAAAGATAATCAATATAATTGAGGAAGAGATGCAGGCTATTGGATCCCAACGGGTTGTGACACCTACACTTCACCCAAAAGAGATCTGGCAGAAAACCGGAAGAGATGAGGTTTGGGGTAATGATCTGCTGTCAATTTCCGATGAGCGGACTGGCCAAGAATTTACACTTAGTGCAACGGCAGAAGGTCTGTTTACGGAGATGGTACGCGACATGGGACCGAGTTATCGTGATTTGCCTATCCTGATACATCAATTCTCGCAGAAGTTCCGTAATGAAAAGCGCCCAAGAGGTGGGTTACTGCGACTGCGTGAATTCATTATGAAAGATGCATATTCCTTTGATACAGGTGCGGAGGCGTTTAAAGAGACATACTATAAATTTTACAAAGCTTATGAGAAAGTGGCTGAAAGACTGGGGCTGGAGGCAATCCCGGTTGAGGCTGATAATGGCGCGCTTGGCGGTGAATATTCACACGAATTCATGATACCTGCCGACTTTGGAGAAGATAAAATTGTCAGGTGTAATAAGTGTGGCTACGCTGCCAACATCGAAAAGGCGGAATTCAAGCGTGAAGAGGTAAATATGGATGAAGAGGAAAAGAAAATGGAGATGGTTGATCTCCCCACCGAGGTGGCTACTATTCCTCAGCTGACCAAACATTACAATTTGTCGGCTAACAGGTTTATCAAGAATGTAGTCTACAAAACTGTGGATGGCAAAATTATTATTGCCACAGTAACGGGTAATTTGAATGTTAACGTTATTAAGCTACAAAGGGCTCTCGGGATTGATACTGACCTTGAAAACGCAAATGATGAAGATTTGGAAAGTTTTGGTAGTAAATCAGGGTTTGTACACTCATGGGGGTACGAGGACGATCGAATAACCTATGTTGCTGACACTAGTATTCCTATGTCGCGAAATCTGTTTGGAGGTTACAAAACCGAAACTCAGGACCCGGTTAATGTTAACTATGGTCGCGACTTTGAGTCTAATATAGTGGCTGATATCGCAGAGGCGTATGATGGTGCGGAGTGTGAGAAGTGTAAAGGAGGAACATTAATAGAGATTCGCGCAATCGAGTTTGGGCATGTATTTCAGTATGGCGACTTTTATTCGAAGCACCA
This sequence comes from Candidatus Dojkabacteria bacterium, assembly GCA_046753765.1. Lineage (GTDB taxonomy): Bacteria > Patescibacteriota > Dojkabacteria > B142 > OLB20 > JBHHUN01. The sequence goes on along the minus strand of JBHHUN010000011.1, from coordinate 17,530 downwards.
TGATGGATACTACATTGACAGCAAGGACCAGAAGCAGCTGCTGTACATGGGCGCATATGGTATTGGGATTGAACGAGCCATTGCGACAATAGTTGAAACACACAACGATGACAAAGGCATTATCTGGCCTGCAAGCATTGCACCCTATGCTGTGCATTTAATCTCGCTGGGTAAAGGAAAAGACGAGGCGGATAAGATAGCAAGCAACGTCTACGGTGAGCTCATCGAGGCAGGCGTAGAAGTACTATGGGATGATAGAACAGAGGTGAGGGCAGGGGAGAAGTTTGCAGATGCTGATTTGATTGGGATTCCTTTACGTTTAGTTGTGAGCGAAAAAAGCTTGGGAGCTGGGGGTGTTGAGGTGAAGAGGAGAAGTGAAGCTGAAACCAGGATTGTGGATATGAACGAGGTGAAAGAGGTAGTTACTTATTCAGCATAATGGTCAGGAAACTCAATATCATTTCCAGGCTCGGAATAATACTCCAGGTCTTTAAAACTGTTGTCTTTCTGCAGAGCTCCGGGTACATCAACAATGATTTCGACATCTTTTGGAAGTCCGGCTAATTGTCGTAGAGTTTCTGGATCTGTCACGCGACTGTCGGTAACTTCTATTATGACCTTCTTGTCAGTATAAGGAATTACATTGATAGCAGCTTCGGCATCAAAATCGGGGGTGGCTTCCTGCTGAGTAGATTGAAAAAAGATACTTGAGATAAGAATCAAAACAAATATGGCAGCTAATCCACCAATAACTAGATTGCGAAATGTTGTTGGATCGTTTAGGTTTATTTTTGGTAGTTTCATAGTAACTAATTACTTGGTATTGGTTGATTACAATTGGATGCTCCCCCTGGGTAGTTGCAGCACGTGTTTGCATCTGTCTCCCAACCAGAACTAACAAAGGGTTCTCCAGAATTGCTACAGTTTCTACTTATAAATTCGTCCGCATCTCCACCTTGCATATTAAAATGAAGGTGAGATCTGCTCCAGCAGCTATCAGTTGTATCAAAATTTGGATTATACTCCTGAGGCCAATCAGCTCCAACTTGGCCGTTGAAAAGGCCCATATTTGAAAACGGTTCGCCCTCTGCAACAGTACCCAGTGGGTGGGAGTTTTTATTCTCATCTGTTGGCTCAACATGAACTAACCTGTACGTAATACCGTTTTTAGTACCTTCGATAACCCAACCACCATCATAGGGGGTTGCGTTGTTGAGATCAACACCACTGTTACTACATTGCGTATATGTGTTGTCCCAAGGGGCAATCAATTGATATTCAGTAGTAACGGGGGCAATAATCGTAGAATCACTACCTGAAGGTATGTCCACGGCTTCGTATGTGTTTGGAAATATTGCTCTATACTCGCATCTTGAGTGAGATGGACCTTGAGTCCACTGATTTGCCCTTTTATTGAGCGGACAGGCACCGTTTTGCCCTTGCCCTGGTGTAGGCGTACTGAGCCTTTCTGAGAAATCGCACTCAAGATCGTCAAAGAAGCCCTCATGGATTGCATCAAAGGCGTATTGATTTGATAATTCGCAGTAGACGGAATAAACACCCGAGCAAGTGCCATGATAAGCAGTCGAAAAATCCCAGAGAATATTTCCTGCTAGTCCAAGAGCCTCTGAATCACCTTGATAAAGGTTTATTTCTGACCATTCTTCCATTGTAAGGGGAGTGTTATTATTTCTTTGTGCTGCGAAGTCTCGTGCGTAGATTGCTGTGGCACAGGCTGCATCACCTACTCTGTGTCTCGTAAACCTAGGGTCACTAGAGAATTCATCGTAGAAAGGATTATCATCTGGTGTTAACGCTGTAAGCTCTATCCCGAGCGCACTTACACACTGTTCCATCAGCCCCAAATTCGAGGATACGACACCATTAAAAGTATCAGCACACCCCTGATGTCCGTCACTTGCAAAGCCCCCCGTGGGTCCACCAGCTGCTGAGAATTGGGTTATACCACGCACATCAACAGGGCATAGCCCATTATTGATTCTTCCCTCCCATGCCCCTCTGTTGCGAGAAGCAAAAGCAGTCTGTTCGGGGTCACCTGTACATTCAGTTCGACTTCCAGTGTTCCAGATATCCCAGGTTGGAGAGCAGTCCCACTGTGTCTCTTTTTTCCCGATTGCAAACAGAATTGCGGGGTGAACACCCACAGTTTCAGCTGCAGTTTTAATGATACAGTCAATTCCGCCCGGTCTTGGAGTCCCCTGATATCCGGGATCATCATCGAATTCTTCTCCGAGTCCCACCTCATCACAGAAGGGGAGATTATCTGCGTTACCACCAGGTGGAACAGGTGGACCGATATTATTTCCATTGGCATCTCGAGTTATCAATCCTGCTGGATCAATAGTACAATTGGGATCAAAGTAGTTGGTGCATTGGTAATTTCTGAGCTCAAAATGCAGATGGGATCCTGTTGAATTGCCGGTACTTCCCATTTGGGCAATGATATCTCCCTCATTAACACACTGTCCTTCTGTAACCGTGATTGACCCTGATAATAGATGAGCGTAAATGGTTGTTGTTCCACCATGAGATATCCCAATTACGTTTCCGTACAACCTCGTCCAATCGGCGTAGTTATCTGTTATTGCATCGTTTAGACTACGCCAATCGCATGGATCCGACTTAGAGGAGATGCACTTTTCGCCCTTGGGACCACCGTTCCCATGTCCCTTAAACTGGGAGTCGTTAATCTGTGTGTTTCTGACAAACACGACCCTGCCTGTTTGAGCAGCTAGAATATTTGTTCCAAAACCAGATGCGATGTCAAGACCGGGGTGACTTGAAGCTATATAGTTTGTACTTATAGATCCAGTTGCCGGTCTGGTCATCCCCTCACTAACAGGGTCACTCTCACAGTTCTCGGGGTCTGGTGGAGGGACTTGCGGGGGTTGTGACCCACCTGGACGATCTACACATTGGACATTAGATACATCTAAAGCGGTAGCAAACCCAGCACCACTCTCCAGACCTTCAGACGTACGCGGGGCGAACAACCACTGCTCGAGCGGATCAACCTCGTCTTGTGATCTGGCAAAACAATCGCACTCTCCTATAGGTTCTCCGTTGGGGCAAGGGTCACCACAGAATCCAATTAAAAGGTCTTTTAAGTCACCATCGACTTCAGGATTGCTAGCTACCGGATTTTCGGTGTCGTAAGCCTGCCCCACAACAATGTTTTTTGAATTATCCATAAATACAGCCATCCTCTCCCACATTCTGGGAACCTGGCCTAGCCATGGGTAGTAGTAGTTATTATTAGCTTTAGATACTCCACTTGGGCCGGACGCATCAGTCGTAACCGCAAGGTTATAACCGCCAACATGAACAGTTTGATAGAGCACTGGTGGATCAAGATACGTAACATTATCCTCAAGAGGATGTTCTTGCGGGAGAGTTTCCGGGTCAAAATCCTGACCTGGTCGTGTTTCCAGTTTTCGGTTCCACTCCTGTACCTCTGAAAGAAGTGGTTGTTCTAAAAGTGCTCCATGATCTTTTGATGCGTGCTCCGGCGCAGCCTCGGGATATTGAAGATCGTAAACACGGGTCCCCCATTCAGTTTTAAGCCCGGCATTCACGTTGTGAATTATCTTGTACGGTGCTTTAATCCTTTCTAAATTCCAGGTATTGTAAATGAGTTGAGCCATTCCAATGAGGTCAGTTTTTTCGTATCCGCTGCGTTCCCACCTTAGAAATGGGTTTCTTCCGACTTTAGTTACACCCTTTGAACCCTTAGGATGACACGCCCTGTAGATATCGCCATGTGAAGTACCACAAGTTACGTTGATACCACATAGATTTACGCTAGAACATATACCAGTAATAGGGTCTATTGATACTAATCCTATTCCTTCAGCCGTTCCCTTTTCATGCAACTCCTTATTGGAGATTTGTTTTATGTTCCCAAGAGTACATCCAGCACCAGTCACCCCGATCACATCTCCCCCATTAAGCCCTGTGAGCGAGCCGTGGAACTGAGCATCACAAACCATATCCTTCGTAAGCTCGTAGTTGTAAGGTGCTTCGAACAGGTACTCATACGGTCCCTGAGGATTGTCGTCAACAAAGTTCATCCTTTTGGTATCTTTTGTTCGGAATCTGTCGATTGGGACACCTGGAATATCCTTGCAGAAGAGTTTACCGGATTTATTCTCATTTGTTGGTATGGCTGCACCCCGAAAGAGGTCTGCAAGGAGTGCAAGTATTTTTTGCAGAAGACTTAAGTCATCAGAACTTGATACAGCCGGGCCTCCTGAGTGCTTTATCAGTGATAGGTTAAGAGGATGTAATCTAAGTTCAACGTCCCTGTTTTCAAGTGGATCAGTTTCGATATCTTCCCAGTTGAGTATCCCGCATCCGCTGGCGCCACCCAGCAGTGCAACCTTTATATTTTGGGTCGTCCCGTCTGACACACGTATCATTCTTCCCAGTCCAGGAAACTCACTAGAAAACCAAAGCTTAAATGGACCTTGTCCGCCATTTCTTTGTAGGTAAGATAGATTATCAGTGATGTTATTGACGCCATTACTTTTGCAAGGCGATGAATAGGCGTTGTCATCCGTTGAATTTAGTGAAGCTAAGTATCTGACTGTTGGGAATTTGCGCATACCACCCGTATATGCAAAACCAGCTGTCCAGTTTTCGCTCTTATTAGCACACTCGTACCCGTATGGGAGCTTTCCCGGGTACTTGTTTGGATCATTGTTGTGATCATTGCATGGGTTGAGGTCAAGACCTACTGCAAGTGCCCCATCCTTCGATGGCCTTCCGTTAGTGTTCTTCTCCTCTACCTGACAACTCTGTAGTGTCCAGTGTGGAAGAACCTCAAGGTATTCTGCTGTTTCTGGGTCAATGTTTTGAGAGTTTGGATTGACTGGCAATGGCTCCTCTGAGACTTTGCAGCTTTCATCATCGAGCTCCGCGAATACATCGGGGAAGTGGTTTTGACCCTGCGCTTTTATCTGCAACCCAGGCCACCGTTCGGTGTCCAGCCCTAAAGCATTAAAAAACAAAGCGTAAGACACCTGTTCGTTTTCAGCTAGCACCTTAACGTGAGATGCAAGCGTTCCAAAGTCCCCCGGCCATGCTCCAAAGTCTCCTGTTTCATCAATCCCCCAGGGTTTGCCATCTGTGACTTCCCCTGCAAGAAACTCGAGGGTGTTCTCAATGTTGAAGCCGCTTTGCCCGGGGGCGCGGTCATAGAAATTAAACGTCCACATATCTACATACTCTGCACCTCCACCGTTAACGAATGCCCGATAGCGCGCTTTAAACGATTCAGTGCCATCAGAGTGTCTTACATTGAAAGTCGGTCCGGCAATTGTGATTTTATCTCCAAATCCCGAATCTCGTACCCTTTCAGAGAAACATCTATAAAATGTAACAAGATCGCTCGGTGCCCTCCCGAACCAGTGCTCGGCCGATGGTTCATTAACTGGTGCAGCTACAAATGGAGCACTTGATTGATCTGCGATCTCTACAATCAAACTCCCTGCCTGCGTCCCTGATGCACAGCTGTTACCTGTAACATCGGTTCGGAGTTGACAGTCCGGGTCCTGCCCGCCTGTCTCTGCGTCTGCATCACAAAATCTGACAACTCCTGTGAGTCCCGAACTATTGAGTGCACTAGCCATAGGACCGACCTCTTCTTGCCCACCTTGGAGGACATGCAAAAAGTATCCCATTCCTTCCTCGGCGATAGATGCGTAATCATCAGGCCTCTCCGGCCCTACCAATAGATTTACTCCGAATTTCTCACAACTCGTTGCCTCACCGCCAGCGCTTCCCGAAGACTGCGCAACAATAACATCTTGGCCGCGATCCCTGCCTATGACCTGCTCTAACACGTTTCGAATGTTGCTGAAGCTTTGTAAATCGTTAATATCAATTCCAGGGAGAGACTGTCTGTTGCGGTTGAAGGAGAAAAAGATGGCGAGGACGCCAGCAAACAGAACAACCACAAACATTACCGCCGGCAGTCCAGCTTTTATCTTTTTAATGGTTTTTCTTCCGCGGTTACTGAAGTTCATCCATCTCATTCTAGATAAGTTTGTCGAATTTGGAAAGCATAATAGGTCACAGTCTGCTTCAAAATAGTTGTGTTTTGGGTTAAACTTGAGCAAGTAGAAATATTACTATGAATGCAATCAATTTAGATGACTATGGTGGACCGCAGGCGTTCAGTTGGACGCATGAGTACCTTGTGAACTATCTGACTATAGGCAAACACAGGATAGTGAAGCAACCACTCCTTAAGAACGCTTTCCGCAAGATAAGGCGTGACGACTTTGTACCCCAAGAGGTGAAGCAGTACGCCTTTGAGGATAGAGAACTTGAGATCGGGTACGGCGAGGTGATTAATAAGCCAACTGAGGTTGCCCAGATGCTTGGGATGTTGAAGCCACAGTTTGGGGGGAAATTTCTAGATATTGGTACAGGGTCTGGTTGGGTAGCAGCTCTCTTGGCGATGGCGGCTGGTGAGGACGGTGAAGTATACTCGCTGGAAAGAGTACAGTTTTTAGTAGATATAGCCAGACTTAACCTGCAGAAGTACCCAAATGTCAGCAACGTAAGGGTGATCTTCAGAGATGGTAGTAAGGGTCTCAAAGATTATGCGCAGTACGATGGCATACATATCGCTGCAGCGTATAAAGAGGTCCCCGAAGACATTGCTATACAGCTAAAGATAGGTGGACGCCTCGTTGTCCCAACTCTTGAAAAAGATATAAGATTAATTGAAAGAAAATCAGAAGATGAATTTGACGAAACCACCCACAAGGGCTACTTCTTTAAAGCGATCGAAGAAGGGGTAAGGTAAAGCTTAGCACTCTACGCCCTAGATTGATAAAATGTGTTATATTGTAGATCGGATTTAACTTCAAAAAATAGAACTTATGTCAAGCTATAATCCATTTGATCCCTCTGGAGAAGATGAGGATCCATTCAGCAGTTTCTCGAGCTACAAAGGCCCCACAGAAAAAAAGGACATAACGCAGCTTTTTTCTGAACGAACCAATGAGTCTATTCAGAAAGCTGCCGAGATAGCCGTTTCAAAGGGACAAAGAAACGTAGATTCAGAACATCTGCTTTTGGCATTACTGCAAGATGGGGATCTAATGGCTACGATATTTAAAGAGCTTGATCTCAAGCCTGATGAGCTTGCAGCTTACACAGAGCAACAACTTGCCCAAGGCAGTTACAAAGGAAGTTCAGTTGGCTTAACCCCTAGAGCAAAGCAGATATTACAGCTTGCGTTCCAGGAAGCTATGGAACTTGGACACAGATATATTGGAACGGAACATATTCTTCTTGCAATAGTTCGTGAAAATGAGGGGCTTGGGGCACAGATACTACGAAAGCACTCAGTCTCGCATACAAACGCCAGACAGGCAGTGATAAAGGTGATTGGTGAAGGGGACAAAGAAGGCACGAAGTTCAAAGATAAATCTCAGACACCAGAGCTAGACAAGTATACAAGAGATCTCACTCAACTGGCAGAAGAGGGCAAGATCGATCCTGTTGTTGGTCGGGCGGATGAGATCACAAGAATAGTGGAGATTCTTGCCAGAAGGAAAAAGAACAACCCAGTGCTGATCGGTGAGCCAGGTGTCGGAAAAACTGCCATCGTTGAAGGTTTGGCACAAAGAATTACGACCGGCAATGTCCCAGACATACTGAAAGACAAAAAGGTGAAGTCACTTGACCTTGGTATGCTTGTTGCAGGTTCCAAATTCAGAGGTGAATTTGAAGACCGTGCAAAAAAGCTCATAGCTGAGCTTGAAAAAGCAGAACGGGATATCATTCTTTTTATTGATGAGTTGCACACGATTGTTGGTTCGGGTGCACGTGAGGGTGAGCTTGATCTTGCAAATATGATAAAACCCTCACTGGCCAGAGGTGAGATGCAGGTGGTTGGAGCGACAACGTTAAGTGAATACAAGAAGTATATTGAGAAAGATGCCGCTTTAGAGAGAAGGTTTCAGCCTGTGCTTGTTGAAGAGCCGAACGTAGAACAAACGATCGAGATATTAAGAGGCATTCGTGACCGGTATGAGGCACATCACAGAATTAGAATTAGTGATGAAGCTCTGATCGCGGCTAGTAACCTGAGCGATAGATATGTAAAAGACAGGTTTTTGCCTGATAAAGCAATCGACGCAGTTGACGAAGCAGCAAGTAAGGTAAGGCTCAGAGTTACCGCAGAGCCTGAGGAGCTAAGAGAGATAAAAAGTGAGATCCATAAATTGGAAACTGAGAGAGAGTCGTTAAGCAGAGCAAACAAGCATAAGCAGGCAGCAGAGATGAAGGTTGAGATAGAAAAAAAGAAAGAACAGATGCAGCCCCTTGATGAGAAATGGAAACGTAAGATTGGCACGGGGGCTCCTGAAGTAATGGTTGAAGATGTTGCCGAAGTTATCTCAAATATATCTGGAGTTCCTGTCACGGAGCTTAAGGCAGACGAAAAAGAGAGACTTCTGCAGCTTGAGGATAAACTCTTTGAAAGAGTCATAGGGCAGGACGAAGCAGTGAGTACTGTATCCAAGGCTATTCGTAGGGCAAGGGTCGGCCTTAAAAATCCCACCCGTCCTATCGCAACATTTCTTTTCCTTGGCCCAACGGGTGTTGGAAAAACTGAACTCGCAAAAGCCCTTGCAGAAGTCATCTTTGGTGATGAAGAGGTTATAGTTAGATTGGACATGAGCGAATACATGGAGAGGCATGCCGTTGCAAAGCTAATTGGATCTCCTCCCGGATATGTTGGCCACGAAGAGGGAGGGCAGCTTACTGAGAAGATACGTCGTCATCCATATTCGGTAATTCTTCTTGATGAGATTGAAAAGGCTCATCCGGATGTCTTCAATATTCTGCTCCAAGTATTTGAAGATGGTCGGTTGACGGACGGAAAGGGAAGAACAGTTGATTTCAGAAACACTATCATTATTGCGACGAGTAATCTTGGTTCGTCGATAATCCTTGAATCCCTCTCCGATCAAAAGAAGGGGGTAAAACAAGAAATAAAGCCAAAAAAGGAGTCGGGGAAAGGGCTTATAAAGATGAAGGATGATAAAAGTGAAGTGAAGTCTGATAGCGGTACAAAGTGGGGGGATCTCCTGGATAATCTGAAAGAGTTGTTAAAGAACAGCTTTAGGCCCGAATTCTTGAATAGAATTGACGAAGTGATAGTCTTTAAGTCTCTGGACGAAAATCAGCTCGAAGAGATAGTCAGACTGCTTCTTGATAAAACAAAGCGGCTCCTCAGGTCTCAAAAACTTGAGCTTGAAGTTAGTGATTCAGCCGTTCGTGAGCTAGCAAGACTTGGCTTTGATCCACAGTTTGGTGCCAGGCCTCTCCGAAGAATCATCCAAAGGGAGCTGGAAAATCAGGTGTCAACAAGAATACTGACCGGGGAGTTTGTAGAAGGTGATAAGATTAAAGTAGACTTTAAACAAGGTTTCAAATTCAGTAAATGAAGATAGCTCTGGTATCTACATTTTTCCACCCCGTAACGGGTGGCGTCGAAACGCATGTTTTAAGCCTGGCGCGGGAACTTACTGCCAAAGGACACGAAGTTGTGGTGCTTACATCGGATTCTAATAAAAGTGGACCGCGAATAAAAGAAAAGGAAACGGATTATCTAGGTGTAAAAGTGAAACGTTTCAGGAGTCTGTTTTCATTTAGCTACTATCATAAATTCTATCCTGGATTATTTTTATATCTGCTTCGCAGCGACCTAGATATTGTGCACGTCCATGGGTTTAGAAAGGTTGAAACGTATATCGCTCAATTGGCAAGCCTATTTAAGAGATTCAAAGTTGTTCTGACCACCCATAATCCCTTTCCAACATCCACGCGCAGAGTTAGATTCAATCTGCTTATCAACCTTCATGACCGAACTATTGGCAGGTTATTCACGGGGAGGCTTTCAAAGATCATTACTTTAGTACAAAGTGAGAAAACGATCTTCCGGGATCGTTTTAAAGTGAAGTCAGATAAACTAACTACAATCCCGAACGCCATTACAGACACTTTTTTTGAGGAGGGAGACGCAAATGCCTTTTTTAAAGATTGGGATATCAATCCTGAGAAATGGGATGCAATTGCAGTAAGCGTTGGGCGAGTTAATTTTGCAAAGGGGTTTCAAAACCTGGAGCTTGCGGTAAAAAAACATCCGAAGGTGTTGTTCTTTATCGCCGGAGGTGATGATGGATACATGGATAAACTAAAGTTTCTGTACGCAAAGTCGAAAAATGTATTCTTTACCGATCGCTTTATCTCGCAAGAGAAGTTAAACGATATGTACGCAGCTGCGGATCTGTTTGTTTTCCCCAGTTTTCATGAAGCGTTTGGTATCGTAATACTTGAAGCCATGTCGGCGGGTGTTCCGGTTATAGCTACGAATGTGGGAGGACCAGCTGAACTGTTTGATGAAAAAACAGCTATTCTTCTTGATCCCGAAGATCAGGAAGCCTGGAGTCGGGAAATCGGTATGCTTCTTGAGGACGAAAAAAGGATGGGAAAGATGAGAAAAGCAGAAAAGCAGTTAGCACAGAATTATAAATGGGATAAAATAGCTGTAAGAATTAGTAATGTATATAAAAAATTGTTAAAAGTAGATGCTGACACTCGGACTAAACAGAAAAGAAGATAAACTGTACTATGCTATTGTTGATTCCGGTAGAAAGGTTGTTGCTAAAGGTGAGGTTGATGGTAAGCATGGAGAAGTCGTATCAAATGTGTGTGAAGACTGCCGAATCAATCCCAGTCAGATCAAGGCAGCAGCTGTTCACACTGATGAACAGCTTGACTTTACCGATATTCCTCTGCACCGACTTGATAGGCGTGCAGCCGAGGTGCACTCTCTGTGGGTAAGTGATCTCAATCATCATCACCCACCAGCAACACAGAAATACCCACAGTTAATCTGGTATGACGACAGTTATCTCGATACGAGTGATATTGTCCTTGTTAAATCCCCAAGTAAGCATAAAACGATGCTAAGCCACAACGAATACTCCATTCGGGAGCTCACATCAAAAATTGAAGAGGAGCTAAAGATTAGCGATTTCTTTTATGCTTCGCGACAGGGAGACCAGTTCTTTCTTCCTGTAAACGTTGCAAAAGCGGGGGAACTTGATATGAGGTTCCTACTTGATGAAATAAAAGATGCTCGGGTACGCTACGATGAAAATGTAGACTCCGATCTCGAAGAAAACCTCAGGCGGGAACTACTGCAATTCTGGAAATACGATATAGCTGCAAGTCTTCAGGAGGCAATTTTCAGTATTATCATCGATTCTCTCACTCTGTTAGCTCAAGAGCTTGGTGTGCGTACTATCGGTGTAGTGAGCGAGCTCGTTTACAATGAGCGTTTCCTAAATCTAATCGCAAATAGAGCCAAGGATTATGGGATGGATCTTAGGGTACCCCTTGTTCATCATACTCAGGACATAGCAGCTTCACTGGCAGGGCTGGCATATTTTTACCTCTAGATGGTAAAATCCTCTTAACATGGCAGACACAGATAAAATCGCATTCGTTGCATCTGAAGAGTTAAGTAAAAAGATTAAGCGTCTTCAGAAGGTACTTGCACTCGAGACTCCCGGAGAGGTGATTTCTATGGGTCTCTCAATGCTTGAGCTTGCCCAGGGGAGAGAGATTGAACTCAAAGACAAAAAGAAAAGCTTCAAGATCTCCAAGTTTTCTAAATATAATCAAACAGTGATTTTAGATGATGGCGGTAGCTGACAGCATTACCACAGCTGAGGAACTAAACACCGCCCCAATAGATGACTTCGAACCAGGTGATCTCGAGGAGATACCCGAGCCTGCTCCGGTTAGAGACCTAAATGTGATATCCGTGAAGCGTGAAGATACACGGGGTCGGTTGGCGATCTTCTTTTTGATTGGGTTTTTCATTATTCTCGCTTTAAGTATAGGTCTTGTTGCAATAAGCGAAGGAGATAAAGTTACTGGCGTCAAAGAGGTCATGCTTACTATCTCGGGTATTCTATCTGGTCCTATGGGATTTGTTATTGGCTACTACTTCAGGAGCAAAGAGCCGGACTAGACTCTTCGACAGATCTGGATTCCAGCTAGATGTAATGCTAGTATTGATCAATGGAAGACATATCTCTCCTCAAAGAAACTCAAAACAAATATAGAGCAGCTGAGTAACACAAACGATCCACTTGCGGTAAAATCCCTGCTGATAGAGGCCGACACATTATTAGGCAAAGCCTTGAAAAGATTTGTAGTTAGGTTTGTATTTTGCAGCCTCCAGTTTCCCACTAAGTGTTCCACTGCATGTCAGGGTCTGGGTAGCGCGAGCTAGACCTTCAACTATATTTAGCTCCACCACGTTAGTGAATTCCTACTTCAACTTCTGACCTCCTTCTGAGGGACGGGCAACACTAGCTGCTTCCTTGATGCAATCCCCGTCCCAGGCTTTACGTTGTAATCAAGCAGCTTAATCCTATCTAATATCCTCTTCATTCGTGATTGCTCAGTCGCAGTTATTGCCTCCCTGTCATTCACGGTTCCTGTGCTATTCCCGCCAGCAAAAAACAGCCGGGTAATAGAATCTGCTTCAACTTCACTCGCTTCAATCAGCAGATTTGCCTCACTATTACAGACAACAAGTAACTTTGGGAAATATCCGTATGTTGAGAACAGAGGTTGTCCTACTGCTCTAAATAATCGCATGATGTCAACAACCGTGATTCGCTCTCCGTTCCCAAATGATTCACGAAGATCAACTATCTGCTCTGGAAGGTCTAACTCGGTTCCATATTGTGTCTGTAGAGACCTAAGTACATAATCTGCACGTAGCCTGTGCTTTCCAAACAGAGCATGTCCCCTTGGTTTGATATCTTTTAACAACCGGGTGTCTCCTATCAGGAATGGTTCAGTAGTAATATTGATCCTATGCACTAACTCTAATGCGTCAGTTTTCTGCCCCGAATTTCTCCAGACCACCGGATCAATATAACCCGCCCCCTCTTCAATACATATCCTGAACAACTTATGTTGTTCAACAGTACTGAAAAGTACTAGTTCAGCACCGTTGCCACTGTCTATAAGAGCCGGATAGGCCTGTGGCAAATCCCCCACCTCATAATCAGGAATAGCTACCTTGACCCCACCACAAGACTGCCACGTAGGTTCAGTGCTGAGTAAGAACTTCTTTAACTGATCGCGCAACTCAGTTTCCATTACAGGATGTCGTGTTGTATCCGCTTCATCCGGTCCCACAAACCCAAATCCAAGCCCCTGTACTGCCCTTATCACATATGGCAAACCTGCTAGTACAATTTCTTTTTGCACTGCTTCAATGTTTGCATACATTGTACGTCTTGTTCTCCCAGCTCCCAGCTCTGAAACTACCGGGTAAATAACATTTCCTCCTCTCTCTCCCATGCTTCGAACTAACTCTATTTGATCCTTCGAGTCATAAACCAGAAGTGCAGGAGGTTTAAGCATATCTTCTATAACAACCGAAAAATCATATCTGGGATAGCCGTCAGGCATGTCCCGCCTAGGAAATGTAATAGCCGGGAAGTGTTCTCTTCCGGAATGCTGATCATCACTTAACAGCGCTTCTACGTAGTGCCAGCGAGCGATATGTCGCCTGAGAAAAGCAATTCTTACTTCATCGGGTACATCAGGAGTACTCAAGATATAACCTATTCCATACCTGCTTGAACGGGCTACCTTCACACGGATCCCAAAGATAGCTTCCAATGTCTTATTGACGGATCTGAGTGCATACTCAACTGCTCTCGGTGTAACCTCCGGCATATCGGCGGCTAACTGCTCGTAGCTGGCAACTCCAGAGTAATTACCGAACAGTCTGTAGTATATCCAGCTCTGTACGTGCGACTGCTCCATATGAAAAAGAGATTCAGGAGGAAACCCTTCGAGATAAGTCAAGGAATGCCTAATTTGAGGTTGAGTATAGGGTATTGGAACTGACATTGTTCCGTCGTGGTAGATTCCTCCCTCAAATTGAATCCCAAGAGTATTAAGCTTATGAACAAATCCAGCCAGTACAGATCTCCATTGGGTTTGTTCCGATCCAGTCATCCCTCTGGTACTTAAATAAGGTGAGCAGGACAGTGATATTACAAGCATTGCTTCGCTTTCAGTTAAGTCTACAATGAGTTGAGGCGGAGCAGCATCTTTTGATACATAAATCTCTCTTTGCGCTACCATGAGATAGGAAGACTGGGGAGAGACATTAAGGTTACGTCCTCCTCTTAAATGGTGCCTTTTGGCTTCACGTAAAGGAAAGAGTGTCAGGTGAGTATCAGTATCTTCAAGGAAGCGACCCTCTGATTTATCAAAAGTTGTTAAAACCCTCGTTGGTGTATACCAACTTTTTACCCAATCGTGTAAGGCAAGATAATCTCTGAGTGGATTAGAGTACTCCGATACACCATCCGTGTTTTCAACCATGGGACTCCGTGACGTACCTTCTTCTGGCATAGTGCTTTTAGAAAAGGGCAGTCTATATAAATGATCCCCTCTGTCTATGCTAAACCGGCATCGTTTGTTAACTTCTCCGAGGTAGCTTCGACAGGAACGGACAGACAATTTTTTAAGTTCTCACATTATTACCCTTTATGAAACTCGTGTGTAAATAAAGTCGAGTCTGAGACGTATATTTCAGTGTTCAGCAGAACTCAAAGCCAATACAATGAGTAAACATCGTTAACCTATGAATGATCATACAGTCTAGGGTAGAGGAATTAACTATTCTTTAAAGGGGGATTATCTGACACTGCGGGGTGGATATCGAATAAGATTGCTTTTGCTTGAAAGAATCTAATTGTCTGGTCACTATATCCTCATAATCTAGCTTGAGCCTTATATATCTCAAAGTAGAGGGCAATATTCTGGAATATAACAGCTTGCTTCATCATTAAGGTGTTCAGCATACACAGAACAGTCGCTGTTTTTTCTTGATACTATCATTGCCCCACACGCTATGCAGAATCGAGAGACTTCTTCACCTTGAACGCAAGAAGGTTTCTTAATATTTTCCTGTGGAGTCACATGACGGTAGTTATTTTGCACCTGATTCTGGGTTGGAACTGGACAATCACTAGTACAACTTTGATCTTTTCTTGTTTTCTTATACTTTGAACAATCAGATCTTGTATATGTGACAACAGCTTTCCTACATCCACCGCATTTCCTTTTTACTTCAGCTTTATCCTCACAAAATGGTCCTTGTTCTGTAGCTAAGACTGATGCAGCCCATTCTATAGCATCTATTTCGAGAAGTTTATCCATTGATAATCCTTCTGACTTTGGTGTTAGACTCAAACTATTAGCATTATTTCGAGTCGTCATTTGTCTGGCTAGTGCCACAAAGAAGACAAGCAATAAACAGACAACAATAATGAGCAATATCCAATTTTGTACGGATCTATTCGTCGGCTTTAATTTCTCTCTCATTGTACCCAGATTATATCAAAACCACTGACGTTGAAAGAGCAAAGCCATCAGAAGAGGAAGAAATGATATCTGGTGACCCTGCGGAGAATCACTCCTTTAACCTGCACTAGAAGTGCAGCTAGAAAGCAGTATCATGCTGCAGTATTTCTGAGCATGCTCAGAAACTGCAGGCAAGTCGAACTGTCAGTTCTCATCCTAAAGAAAAAAAAGAGCAGAACCACAAACTGCGTTTGCGAACCTGCTCTTTATGACCCGAAAGCGACCAATCTCGAACCCTTTGAAGGTGATTAAGGATGAGTTGGAGAGGGTTGTTCAATATATGAAAATAAACTCTAATCTTTACTTGGCTTAATGATTATTGTTTGAAAAGGTATTCCACGCATGTGGAATATCTATAGATTATTTCTAATTACTATTGTATCTTCGTAGAATCCACAACATTTCTTGAATTTATTACCACTACCACAGGGACATCTATCATTCCTCTGTGGTTTTGCACGAAATAATGGATAGTAGAAAGTACAATTCCCATCTAAATATTGCATTTCTTCTGTAATCCTTCGGATATGGGGATTGCTAGTATTTGGATTTACTGCTAAAGCTTGATCCATTTGCCAATGATGTTTTTCCGTTAGCCTTCTCTGGGTAATCATTACCCCATTTATCAAATCTTTTCCATCAGCAAAGCACTGTCCTCTTAACCGTTTTACTATATTTGCATCGAACAGATTGTGTATTCCAAATTTATTTGCAGGAGGTAGGTTTACAAAAACGTAAAATTCAAGATCGTTCAATACCCCCTTATAGTTTTTATATTTTTCATTAACTCGTTTTAAAATACGATTTTCTAAATCTGTTTGGAAATCACCAGGATACTTAACAAAAAAGGCACAATGACGTGTTGCGTTGTTTAATTCCCAAGTACTACTATCATTTCTATCACCGGGCATTGTTTCCATAAAGCCAAATACATCAAATTTATTATCCGTAGCATAGTTTCTATATGTCTTCTCGTCACTTATTTCCTTAATAGGAATTAGTTTTATCAGGAAATCATCTTCATCAATTACAAGTTCTGCATCTTGAGTACTGGCAACACCTTTTAGATGCTTCATTAAACTTTGCTCCGATACTTTTTCTTTCTTAAATACTATTGCTAAGTGATTCCAGACTTTCCTTTTTAGGAGCAACTCTTTGTGAAAAAAATTGATAATTTTATACTGCAAATTCTCTAATGAACTAAAGTAATGTGGGAAATTTACTTGTGTACACTCTACTATCACTTGGTTTTCACCGAAAATCACTTCAATATCAGGTGTTTTCCCATCTATTGTCGGATTAAATGTAAGGGATGTAGTTATTCCGTTTAACCTATAGGCTAGAGCTAGAGTGTACAACGTATCGTAGAATTGTCCTGAACTCTTTAACTCGGTAACTAAACTTTTAAAGTTAGTTTGTTCTTTCACTGTTTCAATATACGTTCCAAGCTCTGCAATTGTTAACGTATTTTCGTTGACAACTCCATTTAACCCCTGCACAATGGGGTGCTTGCCGAATGGACCTCCTTTTCTTTTTAGTTCTTTTTCGATCCATTCTGGAGAGAGTATACCTTCGACTTCTGAAATTGCTTTTTCAAGACGACGTTTACTTAATCTCGCACTTGGCAAGAGACTTCTAATATCATTCAGTTTATAAATCTCGTCTTTACTCATAACGTACAATCTTGAAAAACATGATTACATTATATCAACTTCTGTTATATCAGATGGTTACGTCAGCGTAACTTCATACAGCAATTTACATAGTGTAAAACACTCTATAAATCAACCAAATTTTTCGTTTGCGAACAGCAAGGTTATAGCAAGGTGACCTTGCTGTGAAAATTGACCTCAAAAAACTATTCAGAACCCAAAATCATACCAAATAATGTATGGGTCAAAATTCAATCCTAAAAAACATATCCGACGCTTTGCGTAACCTATCAAATAAGGTTTTTCCGCCTGACAATCTCTCACTGTTCTAGGTAGCAACCCGACCCAACGAAAGGGGAGAG
>JBHHUN010000010.1:0-33519 GCA_046753765.1 Candidatus Dojkabacteria bacterium | reverse complement strand
ACAAAGGAGACGATTTTGAAGATCGCGAAAACACTTGACCTGAATGCCTTTCAGACAGGAAGCTTGCTAAACATAGACTATGTCGCCGAAGTTCAAGACCTACTGGAGATATCTACAGATATCAATACCTCTAATAGTATCATTGAGTTAATGCAGCTTGCCGCAGATGAAATAGCCAGGAAGTTCGATTTTAGAGGAACAAGCTTCTATACTTTAGTCGGGAACAAGTGCTCCTTGGTTGCTTTTACTAGATCCTGGTACACAGCAGCTGTATTAAAAGCTCTTCCAGTTCATTATTCACAGTTAAGATTAAACTTAAAACAAAATTCTACAAATTATCTAGTCAGAACAATTCTTGATGGCAGAGAGATGCACTCGAACTCATTAGCAGACTTTGGAGTACCTACAATATCTAAGAAACTTGCATCATTTCTCGGGAAACTAGTGAGATTCAGATCGGGTATTTCAATGCCACTGAACGTCAAGGGGGAGGTGATTGGTGCCGTCTTGTATCACAAGGGTTATGAGTACACCTTTAAGGAGGAGTTGGCAATATTACGTGCACTCAACAGCCAAATAGCTCTAACCTTGGCAAGATTGCAGTATTTAGACAAACAGGACAACAATGATTAATGAAGCGGTTGGAACAAAGATACGTAAATTCCGCACACGGGCGGGAATGAGTCAACTGGATCTCGAACTCGAGATCGGTACCTCCTCCGGCTCTATCAGCAGGATAGAGAGTGGGAGTACTAATCCTACAAAGGAGACGATTTTGAAGATCGCATCTGTGTTTAACTTAGGACAAACTGATACTGCTGCACTCTTCGGCATAGAAGGGGTGTCTACAAGCTATGACTTCGTTGAGGTGGAGGAAGAGATCAGCAATGTGTTAGACCCCAATGAACTGTACAAGCTTATGACAAACAGGATCGTCAATAAGCTTGGTGTAAGGTACTCGTCTATTTGGAAGTGGCAAAGTGAACGTAAGGTACTGGCTTTGAAGTCAGTCCATGCACCTTCCAAGTTGATAGCTTTGGTTGAGAAAATTACTAATGCAGCTGTCAGTAAGTTAGAGTATTATCCCCTCGAGCCTAAGTATGAAAGCAATCTAATTGCAAGGGCATTTAGGAAAAATGAAACAACGATTGCTAAAGAGTTTAATGAGATCTCTCCTCCATACGTGACAAACAGAGTTTTAAACAACACAATGCAAAGATTGCTTGGTATGAAGTACTCAGTGAGCAGTCCAATTCGGTTTCGTGGAGACCCTATTGGTGTTTTTGGTATTATATGGGCCGATTCTGAGATACCTAATGATCTCCTAGGTGATATGAACTTACTGGCTTCACAGTTTGGCAGAGCTATCCATAATGCGGAGCAGTTTCAAGATTTGCAACACAGAATTGTGCGATTGGAAGAGAAAGTTAACAATTAATTATGACCAAAGGACAAATTGGAGATAAGATACGTAAATTCCGCACACGGGCCGGAATGAGCCAACTGGATCTCGAACTCGAGATCGGTACCTCCTCCGGCTCTATCAGCAGGATAGAGAGTGGGGCTACGAATCCTACAAAGGAGACTATTCTGAAGATTGCATCTGTATTTGGGCTTAGTGCTGTGGAGACGGCGTCGTTATTTGATATCGATTTAGATATTAATAAGGACACCGTTTCGGACTACATGAAGAATATAATTAGGAGGGAGCTTATTACTGAAAGGACTCTGAAACACTTCATTGCCGAGAAGCTGAATGAAGTTGAACAGAAAATGGATTATATTGGTTCATCCTTATCACTTGTTGACACCAAGCAGGACATTATCCAACTGAAGTTTTTTTCAGATAATTGGGTAGCCTTTCTGGCGAATATTGTTGTTCCCAGAAGTAAGTTATATGCAGAACTAAGCTTATCAGAGGTTGAGACAATGACAAAGACAAAGATCGCTGTTTTGAAAAATAGAACAATTCTAGGGAAAAAATTGTCAGAGTTCGCATCTCCTCCTCTTTATGTGTGGCAGGCTAAGGCAGTTCAGTTTCTCTGGAGAATGAAAATGATTATTGCTTTACCAATACCGCGGACAAGTGGAGACATTCTTGGAGCTATTAATATTGCTTCAGCGAACGTAATCTCACCAGAAGAAGTAGACACACTCCGTAGCTTTGCTAATTATTTGGGTGGAATCCTAGAGGTTATCTTATACGACAATCTACTGGTTAGCATAGAGTCTGAATAGAGGATCCCCCCTGAGGATCAGGAGTAAGTTGAGTTATGTCTCGAGTCCAGTTTCTCCTGATTTTTGCGTCAACTTAGCTGTCTCTTCCTTAATAATCGACTCAGGCACCTCTTCTCCACCTTCATCGGCAATTAGTGATTGATCAAGGCGCTCGTCCTGTTGTCCGAGGTATTTGGGGAAACCAAAGATGAAGCTTGAGCCCTTGCCTTTCTCGCTCCAAAGCCTGCGTTCTCCACGCATAATATCAATGAGGTTAAAGGTTACAAAGAGGCCGAGACCTGTTCCGCTCGGTTGAACCTCGTTTGGTTTACCTTCAAATAGCTCCTTTACCCTAAAGAACTTGCGACCAAGTTTCTCTTGATTTTCCTTTGATATCCCTATACCAGTATCTTTAACTTCTATGTATATAAAATCATTCTCTTCCCAGATTTTGATGTCAACATGGCCATCAGCTGTATACTTAACTGAGTTATTCAAGAAGTTATCCATTACCTCCTGAACCCTCACACGGTCAACGAAAGCGAAATGCTCCTCCGGGGGTTCTTTGTAGTTGATCTTGAGTCCTTTCTTAACAGCGTTTTCCTTTTGACCTTCCATTGCATCATGGATTACATCCTTCATATCAACCTTTGTAAGGGTAAGCTGTATCTTGTTGCCCTCAACCTTGGTTGCTGAAAGAAGAGTTTCGATGAGCCTGATCTCTCGCTTTGTTGACTCAATGGCCATATCAAGGTATCTACCAAGCTTCTTTTGATCATCGACCTTCCCATCCTTGCTGTAGTCCATCTCAAGAGCTAGGAGGGCATTACGAACAATTGATATGGGTGTTCTAAGTTCGTGGCCCATAACATCTACCATGTCACGTTCACGTCTACGGGCTTCGCGGAGGTAGCGTTGAGTTTGTTCGGATTTCTGGAAGAGGAGTGCATTCTCTAAGGCTATGCTGATTTGGAAAGCATATGTAGCTAATAGCTGATTTTTGTTACCATTTGGTTCCTTTTGCTTTGTTGAGTTTTCATCTTTGGAATCCTTTGTTCTTAGGAAATATACTATAACCCCAGTTGGTTGGTCTTTTGCCCTTAGTGGGTACAAATGAAGCAGATTAGTTCGCATCAATCTGTCGATTGCTGAAACGGTTTTCTCGTCATAAAGAGGGATCAGTATGTCCTTGATCTGATTAGAGGTCTTCTGTTTTCCGTTTTTGATGATCTGGTAAAGAAGGTTACTGCGATTGTCAGGGTTACCTGTGTTGATTGTATAATTCTCGAATCCACCTACCAGCTTTGTAACTTCTGTCAGAACCTTGTTTTCAGTGACTGCCTGTAGTTCTAGAACTTGTGTGTGTTCATCGTAGGAAAAAACTGCAATGCTGACGAGCTCACTGGTCAGTGGGATCGAGTTAACCGCGGTCTGGACAACTCTTTCGGGGTCTAAAGTTTGGCTAACATTACTCGTGAGACTGAAAAGAGACTCCAAGTCTTCATTTTGTCTCCTAAGGCCTTCCGTTGCTCTTTCAACCTCTTCCTTAAGTTGGATATTAAAATTTTGGATCTCTTCGTACTTGAAGATATTGTCTATTATTAAACCGATTTGATCAGTAAAGAGTTCGAGCGTTCTCATTTCATTATCGCTAATCTGTGATTGCTCTTTTCTCATTGGGAAGTTTAGTACACCGATCACAGTATCTTGAGCTCTTATGGGGACTGCAATCATAGTCTTCGTCCGACTGATTGTTTGTATCAAATTGGCCTTTCTTTCGGTCATTGGGGGGGCGGTGAAGTCCTTTATTTGTGTTCCCGTCACGACCTTATTTTCGATAGCTGCTTTTTTTGTCAGTGTGATAGGGGGATCATATAGAGGTATTACCCTAAAGCTCTTTTTATCAAGTATTTTTAGCTTTTGAGAGAGCGTAGAAACGAATGAATCGGACAAATACTTCAACTGGATAGTTTTTGCTTCTATGTTGACAACAGACAGTGCTGCCCCAGAATAACCCATCTTTGTTTCCATCTCGTTCAAAACTGACTTAGCTACCTGTTCGAATGATTCTTTGTTTGCTAGTCCCTTGATGATATTCTGAGCAATAAACAATCTCTCAATATCCTTTGATAAATCGGCAAGAGATCGTTCTTTTTTTGATTTTTTCAGGAATCCAAACATTAGTTAATAAATTCGAATATGACGTACAAAACAATTTGTATGATGAATGCTACACTTACTTGAAAAAGATCATGTTTCTTCTGTCTTATCCTAGACCAGCCAATTACACTTGTGAAGAGTATTAAGAGCACGTATTTGAGGGCCCCACTAACAAAGTAGAGCAGAAATAAGCCAGTATACGAAATATGTGCACTCAATTTGCTCTTAAATACAAAAGAAGAGAGCAGAAGTAAGAATGAGAGGGCTAATGAAAATGAGAAAACCCAGAACTCAAAATTGGCGTCAATAATGATAGAAACGAAGATATAAATAGCAGTTATGCCTAGTGTAAAAATATAGGTGAGGTACCGTTGTCTCCTAAAACTCAAGTTCGCAAATCTATAATCATCGTCACTATACGCAAGACCTTGTACTGAATTACTGAGGATTGCGATTGAAACGACGCTATACAAGAAAGTAAGAATTGTCAGAGGAGCTGATCTAAAACGAACCAGTGACACATAAATTAGAAAGAAAAAATATGTAATCTTTGGCTCAGATATCAAGGATATTGCTTTTGCACAGTTATCAAGAACTTCTTTCATGAGTTATGCTTATGGATCAGGGCTAGAGCACTCAGTCTTAAGGCTTCGGGAATGCTATTCGATTTGTACGTCGTTTTTCCAATCCATAAGGGAGGATCAGATTCAATAGGTGCCATAAGTAAGAATTGTCTTATGTTTCCGATAAATGTTTGACCGAGTTTTTTCGAACCGTCTTTCGTTTGAAGAAGGCCCATAATTGCGTAGGATGTCTCTTCAATTGTTGGCTCTGTGTGAACGCCCCAACCTTGAGGCTTCCTCTTATCCAAGAGCCATGATTGCAACTTACTCATACTGGTAGCAATTAGCGAAGTATACTTGGATTCAATACTATGCAAGTTACTTAATTTTGAGAATAATTCAAGGCCATGAGAAACCGGGTAAAGATCCGAAATGTGCCATTTGTCTTCGATGAAGCCATATTTCTTGATAATCTCAGATAGGTATTCAAGGACGGTGTGAAATTGCTGCTTGTGTCTTTGCAAACTCAGGTATCTTCCATTGGTTCTTCTATCCAGTTCGATCATTGCCATGAGGACATGTATATTCGCACTAGGGGATACTCTGTTCTCGTCTTCGTAGCAGTATAAGGTGCCATCAGCGTAGAAATGATCGATAAATTCTAATTCAGTCTGCGCCCCAGCCCTAAGGGCCACGTAATCTTTCATGGCCGAAGTATCGACATCGGGCAATGAGAAGTACTTGCTAACGCTAAGTCCTTTTGTGGGTGAAGGTATTCTGAAGTTTTGATTATCCTTGAGTAAGTCCCCGAGAGGGCTACTAACCAGCGCATAGTAGCTCCAGTATCTCTCAAAGTTCTCGGACGGATAGAACTGGACTAGGTGATTATCATTCTTTTGGAGAACCTCTTGGACATATCGAAATGCAGAAAGTCGGGGTCTTGTCTTTCCTTTTGTGTGAGTGAGGAACTCTAGTGTGGACGAGGGGTAGATTCCCATTGAACCATTGTCTTCTTGAAATGGCTGAACTCTCTCCCAATCAATCTTTTGTGGGGAGGGAAGTGCATCCAATAAACTGTGTATCGTCGAGTTCTTGCGATACAATTTAGAGATTTTCTTTTTGAAAATTCTTTCAGTTTCTTTCTTGAGTAAACTGGTTGCGTATAGCACCTCTTGACTCGGTGCAGATTTAGAAGTAGTGATTGCTGTACTTAACTTCTTGGCTAATATTGCTTCGAACGCGAATGTCTTCTTATGTGCAGAAACCTGTAGAATTCGTGGAACAGTGTCGTTAAGGAACCGCCATGCTGAACTCCGTGCGTGATTTAACTTGGACGTTTGATTGTCTAGAGAATTAAGAACTGCTAGTGTAGTGACTACTTTGTCGGGTACGAATTCCGACTTTTTGTGATTGCTCCAGGATCCGTCGGGGTTTTGTTCTTCAGTAATTTTATTGAAAAAATCTTCCTGAAATTCTTGTAGCCAACTTGGCTTATCTGTGCCATTGTAAGAGGCGAGTGCAGCTTCTTCGTACAAGCAACGAACGAACGAACCCTTGAATTCTGGGCTCTCAAGCTCGCAAATAAGTGCTCGAGCCCTCGCTTTTAGGTCCTTAGGTGTATCTTGTACAGGTTCTGTTGTAACTTTCAAATTGATGGGTAGTCATGTACTGCGTTCAGTCTATCATCATCCATCATTCACGTCTAAATGTCACAGGAGTACGAGTTGTTGGCATACTAACCACTGACTAGGAATCACCGGGATTTGCATATCGAGTGAAGGGATACCTGTAACCTCTTCTCCGCAAAACAGTTCTTTTTAGGTAGACCTAGAGCAATTGAGCTCACAAGTAGGACCCATTGAAATATCCAATAATTCTGAATACCTCGTTTCCTTGACCATTATCTAGTAAGTCTGCGATAACTATTACCTGCGTCACCAATCCAAGGGTAGCATTAATACCTTGCATTATATATAATTGTCAGGTATATAGTTAAAGATATTGTTGCAGTCACTTTCTTACATGATAATAGACAAGCTGGAAAACGACTTTTATGAATGCTAAACAAGCACTTATAAAATATCAGAAGAGGGTTGAGCCTCTTCTTAATGACTACTTCAAATCGGTAAAACCAAGATATAAAAAAGTCTCACCGGAGTCCCTTGAGGCTGTTGAGATTCTAGAAGAATACACCCTCAGACGCGCCAAAAGGCTCAGGGCTGCTCTCATGTACTACTCCTACCTGATGATGGGGGGGAAGAACAAAAAAGCTGCAATGGACGCATCCATCTTCATTGAAATCCTGCATGCCTACCTTTTGATACATGACGACGTGATGGACCAGGACGTTCTTCGAAGAGGTAAGCCTACAGCTCACAAGATCTATGAAGGAATTCATAAAGAACGTTATGGTCTGCAGGATCCTGTTCATTTTGGTGAATCAATGGCGATAAACCTTGGTGATGTCGCCTGTCACATCTCCCTGAAACTACTAGTAGATTCAGACTTTGAAGCTGAGAATAAGATCAGGGCGCTTTCTAAGCTTCATGGCCAAATAACAACTGTGGGACTTGGGCAGATGCTGGATGTGATCGGTTCTGTCAGGAATGAGATCAAAGAGAAAGATGTATTTCAAACACATGAGTATAAAACTGCAACGTACACGTATGAGACACCAATAGCTGTAGGTGCCATCCTGGCTGGGGCAAGCGACAGGAATGTTAAGACCCTGTCAAAGTACTCAATCCCTGCTGGGATCGCTTTCCAGATTCAGGATGACATTCTTGGTATGTACGGTGATGAAGATAAGTTAGGTAAGGCAAATACGTCAGACCTTCGAGAGGGAAAGCATACGCTTTTGATTATTAAGGCACTCGAAAAGGCTTCCAAGAAAGATGGTGCTGCTATTACAAGGGCACTTGGAAACTCCAATCTTACGGACCGTATGGCTGAGAGGGTCAGGGAGATAATCCGTAAAACCGGCTCCCTTGGTTACTCCAAGAAGACTGCAAAGAAGTTCGTTTATAAGGCTAAAGACGCACTGGAGGCGATGCCAGACTGGGATGGAGAGGGCAGGGAGTTTCTGGAGGGTGTGGCTGATTATATGATTAACAGGGAGTTTTAGAGTAATATCACATAAGGGTATGTCAAAAGAAAGTTACTTGAAACCATCGGTTCTGGGTGTAGGTGCTGTCATCGAGAAGGATGACAGATTTCTTATGGTGGAAGAGGCGAAGACGATGAAAGAGATAGGTAAGGAGGAGAAGATGTTCTCTTTTCCATCCGGTTTCGTTGAGCAATACGAGACACCTGTTGAGGCGTTAATGCGTGAAGTCCCCGAAGGGACAGGATTCTCTATTGAGGTTGTTGATATCATTGGATTTTACATTGTCAAGGGAGCTGTTGGGATTGCATTTCGTGCAGAGATAACAGGGGGGGAGCTGCGAGCTAGTGGTGATGGAAGTGATATAAAGTCTGCAAATTGGTATCCCCCAGACAAGGTCAGGAGGATGAATTTACGACCCGCAATTCTGCAGATTCTCGAAGATTATATACTTGGGCAATCTTATCCTTTGGAAATTTTCACAGATGCCAGGGGCAATTAGATATCAGGGATTAAGCTAAAGCCTTTGCAAGAACGTCCCTGTAAGTCGGGCGTAGGTAAATCTCCTCGTTTAAAACCCGCTGCATATCCACCCATCTTCCGTTCTTAACTTTCGCGTTTTTTCTGGTTTTAACGGAGTAAAGCAATCCTGATGCATTCTTGATAGATTCTTTGGCCAGGAACTGCGGTTTTTTGATCTAGGGGTTATCTCCCGAGGAAGATATACGTGGATATTGTGATGCCAGACAATATGTGACCTCAAGGTTCCAGTCGCGTTGATAAGCGCTGACAGGGGAGCTTATGTAAACACTTCTCATAGTATTGGGATTGTATCACTAAAATTCGCTATCAATCGTGTTTTTCGCAAGACTCGGATCAGTCATGAACGTTTGATCGATCTCTTTGTCCTTCTGGTCGGTGTGGAGTGGGAGCGAGAACCCAAACGATGAGCCTTTGCCTATTTCGCTCTCTATGTGTCGCTTTCCGCCCAGTACGTTAATGAGCTCAAAGGTAACGTAAAGGCCAAGCCCCGTACCACTTGGGCGTGCATTGTCCCGTGCGGTGTAGTGGGGCTGCGCACGGAAGAACTTCTTACCTAGCTGCTCGATATCCTGCTTTGATATTCCCACGCCTGTGTCAACGACGTCGACCTGACCACTTGTCTTGCTCTGGCTTAGCTTTATGTCTATGTGGCCCGATGGTGTATACTTGATCGCGTTGCTGAGGAAGTTATCCATTATCTCCTGGACCCTTACCCTGTCTGAATATACATACAGATGCTCCACATTTGGTTTAAAGTTGATGGGGACATCTTTCTGTGCTGCATCGTGTTGGAGAGCCTCGATTGCGTCCCCGGCCACATCAACAAGATCAACCTTTGTCATCTTAAGCTGGATCCTGTTGCCTTCAACCTTTGTAGCAGAGAGCATCGTTTCGATAAGAGTCATCTCGCGTCTGACTGACTCTACTGCCATATCAAGGTATTTGCCTAAGATTTCCTTGTCAATTATTCCATCGTTCTTGTTGTATTTTTTATGGAGAACGAGAAGCGCGTTTCTGACAATTGAAATAGGTGTTCTAAGCTCGTGACCCATGACATCAAGCATATCCCGTTCCTGTCGGCGAATCTCTTCGAGCTTGGTGATCGCTTCTTCAAGGCTTTTGTTTTTTTCCTTTAGCTCTCCAGTGGCTTTTTCGATCCGCTTTTGAAGCTCGATGTTGAAGTCCTGAATCTCCTCGTAAAGCAGGGCCCTGCTGATAGCGAGTCCAAGATTGCTGACAAAACTGCTCATGAACTTGAGGTCCTGCATCGTATACGGTGTATCTGCCTCTTTTTCTCCCAGCAGTAACATACCGGAGATGCTGTCATTAGCGGTGATGGGGATAATGACCTTGATTTTTTTTGCTTTCATGATAGATGTCAGCTCATCAAGGATGTGTGGAGTAGTCTTGAATCGCGTCTCCTTTTCATACTCAAAGTCATCGATGAGGAGCGGTTTGGGGTCTTTAGGTTCCCAGACGTCCAGGATGATTTTGAAGTCCTTTGGATTGTGCTTCTTTTGGTCTTTGAAGTTGAAGTAGGTCCATCCATTGTCTCCGTTTGCCTCTTCGGGGATGACGATCAGTGCTTGTTTCTCGGGGCGGATGGTTTTGGCTATCACATCAAGGCCCTTGCTGCTGATGGCTTTCAGTTTAAGTTCGGTGCTGACGTCTTTGCTGAATCTGTCTGTGACTTCTAAAGGATTGTATCCGGGGTTTATAAGGCGGGTATCGGTGTAGTTACGGATGTATTCATTAAATTTAACGTAGAAAAGGAAGTACAGATAGGCGACTGGTACGCCAATTACAAAGGCTGCAGGTGCAAATACAGATCCCAGTGTCAGGTGATAGACATATGCGATTCCAAAGAAAGTGATATAGAGGGTGAGTGCCTGCAGTGAATAGTAGGTGACTTTGCCGATAAGGAAGCGTATATCGAAGAGTTGGTACTTAACTATTGTATACGAAACTACAGACAATAGGATCAGCGAAAAAGTAGGACCGATGGCAATCAAGGAGTAGTTGTTGACTAAGGGGAGTACAACATTCGTCAGTGTACCACTGACTATTGCAGTTAGACCTCCTACAGTAATATATATGAGTTGTATTCTCTTTGTGTTATGGGAGTTACGAATTCCCTTAACTAGTATCAAAGTCCCCATCGTCAGGAAAAAGAGAAAGATGCTGAATAAAATAGGTAACCCTGGTCCATTTATAATTGACTTGTTATTAAAATCAATATCTCTAATTATGTAATTGGGTATAAAAGGTAGGAGGAATGAGGTAAAAGACAGGGCGAATACTAAGAATCTCGTTCTTTGCTTAATGCGAGTTTCTGTAACGAGTACTGAGAAGATGAAGAAGCTTGCGACCAGAAATGACCCAAAAGGATAAGAAATGAAAGCCCAAAAAAACATCTGCGACTGATTGGGTGCAACAAGAAAAAGGGCATTAGATAAGGACCAGAGTGCTATTCCAACTAATACACTTGAAAAAGAAAGGTTTATCGGGTTCCTTCTGGCGAAATATACATAGATAGCAAGTGAGAAATATAGGAATGTTACTATGTACAGTATGAAGATCATCGAGAATACAAGTTGAATACACCCAATTTACTCAATTGTATTCAATTTGTAAATTGAGTGAGCATTTCTTCAGCGAATGTTCTTTGTAGATCCGTCAAATGCTGATGACCTTCTTCGAGGTCAAGTATTAAGTCGAAAGTCACATCATCAGTACCATCAGCCTTTTTCGAAGTGTGTGTATTGAATACCTGATATGCATTACTGAAGTTGATCTGTATCCACGGTAAGTTGGCCTCATCAGTTTGCAATAAGACGAAGCGCAGACCCCTGCTTTTTAAGAATGCGCCAGTAGTCAACATGATCAATGATAGTATCGCGAGGTGAGGGTATGTATAGTCGTTCATTTCGCCAACTATTCGTTTAAAGTCGCCACCAACTAATCTTTCCCAGGAAATTAGTTTTCCTGCTAAAATAGCACTTCTTATAGCAGCATTGCTAGGTATTTGAACATATCTTTTTAAGGCTTCTGTTACCGATAGTTCATCTTTTTTTCCCGAGTTAACGTCAGTTGTGGCAAGGTATTGGAAATTATCAATTATTTGAGCAACAGATTCACCTGGTTGTGGTTTTTCAGGGATGAGAATGCGCATACTGCCCGCATGGACAGCCTCTCCAGTCAAGTGATCTGGTGCATCAATGATTATATGAATAGAAGTTAGGTCGCCTGTGTCAACATCTCTTCCAGAAACCGTCGGGATATCCCAACCACGTTTTAGGCCAAATACTTTGGCTCTTTGTCTGCCAACCTCGTCTATCCTGTTTTGTGTAAATTCTCTAGGGCCTAAAAGGGAGATAGTGAGGCCATCACCACCCACTTTAGAATAGAAATTCCTCATAATTCTTCTTTTGAGGAAGCGATGTAGCCTATCCGGATCAAGATTTGCATCCGTGACTTGCAGAAAAGGAAGATTAGGGTAGCTTTCTCGGGGAATTAGTACTTCTCCGACTCTCGAACGGGGCAGCATATCAGCGATTAGATCTTGAATCAGAGTTACATTATTTGCTGTTAGGCGACCATTTCGGGGATTTGGTTCAGATAGAGTCCGATACAAACTACGTGTAAGCATTAAGTTTGCGTCTGTTTTTAGAGCATCGGGAGGTTCTGTTGTGTCGTATAGGCGTGGAAGTGGGGCGGTTTTTCCAAAGTCTGGGTTTGAGGGTGGTGGAAGTGTTTTTAGGGATTCCATTGTGAACTAAGGATACAGCATTATGCGGTAGAATTCAAGCCTATAGTAAGTATATCCTAAGTATATAGAATCTCTGGGAGAATGCGAAACACGTACCAGAGGGGTCAGTTAATGTGGATAGTGGGCGTTACTCTGTTTGGTAATCGAGTAAGGACATGTGCCGTTTGTTGTGAGATTGCCGAGATACGATGATATCCTTACCATAATGAGTTGGTATGATTTCTGTGATGAGACCTATAGTGTCGGTAGGTTAAAGGTGTAGCCAGATGCGTACGGAACTCAAGAATGCTTCTAACCCCAAATGTTATCCGACAGGTGTAAACTCAATTATCATAAATCGGGGGTGATCTTTCAACTGTTCAACGTGATACACAAAAGTGATTGTTTTTCCGCCAGAATCGAGCTTTACGGTGCGTGCCTCTTTGGAATAGTAATCCAGGGGACCGCTTTTCTGTACCTCTTCCCAGGCTTTCTTAAAGTACGGATACTTCTCCAGACGTTCCATCAATTCCTGCATCCATGGTTCCGATTGTAGATACCCAAATTCAACCGCTAATCTTGAAACCTGGTGTTTGCCCAGATTTTCTGTCTCGCCCCATTTGATCATTTTATGAACTGGGGAGCGGGGGTTGAATACTACCTCTACCATGTTTCTTCCTATCGCGAACTTAAGTAGGAGTTTCGGGAGGTTTAACAAGGAGATGAATCCCTTGCTGATTTTAATAAGGTTATATCTGTCATCAAGTAGATAAGCGTACGTATTCTCTTTATCGAAGTAGTCGGAGATACTCTCAACAGCCGCGTTTATCTGAATTTTCGTTGCTGGTTCATCTAAAAACCCCAGTAAGTACATCCTCTCGAGCTGTGTTAGCCGCAATGTCTCACTGATCTTCCCCAGAGTCTCCTTACTCGGATTCGTTTGACCACTCTCAATCCTGCTTAAACTTCCCTGTGAGTTGCCAATCTCTACCTCAAGATCAAACTGGCTCATGCCAGCTCTTTCTCTGAAAAACCGTATTCTCCTGCCTATAGTGTTATCCACCAGTTGGTGTGAATTCGATGATATAAAATCGTGGGTGTCCTTGTAGCTTCTCTCTCTTAAAGATAACTTCTGTTTCTGTGTCGTCTGAGCTGATAGTAATTGTTCTTGCAGTTGGTGCTGTGTAATCAATGGGGCTGTTTTTGTCTACATATTCCCAGGCCTCCTGGAAATGAGGATATCTCTTGAGTCTGCCCAATGTGGCCTGCATCCATCTCTCTTTTAAAAGATCACTAAACTCAGTTTTTAGTATTGATGCATGGTAAAGCCCCATGTTTGGGGATTTCTGCCAGTTAATGATCCTGTATACAGGGGACCTGGGGTTGAAGACTACCTCTATCATGTTCTTACCTATTGCAAACTTGAGAAGGAATTGTGGGAGGCTGAATAGCTGCACGAGTCCTTTACTGACATCGTGGAGGGTCCAGAGATCATCAAGGAGGTATGTGCGCGTTGAGTCCTGTTGGAAACTGTCGGATACTTGGTCAAGAGCTGACTGAAGCTCTTCAGGTGAAGGCGGGTTTGATTTTGATGGGCTGCTGGTTTTTCTCATTTTTTGTGTTGCAGCACATTGAAACTTGATGTGATCATATACTATAAGACGTTATATATCCTAATTTATACTGATTACTAATTTTGTTAAGGATCTGTTAAGAATAAACTGGTTTAATACTTCTAATTGTTAATTACAACGCATGCAACGCAGGAATATCTATCTTTTTCTAGGGTTTTTTGTTCTTCTGTTGGTCTCGGGAGTTGGCTTCTTGGCCATAAACCAACGGGAGGTGAGTGTTGATGATGTGTCGGTTGAGTCTGAGAAGAAGAATGAGGAGAAAGAGGTTAAGGAGGAGGCAGAAGGGGATGGGGTGGAGGTTGAGGTTGTGCCCTTGGCTAAAGGTATACCCCCCACGATACTTCGAACCGAAGGAATAACTCTTTCAGAATATGTGAGTGAAATCAGTACTCGGTTGACAGAGAAGGACTTTGAGGACATTCTGATCAAAGAGTCAAAAAAGATGAAGCAAGTACCTAATGGTTGGAATAGGTGTGAAATATTAAGCCTGAGGTTAACGTTTTACGTTCCCGCTCCTGGGGATTGTAACGTAAGAGAAGAGTTACTCTTTAATTCCTTTGGTGCAATAAAGCTTCCAGGGAAGGTTACTGGCGGTATTGGAGATATTCCCGCGGATGCAACAGTTAAAATAATTGAGCAAGAAGATACGTTGAGTGTAAATCGACCGTTGAGTGCCTCAGGCAGTATCACTGACTTCAGGAATTTGAAAATTGGGGGGAGGGAGGCTAACACATATTTAGTAGCAACAGAGGGCGTTCTGAGAGTGTACGAAATAAAGATTGCTACTAACAAGGTTTTAGCAATGAGCATACTACTAAAGGTTAGGGATCCTGAGTCTAACACTACTTTCGAAAAAGATGCTGAAACGGTTCTAGATACTATATTAAGTACATTTGAGCATGGTGCATAAGATTGCCAAACTAATATTTGGAGTTGTGCTTGTGTTGAGTGTCCCCGCAACTTGATGTGATCATATACTATAAGACGTTATATATCCTAATTTATACTGATTACTAATTTTGTTAAGGATCTGTTAAGAATAAACTGGTTTAATACTTCTAATTGTTAATTACAACGCATGCAACGCAGGAATATCTATCTTTTTCTAGGGTTTTTTGTTCTTCTGTTGGTCTCGGGAGTTGGCTTCTTGGCCATAAACCAACGGGAGGTGAGTGTTGATGATGTGTCGGTTGAGTCTGAGAAGAAGGATGAGGAGAAAGAGGTCAAGGAAGAGGCAGAAGGGGATGAGGTGGAGGTTGAGGTTGTGCCGACTAGGCCTGTGGCTACAGAGTTTGCTCCGAGTTGGAAGGAGGAGACCAAGAGTTACAATGAATATCTTCAAAAACATGCCACAGCGACTGTCCCCTCGGGAACAAACAATGCGGGGAACTTTGGTTATGGCATCACCGAAAGCAAAGCTGTCAGTGCTCCTGAAGGGTGGGAACCTTGTGAGGTGAAGGCATATGGGTTTGTGTTTTATATTCCTCCAAGTGGGGAATGCGACCTTCTCACAATCGATAGTTATCAGGTATATGATTTACCTGGAAAGCGTGCTGAATACTGGGGAGTGCTCGATCTTGGGTCTGAGGTCATTGATGGGGCCAAAGATAAAAACAACGTACTCGTAAGTATGTTTCAGACGAAGGATAAAAGGGACAAACAAACTCCAATCATCTCATCTAATACTACCCACTTGAAAACTCATACTGGTAGCAGAGTTATCCATCAATACATTAGTTTTGCAGGAAACTACGCACAGAACATAGAGGTGTTATTAGACGACCACACAACCCTACTGTTCACTTTCACCATTGACATGGAGGATAGTAATGCAAAGTATGCCTTCCCAAAGGAATTCAACGACTACTTAAATGTTTTGGTTAACAGTGTCGAATATGAAATATAAGGTTACAGCAGGTGCCATTATTGTTGCGCTCGTTTACTTTTCTTTCCCGGGGTTGGTGAGTGCTGAGTTAAGACTTCCATGGGACTATGGAGTTGAGAAAGAGGCGCATAGGATTGACACTAGAAACGTCAAAGACGTAAGTAATAACCCATATAATGGTAATTGTAGTACCCATGCTAGTCCAAATATCGTTGGCAAAATAGACTTTAAACTCGCAACAGGGGAGAACATAAGAAGCTCAGAAGATGGAACTGTTGTAGATTCTGTTGATGAATGTCCAGGAGGGATGTGTACTGGGTGGGGTAAATACGTAACCGTAATGCACAGTGAAAACAGCTATTCTCTGTATGCTCACATGAGCTCTGTAGGGGTGGAAACAGGTAACGATGTTACCCAGGGAGCTCTGCTTGGAGAAGTTGGAGAGACAGGAAATGCTAGTGGCCCTCACATCCATTATGAATGGTGGACTTGCAACGGCATTGGATGCAGAACCAATCCCTCATTCTTCGAAGGAACAGAGCAGGTTTTCCCCAATCCTGCTGGTAGATTGGTATGTGGATTTTATACTTCAAAAAACTCCCCCGACGACCAACGTCCCAACATCACAATCAATACACCAACACCAAACTCAAAAAAAGGCAGAAGCTTCAGCATTGATGTCGATGTAGAAGATGTCGGTGTAGCGCAGCTTGACAGGGTAGAGTTCGAGATCTTTGATAACCTGAACGGCACTGACTACAGTCAATACCTCTCCTTGACTGAGAAGATATATGAAAACCCTCAGCAGTCTGACTCGTTGGCTGTTCAGTTTAGTGCACCAAATAGCTTCATTCAACTTCGAGATCTGAAAGTGAGAGTCAAGGCATACGACAGATATGGGAACTGGCGAAGCTGGGGTGTTGTCTTCTCAGTTGATGGACAAGACCCAGTCTTAGATCTTAGTAATTTTCCTGATGAGTACCAGCAGAATGACACCTTTAGTTTCAACTGGTCCGGAACCGATAATGTTACACCGGACAACAATATCCGTTACTGGTACCAAATTACAGGCCCAGCACCAACTATCTCTTCGAACTACTATGGGCCTGGCCTTGCTGTCGAGCCTTTTATGCCTGAAGGTGTCTACCTCATTAATTTCTACGCTGCAGACGAGCATAACAATGTTGTCTCTCAGTCAATTGTATCTACTATTGATAACACTCCCCCCAGCCCTCCTGAAACTGCAGTCAGTACTTGCGGAGCAGCAAGTGGGATCTGGCAAAATAGCTGTCTCTCATCAGGATTTGAGTGGCAGGATGGTGATGATGGTGTGCAAGGCTCAGGTATCAAGGACTATCTTGTGTATTTTGGTAGCGATCCACAGGGGACATCGACCTCCCAGATTGCCGGTAACAATATGTCTGAGCAGAGTGTCTCCGCTTCCGGTGCATACTACCTGCGTGTAAAACCAATAGACAGAGCCGGAAACGAAGGTGTATGGTCAACGATTTTCGAGTTTTTCCTTGATCTGAACCCACCTGTATTCGAGTTTGACCTCGACAGGGGAGGTGCTGTGTCAACTGATAGCACTATAAATCTCAGAATCTTCAGCGAAGACAGTGAGAGCGGCAATGACAGCTATAGATATAAAACGAATGGTGGGCAGTGGTCACAGTGGGGCGATTATGACTCCACGCCGAGTGTGTTAGATGTAATAGTGCCCTTTATCAAGCGCTCCACCCACATCGTCAAAGTCCAAATGCAGGATAAGCTTGGTAATCTTGCCAGTCCACAAGAAGCAACGATAAGAATTACTGGTGACGATAGCATTATCGGTTCGTCTGATATCAAACTTCGAGGGACGGTAGTTTCGCACTCAACAGGTCAACAGGGTGTGAACCAGCGGCTGTATGGTGAAATCAATAGTTTTGGAAACGAAAGTGACCCGTCAGCGGTATCAGCGAGCCGGTTTGCCAGCTCGTTACTTCCACAGCCATCGCTCCCTGAAGAGATGCAGCTTATGGGAGGCATAGCAGTAGCCGGCTCGGGAGATAAGTTCAGGTTTAGCCTGTCTACGACCGGGCAGCTCCAGAAATCATCGGCCAGTTACTCACTCACCGGTGAGGATATCATCCACTCGGTTAGCTATGCCAATAAGCAAGATCGTTTAATGGGAAGCTTTAAAGGTGTAGCTACAGATCATGCAGAGGGAGCGGTCAATCTAAATGGAGCGGTACAGCCATTCACCAAGCATGAGTTCAGTCTCTAGGTTGCACAGTTCACTCAGAACCCCTCATGCTGTAAACTGTATTTAGTAACTGACTAAGGCTATGGCTGTAAAATTGATACACACTGCAGACGTTCACATCGGCGCCAAACTCACATTCCTGGGTGATAAGGCCGAAGAACAGCGTGCGCAGATAAGGCAGACTTTTACAAACCTCGTAGCAGCAGCCATCTCAGAGGGAGCGGACCTTTTCCTGATAGCCGGGGATCTTTTTGACAGTCCTTTCCCCTCAGCTGTAAACATTGGATTTGTCATAACAGAAATTGGCAAGCTGATACAGGCAGGTATTTGGGTAGGGATTATCCCGGGCAATCACGACCGCCTGGAGCCGGGATCTGTCTTCACTCGAAGTGATTTCAGTCAGTTGAACGCAACCAGATTCAAGCTTTTTAATAAAACGGGAGGAGAAGCTTGGGCCATACCCGAGCTTGAGCTGGTGGTGTATGGCGTTCCTACAGTTCATCAAAAAACAAAAAAGTCCCCACTCACCGGCATTAATCTTAAATTGGCACAACAAGGAAAGAAGGGCCCAATGGATCCAAAGTACAAAATAGGGCTTGTTCATGGCAGCCTCGACATTAATCAGGATGACACTAACGCCCCCATATCCAAGAGTGAGATCAGTAAACTAGTCTTAAACTACCTTGCAGTTGGGGACTGGCACGGTGCCATGGAAATTACCCAGAGCCCGCACCCAGCATGGTATTCCGGTTCTCCAGAAGTAATCCATTCCGATCAGCACAACTCTGGTCACTATCTGCTTGTGGAGATCACCGAGAGCGATACCAAAGTAACCCCAAAACATATCGGACATAGAAAGACTAAACGTCTTGAGGTTGATCTTGCAAAATACAAAGACATCAATGCCCTTATCAAAGAGCTGGATTCATTTGCTGATCCAAACGTAATTCTTTCCGTATCCCTGGGGGGCAGCAAAAATGTCGGAATGGATATCAATCTGAATGAACTGACCGCACTTCTTTCACCAAAGTTTTTCTCGGTCAGACTTACAGACAAGTCCGAGCTTGAAATTACAAAGCAGCAGCTCGAACAGTATCCGCCAGAGCTCATTACAGGTAGGTACATTCGCCTGTTACAGTCTAAAAAAGGCAAAGATCCCGAGAAAAACAGAGTTATTGATAAGGCTATCCAGTTGGGCGTTAAGCTGTTAAGCAAATCAGAGCGGTGAAATTAAACAAGCTGCGAATTAAAAACTTCCGACAATTCTCTGATCTTTCAATAGATTTCGACAAGGGTATCAACGTGATCCTTGGTCCTAACGAAGCGGGGAAATCCACGCTCAGCAGTGCAATCATGGAGGCACTGTTTACCGACCCCGCAACAAAGTCAAAGCAGTTCTTTGAGAGGGCTTACCCATGGAAAGGGAAGGGGCAGCTGCTTTTTGAACTTGAGCTTGAGGATGATCTGAGTAGATACAAATTGACAAAGGACTTCAGAAATAAAGTGTCGACACTTGAAAACCTTGATACGGGGGAGAAGACAGAAAACCACATTGCAGTGCAAAAGGCGCTTGCACAGATCTCGGGAATCCCAACCAGAGAGGTTTACGAAGCAACGGCTTTCATTGGGCAAAACGATATAGCAAAGATTAATTCGTCGTCGGATCTGGTATCCGCACTACAGAATGCAGCTGGTGCCGGCCGGGATGTGAATGTACAGAAGTTAATTGACGAACTACAATCTAAACTGAAGTCACTTAGGGTCGGCTTGGACAGGCCCGCTAATAATCCTGGACAGCTAAAGACCCTCTCCGACAGGGTAGAGCACCTGACAGCTGAGCTTGCCACGAAAAAACAGCAGTGGGAAAAGGTGCGTGTATCACACAAAGATGCAAAGTCATCGTCAAAAAAACTTGACGAGATCACCGAAAAGATTACTGTTCTTGAGAAGCTAATTGAAAACCACAAAACCTATGACAAGGCCACTAAACAAATTGCAGAGCTGGACACAAACATCGAAAAGCTTGAAGAGCAGATAAAGACGCACACGGAAGTCACTAACAGGCGAAAGCAGGTTGAATCATCACTAGTCAAGTTTAAGCATCTTGAAGCACTAAATCTGGACGAGATTGGGCTGCAGTTAGCACACCTGATTGAGGCAAAGAAAGCAGCAAACAGTGAACTTAACCGTTTGAGGGTACAACCTGCCAATCAAGCTCAGCAGCGGGTCGGGTCAAATCCTGGGGTGATAGTTGTTCCATTGCTTCTTTTGATTGCAGGCGGATTTCTTTCGCTACTTCTTTCGAGTGTCATATACGTGCTTGGTGCCTTGGTGTTCGCAGTTATTGCATTCATTGCAATGCGAAGAGGTTCACGAGGACAGCCTGGGGGTGGGACCCAAAATCAAATGGGTGATCCAAAGATGCAGGTAGAAAGCCGGTACAGAAAATCTGAATCAGAACTGACAAAACTTCTGGCAGGTCTCAAGGTGGCTAACTCTAACGAATTCTATACACAAAAAGGCAACTACCTCGCGGTAAGAGAAAACCTGAAAGAGCTCGATGCTCATATTGAAGGGTTGCTCGCAGGAAGAACAATCGAAGATGTCAGGAAAGAGCAGATCGGTCTGCTGCAGAAAAAGAAAGAGATAGAGGTAAATCAGCTGACAGATGAGGTCAAAAACTCAAAGCTGTCATCTGAGGAGTATCTCAGAAAAAGACGTGAGCTTGATCTGCTTTATCTTGAAAAAAAGCGCAATGAAGAGAAAAGTACTGTTTCCAAAGTTAGGGCAGAGGAGAGCGGGGTAGACGCTGACCAAATTACGTCCCTGGAGGAGCAGCTGGAATTCTCGGCAGACAATCTTGCATATCTCCGTGAGCAGGAAAAAGTGGTTGAGCTTGTAATCAATACACTTACCGAATCAGTTGCAGGTACTGCTCAATCGGCAGGAGATCTTGTAAGTAAAGAGATCGAGAAGTACCTTCCTGCTCTGACACGCAAGCGTTACTCCGATGCAAGACTCACCGACTCAATGGGGATAGAAGTGTTCGCGCGAGAGAAAAACGATTGGGTTGATCCAATAGCAGTCCTTTCGAAGGGCACGGTAGATCAAATCTACTTTCTTGCTCGGTTCGCACTCTTGAAAACTATGCTAAAAAATAGAGTAGTTCCGTTAGTGATTGATGATGCTTTCGTAACATTTGATCATCTCAGGACCAATGAAGTAAAGAAGATGTTGGAGAAGATTTCGAAAAAGTTTCAAGTTATCGTACTTACGCATAACAATGAATACCAGTCGTGGGGACGATTGATTAAACTTCCCGGTCAGAAAGTGCAAAGATCTTCATCAAAATTGAGGCGTAAGAAGAAAAGATAGATCCAGGTGTTTAATGAAGATATGATACGATCGGATTTCCCAAAAACAAGGCGATATGTAACAATATATTGAATAGAAGAGATGACATGAAGAAGAAAATACTAAATTCGCTGTTGATGCTTCCTCTGATCGTCGTACTGTTTGCAGGATTGTTCTCTCCTGTAGCTGTTGTGGCAAGAACAGCAGAAGAGATTGAACAGGAGATCAACGAGAATCAGAAACAGTTGGACGATCTCAACAGTCAGCTAAAAGATGCTGAATCAACGCTGAAAAATAGTGAATCGGCAAAGTTATCTTCACTGAGTGAAATTGAAGCGGTAAGAATGGAGCTTGATAAGATAACTGCCGAACTGAAAGTCAATAAACTGATGCAGAAGAAGTTGAGACAAGAGATCGAGTTAAAAGAGCTTGAAGAAGAGGAAACAAGGAGGGAACAGGATGATCAGATCGCAAGTGCGTATATTCTCTGGAAAACTGATGATGTTGCGGTCAAAATTTTCGGCTCCGGTGATATTGTTAAAAACGTAGTTTACCAGGAATTCCTGTCAGAGAGATCAAACGAACGTATCCTCGGCCTTTCAACTGACCTTGTAGAGTTGGTTAGCACCAACGATCAATACTCCAAAAATATCGAACTCCTCGCGAAAGACAGCACAACCCTGGATCAGAAAAAGAAATCCTTAGAATCCCAGATTACGCAACTCGAAAACACGATTGCGCAGACAAACGAGGATGTTAAAGGTATCCGCGCTTTGGTCACCACAACCCAGCAGGCCACAGATCTTCTGAAATCAGAACTCGAAAGTCAGCTCAGTGACGATTCAGAAAGTGGAACAAACGAATTAATATCGGGAGAACTTTATTTCACGGCAACGGCAATTCGCCCAGAGCCGCCGGCCAGTAGTGCTTACGATGCGTTTGGTCACGGACTTGGAATGTCACAGTGGGGAGCATATGGTGGGGCAAACAAAGGAATGTCGGCGGAGGATATCATCAGGCACTACTATAAAAACACGGTCGTAGAAGAGAGACCCGGAAGAAATATACGCGTAGCAGGTCATGGCACGATGACAGTTGAAAAATACGCTGCCGGCATAGGTGAAGTACCCAGCAAAGCGTGTGGAACACAGGCAGACATCGAAGCCTGGACAGAGTTTGCAGATAATGAGGGCTGGGACCCTCAAGATCCCAAGCGCAAAAAGTACGTCATCGATAATCCAAACAGCGTCTGGGATTGCTGGCCCGAAGAGGCGATTAAAGCGCAACTTATCGCCGCGCGTTCGTATGGTGTAACCAGCGCACAACCTATCTGTACTGATGCTCGTTGTCAGGTGTACATAGGGCAGGATGCAAAAGCATGGGCGGCGTTTGAAACAAAAGACCAATACGCAGTCTCAAAGGGGTATACACATCGAAACCAGGTTATCAGAGCATTTTACTCCGCATACAATCATAATGGGTGGGGAACAGCCGACCATAAAACAATCTGGGGCTCAAATGACGGTAACAGCAGGTCATGGTCGTATCTACGTGCGGTGAAGGACTCAAACTTCACCTACAACTACATCTTCTACCGCACACCGAGCACTCGTACGAATTCCTACAGCATAAACCAACTCGACTCGATGCTGAAGTGGTGTGCCAGACAGGGTAATTGCAGTACATGGAGTTGGATGAAAAGCAACGTCACTAACAAACTC
Organism: Candidatus Dojkabacteria bacterium; assembly: GCA_046753765.1. Taxonomy (GTDB): domain Bacteria; phylum Patescibacteriota; class Dojkabacteria; order B142; family OLB20; genus JBHHUN01. The sequence goes on along the minus strand of JBHHUN010000010.1, from coordinate 10,343 downwards.
GGCAAACTTACTGCACTACGTCTCGAACACGACCCATCGGGCAGGGTGCAACGTGTCGTTTTGGTAGGCACAAATGGAAACGCAACAACTTCCGGCATCTATTTTCGCTCGGTATTTAACAAGTGGATTGAGAGTGTAAGGCCTAGTGGTCAGCTCGATAAAATAGTAGGTATTACGTTTTCTGTTCATACAGCCAATTAGCTCCCTCACCTCGGCAAAAGCGTTGGTTTTATCCCCGTTCCCTGTTAAAATTAACCTATGTCGCAAAGAGCCGCAAATTCTATAAAACGGATACTTCCGAAGGCTAAGTCGAGTGTAGTTGGTCAGCTCGACATCTATCCTGCAAAGGTAAGATTTGCAAGTCAGAATCCCGGAGAAAAGATCTTCATTCTAGTTCGCAGACACGTATTCACAAACATAGGATGGTTGCTCAGGGCAGGAGTGATATTCATCCTTCCCATAATCACGGTTATTGCAATCGACGTTATTGGAAATATGTCTCCGGAGCTCTTCCCGGATGGTGTGAATTTTCGAAAATTGATGCCAGATACACTATGGGTAATTCTCGGTCTGATCTACTACACGTCACTTGTCACATACGTCTTTGCAAAATTCCTTGACTGGTACTTCGACATCTACCTTGTAACCAGCGAACGCTTTCTCCATATGGAGTTTAAAATTCTGACTGGAAAGTTTGTGTCAGAGGCGCCACTCAGTAATATCCAGGATGTAAAACAGAGAGTTGTCGGATTATTCCCGGCAATCTTCAACTATGGGGATGTCATTGTGACAACAGCTGCGGAACGCGGAAAATTCTCTTTTGAGCACGTCCCAGACCCAACCTGGTTCCGGGATGTAATAACTGACCTTGCAAAGCTAGTTGAACACTCTGAACCATGAATGACGTACAGATTGAAATGACATTCATCTTTGCTATAGCTAAGATTGCTGCTATTGTATACCTGATGCTACACCTGTTCGCGGTCCTGGTGATTACAAGGCAGGTGATGGTCGCAGGGAGAGTAATAAAAACAGCATTGCGCGGGTCGGTAATGCTCTTTGCTCTGCTGCATGCTATAATTTTATTTGGACTGCTGATCTATACGGTTTTTGCAAATCCCTTGGTATGAGCGGCGAAACACAGAAAAAATATTTTATAGGTACTCATCAGCCTGGTAAGTGGTCCAGCGTATACACCTACTGTCCCCAGAAGCCCGAATTCATAAAGCGAAGAGGTGAAATCTTCGCATCGATCACATTGCTGGGTCCAGAGGACTTCAATGTGGCAACAGCAGGTAATCTCTTGCTTGATCACCTTCACGAAAGCTACTTCGAGAACGAAAGTGACTCAGTAATGATGTCTCTCGAAAAAGCGATTCTCTCAACTCAAAGATACCTTCAAAAACTTCTCGAAAAAGACACAGCCGCTGATGAAGGGATTAATCTTGACCTCACGGTAATGGTGCTCCACGAGGAGACGGCCTACTTCGTTAACATGGGCGAGGGCCACATCCATATTTTTAGGGATGGGAACCTGGTTGATATAGTCGGAGCGCTCAAGGATCCAACAGGAGAAGGTTTGATAAAGACTGGTTCAACACTTGTAAAAAGGGCAGATGTTATTTTAATCAGTTCACCAGTGGTTATCGATGAGATGACATTAGACGAGCTGGTTGATCTCTTAGTTGAGTTCTCGGATGTGAAATTGAAGAGGAGAAAATTTGATCGCGAGGCAGAAGTCTCGATGTTGATGGTTGGATATCAGATCGATCGGCGGGAAGCCAGAGCGGAGCATGGGATGGTAGTTGATCAGGAAGAGTCACAGGGGGATTCGGGAGACGATAAAGAGAAGAAGGTGAAAAGTTTTAGCGAAGCCAAAGAAGCTGCTGGTGTCGGGGAGCAGGCAGAACCCGGTGTTCAGGAGAAGGATCAGCCCCAAAGTGAGGAAAAACAGGAGGATGAATATGACGACGGTCGTGCCGGTGGTGGAGATGATAGTGATGACCAGAAAAACCTTGGCGAAAAGATCTCTGCTGAGTTCAGTGGATTTATTGGAAACATCAAGCAGGGTGTTGTGAAAGTGAAAGATAAGGTAGCCAAAGGGCGGGCTGGTGCTGTCCGAGGACGTAGTGGAGACCTTGAGAGTGAAGATGACTTTGACAAGCCAACTTATATGGTTATCTTCAAACGTATCCAGGTAGTAATAGTAAATGTGGCCATGGCAATCAAAGGAACCGTCTGGGATAACTGGCTCGGGATGGGTAAAGGTGGGATATATTTAAAAAGCGCTGGTCGGTCACGAAATTGGCGTTTTATTATTATTGTAATTGTGATCGTTGTTGGTTTGTTGTATTTCAGCATCAAGAGTATTAATGAGAGAAATCAGCAGATTGCACTTGAAAACGAGGCGAAGCTCAATCTTGACAGTGCAATTGAGATTATCGACGAGGTCGATAAAGTAGCTCCCATAATAGCTCAGGCCACAAGCAACGAGGAGCGGAAACAGGCCATGCTAGAGAGGCTCGATGAGGCAGAGACAGAACTCGATCAGGCAGATGACGTTGAAAATTTCGTTGACGATGTCAGCACTCAACAAGACCGCATCTCTGAGATCCGCGATCTACTTAATAAAACCATCGCCCTTACAGACCCAGAGGTAATAGTTGATCTTGCCGGGGTCATTCCGGGAGCCAATGCTTCTGATATCACTTTGGCAGACAACAAGGTGTATATCTCTGATCGTGAGTATGGAAAAATCTACTCGACGGCATATGCAGGGGGAGAAATTGATGAGCTTGTTCAGGGACTTTCTAAGCCCCGCAGTATCACGGCAGACAGTGAAGGCAATATCGTTGTACTTGACGAGAACAGCGATGAAAGGTTAGCGACAGTAAATAAAAACAACGGAACCATTAACAGACACTCGGGAACATCAGAGTTTCGGTTGGGGAAGGTCCAGCAGATCGAATTTGCTGATATTTTCGGTGGGCGAGTATATGGGATAGATCAGAGCATCAAGGCTGTAGTTGCCTTGCAACGTTCTGGTGATGCATATGGTATCCCTGAAAAGCGATTTGAGCTGCCGCAGTTGAGTACTGGAAATGACATCCAGATTTCGGATCTTAAAGTATATCTGATCGCAGATATTAAACAGGGATTGTACCGCGCACTCAATAACGTAAACGATACACCAATTCTAGTAGGGCTTGCACCTGGCGAAAATCTCCATGCGGCAACTGCAATGTTTGTTGACGATGTGCATATCTTCATTGCTGATCCAGAGAATAGAAGGATACTGGTGTTCAAAAAAGATCTCGAAGAGCTTAACCTGAGAGCTCAGTACAAATACAAAGGTGACGGATCAACTTTTTCAGATATCAGGGAGATCGTTGCTGATCGCAAGGCTGGCAAGCTTTTCGTACTGGATGGCAGTAAAGTATATGCACTTGAGCTAAGTGACCTCAACGAGTTTTAAAATGAAAGCTCTGGCCACCAATAAAAAAGCCCTCTTCAATTACATTTCCCTCGACGAGTACGAAGCTGGTCTCGCCCTTAAGGGCTGGGAGGTGAAGTCGATTAAGTCGGGGAATGTGAGCCTCAAGGAAAGCTATGTGACCTTGCGTGACAATGAGGCGTGGCTGGTTGGTGCGCATGTTGCACGCTGGCCGGGAATGGGTCAGGCTGAGCCTGGGGTAGAAACAAGGGAGCGCAAGTTACTGCTTCACAGGTCAGAGATCTCAAAACTCCAAACAGGACTTAACCAGAGGGGACATACGCTCATCCCGATTGATATGCATATGAAGGGAAATGTAGTAAAATTGAGGCTGGCATTAGCTAGAGGAAAGAAGTTACATGATAAAAGGCAGAAGCTGAAGGAGAAAGATCAAAAGCGGTCGATTGAAAGGGATATTAAAAATTTTGGACTAAAGGAGTAGTATGGCTACAGATCCACAACAACAACCTATTCAAGGTGGTATTGATCCAGTTACGGGGCAGTCTGTTGCTTCGTCTGATGGTCAGCCACCAACCCAGCCACAGGGACAACAACCTCCTGAACAACCGCCGCCGCCGCAACCTCAACAGCAGGTAACTGTGTCCGCATCGCCGGAGGGTGCTCCTGTTCCCGTGAATGTTGAAGCGTCTCCTGCATCCAATCCTGAGTACGGTGGAGAGGCGATTCGCAGAATTGAGCAGCAGCCACAGGTCGAAACTGGTGCAGAACGCAAGGAGGCAAAACCGCAACCTCAACAGCAGCCAGTCCAACCGCAACAAAAAGCCAAGACACCGCCAAAACCTCCTGGTGCAAAAACGCCAAAGTTGTTTGGTTATAAAGTTCCACAGCAGATTGCCATGAACTTAAGAAAGGTGTCTGACCTTAAAGGAAAGGGTGATCCTGGTGATGCACGCACCTGGATGTATGTTTTCCTCGACAGACTGATCAGAAAGCAATCCCGCTCCTAAGGCACGCTCCATTCTTTGATTGAAAGCCGTTATTACTGTATGATCTACTATATAACAGGCAAAGATAAAACGTGTTACCACACCTGCAAACTACATTGCTTCAAGCCCCCCAAACTGCTGCGTCAGCCACTGGGAGCACACTGTTTTTTCTAAATCCCGGTTTCTGGGTGGGGTTGTTTGTTGGCTTAGTTGGGTTGATAATTCTTCTCCTCTTAACCAGGGCTATGTTCCGGAGGTTTACAGGAGGGGTAAAAGAGGCCTCAATAGAAAAAAAATCATTGTCAGCTGTCATATTCGAGGTTAGGGTGCCAAGGTTAAATGAGGTTGAGATTCAGGCTGCTGATCAGATGTTCTCTGGTCTTTTAGGTGTCGGAGAAAAACTGTCAGGTTTCAGCAAGATGACTCAAGCAAAATCGTTTGTAAGCTTCGAGATCGTTGGACTTCCAGAAACAATAAGATTTTATGTTGTTGCAAGTAAAAATCTCTCAAATACGGTTGAAAAAGCTATTAATAGTGCCTATCCAACAGCAGAGGTCTCCCGTGTGGATGAATACAATCTCTTCCCCGATGGCAGTAAGGTTGAATTTACTGCCCTCAAGCTTGATAAAGATGCTCACAAACCGATTCGGACATACGAAGAATTGGCGACCGATTCTTTGGCCTCGATATTGACCGTAATGTCCAAATTAAGCCCGGGCGAAGCCGCTGCATACCAGCTTGTAATCACCGGTGCAGGTAGCGCATGGCGAAATCAGGGTAAGAAGTTTGTTAACAAGGTAAGAACCAACAACTCCGACCCTGAAAAGAAAAAAATGGACGTTCCAGAGGATCTTCTTGCAGCTATCGAGAAAAAGACTGAAAAAGGTGGATTCAATATTGATCTTCGATTGGTTTCTGTTGGCACAAATACTGAACAGGCAAAGATCAATCTGGAGAGTATGATCAGATCCTTTGACCAATTCCAGAAAGAGGGTAGTAACAAACTCACAAAAGTGAGCTTGAACGCTAAGGCCAAAAAGCGGTTTATGAAAGACTTTGTATACCGCAGCGCCAGAGAAACGAGTGTGCTTAACACCGAAGAGCTGGCTACGCTGATGCATTTCCCAAATAACAAGATAGACACGCCACACATCCACTGGTTGCTCTCAAAAAGGGCACCTGCTGCCAATACTATTCCGTCAACCGGTGACCTGTGGCTCGGAACAAACGTTTACCGCGATGTGAATCGTCACATTTACCTCAACCGCGACGACCGTCGAAGGCACATGTATGTTATCGGAAAAACCGGTGCTGGAAAATCGTGGCTAATTCAACAGATGGCTTTGCAGGATATATTAAATGGTGAAGGGGTTGCCTTTCTTGATCCACACGGTGACTCAGCAGAATGGCTACTTGAACGGATCCCACCACACAGAATTGAAGATGTCATCTATTGGGATCCTGGTGACACAGAGAGACCTCTTGGTTTTAATATCATCGAGCACTACAGCGAGCAGGACAAGCACAGGACAGTAAACTCATTTGTGGGGTTGATGCAGAAGATGTTTGACCCACACAATCAGGGTATTACTGGTCCGCGATTTGAGCGAGCCGTTCGTAATGCCATGCTTACTGTAATGGAAGAGGAGGGAACAACTCTGGTTGAAGTGCTTCGAATTTTAAGTGATGAGACTTATGCCAACAAGAAGATCCCCCATATTAAAGATGACATCGTAAGGCGTTACTGGACAGATGAAATCGCCAAAACGCAGGACTTTCATAAGTCTGAGGTGCTCGGATATATCGTCTCTAAGTTTGACCGCTTTGTTACAAACAAGTTGACACGAAATATCTTTGGTCAGTCGAAATCGGGTTTTAACATGCGTTCGATCATGGACGGCCAGAAGATTTTAATTGTCAATCTCTCTAAAGGTATTATCGGTGAAGAAAACGCTCAGTTTTTGGGATTGCTGCTTGTTCCTAAAATTCTTTCGGCTGCAATGAGCAGAGCTGACATGGCAGAAGAGCAACGCAAGGACTTTTATCTTTATGTTGACGAGTTCCAAAATTTCTCAACACAGGACTTCGCCCAGATTCTCTCTGAAGCGCGTAAGTATCGTTTAAACCTTGTAGTGGCTAACCAGTATATTGCCCAGATTGATGACAAGATAAGGGATGCAGTGTTTGGTAACGTTGGGACTGTCATGTCGATGAAAGTTGGAACAACAGACGCGCAGTTTCTCGAGACGGTCACCACACCCGTGTTCGACCAGAACGATCTTACTAACCTTGAGAACACAAACGCATACGTCAAGATTATCGCAAAAGGTGAATCTCCGCCTGCTTTTTCGGTCAGTACGCACTATAAGCATGCACCTTTTCCCATACCGCCGCATGGCAACAAGCAGGTCAGCGAGATCGTGAAAAATCTATCTAGACTTCGGTACGGTCGTGACAGAGGGCTGGTTGAAGCAGAGATAAAGCAACGCAGCGAACTTGATGCCCCCTCAGAACCTGCTAAAAAAGCAGGGGCGTTTGGTGGGCTTGGAGGCGGCAGTGGTGGTTTTAATGCGCCGCTCAAGCCAAAGACGGGTTAATATGAGTTTTGTATTATGAATTCCCCTTCCTGGCTGAAGCCAATGCATTTACGTGTATTAAAATTGCATTTCGGGTTTGAATAAACTCGGGCGAGAGCATCTGTTCATCAACTGTTGCAAGAGTTTCTTCGCCATGAAGTGCGTTATCTCCTGAATCACAAAACCCCTGGGATACCTCTAACATTGTTACAGCATCGTACAAGGGTGCTGTCCTGTAATGTCCGTCGAATCCGGCAGGGTACTGCGAACTCCAGTTAGTACTGAGTCTATGTGATTGTAGCCCGTGTATAATTCCAGCAAACTCATAGTGTATTAAGTTTAGATGATGATTAAATCAAAGACTGGGGATTTCTCATCTATAAACCGTTAATTTTTAGCATCCTGACAATTATGCACATAAAGTAAGGTATTATATAATTAGTATATGCCAGAATTACTTCGAAGAAAACCAGCAGAAGTACGTACCGCGATGAACCAGTTGGAGTTTGAATTACCCGATGGATATGAATTGGGAGAGGTTTATCCCATCTTTTACAGGAACAGATTTGTTTTCAGAGTAAATCACGAATCCGGAACAATCCTCCCCGACAGAGTCATCAAAATCAGACCATCCGATGAAGCTGCTCAGGTTGAACTTGCGAAGCTAAGGGCTCTTGTAGCATCGTATTCGCCAGGTCTTCCGGACGAGTATAGAAGTATTCATTCTGAGGAGTTAAATGGCGGAATGATATCGATGAATATGCCCTATATGGGTGAAAATATTAACGAACTGGCCAGTCATTTAGGTGAGATAGACTACTATTTGAGTTTTCATGATGACGAAGCAAGAAGAAGAGTAGCCAGTTTACGGGAAGAGTTTGAGGGGTTTTCGAGGGAAGTTTTGTCTTGGCTGTTTAATGATTTGCGGTGCAGGCATTTGAGGTTCGCAAAGAGTAGAGGAATAATTCATGGAGACCTGTTTCAGCATGGAGACCCCAACAACATTGTCTTTCATCCGACCCTACAAAGGCTTTTTACTATAGATGCTGAAGCACTTGGAGACTACAACAATGAGAGAATTGGCAGGTTCCATACTCAGTTTGGATCAGTGATGAAATGGGCATATCCCGGTCCGGAAGATAGCGGCTATGAGGGGAGCTTGATTACCAGGTTTTGAGGGTTAAGGGGTATAGACAAACACCCCCTCACTGTGTAAAAATATGCAGCATCATGAAAAATGCTCTAACCGTCAAAAATTTGAAGAAAGAATATAAAGGCTTCGTGGCTGTGGATGGTATCTCGTTTAATGTTCGTGAGGGGGAGATATTCGGAATCCTTGGACCTAATGGCGCTGGTAAGACTACTACTTTAGAGATGCTGGAAGGGCTCAGGCCGATCACCTCCGGCAAAGCAGAGATCCTTGGGATCAAAATAAACGGTAAAAACAGAAAAGCGCTTCAGGAAAGGATTGGTGTACAGCTTCAATCCAGTTCATATTTCGACCTTCTCACACTTTTAGAAATACTCGACCTTTTTGGATCTTTCTACTCAAAGAGGATCGACTCAATGAAGCTTCTCAAAATGGTCAAACTGGAGCAGAAAAAGGACAGCCTGGTCAAAGACCTCTCAGGAGGGCAGGCACAGAGGTTTTCGATAGTCGCTTCAATTGTGAATGATCCAGACCTGGTGTTTCTAGACGAACCGACGACTGGTCTTGACCCACAGATTCGTAGAGCCCTCTGGGAGTTAATCAGGGAGATCAATAAGGAAGGCAAGACAATCATAATGACAACGCACTACATGGAAGAGGCCGAGGAGCTTTGTGACAGAGTCGCAATAATGGACGGAGGTAAGATTATAGCTCTGGACAGCCCCCAGAAGATGATAATCGACCAGAACCTGTTGTTCACTATCAAGTTTTCGACTGCAGCAGACATGACAGATAAGCAGATCGAGGAGTTTAAGAAGAACGAACTGGTGAGTAAGTTCTGGGAGGAGAAACAGAAGTATGTCTTCAGAATTGAAGATCCAACAAAAATAAATGACATCCTCAATTGGCTTGAGAAACACAAATTGCAGTTTAGAAACCTTGAGATACTTCCCCCAAATATGGAGGACGTGTTTCTGAAATTAACTGGAAAATCACTTAGAGAATAAGCACATTCAAGAACAATGATTAAGCTGATTATCGCTACAACAAAACAACTTTTCCGGGATAAACAGGCTGTCTTCTGGTCACTGGTGTTTCCTTTGATATTCGTCGTCCTGTTTGGACTGTTTGACTTCTCTGGGTCAGTCAACGCGAATATCCTGATAGTCAACAACTCAGGTAGCGAGATCTCTCAAACTCTAGTCGATATTCTGCAGGAGGTGGATGGAGTAGGTATAAACACAGAGTATGATGATTTGGAGGATGCGAAAACGGCCCTCAGTGACTCACAAAGTGCCCAGTTCGTTTATGTCGAAGATGGAGAGGAAGGCACGGATGGTGACGAGGTAGAAAGGGAGGAGTCTGTAAATTTGGTCATTCATATACCCGAAGGTTACGGTGACTATACGAAGCTACAAACCGAGCCTGAAACTGAGTTTCAACTCAAAATATTTTTTGATGCATCGGAAGAGGGGCAGATCAGTCCAAGTGGGATTGTTGCTTCGATAGTTTCAGGGGTCACTGATGAGATTGCACTGCAATCGGCAGGGGCAACTGACCCATTCACAATCGAGCGTGAAGGTGTATCGGTTAATGAAATCACCTACTACGATACCTTGGTCCCAGGGGTCATCGGAATGAGCATTATGCAGTCAGGAATTATTGGAATGGCTGCTGCGATTGCTTCGTTAAAAGAGAAGCGAATACTCAAAAGGCTCTCAGCAACACCACTTTCGATCTGGAGGTTTTTGCTTGCGGAGGTAATAGCCTTCTTGATTCTCTCATTGCTGCAGGTTACAGTAATGCTGGTTGTGTCAACAGTACTATTGAAGGTAAATATCTATGGCAGTATCCCACTGATCTACCTTTTGGCCTTTATCGGGAACTTTGTCTTCCTTAACCTGGGATTTGTAATTGCTGCACTTGCTAAAACAGCTAAGGCATCTGAGAGTCTGTCGCAGACCTTCACAATGCCAATGATGTTCCTATCAGGCGTCTTTTTCGCAAGAGAGACACTTCCTGATGTGGTGAGGGTGTTTGCAGATCTGCTTCCGCTGTCTCCGCTTCTTGATGCGTTGCGGGCAGTAGCTCTTAGAAATGCATCCCTACTGGATTTGCGTACCGAGCTTTTGATCATAGCGGGATGGACGGTCGTCTCGTTCGTGATAGCCGCGAAG